>NZ_JBIVTO010000003.1:0-329770 GCF_044756805.1 Paeniglutamicibacter sp. NPDC091659
GGAATTCACCATGACGATGATCTTCGGGGTTCCTTTCGCCCTGGTCGTCGCGGTGCTGTACTTCGTGATGCGCAAGCGCATGGTCCCGGCCGATGGTGTTGAAGAGGTCGACGCATCGGAGGCCACCGAGTCGCTTCCCGCGGGCGACCGGGCGTAGCGACTCGGCAGGCTCCTGACCGGTTGGATCCGGCGATGCCCGGTGTCGGGAAAGTCCTTGAACGGGCTTCCCGGCACCGGGCATTTCCGTGCCCGCAGGCGTTTGCCGGGAAACCTGCCCGGGCGCCAGCGCATAGAATCGTGCACGATGCCCAACACGAAAGGAACGATGTGGCGAAGCTGTATTTCCGCTATGGTGCAATGAATTCGGGCAAGTCGACCGGCTTGTTGCAGACCGCGTTCAACTACGAGGAGCGCGGCCAGCGGGTGCTGCTGGCCAAGCCTGGCATCGACACCAAGGGCGACTCCGGCATCGTTTCGCGTCTGGGCATGGACAGGGACGTCGATTTCCTGATCCCGCCGGAGGCCGATGCCCGGGAGCTTTTCGCCGCCCACGCAGCGGGCGACGATCCCGATGCGATCCTGCAACACGTCGACGCCCCGCCGGTGGCCTGTCTGCTTGTCGACGAGGCGCAGTTCCTGACGGCAAGCCAGGTCGATGACCTGTTCCGCATCGCGGTGCTCGACAACGTCCCGGTGCTTGCCTACGGCATCCGCTCCGACTTCCGCACCCACGCGTTCCCCGGATCGCGGCGCCTGCTGGAAATCGCTCACTCGCTCGAGGAGCTCAAGACCATTTGCCGTTGTGGTCGCAAGGCGGTGTTCAACACGCGCCGAGTCGGCGACAAGATCATCTTCGACGGCGACCAGGTCGCGATCGACGGAGACGACGTTTGGTACGAGTCGCTGTGCGGGGCCTGCTACCTGGAAGCGTCAGGGGGGCGTCTGGGCGACTAGGTCCCGACTGCCGCGTGCTCGAGGGAAAGCCCCTGTAGGATCACGCGGACGCCGTATTCGAAGGCCTCCTGGCCCAATTCCGCGGTGTTTCCCTCCGCTTCCGGCATGCCGGCCAGCGCTTGGGCTTCCTGGTGCGCGGCAATGGATCCGAGCAGGTGGTTGAGCAGCAGGTGCCTGGCGAAGGGCGCCTGTTCCCGGGGGATCCCGGCCAACTGCAGGAATTCCAGCAGCCAACCCAGCGGGGCCAGCGCATCCGGGCGCATGGACTGCGCCAACTGGATGACCTCGGCGGAGTCCGGAACCGTGATCAACGCGGTGCGCAATTGCTGCAGCAACGACGCGATGGCCATCGGCGCCGTCGCCGGCGCCGGGGTCGCCGGCCGCGGCACGGAACCGAGCAATTTTGCCGCCACATCCACCAGCAGCTCCTGCTTGGATTTCACGTGCCAGTACAGGGCCCCGACCTGCACCTCGAGTTCCCGTGCGAGCCTGCGCATCGAGAGGTCGGCCAGGCCGAATTTCGAAAGCACGTCCACTGCGGTGTCGATGAGTTGTTCACGGGTCAGGGCCATGGGATCCAGTCTAGGGCGGCATCGGAAATAACTTGTCCCTGTGCTACTGCCCCATGTCACAGCGCTGGCCGTACACTCATTTCCATGATTCGTTTCCTGATTCGACTGGCCATTTTCGTAGTCTCGTCGGCCTTGGGCCTGCTGGTGACGAGCTGGATCCTGGACGGCTTCACCATTCATGCTTCCGGGTTCATTGTTGCGGTCCTGGTTTTCACGGTGGTGCAGTCGGTCATTGCGCCCTTCGTGGCGACCATGGCCAGACGCTACGCCTCGGCATTCCTGGGCGGGGTCGGGCTGATCGCCACGGCATTGGCGCTGTTCATCGCCCAGCTTTTCCCGGGAGGCCTGACCCTGTCGGGCGTGAGCACGTGGGTGCTGGGCACGCTGCTGGTTTGGCTGATCAGCGCCCTTGGAACGTTCCTGCTGCCGTTTTGGTGGCTGCGGGAGAAACGCAGGTCGCGCACTGCCTCACCCGAAGCGTAGGGAAAACCACTGGCAAAACACCGTCGAGGAAAAGACCCGGTCTTGATCCCTCGACGAAACGACCAAAGCGGGGTTTGATGGGGTCATGAGTATGCAATTTCCAACACCCGAGGCCATGGCCGAGTACCAGCGGATTGGCCGCACCCTGCTCGGCGAAGGGGTGACGCCGGGAAAGATGTTCGGCAAGGAAGCCCTGAAGTTCGAGTCCAAGGCCATTGCATGCCTGCTTGAGGACCGGATGGCGTTCAAGGTCGGCCGCGACAGCAAAGCCATGTCACAGGGGATGGAGTGCCCCGGGGCGGAGCTTTTCGACCCCTCGGGCCAGGGCCGGCCGTTCCGTGATTGGGTGGCGGTTCCCGAAAGTTCGATGGAAAGATGGGAGCAGCTGGCCCAGGCCGCATTATCTGCGGCGATCGAGCCGGAAACCGACTCCTAGGCGCCATAAATCCACTCGACGTTCGTTCTTCGGGTAAACTCGTGACGTAAGAGCCCCTTACTGTTCTTCCTGATCCATGCGTGGACAGTGGAAGAGCGAGGGGCATTTCTGCGCCCGGCACCGCCGGGACCCGGCATTATGTGCCGGCCGCGCTGAATCGAGCAAGGGGGAGGATCCCATGCCAGCAATCGTGATCGTCGGAGCCCAGTGGGGCGACGAGGGCAAGGGTAAAGCCACAGACCTTTTGGGTGGCCAGGTTGACTACGTTGTGAAGCCAAACGGTGGCAACAACGCCGGCCATACGGTCGTCGTCGGCGGTGAAAAGTATGAGCTCAAGCTCCTGCCCGCCGGCATTCTTTCGCCAAACGCCATCCCGATTATCGGAAACGGCTGTGTTGTAAACCTCGAAGCGCTCTTCGAGGAGATCGAGGGACTGCAGGCCCGCGGGGCCGACACCTCGAAGCTGCGTGTTTCCGCAAACGCACACCTGGTGGCCCCGTACCACCAGACCATGGACAAGGTCACCGAACGCTTCCTGGGCAAGCGTGCCATCGGCACCACCGGTCGCGGCATCGGCCCGGCCTACATGGACAAGATCGGACGCCTGGGCATCCGCGTGCAGGACGTCTTCGACGAGTCCATCCTGCGCCAGAAGGTCGAGGGGTCGCTGCTTCAGAAGAACCAGCTGCTGGTCAAGGTCTACAACCGCCGCGGCGTCGAGGTCGACGAAATCGTCGAGTACTTCCTGTCCTTCGCCGAGCGCCTGCGCCCGATGGTCATCGACGCCACGCTTGAACTGAACAACGCCCTGGACGCCGGCAAGGTGGTCCTCATGGAGGGCGGCCAGGCCACGTTCCTGGACGTCGACCACGGCACCTACCCGTTCGTCACCTCGTCGAACCCGACCGCCGGCGGCGCGTCGGTGGGCTCGGGCATCGGCCCGACCCGCATCACGCGTTCGGTGGGCATCATCAAGGCCTACACCACCCGCGTGGGCGCAGGTCCGTTCCCGACCGAGCTCTTTGACGAGATGGGCATGTACCTGCAGAAGACCGGCGGCGAATTCGGTGTCAACACCGGCCGTCCGCGCCGCTGCGGCTGGTACGACGCGGTCCTGGCCCGCCACGCCTCGCGCGTGAACGGCTTCACCGACTACTTCGTCACCAAGCTCGACGTGCTCACCAACATCGAGAAGATCCCGGTGTGCGTGGCCTACGAGGTCGACGGCGTGCGCCACGACGAAATGCCGATGACGCAGACCGACTTCCACCACGCGAAGCCGATCTTCGAGTACTTCGACGGCTGGACCGAGGACATCTCCACGGCACGCACCATGGAGGACCTTCCGGAAAATGCTCGCAACTACGTGCTGGCGCTTGAAGGCATGAGCGGGACCCGTTTCTCCGCCATTGGCGTTGGACCGGATCGCGAGCAGACCATCGTCCGCCACGATCTGATCAACGACTAACAGTCGAACCATCACGCAAGGGCGTGGCACGGGAATGGATGAAGACCATGAATGAACAACTTCTGACCAGCCTGCGCCACGCCCTTGCGGCGTCTCCGGGTGACAGCGCGCTGCGCCTGCACGTGGCCGAGATGCTGCATGCCGCGGGGCGCAACCCCGAGGCGCTTGCCGAGGTCAACACCGTGATCCAGGCCGAGCCGTCCAACGTGGCGGCCCTGGGCCTGCTGGGGAAGATCGTCAGCGGGCTTTCGGCCCCGGCGGCGCCACCTGCCGCCGAGCCCGTTGCCGTGCCGGTTGCCGTGCCCCCGGCGGCACCCGAGGCCGTGGCTTCGGCGCCGGACCCGGAACGCGCACCGTCAGACGACGGTTTTGACTGGGACAAGGCCAGCCGCGAACTCGGCGAGCAGCTGCCCGCACCGTTCGCCATCGGCATGGACCCGGAGGAATCGGGGATCGCCCCGATCGAACCCGAAGCCCCGGCCATTACGCTGGCCGATGTCGGAGGGTTGGAAAGCGTCAAGGCGCGGCTGAACGAATCGTTCCTGGCGCCCATGCGCCACAGCGAGATCGCCAAGGCCTTCGGGAAATCCCTGCGCGGCGGCCTGCTGCTGTACGGGCCCCCGGGCTGTGGCAAGACTTTCCTCGCCCGCGCGGTGGCCGGCGAGCTCGGCGCACGGTTCATGTCCGTGGTCATGACGGATGTGCTCTCCTCCTACATGGGGCAAACCGAGAAGAACCTCAAGGCGGTCTTTGACTCCGCGCGTGCCGAAACCCCCACGGTGCTCTTCCTCGACGAGGTCGACGCCCTGGGCATGCGCCGCGGATCGCTCACCGGATCCGCCTCCTGGCTGCGCCAGATGGTCAACCAGCTGCTGCTGGAAATGGACTCGATGGCAGGGGACAACGACGGCCTCTACATCCTGGCCGCGACGAACCACCCCTGGGACCTGGACGAGGCACTGTTGCGCCCCGGCCGGCTGGACCGCACGGTGCTTGTCACTCCGCCGGATGCGGCGGCGCGCACGGCGATCCTGCACTACCACCTGAAGAAGCGGCCGATCGCCGGAATCGACCTGCACGCGCTGACCCGCCGCACCGAAAATCTTTCCGGGGCGGACCTGGAACACCTGTGTGTCACGGCGGCGGAGAAGGCCATGATCGAATCCATTGCGGCCAACGAGATCATCCCGCTGAACATGGGGCACATGGAACTTGCCCTGGCCGAGGTCAAGGCCTCGACCCTGCCGTGGCTCGAATCGGCGCGCAACGTGGTGCGTTTCAGCAACGACCACGGGCGCTACGACGAGCTCGCCAGCTACCTGCGCTCGCGCAAGATGCTCTGACGGCGCCGTCATCCATGCCCAACCCCATTGACGTCGATCTTCTGCAGGCCAGAGCCCAAGCACTGGCGGCATCGAAGCGGTTGGACGAGGCGCTGAAGCTGGTCTCCGGTCAGCTGGAACACCACGGCGAGGACCCGCGTTTTTGGGTGCTCTACGGCATGGTGCTGCTCGCCAACGACCGGCAGGAACCGGCCGAGGCCGCGGGGCACCGTGCCCTGGAACTGGAGCACGACTCCCTGGGGGCGCTGGACCTGCTGATCATGTGCGCCCACCAAGCGGGGCAGCGCCAGAAGGCGCTGGCCCTGGCCCGGGTCATGGTCCAGGGTGCGCCGAACCTGGCCAAGGGACACTTCTGGGTCGGCTTGCTGCTGGTCGGCACCTCGACAAACCGCACCGAACTCGACGAGGCGTCGGCGGCCATGGACCGGGCGCTGGAGATCGATCCCGAGGACCCCGACCACTTCCGGGTGGCCGCGCTCATCGCCGACCTGGGCGGGAACACCCCCAGGGCGCTGGAATACCTTCGCGCCGGGCTGAACGTCGCCCCCAACGACCACGGCCTGCTGCTCGCCTCCGGCGTCATCGACGGCGCGGGCGCCGTGGTGGGCGATCGCGGCACGCTGCTGCGTGGAATGCTCGCGGTCAACCCGCTCGATGACACGGTCCAGGCGGACTTTGCCCAGCTTTTCCTGGAGAGGCTGCGGCCGCTGGGCAGGCTGCCCTGGGTACATGGCATGCTGGGGGCGCTGATCGTCCAACGGGGGAGCGGGCTGCCCGGGATCCTTGCCGCGGTGCTGCTGCTCGGCCTGCTGGCCGGGGCCGGTTGGTTGCGGTATCGGCGGGCCGCCAAGCCGCTGCCCGCCGGGTACGTGGAAGACATCTTTGGCAGGTTCCCCTCTGCACGTACCGGCATGCGGCTGCTCGCGGCCGCCGGGGCGACGGGCCTGGCCGGAGCCGTGCTGGGAATCCTCGCCCCCGACCAACGCCCGGGGTTGCTTCTGGTGGGAGCCGGAGCAGTGCTGGGTTTCATCGGCGGAACGCTGCTGGACAAGGCATCCTGCGCACCGCCGGAAGCCGGGGCGGAGCGCCCGGCGCTCATTGCCCATTGGCACCGGCGGATCGGGGCGCTGCTCGAGGCCCACTGGGCCCGCTTCCGCTGGGGATGCCTAGGCGTGCTCGCCGTCGTGCTCACCTTGCCGGAGCTGGGTCCCGCGGCAGGCATGATCGTGCTGGTCGGTGCCGGATGGCTGCTGGCGGTCGGAGCGCAGCTGGCGATCCTCGTCGCGCGGCTGGGACCGGGCGAGAACCCGTGGGTGAAGGGCCAGAGGCTGCGCTCAAGCGCCAGGCGCGCGGGGCTTGCCGGGGTCGGCGGCCGGATGCAGTCGGTCTTCTACATCGGCTACCACCTGTTCCTGCCGCTGATGTTCCTGTCCCTTGGAATCGGCCTGTTTGCCGGGGCAACAAGACCGACCGGCGGCACCGGGGCCCCTGCCGGGGAAGACGGGAACAAGCCGCCGGCCATCTCGCCCTACCTGGTGCCGACCCCGATTCCGGCGCCCTCGATCACCATTGAGGTGCCGAGCTTTACCCCGGTTCAGATCCCGGACTTCCCCCTGGAAACGGGGCGGGACTAGCCCCGTTCGGCCTCCGGTTCCGGAGTGAGCACCTGCGCGTCGTCCGGGACCGAGACGGCCCGGGCCGCGCGGCTGACCTGCAGCGAGCCGACCCAGCCGATGGCCAGGCAGACCACGGCGGCAACCATGGCCGCCTGGACGCCTCTGGTGAAGGCGTCGCCCATCACCCCGGCGACCTGCGCCGCATGTTCGCCGAAGGCCGCCCCCGCGTTGCCGTGCAACACCTGCGGGATGAGGCCTCCAGCCGAATCGCTGAGCCGCTGGGCCCAGGCCGCCGCGTCGAGCCCCGGAATCTCCAGCGCGGCCAGGGAAACGGCGGCCGCGTGGGTTGTCGCCACGGCCAGCACGCTGCCAGCGATGGCCGTGCCGAACCCGGATCCCAGCTGGCGCAGGGTGCTTTGCGTTGCCGAGCCCTGGCCGGAGGCCTCCGGGGGGATATCGCGCAGGACCGTGCTGGTCAGCTGCGCCGAGGCCAGTCCAAGACCCAGCCCGTAGAGAACCAGCAGCAGGACCAGCGGAAACAGCGGGGCGCCGGCACCGATGACCCAGACCAGGGCCGCTACGCCAGCGACCTCCAGCCCCAGGCCCAGGACCACCACCCGGTCCGCGCCCATGGATGCGGCCAGGTGCCTGGCCATGGCCCCGGACAGGAACGCGCCGGCCGCCATCGCCGTCAGGATGAGCCCGGCGCCCATGGCGTCGGTGGCCAGGACGTTGATCAGGTACAGCGGCAGCACCAGGAGCAGCCCGAACTCGCCCATGGCCACCATCGTGGCGGTGGCGTTGCCCCAGGAAAACGTTGCGTGGGAGAAGAGCGAGACATCCAGCAGCGTGCTCTTGAGTTGCCGTCCCCGCCGCAGCTCCCACCGGATGAAGGCGATCAGCGCGCCCACGGAGATCGCCCCGAGGATCGGTATCGGCGAGACCGGTGCATCCGCGTCCCACGTCAGCGGCCCCAGCTCGACGGCCGTCTTCGGGGCCAGCCAGCCCCAGCTGGGGCCCTCGATCAGGACGAAGACCAGCAGGCCGAATCCGAGCGCGCTGAGCAGGACGCCGACGATGTCCGCGCCGTGCTCCCGGTGTTCGACGGTGGTTTCGGGGACAAGGCGCCAGATCCCGACGAGCACCAATAGTCCCAGCGGCAGGTTGACCCAGAAGATCCACCGCCAGTCCAGGTACGTGGTGAAGGCGCCGCCCAACAGCGGGCCCAGAGCCGCGGCGCCGGACATGACGGCTCCCCAAATGCCGAAGGCGGCGGCGCGCTCCTTGCCCCGGAAGATGGAATTGACGCTGGACAGCGTCGAGGGCAGGACCGCGGCCCCGCCGACACCCTGGAGGGCGCGCGCCGCGATGAGCGCGGTCGCGTCGGTGGCGAGCGCCGCGGCGAGGCTGCCGAGCACGAAGATTCCCACGCCGATGGCCAGGAGTCTGCGCCGTCCGACCCTGTCGCCGAGTCGCCCCGCGGTCATCAGCAGTGCGGCAAGCACCACCGAGTAGAGCGAATTGACCCATTGCGCGGAGGTCAGGTCCATGTCGAGGGACTGGATCATGCTGGGCAGCGAGACCCCGACGATCGTGCCGTCGAGCACGATCATGGCCAACGCGCCGGCCAATACGAGCAGCGCCAACCACTTGTTCTCGCGTTTTGTCGTCATATTCCATACCGTACGGCTGACAAGGCCGATCCGGAATCCACCAAACGGACGATCGTCGCTAGGCTGGATTCCGGAACGTTGGCAATGAAGGGAATCGTCATGAAGGTCAGTGTTGGACAGTTTGCTCCCACGGGGTCGATCACCGAGAATTTGGGGACCATGGCGCGGCTTGCCGCGCGGGCCAAGGGCGAGGGCGCGAGCCTGGTCCTTTTCCCCGAGGAAGCGATGCTTGCCGTGTCCAAGGTCGAGGGTGGCTTGGCCGAGGCCATCGCCGGACACTGGACCGCGTTCGTGCAGCAGCTGTCCTTCATCGCTGCAGAGCACAAGATTGCCATCGTGGCCGGCGGGTACGAGGAAAGCGGCGATGCGCGCCCCTTCAACACCCTTGCCGCGGTCGCCGAGGACGGGTCGATCCTTGGCACCTACCGCAAGATCCACCTTTACGACGCCTTCTCCTACCAGGAATCCACCGCCATCACCGCGGGCCCGGTCGATGTGCTGCCGATCTTTGAGATTGGCGGGCTCAAGGTCGGGATGCTGACCTGCTACGACCTCCGCTTCCCGGAATTGTCCCGCCGCCTGGCCGTCAACGGCGTCGACGTCTTGCTGGTCGCGGCCGCCTGGTTCAAGGGCGACCACAAGATCGAGCATTGGGAAACCCTGCTCAAGGCCCGTGCCATCGAAAACACCGTGTGGGTCGCCGCAGCGGGTACCAGCTCAAGCCACACGATCGGGCACTCGGCGATCCTGGATCCGATGGGCGTGCCCGTCGTTTTCCTGGATGACGACGTCGAGGGATTGGTAACGACCGAGGTCACCCGCCGCCGCATCGACGAGGTGCGTGAGTTCCTTCCGGTGTTGGCCAACCGCCGCCTGTAGGAAGCCAAGATTCCAGGGTCGGTCGTCGGGGGTGTGTCCCGGCGGCCGGCCCTTGTCGTCTCCCGGGGGGGAACCGGGTGCGCCCGGTCCAAATTCACATCCGTGGGAGATGTACGGTTTGGGCAGTTCACCATATTATTGATGCGCGAAGAGTCGTCAAACAGGCAAGGTAGAGAAGTGGGCAATTCCGAAACGCAAATGAGCGAAGAGATCATCGAAGAATGGGCAGAGGTGACCAGTCGCGCGTACAACGACGCGCTCACCGGGCTGGAGCTGTCCCGGGTTCCTGCAGTTGTTGAGGCCTTTATTGACCTGTACGAGCAGAGCAAGGACTTGACGTTCAACGCCGATTACTCGCCGGCCGACTACTTCGAGGAGCATCCGGCCAGGGCCATCGCCAGCATCCTGGACTCGAGCGATGCGCTGGAGCTCCTGGACGATGACCACGAGGAAGCGCTCGAGGACATCCTCGAATTCACCGAGGCCTGGGCCCAGTTCGACGGGAACCAGCAGCCCGATCTTGGCGTTTCCGAAGCCGACGACGATGACGATGAGCCCGTTTGGTAGGCCGTTCCGTTCGATCCAGCTAGACGGACGAAGTCTGCTTGTAGGCCGCTGCGCGTGCCGCCCACCCCTCGGGGCCGGGGAGTGTGCGCAGCGGCTTGTTTGCAAGTGCAATGATCCCCGCCAGTGCCGCGATGGCCGCGCAGAATGACAGCAGCCCGGTCCAGCCCAGGCGCGGGAAACCGAATCCCGCGATCAGCGGGGCCAACGGCAGGGCTGCCATGCCCATCAGGGCAGAGGCGCTGGTGGCCCGGCCCAAAAGCCCGCTGGGAACGGCCGTCATGAAATAGCCGCCAATGCCGGCGTTGATTGCCGGCGCCCCGAAAAGTGCAACGGCCAGGATCACGCAAAGTGCCGCGACCTGTTCAACGAACGGCAAGACCCAGAGAGCTGCAATCGCCAGGAGCAGCCCGCCGCAGGTGAGAACACCGCTGGGAACCCGCTTGATCAGTGCGGGTGCGGTCATGCTGCCCAGGAGCATGCCGGCACCGATCGCCGCCGACACCAGGCCGATGGTCGCGGCCGATTCTCCGCGGCGTTGAAGCGCGAAAATGACCGACGTGATGGAGGCGTTGGTTCCAAGATTGATGATGACGGAAACCAGAAGGACCACACGCAGGTCCTTGCGCCGCCACAACCACTTGAGGCCTTCGCCGCTCTCCTTGGCGAAGCCGCGCACCCATCCGGTGCGGCCGGCCGGTTCCTGCCGCTTTGCTGCGGCCGCATCCGCTTCCCGGCCGGGTGCCGGCAGGACCATGAATTTGGCGAGAAGCGTTGCCGCTGCGTGAATCGCTGCGACGGCGGCCAGGGCCACGGTGTGCGAGACCGCGAGCAGAATGCCGCCGAGCGGTCCACCTGCCAAGGAAACCACTGCATCGCGCCCCTGGTTTGCGGCAAGGGCCGAACCGAGCTGCGTTTCCGGCAGCAGGTCCTTGAGCACCGCATCCGAGGCTGAGCCGAACAGTCCGTTGCGCACGGACATCAGCAGGTGAAGGGCGAGCAGGCTCCAAAAGGTCAGGTTTCCGGTGGCCGCGGCGGCAACAAGACCGAGACCGATCACCGTGCCGGACATGCCGCCGATCATCATGAGCCGGCGGCGGTTGTGCCGGTCCGCCAGGACGCCGCCGGGCAACGTGGCGAGCATCCGTCCGAGCATCCCGGCTGCGCCGATGATGCCGGCCTGTGCCGGGGAATCGGTTGCGACCAAGGCGATGAGGGGGACCGCGAAGGAATGCAAGGCGATTCCGAGGGCCGAACCGGTGTCCGAGCCGAGCCAGAGCAGGTAGTTCCGGTTGCGCCACAGCGCTGGGGTCGGGGTAGCGGCCTTCGCGCTGGTTTCAGCACTGGTTTTGGTCGTCATGCACCCCAGATTAGACCCGCACATATTATTGCGCAATAGAGTTTGCGCAACTATATTTGTGGAATCGCTACACTGGTGACATGGCTCCAAAGGAACGGAATTCCCCGGACGACGCAACCATCACCATGACCTCCTCAATGCTCAAGGCCATGGCAAATCCGCTGCGCCGCCGCATTGTCTCGATGCTCTCGGCGATGGACTCCGCCCGCGCCACCGACTTGGCCGAACGACTGGATGTCCCGGCCAATTCACTGAGTTTCCACCTCCGGGTGCTGGCTTCGGCGGGAATCGTCGAAGAGGCTCCCGAGCTGGCGCGGGATCGGCGGGATCGGGTCTGGCGGGCGGTGCATGGGCGGTTCAGTGTTGGAACCCCGGAGGCCCCCAGCGCGGCCGATGACGCCCTCGTATTGAAGTCGTACCTGGGGCAGCAGGGCCAGGAGCTGGTGCGCCAACTTCAGGCTGTCCTGGACTGGGGCAATGGGTATGCAACCGGGAACGAGCCGGACATGCGGGGCGTGCTCGACCTTTCCAACCTGATGCTCAATGCCGACGAGGTGAAGCTCCTCGAAAACCGGATCATCGACGTCGTCGGCGAAATCAAGCGGGAAAGCCTTCGCAACTCCAACGACGGCAGCGACCGCAAGCTGTGGCACCTCACCACGATGATGGCCCGCGAGGACCTTCCGGGGCTGACCGAGACATAAAAAACCCTCGGGTGTTCACCGCGAACGGTGAACGCCCGAGGGCAAAGCCAAGTAGGCCTAGGCGAGAAGCTGGCGCTTGGAGGAAATGACTCCGGTGTTGAAGCCGGCCAGGCGCAGGCCGCCGTGGAAGCGGGCGTGCTCGATCTTCACGCAGCGGTCCATGACAACCTCCAAGCCGTTGGCCTCGGCCTTGGCCGCGACCTCCTCGTGCCAGGAGCCGAGCTGCAGCCACAGGGTCTTCGCGCCGACGGCGATCGACTCGTCAAGCACGGATGGCAGGTCGTCGTGCTTGCGGAAGACCTCGACCATGTCCGGGGTCTCCGGCAGGTCGGCGAGCGACTTGTACACCGGCTGGCCCAGGATCTCGTCGAGCACCGGGTTCACGAAGTAGACCTTGTACTTGGAGGAGGACAGCAGGTAGGTCGCCACGAAGTAGGAGGCGCGCGACGGCTTGTTGGAGGCTCCGACCAGCGCAATCGACTTGGTGTTCCGCAGGATCTCCAGGCGTTCGGCGGCGTTCGGGCCGACCCAGGTGCGGGTTTCGGTGGCGCTCATTACTTGGCTCCCGTCGTGGCGGCGGCGCGTGCCGCGTCGATGGAGCAGGCGGCCCCGTCGTAGACTTCCTCGGCCGGCGCGGCAAGCACCTGCTGCGAGGCGGTCAGGGCCTGGTCCAGGTCCCAGAGGATGTCTTCGAGGTCCTCGAGTCCCACGGAGAAACGGATCAGGTCCTCCGGGACGCCGGCCGCGACCAGCTGGTCGGCGGTGAGCTGCTGGTGGGTGGTGGAGGCCGGGTGCAGCACCAGGGTGCGCACGTCGCCGATGTTGGCCAGGTGGCTGGCCAGCTGCAGCGCCTCGATGAAGGCGGTGCCGGCGGCGCGGCCGCCGTTGATGCCGAAGCTGAAGACCGAACCGACGCCCAGCGGGAGCAGTTCCTTGGCGCGCTCGTGGTGCGGGTGGGACGGCAGGCCGGCGTAGTTCACGTAGGAGATGCGCGGGTCGGCTTCCAGCCATTCGGCCACGGCCTTGGCGTTGGAAAGGTGCGAATCCATGCGCTGCGGCAGGGTCTCGACGCCCTGCAGGAGCTGGAACGCGGACTGGGCCGGAAGCGCCGGTCCGATGTCGCGCAGCTGCTCGCTGCGCAGCTTGGTCAGGAAGCCGTACTCACCGAAGTTGTCCCACCAGGAAACGTTGCCGTAGGAGGCCACGGGCTCGGTCATGGACGGGAACTTGCCGTTGCCCCAGTTGAAGGTGCCGGCCTCCACGACGACGCCGCCGAGGGTGGTGCCGTGCCCGCCGAGGAACTTGGTGGCCGAGTGGATCACGATGTCGGCGCCGTGCTCGATGGGGCGCAACAGGTACGGGGGAGTCAGCGTGGAGTCAACGACCAGCGGCAGGCCGGCGGCGTGCGCCACCTCGGCCAGGCCCTTGAGGTCGGCGATGTCGCCGGACGGGTTCGCGACGACCTCGGTGTAGACGGCCTTGGTGTTCTCGCGGATGGCCGCGGCGAATTCGGCCGGATCGGTGGAATCGACAAACGTGGTCTCAACGCCGAAGCGGCGCAGGGTCACGTCGAGCTGGGTGATGGTTCCGCCGTAGAGCTTGGAGGAGGCAACAATGTGGTCGCCCGCGCCGGCCAGGGCCGCGAAGGTGATGAACTCGGCCGCCATGCCGGAGCCGGTGGCCACGGCGCCGATGCCGCCCTCGAGCGAGGCGATGCGTTCCTCGAAGGCCGCAACCGTCGGGTTGCCGATGCGCGAGTAGATGTTTCCGTACTTCTGCAGCGCGAAGAGGTTCGCGGCATCGTCGGAGTCCTTGAAGACAAACGAGGTGGTCTGGTAGATCGGGACGGCGCGTGAACCGTGCTCGGCATCCGGGGTGCCGCCGGCATGCAGTGCGCGCGTGCGGAATCCAAATTGATGTTCGGCCATGAGGGTGGCTGACTCCTTGCGTATGTGGCAACGGCCATCCGGGGTGCGGACGGCCCTCGCCTGTGGGGCTGGGGGGTGCTTCTCCCGGGTCAATGCGGTGCCGACTCGCCCCGGAGGGGCCGCTAGGGGTCCCGCAGGGGTTCGGCACCGAAGATTGCTTACGCGCTCTCCATCGTTTCTGGCGGTAGCACCTTGTTCACCGGAGTGTGAAAGGTTGCTGCGGCGTCATGGAACCAGATCTCTCGGCCGCTCGGGATGGGGTGTTGATCCATTGTGGCAAGAAATCGACCGACAGCCAAAGATTGTGAGCTTAGGTTGCGAATGCTGAGACGAAAATCGAAGAATCTGCGCCCCCTGCATGGCCGGAATTTTGCCGGGCTAGGCTTGTGGGTATGAGTGCAACGTTGGTTTTGGTCCGTCACGGTGAAACAGCCTGGAATGCCGAGGGCCGTCTCCAGGGTCAAACGGATATCCCGTTGAACGATGTTGGCCGCGAGCAGGCCTATGTCGCAGGGCAGGAACTGGCGGGCTCGCGCTGGGACGTCCTGGCGTCGTCGACGCTGGGTCGCGCCGTCGAAACCGCGGAACTCATCGGGCAGAACCTGGGCCTGGTCCTGACCGAAAAAATCGGCGGGCTCCAGGAGCGCCACTACGGAAACGCCGAGGGCCGCGTGGCCTCCGGCCTGCCGCGCGAGGAAATCGACGTGCTGCTGCGATCGGCCGAACCCGAGGAAGCCGTGGCCGCGCGCGGCATCAGGTCGCTCTGCGAACTGCTGGAGCGCCACGAGGGCAAGCGCATCGTCGTCGTTGCCCATGGAACGCTGATCAGGCTGACCGTCGATGCGCTGGTTCCGGGTCGCAAGACGCCGATCATGCGCAACGGGCAGATGCTCGAAGTCGACATTGCCTCGCTGCGGCGCCATGCCGGCGCCCCCACGCACTAGCGAGGCCACCGCACCCGGACGCACGATGGTGGGGTGAGCGAAAACTTCTTTGGCGACCGCGGTTTCTATGCGCGCCGGGCGCGGGCCTACGACGCAATGCTGGGTTCCCCGACCTACAACAGGATCTGCTGGGGAACCCGCCCCGACCAGTACGCGGCCTTCGCGGCGCGGGCCATCGGCTCGGGCGACGGACCGCTGCTCGAGGTGGCCGTGGGGACGGCCAGAGCCACGGCGCTGCTGCATGTTGCCGGCCGCCGCCCCACGACGCTGGTGGACCTGAGCGCGCCGATGCTTGAGGTGGCCCGCGAATCGATTCGCCGGGCCGCCGGCGGGGAAGTGCCGGGGCGCATCGCCCTCGAATGCCGGGACATGCTTTCGCCGCCCGACGGACGACGCTACGAAACCATTTTGGGCCTGGGTCTGCTCCACCTGGTCCCGGACGTGGGGGCCGTGATTTCCGGGCTGGGCGACCAGCTCCAGGAACACGGGTCGCTGCGCCTGGCCTCGCTCGTTCGGGGCTCGGCCCGGTCCAACGCCTACCTGAAGCTGCTCAAGGCACACGGCGACATCGCCGGCATCCGCACGGCCGCGGAGCTCCGCGACCTGGCGGTGGCGGCAGGCGTCGGAAACGTCTCCGTGGATCGCGAAGGCGCCATGGCCTACGTGACCATTTCGCGCTAGGAATCCCCGCGCTTCAGGTCGATTGCGACGCGCTTGCTTTCGCGCTCGAAGCGGTCCAGGAGGCGCAGCAGGTCGCTGCGGTCCTCGGTACTCCACTGCCCGATCAGCTCGGTGACCAGCGATGTCCCCGAACGGGTCAGGGCCTCCGCCATGTCCCTTCCGGCGGCGGTGAGCTCGACGAGCGAAGCCCTGGAGTCCCGGGGGTCGGCCAGCTTCTGGATGGCTCCCGCTTCCTGCAGCCGGGCGACGATCTTGGAGATGTTCGAGGCCCCCGTGACCATGCGGGCGGCCAGGGCCGAAGGGCGCTGGGGCCCGGCGGAACCCAGGATCGTCACCATCGTGATCGCACCGGGGTCCAGGTGCACGCCCTCGCGTGCTGCCACGGCGGTTATGAATTCGGGGGAGGTCCATTGGGCCAGGATGCCGTTCAGGGCGTGGACGAGTGCCGGGTTCCCGGATTCCGGATGCATGGATCTAGGCCTCGGTTCCGCCGTCGACCGGCAGCACGACGCCGGTGATGAAGCTGGCCTGGTCCGAGAGCAGGAATGCTGTGGCGTTGGCGATCTCCGCGGGCCGGCCCAGACGCTTCATGGGGATTTCCGCGGCGTACCCGGCCTTGGCGTCGGCCGGCAACGAGGCCAGGGCCGCGGTTTCGATCGCTCCGGGGGCCACGGCGTTGATGCGGATCCCCAGGGCGGCGTTTTCCTTCGCGACGCTGCGGGTGAGCGAGACGACGCCGTGCTTGGCCGCGCCGTATGGCGTGAGCTGCGGGGTGGCGCTGATGCCCGCGAGCGAGGCGATGTTGACGATCGACCCGCTGCCCTGGGCCGTGAAGTGCGAAAGCTGCGACTGCAGGGCCAGGAAGGTGCCGCGCAGGGTCACGTCGATGACGCGGTCCCATTCGGCATGGGTGATGTCCTGGATCGGCTTGGGCATGGCGCCGACGCCGGCGTTGTTGACCGCCATGTCCAGGCGGCCGAACGACTCGACGGCGAAGGGAACCAGTTCCCCGACCTCGGCCGCGTCGGCGACGTTGGCGTGCTTGTAGGCGGCGCGCCCGCCGGCCGCCTCGATGAGGGCTACGGTGTGCGCGCCGGCCTCGTCGTTGACGTCGGAGACGACGACGGCGGCACCGTCGGCCGCGAGGCGCAGGGCGATGGCGCGGCCGATTCCCGCGCCGGCGGCCGTCACGAGCGCGACCTGGTTCTCAAAAGTCATGGCTGTCCTCCCTGGAAGCAATATGCTGTCGTTTGGACAGTATATGCGCGCGGGGCCGGAAAGAGCCAGAGGCCGGGCGGGGTGCCGGGGGCGGTGCGCCCCCGGTACCGGGAGGTCAGCCCTCGCAGATCTCCTTGATCTGCGCGATGCACGGTTCGTTCTGCAGGCTGGTGGTGTCCCCGAGCGTGCTTCCCTCGAAGAGCTGGGTCAGGAGCCGCCGCATGATCTTGCCCGATCGGGTCTTGGGCACGTCGGGCACGAAGACGATGTCGCGCGGCTTGGCGATCGGGCCGATCTGCCGGGCAACGTGGTTGCGCAGCTCTGCCAGGAGCGACTGCTGCCGGGCCAGCGCCTCGTAGGACAACGAGGTCCCCACGAGGCTCTTGTCGAAGGGCACCACGAAGGCGGTGGCCGCGTGCCCGGTCTTGGCGTCGGCGGTCGGGCAGACCCCGGCCTCGACGACGGCCGGGTGGGTGACAAGCGCGGACTCGATCTCGATGGTGGAGAGCCGGTGCCCGGAAATGTTGATCACGTCGTCGGTGCGCCCGAGGATCCAGATGTCCCCGTCGTCGTCGAAGCGTGCTCCGTCCCCGGCGAGGAACCAGCCCTGCTCCGCGTACTTTTCCCAGTAGGACGTGTAGTAGCGCTCCGGGTTGCCCCAGACGGTGCGGGCCATCGACGGGCCGGTCTTGGTCAGCACGATGTTGCCCTGCACGTTCGGCTCCACCTCGGTGCCTTGCTCGTCGACGATGTCCACGGAAACCCCGGGCAGCGCGCGGGTGCCGCAACCGGGCTTGAACGCGGTGTCGTCCTGCCGAGGGGAAAGGATCGTCGAGCCGGTTTCGGACTGCCACCAGGTGTCGACCATCGGGATGCCGGCGGGGGTGTCGCGGCCGACCTGGCCGCGCAGCCAGCGCCAGGCCTCCGGGTTCACGGCCTCGCCCACGGTTCCGGCCAGCCGGATGGAGGAGAGGTCGTAGTCGGCGGGGATGCCGTCCGGGAACCAGCCCATCAGCGAGCGCACCAGCGTGGGCGCCGTGTAGTAGCTGGTGACCCCGTAGCGCTGGATGATCTCGAAGTGGCGCCCGGGGTGCGGGGCGTTGGGCACGCCCTCGTAGATCACTTGGGTGACGCCGTTGGACAGCGGCCCGTAGATCTCGTAGGTGTGCGCGGTGACCCAGGCCAGGTCCGCGGTGCACCAGTGGACGTCGGAGTCGCGCTGCTTCGGGTCCGGGTGGGAGAAAAGGAATTCGTGGCTCCAGGAGGCCTGGGCCAGGTATCCGCCGGTGGTGTGGACCAGGCCCTTGGGCTGTCCGGTGGTGCCGGAGGTGTACATGATGAACAGCGGGGTTTCGGCATCGAAGGCCTCGGGGGAGTGCTCGGTGCTCGCGGTGTCGACGGTCTCGTGCCACCACACGTCCCGGCCCTCCGTCCAGGCGATCCCGGACCCCGTGCGGCGCAGCACCAGCACGTGCTCGATGCTGTCCACCCCGGCCACCGCGGCGTCGGCATTGCCCTTCACTGGAACCGCCTTGCCGCGGCGGAACTGCCCGTCGGTGGTGACCAGCAGCTTCGCGCCGGTGTCCTCCACCCGGAACCGCAACGCCTCGGAGGAGAACCCGCCGAAGACCAGGGAGTGCACGGCGCCGATGCGGGCGCAGGCCAGGGTGATGACGACGGTCTCGACCAGGACCGGCAGGTAGATGACCACGCGGTCGCCCTTGCCGATGCCCAGCGCGACCAGCGCGTTGGCCGCCTGCGAGACCCGGTCCTGCAGGTCCTTGTAGGTGATTGTCGCGGTGTCGCCCGGCTCGCCCTCGAAATGCAGGGCCACCTTGTCGCCGCGCCCGGCCTCTACGTGGCGGTCCACGCAGTTGTAGGCCGCGTTGAGCCTGCCGCCGTCGAACCACCGGAGCTTGGGGCCGCGCCGGGCGTCCCTGTCAACACCGGTGCTGCTGTGGACGGTGTGCCATTCCTCGGTCCAGGTCAGGCGCCGGGCCGCGGCGTCCCAGAAGGCCAGGCGCTCGTCTTCGGTCCACCCGTTTTCGCCGGGCAGGTCGGGATCGAGCAGGTCGGTGGTTGCGTGGGAAAGCGTTGCAGTCATTTTCTTCTCCATTGATTCTGGCTGTAGCACCGGCCCCGCAGGGGGTGGTTGCTGCGGCGTCACGGAGCCAGGTCTCTCGGCCGCTCGAAATGGGTGGGTGGTTTGTGCGGGAACCGGCGGCTGCCTAGGCTGCGTGCTGGGGAGCGCGCTTGGCCTTCGGCTGCCCCGCGGCTGTTTCCGGGTCGGTGGCGTCCGAGCCAATGGCGTCGGACTCGGTGGTGTCCGGGGCAGGATCGCGGGATTCGGTGCCGAAGAACACGGTCAGTGCGGAGCACAGGACGACGATGAACAGGGCCATGCCAATGAGTCCGTAGCCTGCCAGCCAGCCGGCGCCGAGCGCGAGGGCCGCAAGCGCCGCAAGTGCGCCGAGGCCGAACTTGACCGCCCGGCGCAGCCGCACCGGGTCGGTGCTCATGCGCCAACGCGAGGTCGCCAGGGTGACCAGGACCAGGGTCGTCACGTTCACGAGCATGCCCACCCATACCGGGTGCGTGCCGAGGAAGAACGCCGTGTGGGACCAGCCGGCCAGCTGGTTCCACACGATGCCCGCGCCGAATCCGGCGACCATCGAGGAGTACGCCGCGGAGCGGGTTGCCAGCGGCCAGAAGAAGACGGCGAGGACCGGGGCCAAGGTTGCGCCGTTGCGCAGCGTCCAGGCGAGGATGTTCCACCAGGCGGACTGCTCGGTGCGCAGGATGCTGAAGAGGATCATCAATCCGGTCAACGCGACCAGCGACCACTGGGTGTAGCGGACCAATTGCGTCTCGGTCGCCTTGGGGTTGATGGCGCTGCCGACGTCGCGGCCCAGGGACGTGGAGCCGGAGAACTGGCACGGACCGGCCCAGCCCATGGCGCATGCCCAGACGCCCAGGAAGAAGACGCCGACCAGCGGGGCCGGAAGGACCTGCTCGATGTAGTGCGGGATCGCGACCAGGGCCAGCTTCTGCGACGGCACGACAACCGCGGCGGAGGTGCCGATCAGGGCGCCGATGATGATGAACGGAATGCCGAAGGCGGCCGCCGTGTAGAGACCCTTCTGCCCGTCCGCGGGGGTGCGGCAGGACATGGTCATCTGGAATGCGGCTTGGGCCAGCGGGACATTGACGATGAAGGTGCCGAACCAGGCGACGATCAGCGAGATCCCGGCATTTCCCGGGTCGAACATCTGCGGGTTCGTCTCGGCGAAGTTCTGCAGCCCGGAGAGCCCCGGCTTGGCCAGGACCGCGTAGGCCCCCACCGCCAGCATGCCGACGAAAACGATGCAGTTCATGGTCTGGTTGAAGGCAACCGATCGCATGCCGCCGCTCCACAGGAAGACGAGCAGCAGCAACGCCGTGACGATGACCGCCAGGTGCAGGCTCAGCCCGGTGAAGGCGGTGAGCGCCGAGGCGAAGGCGATCGTCGTGGCCACCGACCACATCGGGAAGGTGAACGCCGTGATGACGCCGGCGATGCCCTTGGCAAGGCGGCCGAACCTGTCGCCGATGATGCCGGTGACCGTCACGACCAGCTTCTCGCGCAGCGGCTTGACCAGCAGCAGTGCGATGAGCAGGACTTGCACGGTTTCCGCAACGCCGTACCAGAGCGCCGAAATGCCGGTGCGGTAGCTCAGCTCCATGATGGCGATGTAGGAGGAGCCGGAGAACAGCCCGGTAATGCAGAAGGCAACGGTCCACGGGCTGAAGGTGCGCCCGCCGACAAAGAAGCCGCTGGTCTTGCCCACGGCGCTGCGCCGTTGGGACAGGCGTCCTCCGACGATCAGCAGAACCGTGTAGGACAAGGCGAGTCCGACGGTCCAGTATCCTGCGGCGCTCATGCGGAGACTCCTTCAAATGTCCTGGTGGTGGACGTGCGCGGGGTGTACCCCAGCGCGATGTTGCAGGCGTTTTCGGCGGCATCGGGAGAAACCAGGCTCGAGAAGACCCAGTTGATGTCGAGGTTTACTCCGGCCGCCTGGACCAGGTTGATGGCCGGGCAGCGGCGGTGGACCTGGGCGGTCAGCTCCTCTTGCCTGGCCGTGTCGTCCAGCGCCGTTTCGACGTGGATCTCCAGTCGGTAGGAGTGGAAGAAGGGGGAAACGTCGGCGGTGCCCGCGAAGCCGCGGGTGTCCTGGGTGGCGATCGAGTAGGTCTCCAGGGCGGTGAACTCGATGCCCAGTTCCTTGGCGACCTGCTCGACGACCACGCTCACGCAGCCGTTGACCGCACCGGCCACGAATTCCATGGGGGTGGGTGCGGTGTCGGTGCCGCCGATGCGGACCGGTTCGTCGATGTCGAATGAGAATTCGCGGATATCGACGGTGGTGCGCATGCTTCCTTGCCAGGATCCCTTGGCGCGAATTCGTTTGTCGTGTGTCCCGTTGTTTTCGGGCACGGTTGTTAAGGCGGGGATTGACGTCATGATCTCTCCATCGGTCCTGGCGGTAGCACCGGGCCTCAACGAGGTGGTTGCTGCGGCGTCATGGAGCCAGATCTCTCAGCCGCTCGGGATGGTTACTGATTCAATGAAAGACGATCGGATGTCACATGGCCAAACCGGGCGTAACGTGACGGAATGTTCGAAGTAACCTGCCAAGTGGGAGGCTGGGTCGAATAATCTTCGTCAAGTTGTCGATTTTCGTGCAATGCTCAAGGGCGCCAGCGGGACAGCGCAGGCGCCCTTGAGCATCCGTGGAACGGACGGACCGGTTTACTTGTTTTCGGCCCTGGGTGCTCCCATCCCCGGGTTGATCTGGTGCGGGCCGCTCGCGGACGGCCGGATGTCGAAGTCGAACATTGCCGTGGGCAGGTAGACCGTCGAGCAGGAGTTCGGGATGTCAACGACGCCCGAGAGCCGGCCCTCGATAGGGGCCGCACCCAGGAGCAGGTAGGCCTGTTCGCGGGAGTACCCGAACTTCGTGAGGTAGTCGATCGCGTGGAGGCACGCGCGCTGGTAGGACAGGTGCGAATCCAGGTAGCGCTGCTCTCCCTCGAGGGTTACCGAGGTGCCGGAGAACGCGATCCATTCGCTGAACTGCGGATCGACGCGGCCCGGCATGAAGATGGCGTTCTCCGAAACCCCGTAGGTGTCCATGCCGCCGCGGATGATGTCCACCCGCAGGTCGATGAAGCCGCCCATTTCGATCGCACCGCAGAACGTGATTTCGCCGTCGCCCTGGGAGAAGTGCAGGTCGCCCAGGGACAGGTTCGCGCCGTCGACGAACACCGGATAGAAGATCCGCGAACCCTTGGAGAGGTTCTTGATGTCCTGGTTTCCGCCGTTCTCGCGCGGCGGTGCGGTGCGTGCCGCCTCTGAGCCGACCCGTCCCCACTCGCTGGCCGGAACCCCGCCCAGCACGGCGTGCTCGGCCTCCGGCGGAAGTGCCAGCGGCGGGACGCGGAGGGGATCGGTGGCAATGAGGTCGCCCTCCCGCTTGTTCCACTTGGCCAACAGCGCGGCCGACGGGGCGGTGCCCATCAGGCCCGGGTGGATCAGGCCCTCGAAGGACACTTCCGGTACGTGCCGGGACGTGGCGACCTGGCCCGTGAAGTCCCAAATTGCCTTGTAGGCGTCGGGGAACTGGTCGGTCAGGAAGCCGCCGCCGTTGTTCTTGGAGAAGATGCCGGTGTATCCCCAACCTTGGCCGGCCAGCGGCCCGCTGTCCTCCTGCGGAATCGGGCCCACGTCAAGGATGTCGACGATCAGGAGGTCGCCCGGCTTGGCACCCTCCACGGCGAACGGACCGGAAAGCTTGTGGACGGTCAGCAGCGGTGCATCGAGGATGTCCTGGGCCGAGTCGTCGTTCTTGATGGCTCCGTCGAACCATTCGCGGCAATCGACGCGGAAAACGTCGCCGGCCTTGACCGTGGCCACCGGCGGAATTTCCGGGTGCCAACGGTTGTGGCCGAGTTTTTCCTGATCCTCGAACTTCTTGGTCGAATCGAGCGGAAATATCACTTCTGGCATGGTGCTTCTCCTTAAACGATGTCGTACTTGGGCGGGGATCCGGCGTCCGGTCAGGGGCGCGGAAGCTTTTGGTGCAGGGGGTTGTGGGTGTATCGGGTTGCCTGTTTTGTTGCACCGGTGCGGCCCGTGACCACTTCCGGTACGTGGGCGCTGCGTTTCGCTGAATCAATGAGCTTGAACTCGGTGGTGTTGGCGATTGAAAGGCGAGGCGAACTCATCTGGCGCCGGGCCTGCTGCCGGCACTCGGGACAGGTTGTGGAATCCGGCACCGTTGCCATGGGGAACGCCGATTCAAAGACTGTTCCCTCGGGGCATCGGAAGTCGTACAGCGGCATGTAATGTCCTCTCGATTGGGGCTGAAAACCGGATGTTTTGGGTTGTTCCTGAGAAGGCGGATCCCGCGTGGACGGCAACGGATGTGCGACAGAAAGGCGCGTGGACGGCAACGGAGCACGCAAGGCGGGAACGTCGGCCCGATCTCTCGCCGGAAAGGCCAGGGATCGGGCCGGCGAGGCGGACCGGCGAGGCCGAAGTGGGCGTCGGGGATTCAGTCGAAACCGCCCGATCGTCGCTTCTGGAGGACAATCGGCTGTGGGAAACGCGCGCAGTATGGCCCTGGCCAAGAAAATCATGATTGCGGCCGTCTGGCGGGTGGATTTTCACGCAGGCACGGAGGCCCTGTATGACGAGAGCTGCAGCAACGTGGAGTAACCAACAAGACCGACCGGGTGTCCTTTCGGCGCTGATGAAGCGTGACGGATCAGGATTGCCAACCGGACAAGATTAGGCGTTCTCACCTGCCCGTTTCGCTCAGGCTAGCTTTGAATCCCGGTCGGTACAAGGGGTTCAATGGGGTGATCGCAAGTACAAATGTGACGCCGATCATTTGCGCGGTGCCACGTAACCTTGTAGAAATATGAACAACAACCATCCAGAGCGGCCGAGAGATCTGGCTCAATGACGCCGCAGCAACCCCTCCCCTTAATTGGGCGGTAGGTGCTCACGCCAGACTCGATGGAGAACCAATCATGGCCGCTGAGTCCCCCCTTCACACCTTCGATGTCGAAACCGACCCCAATATTTTTGGGTCCGTCTCGTTGGAGGCGCTGGCAAGCAATGCGCCGGCTCGACACCTGCTCAAGCTGACTCCGGGTGTTCCGAACAACGGGCACTACGACGAACTTGCCGCGATTTTCCGACCGGTGTTTGCCCGGATTGCGGAAGGTGCCAGCGAGCGCGATGCCAATCGGACGCTCCCTTACGAGCAGGTCGGCTGGCTCAACCGCGAGCGCTTCGGCGCCCTGCGGATCCCGGTCAGCGAGGGCGGGTACGGTGCAAGCCTGAGCGACCTCTTCCGCCTCCTCATTGAACTTGCCGAGGCGGACTCGCAGGTGGCGCACCTGTGGCGTGCACACATCGCCTTCGTCGAATCGGCGCTCACGCTGCGGGACCCGGCCGTGCGCAGCCGCTGGACCGAACGAATCGCCGCCGGCCAGATCGTCGGCAACGCCTACACCGAACGCGGCGGAAACACCCTTGGCTCTCTCAACACCACCCTGGAGCAGCGCGGGGAACACTGGTTCGTGACCGGCGAAAAATACTATTGCACCGGCACCATCTACGCGGACTGGGTTGCCGTGGCAGCCTCCCACCCGAAGCTTCCCGGCCGCCAGATCGCCGTGGTCTCCACGCAGCGCTCCGGCGTCAAGATCTACGACGACTGGGATGGCTTCGGCCAACAGCTCACCGGGACGGGGTCCACGACGTTCCAGGATGTTCCGGTCGACACCCTGTTGCCGGAGGAACAGCAAACCAACGACCCGGAATCCGCGATCTTCCAGCTGGTGCTGCTTGCCGTGCAGGCAGGGATCACCCGCGCGTCGCTGAACGACGTGCGCTCGGCGGTGCAGGCCCGAACCCGCACCTTCAGCACCGGAACGGGTGTCCCGATCCGAAACGAGCCCCAGGTCCTGCAGCTGGTCGGTGAAATTTCGGCCACCGCCTTCGCCACGGATTCCATTGTGTTGTCCGCTGTCGCAGAGGTAGAAGTCGCACTTGCCGATGATTCGCTCAGCCCGGCCGAACGCTTTGCGGTGTGTGAACTCGCCGCAGACCGGGCGCAAACGATCGTCCAGCCGCTGGTTCTTTCGGCCGCGACCAAGCTCTTTGACGGGCTGGGGGCCTCGGCAACAGCCAAGGGCTGCAACTTGGACAGGCACTGGCGCAACGCGCGTACCGTCGCCACCCACAATCCCGCAATATACAAGGCCCGCATCGTCGGCGACTACGAGGTAAACGGAACCGCTCCCAAACGCCTCAACGCCGTCGGCGACCTCGGCTCAACCACCGGAACAGCCGGCTACTAAGGCCTTTCGGTACAGACAACTTTCCCTGACAGGGTTTGCTTCTGCGACCCGCGATTTCCCATACCCCCGCAAAGGAACATCATGAGCACGACTCCCGCACAACGCCAGATCCGTTTCAATGCCTTCGACATGAACTGCGTTGGTCACCAGTCGCCTGGACTGTGGAAGCACCCGAAGGACCAGTCCGCACGTTACAAGGACCTGTCCTACTGGACCGACCTTGCCAAGACCCTTGAAAAGGGAAAGTTCGACGGCATCTTCATCGCCGACGTGCTGGGCACCTACGACGTTTTCGGCGGCTCCAACGAGGTGCCGTTGCGCGCCGGAACCCAGGTTCCCGTCAACGATCCGATGATGCTCGTCTCCGCCATGGCCGCAGTGACCGAACACCTGGGATTCGGCGTCACGGCCGGCACCGCCTACGAGCACCCCTACCCGTTTGCCCGTCGTCTGGCCACTCTCGACCACCTGACCAAGGGACGCGTCGGATGGAACGTGGTGACCGGGTACCTGCCCTCCGCGGCACGCAACATGGGCCAGGAAGACCAGCTGGAACACGACGAGCGCTACAACCACGCCGACGAGTACATGGAAGTCGTCTACAAGCTTCTCGAGGGCTCGTGGGAAGAGGACGCGGTGGTGCGCGATGTCGAACGCGGCATTTTCACCGACCCGACCAAGGTCCACGAGATCAAGCACGAGGGCAAGTACTTCAAGGTTCCCGGCATCGCGATCACCGAGCCGAGCCCGCAGCGCACTCCCGTGGTCTTCCAGGCGGGCGCCTCTCCGCGCGGCCTGAAATTCGCCTCGGAAAACGCCGAAGCCGTGTTCGTGACCTCGCCGACCAAGGAAATCCTCAAGGAAACCGTCACCAAGATCCGCGATGCCGCGGAGGCCGCTGGCCGTGACCGCTACGACGTGCGCATCTACGCCATGCAGACCATCGTCACCGGCCCCGACACTGCCAGCGCCGAGGCAAAGTTCGAGGACTACAAGTCCTACGCCGACATTGACGGCGCCCTGGCGCTGATTTCCGGCTGGATGGGCGTCGACCTGTCCACGTACGGTCCGGACGACGTCATCGGCGACAACGTGAAGTCGAACGCCATCCAGTCCTCCGTCGCCACGTTCCAGAAGGCCAGCGGCGATGACGGCAACCCCTGGACGATTCGCCAGCTTGCCGAATGGGTCGGCGTTGGCGGCTTCGGCCCGATCACCGTCGGTTCCGGGGCCGAGGTCGCGGAAAAGCTCATCGACTGGGTTGCGGAAACCGACGTCGACGGCTTCAACCTCGCCTATGCCATCACTCCCGGCACGTTCGAAGACATCGTCGAGTTCGTGGTTCCGGAGCTGCAGGCCCGCGGCGCATACCAAAGCGAGTACGTCGAGGGCACGCTGCGCAACAAGCTCTTCGGCAAGGGCGACCGCGTGCAGGATTCGCACAAGGCAGCAAACTACCGGCTTTCCGACGCAAAAGTAGGCTAAGGGGCCCCTGCCGGTTGGCCGAGGCCGGGAGTGCTCCCGCGACCAACTGCTTTCCCGACGGGGATCCCGGCGTTGCCGGGGTCCCCGTCCCTCCAACCCAATCCGGGACTTGCCATGCCTGGACGTCCGGCCTTGGCACTGGTCAGGGGGCCAGACTGACGACCAAGTTGATGGTGGTGGCCAGGATTCCCGTGCCAAACACAAACGCCAGCAGGCTGTGGCGCAGCGCCGTCGAACGCATCTCACGTGTGGTGATGTTTGTGTCCGACACCTGATAGGTCATGCCCATGCTGAACGCCATGTAGGCGAAATCGGTGTACTGCGGCGGTTCCTCCTGGTTGAAGTCGATGCCGCCGGGGGACCTGTCGTAATAGATCACCGCATAGCGCAGCGTGAACAACGTGTGTACGAGTAGCCACGACATTCCCGTGCAGGTCAACGCCAGTAATGCCAGCAGGAACCGCGAGCTTCCTTCGACTTCCTTGCTGCCCAGCATTACCAGGGCGACCGCGACCAACGACCCCACCGCGGCCAAAAGGATAAGCAGATCCGAGGTGCTGCGGCCGGGGTCCTCTTCCTGGGCGTGGGCGGCGGTGCGGGCATGGTCCATGGGGGCGATGGTCGACCAAACCGTGAGGTTGTAGACCAGCGCGGCGACTCCCCATCCCACTGCCGGCGCATACAGCCAAGCGCCAAGAAGCCCTGTCAGCACGGCTGCGAGGCCACCGCCGAGAACCATGCCGATGATGCGCAGCTGGCGGTGCCGTGTGCGTCGTGTGCGTGTGGTCTCCATGTGGCGATCATGCCACGGTCCGCCATTGCGACGCAGCAGGTTCGAACGAAACGTTGCCCCTTGTCAGCGTCCCCTTCGAGGCCGAATTCTTGCCCGACGGGTTTTCGGCGGATTGTCAACATGACGCGAGCAAGACGCAAGACGGCGTGAAGCGCCGGCGTCACAATCGGATTTATGACTTTTCTTGAAGGGAAAACGGGTCAAGGTCGGGGTTTTTGGGCCATTCATTTCATGAGGTGGTCATATTTGTTGGTGGTGTCGAAGAATCTGCGACACACTTGAGTAGTTCCTTCCTGGTGAAATGCCTGGAACGGTACGACACCATCCAGAGCGGCTGAGAGACCTGGCTCGTTGACGCCGCAGCAACCACCCCTATGCGTAGAGGCCGGTGCTACCGCCAGGACCGATGGAGATAGCCAAACTCTGTTCCGGTCCACCGGTCGACCCTTAACGGGCGGCTGGCCGATCGGTCGTGCTGTTGGCGTCCCTCGGGTAAACCGAGAGGAGTTGGACATGATCAACATCAAGAACGTGTCAACAGTTTTCCCGTCAGCGGGCAAGCCCTTTACTGCCGTGGACAACGTTTCGCTGGAGATCCCGCGAGGCTCAATCCAGGGAATCATTGGTTTTTCCGGTGCAGGCAAGTCGACCCTGCTGCGCAACATCAACCTGCTTGAGCGTCCGACCAGCGGGCAAATCATTGTCGACGGCACGGATCTCACCGCGCTCAACGACGAGGAATTGCGCCAGGCGCGCCACCACATCGGCATGATCTTCCAGCACTTCAACCTCTTGAACAACCGCAATGCCGTTGAGAATGTCGAACTCAGCCTCAAGTTTGCCGGCGTCCCCAAGAAGAACCGGCGGCGCAGGGCATTGGAAGCCCTGGCGATCGTTGACCTGGCAGACAAGACGACCGCCTACCCGGGCCAGCTTTCCGGAGGCCAAAAGCAGCGCGTCGCGATTGCCCGAGCACTGGCCACCGAGCCGAAGGTGTTGCTGTGCGACGAGCCGACTTCCGCCGTCGACCCGCGGACCACTGCCTCGGTGCTCCAGTACCTCTCTGACATCAACGCCCAATTGGGTATCACCACGGTCATCGTGACCCATGAAATGAATGTCGTAAAGGCCATTGCGGACAACGTCGCCGTCATGGAAGACGGGGCAGTCGTGGAGCAATTCGACATTGCCTCGCTGAAGAATCCCGCATTCACCCCCGCGACGGCCATCGGACGCTACCTGATCTCCGACGACATCTCACTGGATCGCAAGCGACAGGCCCACGCCGAGCCTGCTTCGGCCGAAGCAATTGCCTTGAAGGAGACATCCCTTGTCTAGCATTCCATCCGCCGTCAACATCCTGGCGGCCGCCACCAATGGCAGCGGTGCCGCGGCCTTCGACCTCAACCGCATCATTGAACTGTGGCCGGAAATAGCCCTGGCCATCGGCCAGACCCTGGCCATGCTCCTGGTATCGATTCCGATCGCCATCCTCCTTGGAACCCCGCTGGGCATCTGGCTTTACTCGATGTCGCCAAACGGCCTGCGTCCGCGTCCGCGCGTTCACCGGATCGTCGACGGGCTGGTGAACACCATGCGTTCGTTCCCGTTCCTGATCCTGTTGATTGCCATCATTCCGTTCACGCGGTTCGTTGTGGGAACGACCATCGGCACGGCCGCGGTGATCGTCCCGCTGACGATCAATGCCATCCCCTACTTCGCCCGATTCGTTGAGCAGAACCTGACCCAGCTGGGCAGCGGCGTGGTCGAGGCCGCCCGCGCCATGGGCGCCACCCGCGGACAAATCGTCAGGGACGTGCTGCTGGTCGAGGGACGGCCGGCGCTCATCGGGTCGATCACCATCATGACGGTGAGCTTCATCAGCTACTCGGCCATGGCCGGGTTGGTCGGTGGCGGCGGAATCGGCGACTTCGCCATCCGCTATGGCTACTACAGGTACGAAACGGGAATGATGATCGTCGCCATCGTCCTGATGATCCTGATGGTTCAACTGGTCCAGATCTCCGGCACCCGGCTTGCCGCTCGCCTGGACAAGCGCCACTAGTCCTTCCCACCCCGGATACCCACTGGAGCCCCTCATGAGCAATTCCAAACGTCCGCGCCTGCTGTTGAGCGCCTTCCTGATGAACACCACGAGCCACATCCTTGGCGGGCAATGGCGTCATCCCGAGGCCCAGCAGCACCGCTTCAACGAGCTCAAGCTCTGGACCGACCTGGCCAAGGAGCTTGAAGCAGCACGCTTCGACACGATCTTCCTGGCCGATGTCGTGGGACTCTACGGGGACCACAACGGGGGATGGGCATCGCACATCAAGCGCGGCCTGCAGGTTCCGTCGAACGACCCTCTGGTGCTTGCCTCGGCGCTCGCCGCGGTGACCGAGGAGATCGGGCTGGCGTTCACCTCCTCGGTGATCCAGTCCGACCCGTTCCAGCTGGCACGCCAGCTCTCCACGCTCGACCACCTGAGCAACGGGCGCGTGGCCTGGAACATCGTCACCAGCATCCTGGAAAATTCGCACCGCAACTTCGGCGCCTCCGGGCTGGCCGCGCACGGCGACCGCTATGACTGGGCCGAGGAATACGTCGAGGCGGCGTTCAAGCTCTGGGAGGGTTCCTGGGAAGACGGGGCCCTGCTGGCCGACAAGATCCGCGGCATCCATGCCGATCCGGCGCTGGTGAACAAGATCTACCACCGCGGGGAACGCTACTCGATCGACGGTCCGCACCTGTCTTCGCCCAGCCCGCAACGCACGCCGTTCCTCTTCCAGGCCGGAAGCTCCCCGCGGGGCAAGGCGTTTGCCGCTGCCAACGCGGAAGCCACCTTCCTGTTTGCTCCCAACCCGGAAAACGTCCGGAAGAACTCGGGCATCATCCGGCAGCTGGCCGTGGATGCCGGTCGCGAGGCCGGCGACGTGAAGATCTTTGCAGGGCTTTCCTTCGTGGTGGGCAGCACCGAGGCCGAGGTCGCCCGCAAGCAGGCCGAGTACGACGAGTACCTCGACCTGGATGCCGTGGTCGCGCACATCGGCGGCGGGCTGGGAATCGACCTGGGCGGGGTACCGCTGGACACCAAGCTGGGCGACGTCGACACCGAGGGCGGCAAGGGAGTCCTCGAGGCGATCCGGGCCTCGGTCCCGGGCGGCGATCCGACCATCGGCGACCTGGCCCGCTACCGCGCCAAGTCGATGCAAATCGCCGGAACCCCGGAACAGATCGTTGACCAGCTTGAGCTCTGGCAAGACGCCGGAACCGACGGCATCAACATCATCAACCAGATCCTTCCGGGCTCCTACACCGACTTCATCCAGGGCGTGATTCCCGAGCTGCGGGCCCGCGGCCTCGCCCAGAGCGAGTACGCCCCGGGGACGCTGCGCGAAAAGGTCTTCGGTCGTTCGGCGACCCTGGAACCGTCGCACCCCGCGGCTGCCTTCCGCGGGGCCTTCGCCGAGTACTCGGCCGCCAACGAAAACCGCTCAGTCATCTCCACGCTTTCCTGAAAGACAAGAACCATGACGCTGATCCAAGACACTCCCTCGACGGTTGCCGCCGACTACGCGAGCCAGCGCGAGCGCTTCGCCGAAATCTTCGCACGCATCGCGGAGGGCTCCCGTGAACGCGATTTCTCCAGGATTCTCCCCTTCGAACAGGTTGCCTGGCTCAACGAGGCAGGGTTCAGTGCCCTGCGCGTTCCGGTGGCGTTTGGCGGCGCGGGCGTCAGCGTCGAGACCTTCACCCGGTTGCTCATCGACCTGGCGGCGGCGGATTCCAACGTAGCCCACCTGTACCGCTCCCACTTCGGGTTCATCGAATCCCTCCAGTGGCAGGAAGAGCCGGTCGCCCTGCGCTGGTATGAGCTTGCGGCCGCGGGAAAGACCGTCGGAAACGCCTCGACCGAACGCGGGGGCAACGCCCTGGGCCGGCTGAACACTGTCCTGGCCAGGAACGGCGAGGGCTGGGTGCTCAACGGCGAAAAGTACTACACCACCGGCACCATCTTCTCCGACTACACCCGCGTTTCGGCTGGCCTGGCCGGCGAGGACGGACGCTTCTTTGCCGTCGTTGACACCAAGGCCGCGGGAGTGAGCATCGTCGATGACTGGGACGGGTTCGGGCAGCGCCTGACCGGCACCGGGACCACCACCTTCGAGAACGTGCGCGTCTCCAACGAGGACATCTTCGACCGCGTCGCCGGCGGGGCCGAGGCCACCCACGAGGCTGCCTTCTTCCAGCTGGTGCTGCTCTCCGTGCTGGCAGGCATCGCGCGGGCCGCCCGCGACGACGCGGCGCAGTCCGTGGCCAAGCGTGCGCGCACCTTCAACACGGGTTCCGGCCTGCCGTTCCGCGAGGATCCGCTGATCCAGGAAACCGTCGGCCGGATCGCGACCAAGGCATTTTCCGCCGAGGCGATCGTCCTTGCCGCGGCCCGTGCGTTGGATCTCGCCCTTGACGTGAGCCTGGCGCAGGAACCCGATGAAGCCGGGAACCGCGCGACCACGCTTGAAGGCCACCTGGCCGAACTCGCAGTGGAGCAGGCCCAGGTGGCCGTGCCGGAACTGGCCATCGGTGCGGCGCAACAGCTGTTTGAAACCGGCGGAGCTTCGGCCACGAGCACAGCCAAGGGGCTCGACCGCCACTGGCGCAACGCACAAACGGTAGCCACCCACAACCCCATTTCGTTCCGTGCGCGGTCCATCGGCGACTACTTCATCAACGGCACGCTTCCCGAAGGATTGAACGCCATCGGGAACGCCACCGCAACGTCGCCAACCCGCTAACCGACATCCGGCGGTCTCCAAGACCGCTGCCCCGATTTACTACGCCATGCCCGGCGCACCGTTTTTGCGCCCTTTTCCAGGAGAACAACATGCAACGCCGCACCTTCCTTGCCGGAGCCCTTGGCCTCGGAACCCTTGCCTCGCTAACCGCCTGCGGTCTCACCGGCGGAGCCTCAAACGCCGGCGGTGCGAACGACAAGACAATCAAGCTGATCGTCACGGAGTCGGCGCCGACGCAGGAACCCACCAAGATCGCACAGAAGATTCTTGAATCCCAGGGCTGGAAAGTCGAAGCAAAGTACGTCACCGACATCGTGCAGCCGAACTTTGCCGTTGCAAACGGTGAATTCGACGCCAACTACTTCCAGCACGCCGCGTACCTTGAGCAGTTCACCACCGACAAGAACCTGGACGTCGAGGCGGCGTTCTACATGTACGGTTCGCCGGCAGGCGTCTACTCCGCGAAGTACAAGAACATCAGCGAACTTCCGGATGGCGCGAAGATCGCGATTCCCGTGGATCCTTCCAACAACGGGCGCGCCTTGGCACTTCTGCAGACGGCAGGGCTCCTGAAGCTCACCGAAGGCAAGAGCCTGATCCACTTGTCGCAGGCCGACATCCTGGAGAACCCGAAGAAGTTCAGCTTTGTCGAGGTCGACCAGCAGTCGCTGTCCAAGACGCTCCCGGACGTTGACGCGGGATTCCTGTTCATCCGCCTCGGTGCCGAAATCGGTTTGAAGCCGTCCGACGCACTGCTTTTCGAGAAGGAAGAAGATGCGCTGCCCTTCATCAACCTCGTTGCCGCCAAGCCGGGATTTGCCGCAACCGAGAAGGGCAAGGCACTCGAGGCCGCTTACCACTCCGACGAGGTGCGGACTTGGTTCAAGGGATACCTCGACGGCGCCTTGCCGACGCCGTGGGACCGCGACCCGGCCGCGGATCTGAAGGCCTGGAACATCTGAGTCGCTGCGCTCAACTTCAACACACCACAATAGGGGCGTACTCGGTCCCGACTTAACTAGGGAGAACAAGTATGGAACGTCGCGCATTTCTCAAGGGTTCGCTGGGGCTTGGTGCGGTGGCCGGTTTGGCTGCGTTGACAGGTTGCGGCCTCACCGGCAACGGGGCCGCCAGCGGTGACGACAAGACCATCAAGCTCATCGTCACCGAATCGGCCCCCTACCAGGAGCCGACAAAGCTCGCGCAGAAAGCCCTGGAAGCCGACGGCTGGAAGGTTGAGGTCAAGTACGTCACCGACATCGTGCAGCCAAACTTTGCCGTGGCCAACGGTGAGTTCGACGCCAACTACTTCCAGCACGCATCCTACCTGGCCCAGTTCACCAAGGACAAGAACCTTGCCGTCGAGCCGGCCTTCTACATGTACGGTTCCCCGGGTGGCGTCTACTCGCAGAAGCACAAGTCCATCGGTGATTTGCCGACGGGTGCCAAGATCGCGATTCCGGTCGACCCGTCAAACAACGGACGGGCCTTGGCAATGCTGGCCAAAGCGGGTGTTTTGAAGGTCGCGGAGGGCAAGAGCGTTATCCACCTTTCGCAAAACGACATCTTGGAGAACCCCAAGAAGCTCACCTTCGTTGAGGTCGACCAGCAGTCGTTGTCCAAGACGCTGCCCGATGTCGATGCCGGATTCCTCTTCGCGCGTCTGGGAGCCGAGCTTGGGCTGACGCCTGAAGACGCCCTGCTTTTTGAAAAAGACGCAGAAGCGCTGCCGTTCATCTGCCTGGTGGCCGCCAAGCCTGGCTTCAGCGAAACCGAGAAGGGGAAGGCGCTGGAGAAGGCCTACCATTCGGACGAGGTAAGCGACTGGTTCAAGAACTACATCGGAGGCGTGCTGCCGACACCATGGGACCGCGATCCCGCCGCCGACCGCAAGGTCTGGGATATCTAGGCCCCGTTGCCGCCGAAATTGATTTCCAGCTGTCCGAGGCGAGTCCTGTACTCGTCTCGGACAGCTGTTTAAGCTGTCAGGCGGTTTCGCGGCCTAGCCCAAGATCGCAGTTGTAAGGTATCCGGTATGGGCAGTATCAACAGTGAACGGCATAAGAACGACCCCGATGTAATCCGTCGGCTGTTGACCACGCCTGCACGCTGGGCCGTGGTCGGTTTGAGTAACAATCCGTTGCGTGTGGCGCCGCGAGTTGCGCACTTCCTGCAAGCACGACTCGGCATGGAAATCGTCCCGGTTTCACTGCGTGGAGAAAACGTTTTGGGGGCAACCGGGTACAAAACCTTGGGGGAAATTCCGGGCCACATTGACGTGGTGGATTGCTTCGTGAATTCCCAGAAAGTCGGGGCCGTTGTCGACCAGGCCATTGCTATTGGTGCGTCGGCGGTTTGGCTGCAGTTGGGTGTTATCGATGAGAAAGCTCTGGCCAGAGCCAAAACGGCAGGACTGGACGTCGTCATGGACACTTGTCCCATCATTGAATACCAAAACTTTTAGGCGCGCACTTAAACCCGGGTTCACAAAAGCATTTCAGTGCGCTGGAATCAATTTTTTCCGGTTATGCTGTCCTCTGCACATGCAACATTAATTGGGTGCTGGGGACCAAATGAATACTGGGGGACGTCCGGACTTGGGGTTTGGACGAAACTATGCGGGCTGGATGGGACCGGTCCGCCTAAAACGGTGCTTGTTGAGTGTTTGCCGCGCCCCTTGGGGTAATTGGGGTATAAATCGTGTTCGCCAAATCTGGGGATCAAGCCACACGTAAGCAAAGAGACCGCCGTGTTTCGCTCTTGGGCACCATGTGGAGGAACGGCTTCGTCCGTTCAACCGTGGGAGCCACCGCAACGACTGCGCTCGTTGCGACCATGATGTTCGGCGGCGGTGGATTCAATCCCGCTGTCGCGGCCACGGTCGACAACCAGGACTCCGGCGTTGAGCAGCAGCTGCGCGATGCCGTCGAGGAATCGGACGTGACCGCAGGAACCGGCGAGGCAAAGAAAGACGCCAAAACCGAAACCCCGGCCGAAAGCATGAAGCAGGCTCCCGAGGCGAAGCCTGTGGAAGAACCTGCTGCGACTCCTGAATTGGAAGCGCCGGCGGAAGCACCGAAGCCAACCCCGTCAGTTTCGAAAAAGGCTGCAGAGCCGTCCGAAGCTCCGAAGCCTGCCGACAAGCAGGCAACTTCTTCGCCCGCTGCAGCAGCTCCGAAGAGCTCGGAAGCGTCTGCTGCCCCCGTCGAAGAGAAGAATGCAAAGACTGTAGCTCGTACCGCTGACAAGCCTGACGCAAGCGAAGCTCCCGCGGCAGGCGACCGAGGGGTCTGCAAGGCCAAAGCCGGAACATTCGCGCAGGGCACCGATGGGGTGAACTACAACCCTGGCCAGCTAACTGTTAATGCGGGCTCCAATGTATATCAGCGTGTGCCATTGAGCGGCTTGAAGATTGGCAAAAACGATTTCGCATTCAGCTACACGGCTCGTGTTGGTGGGGTTGACGCCATTGAATCTATCGGCAGTTACAGCTTGTCCGGTGGAACCGTCGCCGTAAGCAGTATCTCTTCTGTCGGCCAAACGTCCACAGTCAAGCTGACCTTGACTGCCGCTTCCACCGATGCAACGCTCTCGTTTATCGCACGAATTTCCCTCGAAGCTGGAAAGATCGCTGCATCCAACAACGGTGTGGACATCCAAGTGCAGCTGTCGTCCTTGGGTTGCAATACAGATCTCGGCAACAAAACCCTCAACATCAAGGTCCAGGCTTCAACCGTGGAGCCACCCAAGACCACTTCTGTGAAGATCCAGAAGATCCTCAACGGAGAGTCCAAAGTCGTTGACCGTGGCCGCAAGTACTCCGGAACGGTGACGTGCTCCTACGACGGAAAAAACATCACCGGCACGTGGGAAAAGCAGGCCGGAGAAGCCGCAACCGAGGTTGCCTTTGCCGATGGCGCCAAGGTCACGGTTGGTAGCGATTGCAAGGCAACCGAAAACGAATTGGCCGCTCCGTCGACCGACCCGTCCTACGTCTTCGAGACGCCGGTTATCACCGAGCTCAAGAACATAGGTGAAAAAGGCGGAACGATTGTTGTAACCAACGCGATCAAGCGAAACCTTGGCAACCTTAAGGTCACCAAGACCGTGATCGACCCACACAACGGATTCTTCGACTGGGGCTTCCGTGAATTTGAAGTCAATTACGTCTGCAGCAATCCGTCGGATGCCAAGGCCCAGACGGTTGACGGTAGTTCCTGGCTCTCCGCCGGCGAAACTCGGACGATTCGGGAGATTCCGTTCGGTTGGACCTGCGAATTCAACGAGACCGCTCCCCGCCAGTACCTCCTGTGGAATAGCTCCTTCGCATGGGGCACCCCGGCGATCGATCGACCCAAAGTTACGATGGGCGCGGATACCAATGGTTCCAACGTCACCGTGACCAACACGGTTGGCCGCGGAGCCGGTTCGCTGGAAATCAGCAAGAGCATTGCGGGCGAGCTCGCCGGGGCTGCAGATGAGGGAATCACCTTCACCGGCACCTGGGCCTGCACCTACGGCGAGGCAACTCGGACCGGTCAGTGGGCCCTGAAAGCCGGCGGATCCAAGACTGTTGCTACCGGCCTGTTGTCCGGAAGCGATTGCACGGTGGCGGAAAACGCGACCGAGCAGGGCCCGAACGCCAAGGATGCTTCCTACGGATGGCTGCCTGCGTCCTTCACGGGAAACCACGCAACGATTACTGCCAACAAGACTGCAAAGGTCGGAGTGGTCAACTCGATCGAGCGCAAGCTGGGCACACTGAACGTCACCAAGACGCTCAGCGGTGAAACCGCCGGCTTCACCGGCGGCGAGAAGGAAGCATTCACCGTCAGCTACACCTGCGTGAACCCGTTGGATGAAAAGGCAACGTCGATTTCCGGCAGCGTTCTGCTTGCCGCAAACGGCACCAAGACCGTTGGGCCGGTTCCGTTTGGTTGGGATTGCGAGTTCTCCGAGACTGCCCCCGGTGTGGACCTCTTGAAGGATGGTTCCTTCGGTTGGAACGCTCCGGAGATTGATCGTGCCAAGGTTTCGATGGGCGCGGGCACCAACGGTTCCACCGTCACCGTGATCAACACGATCGGCCGAGAATACGGCGGTCTGGAAATCGGCAAGAGCATTGCGGGCGATCTCGCGGGGAATGTTGATGAGGGAATCACCTTCACCGGCACTTGGACCTGCACCTACGGCGAGACAACCCAGGGCGGCAACTGGTCCCTGGGAGCAGACGAATTTGAGGTTGTCGCTAGCGACCTGTTGGCCGGAAGCAAATGCACGGTGGCGGAAAACGCGACCGAGCAGGCGCCGAATACCAAGGACGCTTCCTACAAGTGGATGCCTGCGGCTTTCGAGGGAAACAACGCAACGATTGATGCCAATTCGACTGCACACGTCGACGTGGTCAACTCGGTCGAACGCAAGCTGGGCTCTCTGGAGATCACCAAGAAGCTCAGCGGTGAAATCGCCGGGTTCGCCGGTAGCGACAGTGAATCCTTCAAAGTCAGCTACACCTGCGTGAATCCGTTGGATGAAAAGGCAATGTCGATTTCCGACAGCGTTCTGCTTGCCGCGGGCGGTGCCAAGACCGTTGGATCGGTTCCGTTCGGTTGGGATTGCGAGTTCTCCGAGACCGCCCCGAGCGCGAACCTCTTGAAGGATGCTTCCTTCGTTTGGGGCGCACCGGTGATCGACCGTGCCAAGGTTTCAATGGGTGCGGAAACGAACGGTTCCACCGTCACGGTCACCAACGCGATTGGCCGAGGATACGGCGCTCTGGAAATCAGCAAGCGCATCGTGGGCGCTCACGCAGAGGCTGCCGATGAGGGAATCGCCTTCACCGGAACTTGGACCTGTATTTACGACGGGGCAACGAGCCGCGGCGAGTGGTCCATGGAGGCTGGCGAGTCCAAGACCGTAGCTGCTGACCTGTTGGTCGGAAGCGATTGCACGGTGGCGGAAAACACGACCGAGCAGGCGCCGAACACCAACGACCGTTCCTACGTTTGGCTGCCTGCGGCCTTCGAGGGAAACAACGCAACGATCACTGCCAACAAGACGGCACACGTCGGCGTGGTCAACTCGATCGAACGCAAGCTGGGCACCCTGAACGTCGCCAAGACGCTCAGCGGTGAAACCGCCGGCTTCACCGGCGGCGAGAAGGAAGGGTTCGAGGTCACCTACACCTGCCTAAACCCGTTGGAAATTGAGCCGAAGTCCGTAAAGGCGAGCTCGGTTTCCGGCAGCGTTCTGCTTGCCGCAGACGGCACCAAGACCGTTGGGTCGGTTCCGTTCGGTTGGGATTGCGAATTCAACGAGACCGCACCCGGTGCGGACCTTCTGGAGGACGCTTCCTTCGTCTGGGGCACCCCGGTGATCGATCGTGCCGAGGTTTCGATGGGCGAGGATACCAACGGTTCCATCGTCATCGTGACCAACCCGATTGAGCGCAATCTGGGTGCAGTCGATGTCGACAAGTCCGTTCGCGCAACCGATTACCTCGGTGGCGGCAAGTGGAAGATCACCTACGACATCACGGTGAAAAACCCGTTGGATTCCCAGAGCATCTACACGCTGAATGACACGCTCACCTTCGGCGAAGGCATGGTCGTGGACTCGGCCCGTTACCAGGAGTTGGGTGGAGAGTGGACCGCTTGGGAACGGACCGACCAGGAAGCAGTGCTCGCCACCGATCGAAAGATCGAGCGTAGCCAGGGCGAACAGGTTGCCCAACACACCTACCAGGTTGAGGTCACGGCTTCGGTTCCGGCCGAAATCATCGGTTCGGATGCGGCAACCTGCGATGTAGAGAACGAATCCGCCGGTGGCGGTTTCCTCAATACCGTCACGGTAACCGCAGGCGAGCACTCTGCCTCGGATACTGCTTGTGCAACCCCGATGCCGACCGCGCGCAGCTACTCGATGGAGAAGGCCTCCGATCCGGCCAGCGGCAAGACCGTGTGGCCGGGCGAGGAGATCGCCTACGCCGTCACGGTGAAGAACACCGGCGAGTTCGTCTACACCGGCGCAATCGTCACCGATGAGATGTCCGGCTGGCAGGAGACGGCGACCCTCAACGAGGGGAGCCTGAAGGCCTCCGGCGGCGAAATCGCCACCGAGGGCAGCAAGCTGGTGTGGACCGTGGGCGACCTGGCCGTGGGCGAGAGCAAGACCCTCACCTACACCGTCACCGTCAACGCCGAGATGTGGGACCGGATCCTGGTTAACGTGGCCAGCGGCAACGGAGACGTGCCGCCGTCGACCACCACGCACCCGACCCCGGAGTACCACAAGCTGCCGGAACCGCCGGTAGTCGAGCCTCCCGTAGTCGAACCGCCGGTCGTCGAGAAGCCGACCCCGGAACTGCCGGGCAAGGAAACCGAAGTTCCGCTGCCGCCGGCCGTAGTAGAGCCGCCGGCGGATGAGGATCCGGTAGCTGAAGAGCCGGCCCCGGAACTGCCGGGTAAGGAAACCCAGCTCCCGACAACTCCGAAGCATGAAGAGGTCGCACCGAAGTTGCAGGGCAAGGAAACGCAGGTTTCGGCTCCCGAACAGAAAGCGCCGCTTGCGGCCACCGGTGCATCCGAAGGCGCACTGTGGGTTGTTGGAAGCGCTGCACTGATCATGCTTCTCGGTGCAGGACTCGTGGTTGCTTCCCGTCGCCGCAAGGGCAGCGAGAGCTAACCACAGCCGTAACCACCCGAGGCCGGCGCGCCCCAAATCGCCGGCCCCGGCCTAGCGCCAACCGGCCGGGAATTCTCGATTACCCCTCGAGGAATCCCGGCCGGTTGCTGCGTTAATCCGACGATTCGACGGCTTGGAATGGTGCGTTTGAGAGTCCAAAATGGTGACCATCGGCGACAGCGACATTGCCTTTGGAATGTCGACAGTGGTTCTTTCCAGATCGCCAAAATAGAAATTGCAGGTTCATATTGTTTCGGGCCCTGCCGCTGGAAGTAACGCATTGAAAGGTATTCGGATTTCCCAGTTATGCTGTTAGCTGCACATGCAATATTGATTGGGTGCTGGGGACCAAATGAATACTGGGGGACGTCCGGACTTGGGGTTTGGGCGAAACTATGCGGGCTGGATGGGACCGGTCCGCCTAAAACGGTGCTTGTTGAGTGTTTGCCGCGCCCCTTGGGGTAATTGGGGTTTAATTCGTGTTCGCCAAATCTGGGGATCAAGCCACACGTAAGCAAAGAGACCGCCGCGTTTCGCAGCGCGTTTCGTTCTTGGGCACCATGTGGAGGAACGGCTTCGTCCGTTCAACCGTGGGAGCCACCGCAACGACTGCGCTTGTTGCGACCATGATGTTCGGCGGCGGTGGATTCAATCCCGCTGTCGCGGCCACGGTCGACAAGCAGGACTCCGGCGTTGAGCAGCAGCTGCGCGATGCCGTCGAGGAATCCGACGTGACCCCAGGAACCGGCGAGGCCAAGAAGGACGCCAGGACGGTTGAACCGGAATCGAAGCCCGCAAAAGCACCGAAGCAGAACGTGTCCAAGTCCGCCGACGGTCCGGTCACATTGGCTGTTCCCACGGCGACCGGCGAAACCGCTGTCATCAACGTAAAGGTTCGAGCTGTACGAGGCGCAAATGGCACACCAGTAAAGCCGGCAGCCAACAGCGTCAAGCTTGAATTGCGCAACGGTACAAGCGCCTCCACGGATAGCCCCGGTACCCCAGTGAGTGCACCTTGGGCCACCTGTACCGTCGATGCCGATGGCGACTGCTCTTTCACAGTTCCGAAAGATGGATTGACCAAAAGTTATTGGGTAGTTCCTGGTTGGACGACTGACGACTACTACATCAATGACACGTTGATTACAGGCAACAACACCAATTCGGGAAGCGACGGATTCGCCCAAACTCCCTATGCGTTCCGCACTCCCCAGCTAAAGAAGAACCAGACATACCAGTTGCCTTCAAAAGACGGGCTGCCTGCAAACTCCAATGTAGGCAACCCGACCATGAGCAACGCCGTGAACCGATCTACAACCAATCGTTGGGCGACGAACGGCTTCTTCCCCGTATCAATCAAGAACCAGCGCTTCGCGCCGACCTGTAGACCGGGACTATCCGTGGCCCTGGTGATCGACCTTTCAACCTCGATGACGACTTCCGGGTCTGCCGGACTCAACGGCGCCAAGAATGCCGCCAACGCGATGTTCAAGGCTTTGGCCAATTCCGGATCCAACGCGAACGTCAACCTCTTCACTTTCGGCAACGATGCTCCTGCAACTGGGCAAGGCTCCCCAAAAACGAACTCGTTCGTAGCAACGCCTGGCAACATCAAGGCGTTTGAAAACAGGGTCAAGGCTCTTGCGGTGAGCGGGACGCAATACACGAACTGGGATGCCGGCCTCGACTACGTAGCCAAGAATGCAGTAGGAGCGGATGTTGCCATCGTTTTGACCGATGGAAACCCCACGCGCAGCCGTTCAGGCAGCAACAGTGCCTGGACGTATTTCGGCCAGTTGGAAGAAGCGATGTTCTCCGCCAACGCGATCAAGGGCAACGGCACACAGATTCTTGCCTTCGGTGTCGGCAACGGTATTTCTGACACCGTTGGCGGTGACAACCTGGCTGCCGTTTCGGGACAGAAGCAGTGGACCGGCAAGGGCAAGATTGGCGATTCCGACTACGCGATCACCAGCGATTGGGATCTGGTTTCCCAACAGCTGGCCGCCATGGCCAACGGGTTGGGCTGCGCCGCGTCGATCACCGTGGAAAAGACTGAAATCGACGCCGATGGAAACCAGAGCGTAGGCAACGGCTGGGAGTTCCGTGCCACCAAGAGCACGTCCGCTGGAACACTGGCGCCCACCGAAAAGCAGTCGACCGTCAACGGCAAGGCCACCTGGAAGGTTTCCTTCGCCGAACCCGGGAACGACGCGAACATCACCATCAAGGAGACCGCCAAGCCCGACTGGAACATGAAGAGCGCAAGCTGCACCATCAACAATGTCCCGATGAACGCCGGGGTCGACCTGGCCACCGGTCAACTCGAGCTCTCCGGCATCGGCATCGGCGACGATGTGCTCTGCAAGGTCGTCAACCGGATCGAGCCCACTTCGTTGACCCTGGTCAAGAAGGTCGACAACAAGGGCGGCAACGGCGCCAACGCCTCCGACTGGAAGCTTTCCGCCATCAAGGCCGGCGGAACCACCAACCTGGAGAACGTAGCGACCGGAACATCCAAGTCGGTTGTTTCGGGCACCTACAATCTCTCCGAGTCCGCGGGTCCGGCCGGTTATGACCTGACCAACCTCACCTGTGTCAACGGCTCGACCCCGGTTCCCGGAGTTGACCTGAACAACCCGAGCATCGGGTTGAAGCTTGGCGACAACGTCACTTGCACGTTCACCAACACCAAGACCGCATACCAGGACCTGTCGGTCTCCAAGACCGTGGATGCCACGTTCGACCGAGACTACAACTGGACCATCGACAAGACCGTTGATCCAGCACGGAAAACGGTTAATTCCGCGACCGGCAACGTCGAGTTCAACTACGGCGTGGAGGTCAAGGCAGGGAAGCCCGTTGACAGCAAATTCAAGGTCTCCGGTTCCATCACGGTAGAGAACCCAAACACGATTGCCATCAACGGCGTAACGCTTTCCGACAACCTGCCGGGTGCAGTGTGTGCCATCAAGACCGCTGGCGGTTCGGCAGTTACAGGCCCGGTCACGATTCCTTCCGGCGCGACGACGTTCAACTACACGTGTGTCATGCCTTCGACGACCACGGCCGCCACAGCGGGAACCAACACCGCAACCGCTACCTGGACGCCGGCAAACTACTTCGGCACCACGGGCAAGGCCACTGGTTCCAAGGCGTTCGACTTCGCCAAGGTTTCGCCGAAGGTGACCGACGGGTCGGTAACCGTCACCGACGATCACTTCGACCTGGCCGGCATTGAGGGCGGAAACGTCGTCACCGCCGATCAGGCGCCGAAGAAGTTCGAATACACCAAGACCTGGCCTGGCGAAGCAGGAAAGTGCACCGACTACGCGAACACTGCGCAGTTCACCTCCACCCATGGCGAAACCGGTCGGGACAGCGAAACCGTCGCGCTTTGTGTCGAGAAGCCGCTGACCCTCGACCTGGACGCCAAGGCTGCCTTCGACAGGGACTACGACTGGTCGATCGAAAAGGAAGCCGACAAGTCTTCCTTCAACGTCGACGGTGAAGGCAAGGTCGCCGCAGGTTACAAGGTGATCGCCACCCAGGCCGGACACACCGATTCCAACTGGAAGCTCGGTGGAAAGATCACCGTGGCCAACCCCAACGAGTTCGGCGTGATCCATGCAACCGTCGGCAAGGCGCTGAGCCTTGAAGGCGTGGCCTGCACGATCGCGGGAACGGACTCCGACGAGGCTGAAGGCTTCCAAGTCCTGATTCCGGCCGGTACGAGCAAGGTCCTTGCCTACGAGTGCGATGTGGCATCGGGTGTTGCCGAGGCCGACTACAACGACCAGACCAACATGGCGAGCGCCACGTGGGGCAACGGGCGCACAGCAAACAGCGACGTGAAGTCGTTTGACTTCGCGCTGGCCGCCGAGACCGACACCGAGATCACGGTGGCCGATGACAAGTACACGGACAACAACCACGTACTTGGCACCGTGACCCTGGACGAATCGCCAAAGACCTTCACCTATGACGTTGGGTGGGCGGGTGTCGCAGGAAAATGCACCACTTTCACCAACACGGCAACGATCGACGGGGACAAGAACCAGGTCGAGGGCAACGAATCCTCGGCCGACATCGAGGTTTGCGTCGAAAAGGGCCTGACCGTGGTCAAGACCGTCGACGCACAGTTCACCCGCGACTACGACTGGAAGGTTGCCAAGGAAGCCGACAAGACTTCCTTCACCGTTGACGAAAACGGCAAGGCCCTTGCCGGCTACGCGGTGACCGCCACCCAGGAAAGCCACAAGGACCAGGACTGGACCATGTCCGGCTCGATCGACGTGTTCAACCCGAACCAGCAGGGCGGCATGAAGGTCGACGTTGCAGACGTTGCCGATCTCACCGGCGCCGTGTGCACCGTGGCCGGCGGCGGAGAGGACGTTCTCGTTCCGGCAGCCACTGTGGTCGACGGCAACGTCGTTCCTGGCAAGTCCACGGTCGCCTACGACTGCGAACTGCCGGAGGGTGTCGACGCCGCCGATTACGAAGGCAGGAAGAACACCGCCACCATCACGTGGACCGGCGTGGACGGCAAGAACCGCACCGCGGACTTCGCAGCCGACATCGAGTTCAAGCAGGCCAAGAGCATCGATGGCACCGTAACGGTCGTCGATGACAAGACGGTTCCGGGCACCGAAAAGGTACTCGGCACCGCGACCGTGGGCGAATCCGCAAAGAAGTTCACCTACCAGGCAGAGCTTTCGGGCGTCGCCGGCAAGTGCACCACCTTCACCAACACCGCGGTGCTTAACGAAGAGGCCGGCGCCGATGACAACAACACGGCCACGGCCGACGTAGAGGTCTGCGCCAAGACGGGTCTGGGCATCGTCAAGACCGCCAACGCATCCTTCGACCGCGAATACCTGTGGAAGCTGGACAAGAAGGCCAACGATCCCACAAAGGTCGACATCGACCTGGCCGGTGAAGCCACCTTCGACTACGCGGTTGCCGCGACCCCCGACGGCTACGAGGACTCCAACCACTCGTTGACCGGCGGCATCACGCTGACCAACCCGAACGAGTTCGCCGCCGGCGACATCACCGCGACCGTCGCTGACGATGTCGACATCAAGGGGCTGGCCTGCGAAATCGACGCCAAGGATGTCGACCCTGACACCAAGGGCCTGCAGGTCCTGGTTCCGGCCGGCTCCGTCGGCGAAAATGCAGTCGTCCTGCCCTACGTCTGTGCCGGAATCCCGGAGAACGAGGACTACGAAGGCCTGAACACGGCGACCGCCAGCTGGAAGAACATCGCCGGCACCAAGGTCGACGCCGTGGCAACCGCCGCAGTCACCTACGAACAGACGGGTTCGAAGAACCACGACGTCCAGGTCCTTGACGACAAGGCCGGAACGGTTGGGGAACCCGAGCTGTTGGGTGCCGCGGTCTGGAACGCGGAGGGCACTGCCACCGAGTTCACTTATTCGTTGGCGTTCAAGAACGACGACGAGTTGGCGGAGAACGGAACCTGCAACACGTACACCAACACCGCGACGATCCCGGATGCCGGCAAGTCGGCCTCCGAAGCCGTCAAGGCCTGCATCCAGGTCGGTGCCCCCACGGTTGAAAAGACCGTGACGGGAACCTCCCAGGACGCCGACGGCAACTGGAACGTCACCTACAACGTCGTCGTGACGGGCGATGCCTCGCTGCTGGGCCGCTACTCCCTGGAAGACACCCTGCGCTTCGGCGAAGGGATCACGGTCAACTCCGCCTCATGGACCGGTCCGGCCGACGCCGCCGGGGGTGCATGGGATCTTGAAACCCCGAGCCTCACCGAGGAACTGGCTGCCGACAGGCTGATCGGTGCCAAGGCCGTCGACACCTACACGGTGAACGTCAATGCGACCGTTGCCACGGATGTCCCCGGCTCGGAAGCCGGCGACTGCAAGCTGGCCGAGGGCGAGGAAGGCACCGGGTTCCTGAACTCGGCACGCATCACCGCCAACGGCGAGAAGGCCTCCGACAAGGCCTGCGCAACCCCGGTTGCGCCGACCTTCGACAAGCAGGCCAAGGAATTGGTCCAGCACAACGCCGCCGACGGAACCTGGGACGGCACCTGGGATGCAAGCTACGATCTGGTCGTAACCAACCCGGGCACCGAGGGCCAGGTCGTGAACTACTCGCTGACGGACGCCCTGCAGTTCGCCGACGGTGTGACGGTCAACGACCGCGTCGTCACCTCCGAAACCGGAACGGCCAACACCGGCTGGAACGGCAAGGATCAGGAGACCGACCGGGTCGCCAACCAGGTCGCACTCGCAGCCGGGGCAACCCACACCTACACGGTGATTCTCAACGTGTCCCTCGGCGCCGACATCGCCCAAGACGAGCGCACGTGCTCGGCCGAAGGCGCCGAAGGCGGCCAGGGACTGTTGAACTCGGGCACGCTGACCAGCGGCAACGAATCCAGCACCGATGAGGACTGCCTGGACATCCCTGTGCCCGAGGCCAACGTGGTCAAGACGGCGACCGGCGCCACTGAGAACCCGGACGGCACCTGGGCCGTTGGATACACCGTCGTGGTGAACAACGACTCGGACGTGGCAACCCGCTACGACCTCACCGACACCCTGCGCTTCGGCAAGGGCCTGAACGTCACGGAGGCTTCCTGGGAGCTGAAGGACACCGACGTGAATGGCACCTGGGAAACCCCGGGCAGCGAGAAGTCCGAGGCCATGGCCGAAGCGCGCGTCCTCGAGGCACGCTCCAGCGAGACCTACTCGGTCACCGTGAAGGTCGCACCGGAGGACGGCGCCATCGGCTCGGCCGCAGCCACCTGCGAGTCCGAGGAAACCCCGCACGACCGCGGGTTCCTCAACGAGGCGACGCTGAGGCACCACGGTTCGACCACCGCGTCGCGCGACTGCACGACCCCGGTGAAGAACCCGCGCAGCTACTCGATGGTGAAGACCTCCGATCCGGCCAGCGGCGAGACCGTGTGGCCGGGCGAGGAGATCGCCTACGCCGTCACGGTGAAGAACACCGGCGAGTTCGTCTACACCGGCGCAATCGTCACCGATGAGATGTCCGGCTGGCAGGAGGCGGCGACCCTCAACGAGGGGAGCCTGAAGGCCTCCGGCGGCGAAATCGCCACCGAGGGCAGCAAGCTGGTGTGGACCGTGGGCGACCTGGCCGTGGGCGAGAGCAAGACCCTCACCTACACCGTCACCATCAACGCCGAGATGTGGGACCGGATCCTGGTTAACGTGGCCAGCGGCAACGGAGACGTGCCGCCGTCGGTCACCACGCACCCGACCCCGGAGTACCACAAGCTGCCGGAACCGCCGGTTGTCATTGAACCTCCAGTGGTCGACCCTCCGGTGGTTGTACCTCCGGGCCAGGAACTGCCGGGCACGGAAACCGAGAACCCGGAGAACCCGGAGAACCCGGGCACTGCGAACGAGGATCCGAAGCTTCCGGGCACGGAGACGCAGATTCCGCCACGCAAGGCGGCGGTTCCGCTGGCCACGACCGGTGCCTCCAACGCCACGCTGTGGATTGTCGGAAGCGGTTCGCTGGTCATGCTCCTCGGTGCGGGCCTCATGGTTGTGGCCCGTCGACGCAAGGGCGAAGGGAACTAGCCGCCAACAAAGCCCGTCCGCGGCCGGCACCCCCCCATAAAAGTCCGGCCGCGGACTTCCACCCAACCGGCATGTGCCTCACCCCCCTCGAGGCTCATACCGGTTGTCGGTTTAACGCCCGGGTTCGGTGCCAACGGCCCGGTCGCGTGGCTAGGATGGAAACGTGGAATACGAACTGTGGCGCACCCTGTGCCTGGACATGCCCGGCGCCTACGAGGACTTCCCCTTCGGCGAGGAAGCGGCGGTCTACAAGGTCGCGGGCAGGGACCGTTCCAAGGCCAAGATGTTTGGACTGCTCATGCTTCGCTCGGGTGTCGTGTCGTTGAACCTCAAATGCGATCCGGCGTTGGCCGAGCAGTTGCGCGCAGCAAACCCGCAGATCACCCCGGGTTACCATATGAACAAAAAGCACTGGAACACCATCACCCCCGGACTGGACGCGGAGATGATGCGCGACTTGATCGAGGACTCCTACGACCTGGTGGTCGCCTCGCTGCCGCGCAGCGAACGTGAGGTTCTTAACTGGAAAGGCCTGATCGAGCGCGGGTAATACGCCGTGTGGGTAGGGTGGAAGACATGTACTTCATCGTCGTAAAATTCAAGACCAAGCCTGAATACACGGAGCGGTTCATCGAGCTGACCACCCCGTTCACCCAAGCCACCCGCGCCGAGGCCGGCAATCTCTGGTTCGACTGGTCCCGCAGCGTCGAGGACCCCAGCGAGTTCGTCCTCGTCGAGGCGTTCCTGGACGACGAGGCCGCCGGAACCCACGTGAACTCCGACCACTTCAAGGCCGGACTGGAAGCCATGCGCCCCGCACTCGTGTCCACCCCGAAGATCGTCTCCCGCAAGGTCGACGGCGATTCCTGGGGCGACATGGGCGAATTGCAGATCGACTAGTACCGGCATGTTCGAGCCACTCCGGCACAGGCTGCACCAGACCTTTTCCGCGCAGGAAACCTACGATCCCGCCTGGGAACGTGAGCTCGACCGCGGGGACGACGCGGGCTACTTTGCCCATGATTCGGCGGTCTGGGTGGTCCACGGCGGCATGAGCCCCATGGCCGCGGGCATCCGCGCCCTGCTGACCCAGGCGCTACACCCCGGGGCGCTGGCCGGAGTGGCCGAACACTCGAACTACCAACGCGATCCGCTGGCCAGGCTGGCCGGCACCATCCGCTGGATCTTCACGCTCACCTACGGCGACACCCAGGCCGCCCGGGCCGCCTGCCGATGGGTGCAGCGGCGCCACGTCCCAGTGGCCGGCAGGTACACCACCGGTGCCGGCGAGGAGAAGGCCTATTCGGCCAACGACGCCGACCTCGCCGCCTGGGTCCACATCGCCTTCGCCGACGCCTTCCTGCGCAGCCACGAGGCGTTTTCCGGGCCGGTGCCGCAGGGCGCCGATGCGTACGTGCGCGAGTGGGCGATCGCCGGCGAACTCATGGGCGTGAAAAACCCTCCGCGGAGCGAGGCCGAACTCAAGGCGGCCATTGCCGGGTACGAGGCGCGCGGCGAGCTTGCCGGCGGACCCCGGGTGGCCGAGGTCGTCTCGTTCCTGAAAAACCCGCCGCTGGACCCGGTGATCCTGCCCGGATACAAACTGCTTTTTGCCGCGGTCGCCGACACCCTGCCGGAAAACCACCGCAGGATGCTGGGGCTCGAACGCGCAGCGATCGGCCCCGTCCCGCTGCCCAGCCGGCTGGGCGGCAAGGCGGCCCTGGGCCTGGCTGGATTCGCGCTGGCCAAGAAGGGCCCCGCCGAGCTTGCCGCACGGCGCCGCCTGTTCAGGCTGGGCGTGCTGAGCGACCTGAGCTATCCCGAGGTCGGCATGACCGAGCGCGACGAGTTTCCCGAGGGCTACAGCCACCTGCACCTGCGCGAACGTGTGGGGGAGGGACAGGATGCCTTCGACGCGCTGGCCGAGGGCATCCTGACCTGGCAACTGCAGGGGCGCTCGGGCCTGCGCACGCGTCCCGACACCCCGCGCGTCCAGCTCGGGAGCCGCGTCGAGCTGGGCTTCGGGTTGGGTCCGGCACGCATCACCGCGCCCTGCCGCGTGGTTCGGCTGATCGACGAGGCCACCCGGTCCGGGTTTGCCTACGGAACCCTGGCCGGGCACCCCGAAACGGGGGAGGAGTCCTTTGCGGCCGTGCTGAACGAGGACGGGTCCGTGTACCTGGAAATCAAGGCAGCCTCCAAGCACGCCAACAGGTTCTATCGGCTGGTCTCCCCGGTCGCGGAAGCCGCCCAACGGTTCGCCACCAACAGGTACGTGGCCGCCGCGCGCGAGCTGGCCCGTTCATAGGGGCAGGAGCCTTTCCCTTGAGCACGGTTCCGGGGTCGGGTAGCTTTGCCGCAGGACGCGGCAACCCCACGAGGAAGAGCAGACACCCATGAAGCTGACATTGACGGAGTTCGTGAGCCTTGACGGCGTATCGCAGGGCCCAGGATCCCCGGAGGAGGACACCAGCGACGGTTTCACCCAGGGCGGCTGGCTGGTTCCGCACATGGACGAGGCCTTCATTGACCAGGCCGCACAGTGGCTGAGGCAGGCCGACGGGCTGCTGCTCGGCCGCCGCACCTACGAGGCCTTCGCGCGGGACTGGCCGCAGATCACCGATGCCGACGATCCCTTCACCGCGCTGATGAACAGCCTTCCGAAGTACGTCGCCTCGCACACGCTGGAGGAGGGCAGCTGGAATCCGACGACCATCCTCTCCGGGGACGTTGCCGCGCAAGTCGCCGAACTCAAGGCGATGCCCGGCCGGGAACTCCAGATCCACGGGAGTGCAAGGCTCGCCGGTTCGTTGCTGGCCGCCGGGCTGATCGACGAAATGCGGCTCGTGGTCGCGCTCGTCGTGTTGGGCCACGGCCGCAGGCTCTTCCCGGAGGGCGGATCAGCCGCCGGGCTGCGGCTGACGGGCAGCACCACCACCCCGGGCGGACTGGCCCTGCTGATCTATGAGCGGACCGGGGACGCCAGCTACGCCACCTACACGGGCGTCTCCGACGTCCGCTGAACCGGTTGCGCACGTTGGCCATGTCGTTGAAACGAACCTTTTCGGAATGCGAGGCTTCGAGGAAGTGCCGGTCGGCTGGACTTTGCGTATTTACTGTCCCGGCTCGGTGATCAGCGGTACCGATGTGCTCGAGATTGAATGGGTCTAGCTGCTTGGTCTGGCGAAATTGGTGTTGGTTCGCCGAACTCCAAATTTGCTCCAAATCCAAATTTGGACTTGGAGCAAATTTGGAGTTCGCAAAGCAGGGGATCGTCGATGGAGTGGCCAACGGACGTATCGATGCTTAACGAAAAGCGGGGCGCCGGAGGAAAACCTCCGACGCCCCGCTTCTTCAGGCTGACTTAGCCGAAGTACTTCGGCAGGGTTGCCTCGTGCGCTTCGCGCAGCTCGGCGAGGTCCAGGTCGAACTGACCCTGGATTTCCAACGAGGTGGACGAGGCATCAACGACACCGAGGCGGACCACGGGGAAGTTGCGTGCGGTGGCCATGTCGTTGAAGCGAACCTCTTCGGAGCGCGGAACCGCGACGATGGCGCGGGCCTGCGACTCGGAGAACATGGCGGTGAAGGCGTCGAGGCCGTCACGTGCGCACAGGTCGTCCAGGGCCACACGGGCGCCGACGTTGTAGCGCAGTGCCATTTCGGCCAGTGCCGCGCCGATGCCACCCTCGGAGACGTCGTGGGCGGAGTCGATCATGCCGTCGCGCGAGGCGTTGATCAGGATCGCACCCAGGGTCTTCTCGGCTGCGAGGTCGACCTTCGGCGGCAGGCCGCCGAGGTGTCCGCGGATGTTCGCGAATTCCGAACCGTCGAGCTCGTCGAACGTGGTGCCCAGCAGGTAGATGGCCTGGCCGTCGGCATCCGCGCGCCATCCCGAAGGGGTGCGGCGGGCGACGTCGTCCAGCTTGCCGAGCATCGCGACCACGGGGGTCGGGTGGATCGGGGTGTCGCCGGTCTGGTTGTACAGGGACACGTTGCCGCCGGTGACCGGGACGCCGAGTTCCATGCAGGCGTCGGAGAGGCCGCGAATGGACTCCGCCAGCTGCCACATGACGTCGGAATCCTCGGGGGAACCGAAGTTCAGGCAGTCGGAGACGGCCATCGGCACGGCGCCGGAGGTTGCCACGTTGCGGTAGGCCTCGGAGAGTGCCAGCTGCGCGCCGTGGTACGGATCCAGGAAGGTGTAGCGGCCGTTGGCGTCGGTGGCCAGGGCAACGCCCAGGCCGGTCTTCTCGTCCACGCGGATCACGCCGGCGTCGTCCGGGGCGGCCAGCGCGGTGTTGCCGCCGACGTAGCGGTCGTACTGGTTGGTGATCCAGGACTTGTCGCACATGTTCGGGGAAGCCATCAGCTCAACCAGGGCGGCCTTCAGCTCGTCGCCGGTGGTCGGCAGGTTGGCGCCGGCCTCCGAGGACTTGAAGGTGTCGGCCTGCAGGGCGTCCTGCCATTCCGGGCGGGCGTACGGACGGTCGTAGAGCGGTCCGTCGTGTGCCACGGTGCGCGGGTCGACGTCGACGATGACTTCGCCGTCCCACTTGATGATCAGGCGGCCGGTGTCGGTGACCTCGCCGAGCCAGGAGTACTCTACGGCCCACTTGTCCATGACGGCCTCGAAGGCTTCGATGTTCTCCGGGGAGACAACGGCCATCATGCGTTCCTGCGACTCGGACATCAGGATTTCGCCCGGGGTCAGCGAGGGGTCGCGCAGCAGGACGGAGGTCAGTTCGACTTCCATGCCGCCGTCGCCGTTGGAGGCAAGCTCCGAGGTGGCGCAGGAGATGCCGGCGGCACCGAGGTCCTGGATGCCCTCGACGAGGGAACCCTTGAACAGCTCGAGGCAGCACTCGATGAGCACCTTTTCCGCGAACGGGTCGCCCACCTGGACGGCCGGGCGCTTGGAAGGCTTGGTGTCGTCGAAGGTCTCCGAGGAAAGGATGGAGGCGCCGCCGATGCCGTCGCCGCCGGTGCGTGCGCCGAAGAGCACGACCTTGTTGCCCTTGCCCGACGCGTTGGCCAGGCGGATGTCCTCGTGGCGCATGACGCCCACGGCCAGTGCGTTCACCAGCGGGTTGCCCTGGTAGACGGAATCGAAGACCATTTCGCCGCCGATGTTCGGCAGGCCCAGCGAGTTGCCGTAGCCGCCGATGCCGGCAACGGCACCGTGGATGACGCGTGCGGTGTCCGGGTGGTCGATCGCGCCGAAGCGCAACGGGTCCATCACGGCGACCGGGCGTGCGCCCATGGAGATGATGTCACGCACGATGCCGCCGATGCCGGTGGCCGCACCCTGGTAGGGCTCGATCATCGTGGGGGAGTTGTGCGATTCGATCTTGAAGGTGACGGCCCAGCCGTCGCCCAGGTTGGTCACGCCGGCGTTTTCGCCGATGCCAACGAGCATGTCCTTCTTCATTTCCTCGGTCACCTTGTCGCCGAACTGGCGCAGGTGGTTCTTCGAGGACTTGTAGGAGCAGTGCTCGGACCACATGACCGAGTACATCGCCAATTCGGCCGCGGTCGGGCGGCGGCCCAGGACCTTGACGACCTCTTCGAACTCGTTCTGCTTCAGGCCGAGCTCGGCCCACGGAAGTTCGGTGTCAGGGGTCGCGGCGGCGTTGGCCACGGTGTCCATGTTGAACTTCTTCTGCTCTTCGACGCTCACTTCTGGCCTCCAACAAGGTGGGTCAGGACGGAGGTGAAGAACCCAAGTCCGTCGGTTCCGGTGTGGTCGGGGCCGAATCCGGCCTCCACTGCGTGCTCCGGGTGCGGCATGAGGCCCACCACGTTGCCCGCGGCATTGGTGATGCCGGCGATGTTGCGGCGGGACCCGTTCGGGTTCCAGCCGACGTAGCTGAAGGCCACGCGGCCCTCGGCCTCGAGGGCGTCGAGGGTCTTCTCGTCGGCGACGTACTGGCCGTCCTGGTTCTTCAGCACGATGGTGATTTCCTCACCCCTGGCGTACTGGTTGGTCCAGGCGGTGGTGTTGTTTTCCACGCGCAGGACCTGGTCGCGGCAGAGGAACTTCAGGTGGTCGTTCTTCACCATGGAGCCTGGCAGCAAGTGCGATTCGGTCAGGATCTGGAAGCCGTTGCAAATGCCCAGAACGGGCAGCTTGGCATCGGAGTTCGCGGCGTCGATGATGTTGCTCATCATCGGTGCGAAGCGTGCGATGGCGCCGGCGCGCAGGTAGTCCCCGTAGGAGAAGCCACCCGGAATGACGACGGCGTCGACGTTCTGCAGGTCGTGGTCGGCGTGCCACAGTGACACGGCCTCGGCCCCGGTCAACCGGATGGCGCGAGCTGCGTCGCGGTCATCAAGGGTTCCGGGGAACGTGATGACGCCGATGCGGGCGCCGTTCAGCTCGGTGCTCGGCGTCGAGTAGTCGCCGATCAAGGGGAGTTCGGTTGCACTCATTAGTCTGCGACAACCTCGACGTTGACAACGTCTTCGATGACCGGGTTCGAGAGAAGGGTTTCGGCGGCCGTGCGGGCCTGGGCCAAGATTTCCTCGGTCACCTCGCCGTCGACGGTCAGTTCGAACCGCTTGCCCTGACGTACTTCGCTAAAGGCGGTGAAACCAAGACGGGGCAGTGCTCCGACGATGGCCTTGCCCTGCGGGTCAAGAATCTCGGGCTTGGGCATAACATCAACAACGATCCGGGGCATCCGGGTTCTCCTGTGCGCGAAGGGTGGTTATACGCTTGCGGAGGTGCCGTCTCACGCCAAGGTGTCGGCGCTCCGCGAGCTTGCTCACTAAGTCTACCGGCAAGCCTTGGGTCCGCTGATTCGGGCAGTTGGCGGCGTGATGTTTCCCCGTGATAGCTACCGGCGGGTATCTGCGGATCGGTGTGCGCTTAAGCTGTTTAAATGGATAAAGATGAACGCTGCCCATGCAATACGGGAGAAATCTACGGTTCCTGCTGTGGCCGATATCACCTTGGCTATTCGGATCCGCAGGCGCCGGCGTGGCCCGCAACCGCAGTTGAGCTGATGCGTTCGCGCTACAGCGCCTTCGCCCTGATGCTCCCGGACTACCTGCTTGCCACTTGGCATCCGAGCACCCGCCCCGCAGAGCTGGATCTTGACGAGGCGATCGTGTGGAAGAACCTGGAAATCGTGCGCACCGAGGCCGGAGGCCCCTTCGACCAGACTGGCGTCGTGGAGTTCGTTGCCCGCTACGGGCTGCTTGGCCAGCGCGAATACCAGCACGAGGTCAGCGACTTCGTGCGCGAGGGCGGCTGCTGGTACTACCTGGACGCTGTGGAGTAGGGCACATTCGCGAATAAATCGGGTTCTGTACTGGTTGGTACAAATGAAGCAGGCGCTGCTTCGCCCAAAACTTCCGCCCCGAAAGAGGTCGCCACGATGAGTGAACAGACGATGAAAGCCATGGCCTACGCGAGCTATGGAGGTCTCGACAAGCTGGAACAGCTCGAGCTTCCCCGCCCCAAGGTAGGACCCGGCAGCGTGCTGATCCGCGTCAAGGCCGCGGGCGTGAACCCGGTCGACTGGAAGGTCATGGGTGGTTATCTCGATGCGATCATGGACGTCACCTTCCCGGTCATTCCCGGATGGGACGTTGCGGGCGTCGTCGAGGCCGTCGGCTTCGACACTCCCGAGTTCAAGGTCGGCGACGAGGTCTACGCCTACGGTCGACGCGACAGTGTGCACTTCGGCTCGTTCGCCGAATACATGGTGCTTCCCGCTTCGACCGTGGCGCACAAGCCCGCCGCTTTGTCCTGGGAAGAGGCCGCGGCACTTCCGCTGACCGGAGGCACCGCCCAGCGCGCCCTGGATGCCTTGGACCTCAAGCCGGGCCAGACCCTGCTGATCCACAACGGCTCCGGCGGCGTGGGCCAAACGGCCATCCAGCTTGCCGTGGTGGCAGGGGTTCGCGTCCTGGCCACCGGTTCCGAGAAGAACCACGAGATCCTGGCCGCCCTCGGCGCCGAGCCGGTGACCTACGGCGAGGGAGTGGTCGAGCGTGTTCGTGCACTGGCGCCCGAGGGCGTCGACGCCGTCGCGGACTTCCACGGCGGAGCGCTCGAAGCCACCCTCGCGGTGCTCAAGGAATCAGGTTCCCACGCCTCCATCGCCGATGGCTCGGTCATGGGCCACGGCGGGCACTTCATTTGGGTGCGCCCCGACGGCAAGGAACTTGACCGCCTCGGCGCGCTGGTGAATGACGGCAAGCTCAAGATCAACGTCGTCTCCACGTACCCGATGCAGGAAGCCGCCGCGGCATTCGGCGAAAGCATGGCGGGACATGCCGGCGGCAAGATCGTGCTGACGGAGTTCACCAACTAGTCTCCGGTGTTGGGTTTGCCTGCTTCGTAATTGACGAGCGCAGGACAATACAGATTGGTTCGGCGCAAGGCCCGCGACGGTGTGCGGGCCCTGGGTCGAACTTTTCTTTGCCGGTTGTTCGGCAATTCGTGTTGTTTCCAGGGGTTGAACCTGCCCTCTGGCCGGTTGGGCCGGCTTTCGAGGTCGGGACCCCGTGAGAGCATGCGGTCGCTTAGTGCGGGCAGGACTGCTCACCGGCGATCGGCTGACCAGTTCTCCCTATCTGATGATGGACGCATCACCTGGAGGGCGTCGATCTTGACCAATGCCCGGTATGTGGCCCCGATGAGCAAGATTATTCCTACGATGCCAAGCAATCCTCCGAGGATGCCTATGCCCATGAACAATACGGTTAGATCAGTGGAGGGATTGCTGATGGCGGCTCTAGTGCCGAACGTCATTGCAATGAAAACAATTAACGGGCTAGCGAGAGTAAAGCTAATGCCGCCTACGTAAAGACCTGCTGCGTTTTTGTACTTCATGTTTCCCCCTTGAATGAAACTAATAATTGAAGATTACATGGCGATGTGGGCCGCTCGAACTGTCGTCAGAGGAACCGTCGTGTGGATTTCAGCTATTGCTTCGAAGCTTGTAGCTATCTGCTGTTGAGGCCCCCAAAGCTGACGAGCCAGTGCGCGAACATAACCAATACGTAGTTCCCGCCACGCAACAAATCCTGCTATTTCTCAACCGCGGTACCTTGGCGAAGAAAGAGTCCCAGGCCTTTTCTCGGCACTGCGCGGATCCGCCGTTCAGTTTGATCATCAAATCACTTAGGGAACGTTCATTTAGCGATTTTTGGACATAAAGATGACTGTTGCATACGTAATTGTTGGTGCAATCGCTCACCGGATCCGATTACACCCCGAAGTCGAAGTCTTGACATTAAATGCACTCCCGCTTTGATAGCATTCCTTGTTTCAGGCTGCGACGGAGTGCGCCGGTGAGTCTCTTTAGGTCATCCAGCTTGTCCATACCGGTGGTGCATATTTTCTTCTAGAAGATGTCCGAGGAAATGTTGGCCTCGGCGCAGACACACACCGGACATCTGTCCTACGGTGGTTGGATGCGAGGCACGCTACGCAATGGCCCGGGTCGTCTGGCAACATTCGACCGCTTCCTTGTCCGCGCTGTCTCGCGGCAGCCGTCCGGTCCGCAGGATATGTTTTTCAGCGACCTCTCCGCGGCGGCCACGAAGGGCAAGCTCTGGTTCGCCATCGCAGGGGGCTTCGCACTGGTTCCCGGCAATCCGCGCCGGGCAGCCGTGCACGGGCTCCTGGCGCTAGGAACCGCCTCGGCCGTCACCAATCTGGTCTTCAAGACCCTGCTCCCACGGGCCCGACCCCTGCCCGAGGATCTCCCGATCTTCCGTTTCGTGCATCCACAGCCCACCAGTTCGTCCCTGCCCTCGGGGCATTCGGCCTCCGCCGTGGCGTTCACCCTGGGTGTCGGGTTGGTGTCGCCGGCACTGGGTGTCGTTCTTGCCCCGGTTGCAGCGGGAGTCGCCTACTCCAGGATCCATACGGGGGCCCATTGGCCCTCGGACGTATTGTTCGGCTCCGTGATCGGAGTCGGGGCGGCCATACTGACGCGGAACTGGTGGCCGGAGCGGCAGACGGCCCCATCCAATGGCCGTACGCCGGCCGAGGCGCCCGCCATCGACGACGGCGAGGGACTGAGTATCGCGGTCAACGTGCGGGGCGGCTCCTACTCGCCGGATACGGTTGTGCTGCTTCGGGAGACATTTCCCCAGGCGCACATCCACGAACTCGAGGAGGGCGGGGACGTTGCTGCCGCCATCCAAGCGGCCGCCGCCCGGCCCGGGACCAGGGCCCTGGGCGTGTGGGGCGGCGACGGCACAGTGGGGTCCGCTGCCGCTGCCGCCGTCGGGCACTCCCTGCCACTGCTGGTCCTGCCCGGTGGCACGTTGAACCACTTTGCCCGCGACGCCGGTGTGGCCACCCTCGCGCAGGCAGCGGCGGCAGCCGCGGCGGGGACAGCCGTCTCTTCGGATTTCGGGCTGGTGACGGTGGGGCGCGGCATCGAGGGTGCCGACGAAACACTCGAGCTGACCATGCTCAACACGGCGAGCATCGGGGTCTACCCCAACCTGGTCCGGCGCCGCGAACGGCTCCAGTCGGCGCTGGGGAAACCACTGGCCGGGCTCGTGGCTGGCCTGCGCACCTTCGCCCTGGAATCGCCCACCACCCTGAAAATCGACGGAGTGCGGCACAAACTGTGGATCCTCTATCTGGGCCGGGGCCGATACTACCCGCGGGACGTGGCGCCCTTGGCGCGGCCGGTGCTCGATGACGGCGTGCTGGACATCCGCATGGTCACCGCCGACGGTTCTTTCGCACGGCTCCGCCTGCTCTGGGCCGTGCTCACCGGGACGGTTGCCTCCACCAAAGTCACGCACCTGAGCGAGGCGTCCCGGCTAAGCATCGAAGCGGTCGGCGAGCCGCTGGTCCTGGCCGTGGATGGCGAACCGCTGCCGGGCGTCCGGACGGCGGAATTCACCGTGCAGCGCGGGCAGCTGCGCGTGTACTCGCCGTTGGGCGGCGGGAAGAACCAGTGAGTGTCCCCTGAGGGAACCGACCCGTTGCCACCCCGGTTCAGGGCACCGGCCTGGGCGGGAGAGCCACGACGGCTGGTCCTTGGATGACGCTGCCGTCGGTGGCGAAGCGGGAACCGTGGCAGGGGCAGTCCCAGGTGGTGTCGGCGGGGTTGAAATCCACGATGCAGCCCAGGTGCGTGCAGACGGCCGAGACGGCGTGGACGTTTCCTTCGATGTCCTTGTAGACGGCGGTGCTCTCGCCACCTACCTCAAAGACCGTCCCCTCGTCGGGGGCCAGTTCCGTGCGCTTGGTGGTGGCCGTCGCGGCCTCGGGATTCTCTGCTGCCGACGGTTTCACGCTGTCCGCCGGGGCGGCGCGGTTGCTGTCGAACACCGCGGCCCACGGGTTTTCCCTGCCGGTGAGGGTGTCGGCAAGGATCAAGGCGGCGGCGGTTCCGTTGGTCAACCCCCATTTGCGCAGGCCGGTGATCACGTACACGTGCTTGGCCGTGGGGGACATGAGCCCGACGTAGGGCAGGCCGTCGAGAGGGATGCCGTCCTGCGTCGACCACCGGTACGCGACCTCAGTGATGCCGAGGTGGTCGCGGGCGAAGGCGGCCAGCCTGCGGTACCGAACGGCGGTGTCGCCGGCCTCGGAAGCGGGGTGGCCTTCGCCGCCGGCGAGAATGTAGCTCTTTCCGTCAATTCCGACTGTCAGGATGGAGCGCATCGGTTCATCGACACTGATGAACGTTGCGTCCAGCGGAGGGTTGTCCACCAGGCCCGCGACGAGGTAGGAACGGTGCGCACGGGACCGGGCGTCGTACCGGCCGTGGTCGCCGAACGGCACGTTCGTGGCGACGATGACATCGCGCGCCCGGACGCTGCCGTTCTCGAGAGTGACAACGCAGGGGGAGCCCTCCCGGATGCCCAGTGCACGCGCCCCCTCGAAGACGAAGCTGCCCTGACCGTCGACAGCCAGGGCAAGACCCTGGAGATACTTCACGGCATGCACCTGCGCCTGGTCGTCGAACCGGACCGCGCCCTTGACCGGGAACGGCAGCGGCACCTCGGTGGTGAACGTGGCCGGAAGGCCGAGGTCCGCGGCAAGGTCCGCTTCGGCGCGCACACGCGCAAGGGCCTCGTCGGTTTCGGCGTAGGTGTAGTTCGCGACGCGGCGGAAGTCGCAGTCGATGCCTTCGGTGGCCACCATGTCCGCGATGTGGCCGAGCGCGGCCTCGTTGGCCTGCCCATAGGCGCGGGCGGTGTCGATGCCGTGGCTGTCGCGGAGTTCCGTGTAGGCGAGCCGCTGCAGGGAGGTGACCTTGCCGGTGGTGTGGCCGGTGACGCCGGTTCCCACGTGGGCGGTTTCGATCACCGCGACGGTCCGGCCGGCGCGCTTCAGCGCCAACGCGGCGGTCAGCCCGGCGATGCCGCCGCCGATCACCGCGACATCCACCTCCACCTCCCCACGCAGGCCGGGGTATTCGGTGGTTCCGCCGGTGGCAACCCAGAGGGACATCGGTTCGCCCTCGAGCCTTTCATTGTTGGATGCGGCACTCATTGCTTCTCCTCCGGATTGCCCAGCGCTTTACGAAACTTTTCTGGCTGCGCCGGGAACCGCCGGCTGCGGTGACTAGCCAGGGCTCGAGCGTGACCATGTCTCGATCATGGCGTTTCGTTCGGGGTATATCAATGGGCGTCCGGTTCAGGCTGCGTAGATGGTGACGGCGGTGGCCTTGACCACGAAGTATGCCTTGGTGCCCGGTTCGAGTGCGAGGTCGGCCATAGCCGCCGGCGTGATGTCGGCGGACAGCTCGCCGGCCCGGACACGGATGTGGCCGCCGTGCGGTTCGAGGTCGGTGATGGTTGCCTCGAAGGTGTTTCGGGGGCTGCCGTGCGGGGCAGAGAGGAACACGGAGACCGCCGACGGCGGGAACGCGGCGGTTGCCGTTGCCCCGCGGACAAGTGGCACCTCGCTGGTGCCAGAGACATCTCCGTAGGGAGTGCTGATTCCCTCAGCGGTGACGGATCCCGTGACCAGGTTCAACCCGGCGAGCCCGGCGGCAAACCGGCTGCGGGGCCGGTTGAGGACTTCCCTGGTGGGACCAGCCTCGGTGACCCGGCCATTTTCCATGATGGCAACATGGTCGGCGAGCATGAGGGCGTCCAGGATGTCGTGGGTGATGATGATGGCGTTGCGGCCATCCAGCACGTGCTTGAGCAGTCGGCGCATCTGCGGTGCTGCGTGGATGTCCAAGGCCGCCATGGGCTCGTCCAACAGCAGCAGATCCGGTCCCGCGGCAAGGGCCCTCGCGACGGCAACCCGCTGCGCCTGTCCGCCGGAGAGCTCGCCGGGACGCCGCTTCGCGAGGGAATCGGTGTTTGTCGCAGCCAGCCAGATGGATGCCGTTCTTCTGGATTTCGCGGGCGATTCGCCCTTGCTGCGCGGGCCGAAGGCCACGTTGTCGAGGACGCTCAGGTGCGGAAACAAGAGGGGTTCCTGTGCCAGAAGCGCGGTTCCCCGGGAATGCGGTGGTTCCCAATGCGGCTTGTGCGCGGTGAGATCGAACAGGGTCCGGTCCCCGATGGCCGCCCTTCCGGAGTCCGGGCGGAGCAGGCCGGCAATGATGGACAGGAGCGTCGACTTGCCGGCGCCGTTGGGCCCCAAGACCGCCAGGGTCTCCCCGGGACCGAGCGCCAGCGAGACCTTGAAGTTTCGGGCCTCGAGCGTGGCTTCGAAGTGGAAAGTCACTGTGCCGCCTGCATCAATGCCACGTTCTTTCGCGGGCTCCGGTAGGCAAGGCCGACGACCGCGGCCGCCACCGCAACCAGGACCAGGGACAGTGCCACGGCGGCGTCGGCATCGGTCTCGCGCTGAAGGTAGATTTCCAGCGGCAGGGTCCGGGTGACTCCCTGCAGGCTGCCCGCGAAGGTCAGCGTCGCCCCGAATTCGCCCAGGCTGCGGGCGAAGGAGAGCACCGCGCCGGAGGCAAGCCCGGGGAGGACCAGCGGGAGCGTCACCCGGCGCAGGACCGTCGTGGGTCGTGCGCCCAACGTGGCGGCAACGGCCTCGTATTGGCTGCCCGCGGTGCGCAGGGCGCCTTCGAGGCTTACGACAAGAAAGGGCAGGGCGACGAAGGTCTGGGCCATGATCACGGCAGTTGTGGAAAAGGCGATCTGTATTCCGGCCAGTTCAAGGCTTTTGCCGAGCAGCCCCTGGCGACCGAAGGTGTAAAGCAGCGCGATGCCGCCTACCACGGGCGGCAGGACCAGTGGAAGCAGGATGAAGGCGCGCAGCAACCGCTGGCCCGGGAAGTTCCCGCGGGCAAGCACCAGGGCCAAAGGAACACCGAGGATGATGCACAGGGCGGTGCTGGCCGTCGATGTGCGCAGGCTCAGCCCGAGTGCCGTCAGCGACGACTCCGAGGTGATCAACGGGATGAACTGGGACCAATTGACCTTGGCCACCATCGCGACGAGCGGGAGCATGACAAACACGGCCCCCGCCGTCGCGATGGCATAGACCCATGGCGGTACCGCGGTGTATCCGGTGCCGCCGCGTCGGTGGGTAAGGCCCTTACGGAGTGCCGAATCCGGCATTGGTCAGGACCTTCTTTCCTTCGCTGCCCGTCACCGTGTCGATGAAGGCCGCGGCGAGTTCCTTGTTCTTGCTGGTCTCAACGGTGGCGATCGGGTATGTGTTCACGGCCTTGGCCGATTCCGGGAACGTGATTCCCTTGACCTTGTCCCCGGCGCCCTTGACGTCGGTGACGTAGACGAGGCCGGCATCGGCCTCGCCGGAAGTCACCTTGCCCAGCACATCGGTGACGGACGCTTCCTCGCTGACCGGCTTCAACGTCGTGCCGGAGGCTTCCTCGACGGTTTTTGTCGCCGCACCGCAGGGAACCTGCGGGGCGCAGATGACGACCTTGATGCCCGGCTTGGCCAGGTCGGCGAAGGCGGCGATCGAGGCGGGGTTGGATGGAGGAACCGCGATCTCGAGGACGTTGGTCGCGAAGTCGACCGGGGTGCCGCCGACCAGTTTCGCGTCGGCGAGCTTGGCCATGTTCTTCGTGTCTGCCGAGGCAAAGACGTCGGCCGGGGCGCCCTGGGTGATTTGGGTGACCAGATCCGAGGACCCGGCGAAGCTCAGGGTGATCTTGGTGCCCGGGTGCTTGGCTTCGAAGTCGGTGGCCAACTCGGTGAACGTCGACTTCAGTGAAGCCGCCGCGAACACCGTGATCGATCCGGACAAGCCGGTGGACGCGATTGCTCCCGAGCTGCTGGGCGAGGGACTTCCCGCGCTGGTCGTTGAGCAGCCCGCGAGCCCGGCAGCCAAGGAGCCCGCAACGAAGACGGCCGCGATGTTCTTGCGAAGATTTCTCACACGATGCTCTTTCCCTGAGGGGTTTCGATGATCACGGTGGTTGCCTTCACGACGGCCGTGGCGATGGATCCGAGTTCAAGACCCAGCTCCCTGACGGCTTCGCTGCTCATCAGCGAAACGACCCGGAACGGGCCGCACTGAAGCTCCACCTGGGCCATGACGGTGTCTGCGGTGATGCCCGTGACCAGGCCGACGAAGCGGTTGCGCGCCGACGAGACCACCTGGGCAGGGTCGTCCGGGTGCTGGGCTTGCTTGCGTGCAAGGTGCGCCAGCTCCAACCCGTCAACGGCAAGCCGGCCGGAGCTGTCTTTGTGGGGTTCAAGGGTTCCGTTCTCCGTCCAACGACGGACGGTGTCGTCACTGACACCCAGGAAGCGTGCTGCTTCGGAAACTCGAATTTTCGGCATAGCCCCATACTCTCCTAAATGCGGAGTTTTCTGGTATCAAATTCCGCAAATCGGGACGAATGTTTCTTTCGTCAGTGCACCTACGAGCGCTCGCGGGCCTCCGGACCGTGGAGTTCCAACGCACGGAAAAGCTGTCCGGACCGAAGGGGGGTGCCCCTATCTTTGAAATGCTCCCCGGAACTTGGACTGAATAATTCGTTGGCTTTTGTCTCGGTGAGGGCGTTCTCGGCGTTGACCCGTGAGTCGACTGCCTGGGCAATGTCGTTTGCGGCCTGCATGCGCAGATCGTTTTGCGCTTGAAGCTGTTCAAGGATTCGGGTTGCTGCGTCGCTCATATGATCATCTCCGGTGGTGTCGGAAGCCAGCGGCGTGAAGTGCGGCCGGCTGCAATGTTGTTTCAATTGGCGTTGCACTGGTCGGAGGTGTCGCCCTCGGAAATTTCTGCTCATGGCCGCCCCGACGTCTGACTGGCACTGTCCGAATCGCTCCGCCTTCGGGCTACCCTTCGTCGTCGAAGCCTACGTGTGCCAGACGGTGCAGCATGAGCGCGACATCAAGCCGGGTGCGGCCGGCCGAGGTGGACGGGTCGTAGCCCAGGGCCGCGGGCAGCTTCTGCAATCGGGCACCCATCGTCGAATGGTGCACCCCGGCCTCGGCCGCAAGGGCGCGTTGGCTGGCGCCGTCGACGAGGGCGCGCAGCATCCTCCCGGTCCACGGGCCGGTGGTCAGCTCGTCGATCGCCCGGGCATCGGGGTGTGCCGTGGCCCGCTGGTCCTCCGTCTCGGCGAGGGACAAAAGTGCGCCGAGGTCGGCTGCCCGCACGACGGGGCGTTCACCATCGGTGAGCCGCAACGCGATGAGCGCGGAACGCCACGACTCGCGCAGGTCGCCGGCGGACCGGGCCGCGATGCCGATGCCGGCCCGCGAGGCTGGGGCACCGTCATTCGGTGCGAGTACGGCGCGGACTATCCCGAACCGCGTCCCGATCGTCGCATGCGGGAGTGCTCGGCCCAGGGGGACCGCGGCGGGAACCGCGATGGCGTGGGTGGTTGCGTGGGCGCCGAGGGACAGGCGGGCGGCTGCCTCGGCACGCTGTTCGTCGGTGGCATCGCCGGCCAGCAGCACTTCGATCGCGCGCCGAGTGGGAGCCAAGGTGTCGAGCCGCCGCGAGAGGATCGACAGCGCAATCGCGACCCGCTCGAGCACCATCGCGTCGTTCGCGTGCGGCGCGTCCATGCGTTCAAGCCACACCACGGATCCCTCGCCGGCCGGGGCGGAAGGCCAAGTCTCGGGCGACCCGGCAGGCAGCTCGGTGCCGTCCGCGGCGAAGCGCCGGCCCGACTGCTGGCCGTCCCCGCGATGGCCGATCGGCGCCCCGCAGAGCACTGCGGCTCCGCGCAGCATGCCCTCGGCCCCGACGCGGCCGTCGATGAGTTTGTCGAAGTAGGTGATGACCTTGAGCGACTCGCTCGCCTCCGGGTCCAGGGCGTTGAGCCTGCCCGAAAGTTCCTTCATCGCCCATTCCCCTTGCGTCGCCGGTGCACCCCATCCTATGTGGACGGGGTGCACCTGATGGTGATTCGGGGAGTGTGTCAGGCCTCGAGCATGCGCGTGAGCCAGCGGTTGCGGGTGTCGACCATCGCGATCGACACCTGGGCCTGCGGAGCGAGGCCGTCGAACCCGTGGAACCCGCCGGGCCAGACGTGCAATTCAGCGGTGCCTCCCGCCGCCCAGATCTGCGAGGCGTACGCGACGCACTCGTCGCGGAACACCTCCGCGCTGCCCACGTCGATGAAGGTCGGGGGCAACCCGGAAAGGTCCTCGGCACGCGCCGGGGCGGCGTAGACCGACACGTCGTTCGTGCCACGGCGGTCGCCGAGGAGCGCGTTCCACCCGGTGAAGTTGCTGGTGCGGTCCCAGACGCCGATGCCCTGGAACTGGTGGGAGGAGACGGTTTCGTTGCGGTCGTCGAGCATCGGGTAGATGAGCAGCGAGGCGCGCAGGGCCGGCCCCTGCCGGTCGCGGGCCAGCAGGGTGACGCCCGCGGACAGGCCGCCTCCGGCGGAGGCGCCTCCGACGATGATCCGGGCCGGATCGATGCCCAGCCCCGCGGCGTTCTCCGCGGTCCAGACGAGTCCCGCGTAGCAGTCCTCGACCGGTACTGGGTCGGGGAACTCGGGGGCGAGCCGGTACTCGACGCTCACGATCACTGCGCCGTGGCTGGCGACGAAGGGGAGGAAGGACTGCACGCCTGCGAACCGGTTGCCGATCACCATGCCGCCTCCGTGGATGTGGTAGATCCCGGGGCCCATGGTGTCCTGGCCGGGGCGGCGGTAGATCGAGACGACGATCTCGTCGCCGTCACAGCCGGGGATCGTGCGCTCCTCGTGGACGGCCCCGACGCTGGCGACCAGCTCGTCGAACGCGGGGTCGGAGGGCATCTGCCGCATGAGCGGGATCATTTCCGGGGTGAAGGTGGGAGGGATGACCCCGGCGACGAGGCCGAGTGCGGCGTCGAGCTCGGGGTCGAACGGCGGGGCGGTGTAGCTGGGCATGGCGGACCTCCAGGGGTAGGGTCGCCGCGACGGTGCGGCCTTGTTTGACGATGGTTCAATGCTCGCAAAGGCGGCAGGCTGCCGCGACCGCCATCCGCGGCCGATTGCGGCCCCGGCGCCCGCCACGTGGCGGGTCGCTGCGTCGGGGGAAGGTGGAGACGACCGGTCGTGCGCCGCAAGTGATCGAATGTGGGCTGTCTTTCATGGCTCGCGCGGGAGAACCGACGTACCGGTTAAATTCCCAACCGAAATCGTCCACCGAAATCCCAGAGCGTCATCCTGGGAGTCTTCACCGGTTCCTGCCATCGACAGAAGGACTTGGAATACAAGCGATGCTTGTATTCCAAGTCCTTCTTAACGAATCTTTCCAACTATGGCCGATCCTCTTCGCAACTGATCGGAGATGACGTCCTAGATTGCTGAAACGATCCAGATCACCAAGGCAATTGCCACAAGAACGCCCACGATCGTCCATACAAGGTTGCTTCCACGCATGTCACTTACTTCCGTTCTCTTCGTAGTTACTTTTCATCATCGGCTTACTGGACCTGCACTACAAGACAAACTGCGCCTATCCAGGGGGCCGATCTGTACGGGCCAGCGGGGGGACGGCTCATTGAACCAAGATTTGCAACGCCCGAAGTGACTATTCGTAGACTCTTTGAACCGAAGGCCAGCGGTCTTCGACTTCCAAGGAAGTAGACGTTCAGGCCTTCTTGCCCGATGCGGTTGCCGGACACATGCGTGAATCCTGATCCCCGGAATACGCTTAGCTATGGACGCGCAACGGAAGACATTGCACGCCGAACACAAGGCCTCACTTACCAAGGGCCAGCGGGCGGCAGACTACATGCGCAATAGCATGGGCAGCTGGCCGTTCGTGGTGGGATTCCTCGTTTTCATACTTGTCTGGGCCGCTACCAACACCTGGGTGCTGGCGTCCCGCTCATGGGATCCGTCCCGTACATCCTGCTCAACCTTTTCTTGTCCACGCTGGCGGGCCTGCAGGGGGCCATCCTGCTGACCGCGGCCAAGCGCCAGGACGCGATCGCGGCTGCCATGGCGCAGCATGACGACGGCACGAACTTGGAGGCCAAGGCCGAGATCGAGCAGCTGATGGCCATCAACGATCAGCAGCTGAAAATCCTGAGGGAGTTGCAGGCACTGACTTCGACGGGACGAACCGGCGTCACGGCCACGGAAGGGATGTGAGGCTGAGAGACACCTTCGTGCGGTCAGCGGGATAGGCTGCAGCGCCCCAGGAATCCCCGGCTACCCGGCGAGCACCCGGTCAAGCGCGTCGACCACGAAGTCGGCGCTTTCACGCGTCAGGCACAGAGGCGGCTTGATCTTCAGGACGTTGCGCCGTTCGGAGGTGGGCTGCGTGATGATGCCCAGGCCGAGCAGTTGCTCGCAGACCAGTTGTGTTTCCTCGACCGCGGGCTCGCTGGCGGTTCCCGGCTTGATCAGTTCGACGCCGAGGAACAACCCGGTGCCGTGCACGTGGCCGATGACCGGGTGGCGCGTTGCCAGCTCGGTGAACCTTTGGAGCAGGTAGTCGCCCAGCTCGGCCGCGTTTTCCATGAGTTTTTCGTCGCGCATCACGTCAAGCACGGCGAGGCCCGCCCGGCACGCCACGGGGGAGCCGCCGGTGGAGGAGAAGAACTGCCCCTCGTTCACCAGGGATTCGGCGATCTTCCGTGTGGTGAGCACTCCGCCGATCGGGAACCCGTTGCCCATGGGCTTGGCGATGGTGACGATGTCCGGAACCACGCCCTGCAACTCGAACGCCCACTGCCGTCCCATGCGGCCGAACCCGACCTGCACCTCGTCGGCGATGCAAACCCCGCCGGCCGCGCGCACGGCGCGGTAAACTCCGGCCAGGTAGGCCCCGGGTAGCAGCACGCCGCCTGCGTTGCCCAGTACCGGTTCGGCGATGAACGCCCCGACGGGGGTGCCGTTCGCGCCAAGTTCGGCGATGCGTTCAGCGGCATCGGCCGCGTACGCGGGGCCGGCACCGGTTCCTGTGTGGCTGCCGCGCAGCGGGTGCGGGACCTCCAGCAGCTCGACCCAGTCGGGGCGGCTGTCGCCGGCGTGCGGGTTGTCGAACGCGCTGGTGGTCACCGCATCCGCGGCCATGGACCAGCCGTGGTAGGCCTCGCGCAGCGCGACAACCGTGTTTCGGCCCGTGGCGGCGCGGGCAAGTTTCAGCCCGAGCTCCACGGCCTCCGAGCCGCTGTTGACCAGCAGCACCGTGTCCAGCCCGGAGCCCGCGGGGGCCAGGTCGACCAGCCGCTGCGAGTAGTCGGCCAGGGCCCGGTAGAGGAAGCGCGAGTTGGTGTTCAGCAGCCGCAGTTGGGCGGACGCGGCATCGGCAACCGCGGGGTGCCCGTGACCGATGGAGGTGACGTTGTTGACCAGGTCCACGTAGGAGCGGCCCATGGTGTCCACCAGGTGGTGGCGCCAGCCGCGCTCGAACTGCGGCGGGTCGTCGAAGAAGCGCTCCTGGGCGGGGGAGAGCAGGGCGTTGCGGCGGTCCTGTTCGGCGTGCGGACCAGCGGCGGAGTTTTCCGTTTCCAGCCCGAGCAGCGCCGACGGGTCAAGGGCCAGCCGCAGCCATGCGCCGGCCAGCTCCGGGGTCGTGAAGAGGGGAACTTCGGCCGGTGCCCCGGCGCCGACCCGTTGGAGGGACAGCGGGGCGGGCAGTTCCCGCGAATCGAACGACTCCGCAGGAACCCGGGCAATGAACTCGCCGCGGGCCACTGCCCGGGATTCGCCCTCCAGCAGTGCCCCGGTGAGGATCACGCGCTCGCCGGAGTCCGAAACCACTTCCACCCGGTCGGTGCCGGCCAATAATTGGCCTTCCCAGGGTGCTGTGAACCCGAGCGGTTCGCGCGTGTAAAGCTGGACGGCCAGCGGGATGGTTGCCCCGGGTTCCGCGGCATCCCGCACGTTCCGGGTCAGCCGGGCCCGACCGTGGGGCAGCAGGACAACCGGATGCCGTTCCAGCGCCGCGGTGAGCAGTTCCCCCTCGATGCCCGGAACCGTCCAGCGACCGGCATCAAGCAACGGGGACTCCACACCCAGGTCCAGCACGGCGTGGCCGTCCAGCGCAACGATCGGCGTTGCCGCGGCTGCCGGGACAGCCGGGTCGTGGCGGTGGAAGCCGAGCGCGGCTAGCACCGCCTCGGTGCCGACCTCCAAAGGCATGGCCGTGGCCGACTCGAAGATCGTCCACTCGTGGTCCATGCGTTCGGCCGCGTATTCGTTGTCGGCCTCCAATCCGACCTGTTCCCACCCGGAGGCGATGAGCACTGCGGCCCTCAGCACCACCAGGGGCCAGAGCGCCCGGGCCTCGGCCTCGGACAGTGGGCTCTCGCGGTGGAACGCCGCGGCGGTCGCCAAGATCGACAGCGGTCGGGCGGCACGGTGGTGCAGCAGGGACGAGCAGAGCACCGCCAGCTCGGCCACGCGCCATCCGTGGCCCAGGTCGCCGAAGTCGATTACGGTTCCCTGCGGCCGTCCCGATTCCGGGTCGATGACGAACGCGACGATGTTGTCATCCGTCAGGTCGCCGTGGAGGGGCTGGACGGGAAGCGAACCCTCGAGCGGGGCCAGCAGCCGGTGGGCCGCGTCCGCCGCCGCGGCAACCGCCGTGGCCTTGGAGACATCCGCGATGGCCGGGAGCAGCCGTTGCACCACCTCGAACCCGCGGCGCATGTCCCACTGCAGCTCGCGTTCGAGCCCCGGGTGCTTGAAGTCTGCCAGCGTGCGCGAGACGGACGCGGCAAGGGAACCCAGCCCGGAAAGCGTCGCATCGCCCAGGTAGCCGGCGTCGACCAGCGTGCCGCCGGAGACGAATTCGAAGAGCCGCAGGTGCCGCACGGTGTCCCCGGCGTCCGCGACCCGCTGCAAGGTTTGCCCGTCGAGGCCGGGCAGGACCATGGCCGCCGAAACACCGTCGCCCGCGGCGCCGGAAGCGAACAGTGCGACGGCCTCGTTCTGGGCCAGCAGCTCCTTCTCGCCAAAGACTGCGTTGTCCACCTTCAGGACCCGGCTCCGGCCGTCCGCCGAGGTGAGCAGGAAGTTCCTGTCCTGGTTGCTGCCCAGCTCGACCGCCTCGGCCTCCAATCCGAAGAAGCGCAGCGCCAGCACGGACGCCTGCCGCTCGTCGATCATCGGCCGCGCCATCGGAATGGCGTCGACCGTGGGCTCTGAAACTGCGGATTCGTTGGTGCTGCTTGGGGTTTGCAACGGATTTCTCCAAAAACGAGGGGCGGCAATGTGGCTTGCACCACACTATCGCCCCGTTGGCGTCCCCTCCAATGTTCCCTACGGCGTTCCCGGCTCGCGTGGCTGAAAGCTCCCCGGGGCCCTGCCGTCTGCAGTCTCGCCCCTATCGACTGACGCTGCTGTCGAGCTGTCTCTGGACCGCCGGCGGCATGCTCAGGGACCCCCGAGCTTCACTTTGTAGGAAGGGACTAGCTCCAGGTCGATGTTGGAGGGGTCGATTCCGGCGTCAATGAGCAGCTTCTTGAGCGATTCGGCATCGGGAAGTGGCAGTGGGCCGGCGGCCCGCACGACCACGCCGTCGTGGGTGGTGTTTACCTGAAGCAGGACCCAGCCACCTGCCTTGGTCCATGCTTCGGCCACCGAGCGAACGCTGCTTTCCCGCAGCGCATTGCGGCTGCTGCTGATGCTTGAAATCGTGAGCGGGATTCCGACGATCAACAACATGGAGACGATGGCAAGGGTCGCGTGTCGCCGGTTGACGGGCTTTCTGCCGGCTTGTTCTCCCCCTGCGTGGCCGTCGGCCGGAGGAACCCGGCCAACACCGTAGAAAGCCATCACGGCAATGCCCGTTACAAGGATCGCGGCGACGTTGGTGGTGAACAGCAGCAGTGCCCCGAGCGATTGGGAGTAGGCCCCCGATTCGAGGGTGAGTCCCGCGACGGCCAGGGGCGGGACAAGGGAGATTGCTATGGCGACGCCCGGGAGCGTGTCGGAAATGTCGCGGCGGATGAGCGCGATTGACCCGACGACACCTGTTCCCAGTGCCGCGAGCAGATCCATCAGTCCGGGGTTTACCCGGCCGGCGACTTGCGTGTTGGTGGCGGCCACGACCTCGTTCGCCACGCTCAGGCCGATCAGGTAGCCGATGGCGACCGATGCGGAGGCTCCCGCGATGACAAGCGCGATCGACCGAACAAGGTTTGTTCGGTCGCCCAACACCGTCGAAAGCACGGTCCCTTGGATGGGCAGCAGCATGGGCGCGACAATCATCGCTCCGATCACGGTCGCCGTTGAGTCCGCGACGACACCTGCGGAAGCGATGATCGTGGAAAGGATGAGCAGGATCCAGAACCGGTTGAGCCGTTGCCGGCGCTCGGGTGCCTCGAACAGGACGGCATCGCGCATGCTTGCGACCGTGTTCCGGATTGATGTGGTGCCGTTGTCCATCGGGCCTCCTCGGAACCTTGGTGGGGTCGCGGATCCGCAACATCGGGTTCGGGCCCGGCGTGCTTAGTGAGTACCCTAGTACGGGTTCGCGGTCATCCGGTAGCGTCCGGACCCATGGGTTCCCCGAGGTAGGTCGATGCGGTCGCAGTGCCGCGGTGCGGGCATTCGGCGTGCTTTCGGACTGAGGTTTAGCCTGTCGGGTTTGTTGTTTTGGCCGATGGCCGATGGCACTCCGCCGGCGCCCAATCGGCCGCTGGCGGAGTGTCGGGGGTCGGCGCTCCGACCATCCCGAATCGGGAATGGCCGGCCTCAGTGGTCCAGGGTGACGGTGCGCAGGTCGAGTCGGCGCAACACGCGGTCCACCAGCTCGGGGTCGTTGCCGGGCTCGTTGCGCGCTTTGAGCATTTCCTCGCGGGCGGCGTCCAGCGCCTCGCGCTGCACGTCGTCCATGATGGTGAGGACCTGCTTCAGGCGCAGCATCTTTTCCGGGTCGTGCTCGAAGTCGGCCTCCAGGATGGTGTGCAGCGAGGACATGCGGCGGGCCAGCGCGTCGCGCCGTTTCTGAGGCAGCGCGGCCGCGGCCTGCGAGCGTTTCATGGTTTCCAGCGCGACCTTTTCCGCGCGGCGGGCCAGCGAGCGCTGCTTGCGTTCCTCCGCGGCGTGGTCGTTGGGCAGCTTGAGCGCACGCATCAGGGCAGGCAGCGTCAGTCCCGGGACCACCAGGGTGGCGACCAGCACGGCGGCGGCCGTGGCGACCACGAAGTTGCGGCCCTCCAGCGGCTCGCCGTTGGCCATCGTGGTCGGGAGCGCGAGCGCCAGGGCCAGCGTCGCCAGCCCGCGCATGCCGCACCAGGTGAGGACCAAGACCTCCTTGAGCGAGCCCGGCGTGTGGTTCTTGCGCTCGGTCCCGCCCATCTTGAACATCGCCATCATCCACAGGAACCGCACCAGGATGACGGCGATGCAGATCGCCGCGATGCCGGGGATGAACGTGAACAGGTTCCGGCCCTCGTCCTCGATGATGTAACGCATCTCGATGCCCACCAGGCCGAAGGCAACGCCGGTGGTCAGCAGCTCCACGACCTCCCAGAAGGCGGTGCGGGTCAGGCGTTCCTCGGAGTCCTGCGGCCGCGCGCGGCGCCCCAGTTCCAGGGCCGTGACAACCACCGCGACAACGCCGGAGAAGTGGACCTCTTCGGCCAGAAGGTAGACGGCGTAGGGCGCCACCAGCGTGGCGGCCGAACGGGCCACCAGGTTGGGCACAAAGCGGTTGAGCGTGCCGACGACCCAGGCCATGGCAAGGCCCAGCACCACGGCGCCCGCGGCGCCGATCAGGAACTTCGGAACGACTTCCCAGCCGACCTCGCCGCCGCTGACGGCCGCGGCGACCGCGGCCTGGAAGATCACGATCGCCATCGCGTCGTTGAACAGGCCCTCGGTCTGCAGCACGGTGATGAGCCTGCGCCGCATCTTGACCTTGGTGGCGATGGCCTCGACGGCCACCGGGTCGGGTGGGGCAACGATCGCACCCAGCGCGATGGCCATCGGGAGGCTCAGTGCCGGGGCGATGAACCAGGCCACGCCGGCTGCCACGGCGGTTGTCACAACCACCAACAGGACCGCAAGCAACACCAGCGAACGCCAGCGCAGGCGGAAGATCGACCAGGAGCTTCGCTGGGCGGCCGCGTAAAGCAGGGGCGGCAGGAAGAGCGGCAGGATGAGCTCGGGATTGATGTGGACTTCCGGAATGAAGGGCAGGAACGCCGCCCCGGCGGAAAACACGAGCATCAGGATCGGGTAGGGCAACCGTATTCGCTCGCCAAGTCCCGCGACGAGCACCGTTCCGAACAGCAGGCCAACCAACAACAGCAAGAATTCCACGTTTTAGCCCCTTTCCCGAGTCTCGATTTTTTCACACCCACGTGTCGGCCGTGTTAACGGGGACTCCGCGTGACGCGAACGATCTGGACCCATAAAATTACGTGCAAACTGGTACTTTTACGGACGTGGAAAGGTCTGGCATAGTGACTTCCACCACATGGAAACATGAAACGAGAGTATAGTTCTCAAAATGCAATGCCTTGGGTTTCCGGCGAAGTACGCGTCAAGCGTGCCCGCCCCGGCGGTGTGGCGGCGCTTGGCCTGCGGGCGGGGGATTCCCGAACGTGGACCTTGCACCAGCGATATATGTGAACACGCAATTTCCACCCAATGACAACCATGGCGTCATGGCCGGTGTCGGCTCCCCCGGGAGTCCTGCGGCCCGATTCGCCCCCACAGTGCCCGAGCGGTGTGGGAAAGCCCAGGGAGAAATCTATGCCTCGCACCACGTCCCCCAACGTACGGGTGGCCCCCGGAATCCCGCTGAAAATGAGTGCCATCGTTGGATTCCTGATTTTCGTGGAGTTCACCAGCGGTTTCGTCCAGGGTTTCTATATCCCCCTGTATGGCTCCCTGACCAATAGGCTGGACATCACCGACGCCGACGTCACCTGGTTCGTGACGCTGTGGACGCTTTCCGCCGCCGTCTGCATCCCGGTGCTGGCCAAGCTCGGCGACATCTTCGGCCACCGGAAAATGCTCAGGATCGCCGTGGTCGCGGTGCTGGTCGGCGTATGTTTTGTGGCGTTCTCGCAGAACTACGCGCTGGTGCTCATCGGACGCATCCTGACCGGCCCGCTTTCGGTCTGGCTGCCGCTGGAAATCGCCATGGTCCATGACCGTATCTCCGGGGAGGGCGCCCGCAAGTCGGTCGGCCTGCTGATTTCCTTCCTGACCATCGGCGTGATCGTGGGCATGCTGGCCTCCGGCGCCATCGCGGGCCTGAACTGGAACTTCACGGCGGTGCTGCTGGTTCCGGCGGCCGTCACGGCGCTCTGCGTGCTGGTGGTGTTCTTCCTGGTTCCCGAATCGACGGTCAGGTCCGCCTCGACCGTCGACTACCTGGGCTTCCTGGGACTCGGTGCCTCGATGGTGACGCTGCTGCTGGGCCTGAGCGGGATCCAGAAGTACGGGATTTCCTCGCCGCAGGTGATCCTGCTTCTGCTGCTGTGCGTGGCCATCACCGTGGCTTGGGTGTTCTGGGAATCCAGGACCGCCTGCCCGGCCATCGACCTCAAGCTGGTCTGTTCGCGGCTGATGTGGCCGCCGTACCTGACGGCCTTCCTCTTCGGCATGGTGATGCTCGGAACCCAGACGATCGGCACGACCTTCCTGGCCGCGAAGCCCGAGGTGGTGGGCTTTGGTTTCGGCCTGGGGCCCGGCATGATTTCCCTCCTGAGCGCGGGAATCACGCTGATGAGTTGCATCGCCGCCGGAATCTTCGCCTACGTCGCCCGGGGAATCGGCATGCGTGGAGTGCTGCTGCTGGGCGTGTCGATGGGGGCGACGGCGAACCTGCTGCTGGTCCTCTTCCACGACGTCTTTGCCATGGTGCTGGCCTACCAGTGCCTCACAGGCCTGGGCTTCGGCATGCTGCTGGGCGCGCTCCCGTCGCTGGTTGCCGAGCTGTCCCCTGCGGACCAGACCGGAATCGCCGCGGGCATCTACAACTCGCTCAAGACCCTGGGCGGTGCCGTTGGCGGCGCGGTCTTCGGCGTCATCCTCGCGTCCGCGATCGGGCCGGGCGGCGGCGCATCGATCTCCTCCTACCAAACGGTCTGGGTCATTTGCATCGCGGCGCTGGGCCTGTGCATCGTCTCGCTGCTGTTCATGCGCACGGAAAAGGCCCCGGAGTCGGCCAAGTCGCGCCCGGCCATGCCGCTGGCCGAGGAAGAACTCAGCACGTCGGTGCGCTAAGCCCGGCCGCTGTCGCGCTACCGTTCAGGTGTGGGCCTTGGCCCGCACCCGAACGGCTGCGCGGGAGCATCACCCATTTTTGACGACGAACCAGGAGAGCCCATGAACAACCGAACCGTCATCTACCCGGCCAGGATCGTGCGGACCATGGACCCTTCGCGGCCCGTGGCCACGGCGTTCGCCGTGCGGGACGGGCTCATCCGCGCCGTCGGAACCGTCGAGGAGCTCAGCGTCTATCCGCATGCCGTGATCGACGAACGCTACGCAGAGGCGGTCATCGTTCCGGGGTTCGTCGAGGCGCATGCCCATGCCGGCTCCGGCGGCATGTGGGACGGCCAGGTCTATGTCGGCTACTTCGACCGCACCGACCCCGACGGGAACCACTGGCCCGGATGCACCAGCACCGGGGCGATCCTGGAACGCCTGCGCGAGGCCGAGTCCGCCCTCGAGGACCCGCTGGAACCGCTGCGGGCCTGGGGGATGGACAACATCTACTTCCCCGAGTCCAGCATCCTGGTCCGCGAACTCGACACCGTCTCCGGCGCCCGGCCGATCCAGGTCAACCACGCCAACGGGCATGTGGCCGTCGTCAATTCCGCGGTGCTCCGCATGGCCGGAATCGACGCCTCCACCGTCACCAAGGGGGTGGAAAAGTACGCCGACGGCACGCCGAACGGCGAACTGCGCGAATTCGCGGCCATGGGACTCGTCCACGAACTCTTCGGCGGCGGGCTGCTCTCGCTCTCGCCGCGCACCCTGAGGAACTTTGCGCAGGACGCGGTGAACCAGGGCGTCACCACCATCACCGACCTCGGCTCCATGGGGCTGCTCACCGAGGAGGGGCGGGCAACCTACACCGACACCGTGGACGAGGACTTCCCGGTCCGGCTGAACGTCTTCCAGTTCGGCATGGGCCTGGGCACCGGCTCGCTTCCCGAGGCGACAGCCCAGGCGCTGGCCGCGGTGAAGCAGCTGGGCCACTCGAAGCTGCGCTTCGGGAACGTCAAGCTCATGCTGGACGGCTCGATTCAGGGCTTCACCGCGCGGCTGCTTGCCCCCGGATACCTGGGCGACCAGCCCAACGGCATCTGGAACACCACGCCCGAGGAATTCGAGGCGGCCTTTGCCGCGTTCCACCGGGCCGGCCTGCTCATCCATGTGCACTGCAACGGCGACCAAGCCAGCGATCTCTTCCTGGACACGCTCGAATCGGTGCTCACCAAGTACCCGCGGCCGGACCACCGGCACACCATGACCCACTCCCAGCTCACCACCCAGGCGCAGTACCGCCGCGCCGCCGCCCTGGGCGCCTGCGCGAACATCTTCTCCAACCACCTTTGGTACTGGGGAGACCAGCACGCCGACAGGATCCTGGGCTGGGACCGCGCCTCGCGGATGAACGCGACCCGCTCCGCGCTCAACGCCGGGGTGCCGATCTCGCTGCATTGCGACACCCCGGTCACCGAACTCAGTCCGCTGAAAACGATGAAGCATGCCATCACCAGGCTGACCCCGTCGGGGCGGATCCTTGGCGAGCTCGAGCGCCTCGACGTGGAGGAGGCACTGCATGCGGTGACCCTGGGCGCTGCGTACATGCTGAAGATGGACGGCGAGGTCGGGTCGATTGAAGCCGGCAAGCGGGCGGATGTGGCAATTCTGGACCAAGACCCCTACGAAACGGCGCCGGAGGAGATCGGCACGATCCGCGTGCTGGGCACCATGCTCGGCGGCCGCCACCAGAATGCCAAGAGCGGCGCCCTGGCATCGGCGGACTGATGTCCGTACCCCTGACCATCGTCGGCGGCTACCTGGGAGCCGGAAAGACCACGCTCATCAACGACCTGCTCGCCCAGACCGGCCAAAGGATCGCTGTCGTCGTCAACGACTTCGGCGAGGTGAACATCGACGCCAAGCTCATTCGTTCGGCGGACGGGGACACCATCGAGCTGGTCAACGGGTGCATCTGCTGCAGCCTGAGTGACGGGCTGGGGGAGCTGTTGCCGAGGCTGGCGCGCCGGGACGACATCGACGCGGTGGTGGTCGAGGTCAGCGGCGTGGGTGAACCGGGCAAGCTTGCCGGCTGGATGGGGTACCCGGGATTCAGCGCCGGGGGAGTTCTGGTCTGCGCCGATGCCGGCGCCTTGGGCAGGCTCGCCGGGGACCGCTATGTCGGGGACACCGTCACCGCGCAGCTCAAGGTGGCCGACCTGGTCTTGCTCATCAAGGGCGATGCGGCAAGCCCCGCGCAGTCGGCCGCGGCACGCCAGGTGCTTGAAGAGACCAATCCCGGTGCCGCCGTTTTGCCCACCCGACGCGGCCCCGGGCGCTGGGAAGAGATCAACGTTGCGCTGGCCTGCGCGCTCGAATCCCGACGCGGGATCGGCGGCGGCCACCGAGCGTCCGAGGGCCAAGGTCCGTCCGCGGGGCTCCCCGCCGCCGAGGCGCTGCACCGCAGCGCCCGGTTGCACGGAAGCGCCCCGATCGACCGGGCCAGCCTGCTGCGGTCGCTGGAAGCCGTCGTGCCACTGCTCGTCCGGGCCAAGGGGATCGTGCGACTGGACTCGGCACCGGAGCAGGCCACGGTGCTGCAGCTGAGCTCGTCCGGCATCGAGCTCGTCCCCGGCGGCCCGTGGGATGCCGGGGACGAGTCGGAACTCGTGCTCATTGCCGCGGGCGCGGATGCCGAGGAAGACCTGGCCCGGGCGGCGGCCGCGCTGGCCCCGTGGTTTGAACCCCCGGTGCCGACGGAGCCCCTCGGCACCTAGCTGTACCGACCGGAGAGGTTGGTTGGGTGGCTCACTCGCCACGACCGTGTACCGGTCTGGCGTTCGCTGGGGGTTCTCCAACTTCGTGGATGGTGTGGCCGCTGCAGGCCGCCTTGGTTACGGTGGCCTGCTCGATGCGCGACACGGTAAACCATCGCATTGCGTCGCGCATTCGGCACCATCCAATCAAGTACCACTGGCCGTTCGTGGAGGCGAACAGCACGGGCTCGACGTCACGGGTGGTCGTGGTCCCGTCTCTCGATGTGTATCGAATGCGGATGACGCGCTGCTCGGCCATCGCCTCCTCCAGTGCCGACTTGATCGCGCGCGAGGACGAGGGAAGCGCGTTGACCCACACACGGCGGGCCAGCTCGTCGGCTCTTGCTCGGGTTCTGGGATCGAGGACGTCCAGGATCTTCTGGATACCGGCTGCGGCCAGATCGGCGTAGGGGGCATCAGGCGCAGCGGACACGGCCGCCATGAGCGCCACAGCCTGCGCCGGAGACAAGCTGACGGGTGGCATGGACGCGCCGATAGCCAACCCGTAGCCACCACCCGGACCTGGGCGCGACCACAGGGGCGCACCGCTGTTCTCCAGCGCATCGAGGTCTCTCTTGATGGTCCGCACGGACACCTCGAACTTACTCGCCAACCGTTCGGCGGAGACCCCCCGCGCGCCGCTGCGGCGCAACATCTCTGATAGGGCATGGAGCCGTTCTGCTCGCTTCACTGCTCAGACCCAGGCAAATTCATGACACAAATAGTGACACACTATTGTCCGTGGGGCCTGCGAGAGTTGTGACATGACAACCACTGTGAGCAGTCCGACCATCATTCTCATCGCCGGCCACTGGCTGGGCGCTTGGGCCTGGGATGAAGTTCTTGAACACCTGAAAACCGACCACCCTCGTGCCATCGCGATGACACTGCCCGGTCTCGACGCGCACGATCCTGAGCGTGCGACTAAAACCCTCGACGCCCAGGTTGAAGCAATCCTGGGCGTCATTACTCAACACGGTAATCAGCCTGCAATTCTCGTCGCCCACAGTGGGGCTAACGCTCCCGTCAGCCTCGTCATGGACCGATACCCTGAGCTTGTCCACCGGGTAGTGTGGGTCGACTCCGGCCCTGTGGCGACGGGAACTGTCTTCGCCCCAGACCTCCCGGAGGAATTGGAGGAGCTTCCGCTGCCGCCCTTCGACGTCCTTGCACAGCAGGCGAGCCTCGAAGGCCTGAGCGCAGAGGTCCTCGAGCGGTTTCGGGCCCGAGCCGTCCCTGAGCCCGGCCCCGTGCTTCGTCAGCCCATCGAGCTCACCAACGACGCCCGCCGCAAGGTCCGGACGACCTTGGTCTGTTGCTCAATCCCTAGTGCGCAGGTGCTAGAGCTGGCCCAATCCGGTCATCCCATGTTCGCCGAAGTCGCGAACCTTGAACACCTCGACGTCATTGACCTCCCGACGGGCCATTGGCCTATGTGGAGCAGCCCCCGCGACCTCGCCAAGGCCATTCGGTCAGAGGCTTCTCGAACCAACTGAACTGCACGCTCAACCTGAAGGGGTCGGCCGAATCCGGCTGGCCCCTTTCCGTCTCCGAGGGAACTCATGACCCACCCAAACGCTGCTCTCACACCGCTCCACCGGCTAAAGGTCGCCCGCCTCGCCGTCGATGATGGTTGGCCGATCAGCGGAGTTGCCGCCCGATTCCAGGTCTTGTGGCCCACGGTCAAGAGATGGTCGAGCGGTACCGAGTGGGCCAGTCGATGCGTTGTGGGGAGCTACGTGGCCGGCTGCACTACTACAACCATCGCCGACCCCACGCCGCATGCGGAGGCCAGCCGCCCTTTTTCACGATTGATCAACGCGTCCGATCAGTACGCCTAGCCGAAGCCACACCCAACGAAACCGCGCCCGCATCCGCGGGCGCCCTGTTCCAGGAAAGGAACGGGCGGCCGTGGATGCAGGCGTGGCGAACGTTGATGCGTGGTGCGGTGGTTAGCTGATGCCGATGGCTCCGGTCACCACGCCCACGGTGAGCATGACCAGCGAGACGACCAGCGCGCGCCAGAGAACCTTCTTGTGGTGCTCGCCCAGATCGACCTTGGCCAGCGAAACCAGCAGCAGGATGGCCGGGACCAGCGGGGACTGCATGTGGACCGGCTGGCCGGTGATCGACGCGCGGGCCATGTCCACGGCCGGGATGCCGTAGTGGGCGCCGGCCTCGGTGAGCACCGGCAAGATGCCGAAGTAGAACGCGTCGTTGCTCATGAAGAACGTGGCAGGGATGGAGATCAGGCCGGTGAGGACCGCCAGCATCGGGCCCATCGAGGCGGGGATGACGTCGACCAGCCAGGCGCTCATGGCCTCGACCATGCCGGTGCCGGAGAGCACCCCGGTGAGCACGGCGGCGGCAAGCACCATGGACACCACGGCGATGACCGAGGACGCGTGGGAGGCGATCATCTTGGCCTGGTCGGAGATCTTCGGGAAGTTCACCAGCAGGGCCACGGCGGTGCCGACCATGAACAGGTAGGACAGCGGGACCAGGTCCAGGATCAGCAGCACCATGATGGTCACGGTCATCGCCAGGTTGAAGATGAACAGCTTGGGGCGCAGGGTCTCGCGGTTCGGGTCCAGCACGGTGCCGTTCATGGTGGCGGTTTCGGTGCCGTCGCCCAGCACGGCAACCTGCTCCATCAGCGCGGTGCCGCGGCCGCCGACGGTCGGGGTGCCGTTTGCGATGCGCGATGCCGGGGACTTGGGAGTGCCGCCGGAGATGTTCAGGGTGGAGCCGACGCCCCAGCGCAGCGGATCCTCGCGCTGCAGGCGCTTGCGCTCGGCAATGCCCATGGCCCAGGCGAAGGCGAAGACCGCGACGAGGCCGGCACCCAGCGCCGGAAGCATCGGGACGAAAACCTCGGAGGCGTCGACGTGCAGCGCGGCGGCGGCGCGGGCGGTCGGGCCGCCCCACGGGACGATGTTCAGCGTGCCGTTGGTCAGGCCGGCCACACAGGTCAGCACCACCGGGCTCATGCCCAGGCGCTGGTAGATCGGCAGCAAGGCCGCGGTGACCACGATGAACGTGGTCGACCCGTCGCCGTCCAGGGAGATCAGGCCGGTGAGCAGCGCGGTGCCGATGACGACCTTGGCCGGGTCGTTGCCGACCAGCTTCAGGATGCCGTCGACCAGCTTGTCGAACAGGCCCACGTCGATCATGATGCCGAAGTACATGATGGCGAACATGAGCAGCGCCGCGGTTCCGGACATCGACTTCACCGCGTCCATCACCATGTCGCCGATGCCGAGGCCGGCCCCGGCGAAGAGTCCGAAGATGGTTGGCACGATGATCAGCGCCAGCAACGGGGTCATGCGCTTGGTCATGATGAGCGCCATGAAGGTGGCGACCATCAGGAACCCGAGTGCTACCAGCATGGGGATCTCCTTAGGGTGAAGTGTTGGTGGGAGCCATGCCGGGTGCAGTGCTGCGAACGGTGACAGGCTGTGACCCACAACGCTACGTGTGCCAGATCACGTTGGTTCTGTTGTGCGCACAAAGCGGTCTTCTTCCCCTAAAAACCTTTTTGCTCATAAAACTCACCACTGGTTCTAGACTTGGTGCATGTCCCCAGCAACAAAGCCGGGCCGCGGTTTTGCCGCCCGCATCATGACCCTGCAGTTCGCGGTGCTCGGCCTGCTGATCGCGGTGGTCACGATCGCAACGATCGTCGTGAGCTACAACAGGGTGTTCGAGCGGGCGGAGAACGCCTCGCTGGCCATCGCCCGCACCGTCGCGGCAAGCGGGCAGGTGCGCGAGGAGGTCGCCCGCTACTCGGCGCTGGAGACCCTCGACCTCAACGAACTGCGCACCGGGCCGCTGCAGCAACTCGCCGACGACGTGCGCGGCCGCGCCGGGGCGGACTTCGTGGCGATCCTCGAGGACCGCGGGCTGCGCCTGGCCCACCCGAACCCCGATGAAATCGGCAAGCCGGCGTCGACCGACCCGGTGGCGCTGCGGGGCGTCGAGACCGTCTTGCGTGAACGCGGCTCGCTGGGCGACTCGGTGCGCGCCAAGGTCCCGGTCTACGCCCCCGGTTCCGGCCTGGTCGTCGGCCAGGTCACGGTGGGGGTGGTCACCGACTCGCTGACCGGCGCGCTCTTGTCCTCCGTCTCCTGGATCCTGCTCTTTGCCGCGCTGGCCGCCGCAGCGGCGATCGTTGCCGGCCGGGTGACGGTGCGCCGACTCAAGGCCCAGACCCTGGGACTGGAACCTGCGGAAATGGCGCAACTGCTCCGGGACCAGGACGCGGTGCTCTACGGCGTGGAGGACGGGGTGATCGGCATCGGCACCGACGGGCGCATCAGCGTGCGCAACAAGGCGGCCCGCCTCATGCTGGACCTTCCGCACCGCCACGAGTCCGCGGACATCGTGGGCCAGCCCTACGCCGAGGCCGGATTGCCGCCGGCATTGGTCCGTGCCATCGACGCGGGGGAGCCCGGCACACTCCGCCTGGAAACCGACAAGTCGGCGCTGGTGGCCACCGTGCACTCGGTGCTCCGCGAAAACCGCGACCTGGGCAAGGTGGTGCTGCTGCGCGATGTCACCACCATCGAAACCCTTGGTTCCCGGCTGGACGCCGTGGAAACCATGGCCGGCGCGCTGCGCGCCCAGCGCCACGAGTTCGCCAACCGGCTGCACACCATTTCCGGCCTGCTGCGCAACGGCAACACCGCGGAGGCCCAGGAGTACCTGGGCGAGGTGATCGAATCGGGCCCGGTGCGCGAACCCGTGCAGAACCTCGAGGCTGTCAACGACACCTACCTGCGGGCGTTCCTCGGCGCCAAGGGGGTCAGCGCCCACGAACGCGGCGTGGTGCTGCGCGTCGGCGAGGAGAGCGCGCTGTACGGGAAACTCAACGATGCACAGGATGCCACCGCCGTGCTGGGAAACCTCATCGACAACGCGCTGGGCGCCGCGGTGGAGGGACCCGCCCCGCGCTGGGTGGAGGTCGACCTGCTCGGCGAGGGAAACACCCTGCACATCGCGGTTGCCGACTCGGGCGCGGGGGTGCCGGCCGGGATCGACGTCTTTGCCGAGGGCGTGAGCACCAGGCCCGGCACCCCGGACCAGGAGCACGGCCACGGCGTGGGCCTGCCGCTGATCCGCCGGCTGGCCAGGACCCGCGGCGGCGATGTCTGGATCGCCGACCCGGGCGGAACGCACCCGGCCGACGGTGGCCAACCACTCTCCGGGGACGCCGCCCCGACCACCGGCGCGGTGTTTGCCGCCCGCCTGCCCGGGGTGCTCACCCCCGAATCCACGACCACCGAAAGGCCATGATCCCCATGAACCAGACCAACGACCTGCGGGTCCTGGTGGTTGACGACGACTTCAGGGTCGCGGCCCTGCACGCCAGCTATGTGGACGAGGTCCCGGGTTTCACCGCACTGCCGCCGGTCCACGATGCCCGCATGGTTCCCCGCGCCGTGGCCGAGGAGAAGCCCGACCTGCTGCTCCTGGATGTCTACCTGCCGCAGGGCTCGGGCCTGGACCTGCTGGCGACGCTGGACGTCGACGCGTTCGTGCTGTCCGCGGCCACCGAGGTCGACGCCGTGCGCACCGCCATCCGGCGCGGCGCACTGGGCTACCTGGTCAAGCCGTTCGACCCCAAGCTGCTGGCCGCACGGCTGCGCTCCTACGCCCGCTACCGCAGGCAACTGGAATCGGCGACCGTGCTGGACCAAGGGGCGATCGACCGGGCGCAACGCACCCTGCTGGCCGGGGACGACGCGGGAACCGCCGCGCCGACACCCACCGAACAGGCGGTGCTTGCCGCGGTGGCCGCCACCGGCGAGCCGGCAACCGTCATGCAGGTGGCCTCCGCCGTGGGCATTTCCCGGGCCACGGCCCAGCGCTACCTGGCGACGCTGGTCCAGGCGGGCTCGCTGCGCCTGGAACTGACCTACGGCAGCCGCGGGCGGCCCGAACACCGCTACCTCGTCCAGGGCTAGATCCTCCGGACGGGCCCCGGACCAGGGCCCGGGGCGGGGTGTCAGTTTGCGGAGGGCTGGTCCACCAGCAGGGGCAGCGCGTCGTTCCACGCGGAAATGCCGCAGCCGTTTTTCAGGTCGAATTCCCGGCCCACGGCCTTGCCGTCAACGGTTCCGGTGACGCTTGCGGTGGCCGGACCGCCGTACTGCTCGGTGCACATCTGGTTGGCCGGCGCTGGATCAAGGATCTGCGGGTGCTTGGCCAGCAGCTCGCAGGCCTCGGCCGCGCGCGGGTGCTTGCTGGCTTCCAGCGCCGTCGCCCCCGCGCACTGCAGGGAGTATTCGGCACTGGTTGTCTTGCCGTCGGCGCGGATGACGATGTCCAGGTCGACGGTGGCGACCTGGCCGGTCGGAGGGGCGGAGGTCTGGGTGGCCGGCGGAGTGGACGATTGGCCGGGGCCGCCGTTTCCGCCGCAACCGGCCAACAGCACCAGGGCAGCGAACAGCGTTGCCGCGACGGGGATCCGCATGCGGGGACTCATTCTGGTTTCTCGCTCTCCTGAGGTCACCGGGACGTTGGGCCCCGTGTACCCAGTCTGTTACAGGGGCAGTGCCTGGGCAAGGGCCAGCAGCCTGAGCCGCAACTCCTGCGCCCGTTCCGCGAACTCCTTCTGCCGGCGCACGTACTCGGCCTTGCCCGCGGGGGTCTCGATGCGGATCGGCTCGTGCTCCCATTCCAGGAGGTCGTACGGGGAGGCCTGCATGTCCATGGTGCGGATGTCCCACGCGAGCTCGAAGCAATCCATCACCAGCTCGCTCGGCACCGCCGGGGTCAGCTTGTACGCCCACTTGTACAGGTCCATGTTGGCGTGCAGGCAGCCGGGCTGTTCCAGGTTGCGCTGGGTCTCGCGGGTCGGCTGCAACTCGTTGCGCGGCACGGCCTCGGGGGTGTAGAAGCGGAACGCATCGAAGTGCGTGCAGCGGATCTTGTGTTCCTCCACCACCGCATCGGTGCCCCCGGCGCCCAGTCGCAGCGGCAGGTATTCGTGCCGGATGCCGTTCTGTTCGGACTTGTAGGCCATGGCCCACTCGTGCAGGCCGAAGCAGGCAAAGTTCCCGGGACGCTGCACGGTGCCGGCAAGGATGATCCGCGCAAACCGGATCGCCTCCAGGCGCGCCTCGGCAAACGCCTCGACGTCGACGGTGTACCCGCGCTCGCCGCTGCCCTCGTCGAGCACCTCGCGGTAGAACTTCCACCCGGCACGCTCCCGCGCCGGCTCGCCGCCGAGCACCACGCCTGGACCCGGGTGCCAGCGGTAGAGCTGCCCGGGCTTCTGCGTGTAGTAGGTGAAGAGGAAGTCCTCGATGGGGTGCTTCTCGCGCTTCATGCGCCGCGCGGTGAACGGTTCCCCGAATCGCTTGGAACGTTCCGCGTGGGCGGTCGCCAAGGGCAGCCACTGCTCTTCGGACAGCCAAGCCAAGGTGGGGGAATGCATCCTCCCATTATCGCCGGGCGGGACCCAAAGCCTTAAATGCAGTGGTCGGCGGCTTGCGAACCATGGGTCCACAAGCCGCCGACCACTGCGGCGATCCCGGTCGGCCTAGCGGCCGGTGCCGCCGTACACGGTTGCCTCGTCGTCGGAGTCCAGGTCGAATGCCGCGTGGATGGCGCGCACCGCGGCGTCCAGCTTGTTGGCATCGGTGACGATGGAGATGCGGATTTCCGAGGTGGAGATCATGTCGACGTTAACGCCGGCCTGGTGCAGGGCCTCGAAGAAGGTGTAGGAAACGCCCGGGTTCGAGCGCATGCCGGCGCCGATCAGCGACAGCTTGCCGACGTTCTCGTTGTAGGAGATGTCCTCGAAGCCGATGTCTTCCTGTGCGCCGCGCAGGGCATCCAGCGCGTCCTTGCCGTCGACCATGGGCAGCGTGAAGGAAATGTCGGTGCGCCCCGAGCCGGAGGTCGAGACGTTCTGCACGATCATGTCGATGTTGGCATGGGCGCCGGCGATCACACCGAAAATCTGGGCCGCCTTGCCCGGAATGTCCGGAACGCCAACAATGGTGACCTTTGCTTCGGAGCGGTCGTGGGCGACACCGGAGATGATGGGCTGTTCCAAGGGTTCTCCTTCTTGAATCTTGATCTGGTCGTCGGGGCTGGGCAGGACCCAGGTTCCTTCGTTGCTGCTGAAGGATGAGCGTACATGCAATGGAACCCCAAAGCGGCGTGCATATTCAACGCAACGCAGGTGCAGGATCTTGGCGCCGGAGGCCGCCATCTCCAACATTTCCTCGCTGGAAATCGTGTCGATCTTGCGGGCGGTCGACACCACGCGCGGATCCGCGGTGTAGATGCCGTCGACGTCCGTGTAGATTTCGCAGACATCGGCACCCAGCGCAGCGGCCAGCGCCACCGCGGTGGTGTCGGATCCGCCGCGGCCCATGGTGGTGACGTCGTTGGATTCCTTGTTCATGCCCTGGAAACCGGCGACGATCGCCACGTAGCCGCGGTCGATTGCGCGTCGCACCCGCTGCGGGGAAACCTCGATGACGCGGGCCTTGCCGTGGATGGAATCGGTCATCACGCCCGCCTGGGAGCCGGTGAACGATGCGGCCTTGGCGCCCAGTCCGTCGATGGCCATCGCCAGCAGGGCCATGGAAATGCGTTCCCCGGCGGAGAGCAGCATGTCCATTTCTCGTGCGGGGGCCTCGTCGGTCAGCTGGTTGGCAAGGTCGAGCAGCTCATCGGTGGTGTCACCCATGGCGGAGACGACGACGACGACTTCGTGGCCGGCGGACTTGGTGTCAATAATCCGACGGGCAACACGTTTGATGCCTTCGGCATCGGAAACGGACGATCCGCCGAATTTCTGGACAATCAGGCTCATGCGTCAGCACACTCCATGGTGGGGTTTCTCAAATCTGGGAAGAACGCCGCAAGGGCGGCATTGGATTCATTTTAGCCATTGTGGCGCACGGCCACGGCATTAGATGACCACGATGGGTCATATTCGACCAGCTCGCTGGTCTGATTGCTTGGTCGAATGTCGCGCGGGTCACCTTTTTGGCATCGCGGGGACCCGGCTGGAGCCAATACGTCAATTCGATAACGAAAACCCGTCAAACGGGACGTGACTGGGCCAAGTGCGTAGGGTTGGGGGCAATGTTCGCGTTTTGAATCGGGGAAGTAGCAGCCCATGGAATCCGAAGTCCCAAGTCCAGGCCGAGTGCTGGAACGCAAGAACGCCCGCGGAGGCGGCATCGTGGTCACGGGTCTGGCCCGCTCGTTCGGTTCGGTGCATGCCGTCGAGAACATCGATTTCCGGGCAATGCCCGGCGAGGTCACGGCGCTGATCGGCCCCAACGGGTCCGGCAAGACCACCCTCCTGCTGATGCTCGCTTCACTGCTGCGCCCCGACAGCGGTTCAATCTCCGTGGCCGGTCTTGGTCCGACAACGAACCCGCGCGAGGTGCGCGCGATGCTCGGCTGGATGCCGGACACCCTGGGCGTCTGGGAATCACTGACCGGCCGGGAAATCCTCACCACCGTTGCGGCGCTCTACGGCATGGACAAGAAGCGTGCTGCGGTGCGTGTCGCGGAATTGCTTGAACTGGTGAGCCTGGGCGACCTGGCCGACACCCCCGCCCGGGTGTTCTCGCGGGGCCAGGCGCAAAGGCTTTCGCTGGCCCGCGCGCTGATCAATGACCCCGCCGTGTTGCTGCTTGACGAACCGGCCAGCGGCCTGGACCCGGGAGCCCGGGTCCAGCTGAGGTTGTTGCTCAGGCAGCTGGCCGACAGCGGGAAGACCGTGGTGATCAGTTCCCACGTGTTGGCGGAGCTTGATGAAATGGCGGACGCCGCGGTGTTCATCTCCAAGGGGCACACCGTGCGCAGCCAAACCCTGGCAGAGGCCGGGGCCCAGACCCGCAGCTACACCATTGCAACGCTTGATGTCCCGGCGCTGCGCAAGCTCCTCGAGGAAAACCTGGTCGAGGCCTCCTACCAACAGGACTACGACTCGCCCCGGGGCAATGCCAAGACCCGACTCGCCGGAGAAGCGGAAGCGGCGGCACTGCTGAACGCGCTGGTCTCGGCCGGTGTTCCGGTCACCGCCTTCGCCCCGTCCTCCGGACTCCTTGAAGAGACCTACCTGAGCCTTGAGGAAGGATCGCCATGAGCGCCCCCGTCACGCAGCGCCCGCCCGAAACGTCCTCCACCCTGGGCTACCTTCCCGGGATCGGAACGATCTTCAAGCTGGAGATCCTCCAGCGCGTGAGAAGCCGCGGTTGGTTCATCATGCTCGCCATCTGGTTCCTGGTGATCGCCGGCGTCGTGGCCCTTGCGGCGGTCGCCGTCGGGTCCGAGGAATTCGGTGCCGGCCAGGTGATGTTCGAGCTGGTCATCGCGTTTGTCCTGTTCTTCGGAATGCTCATCGCCCCGGCCCTGAGCTCGAACTCCATCACCGGCGACCGGGCCAACGGCACCCTGGCCATCCTGCAAAACACCCTGCTCACGCCGGGGCAATTGCTGATCGGCAAGTGGCTTGCCGCGTGGGTCGCCTCCCTGGGGTTCCTGGTGGTGACGATTCCGCTGATCGGATGGGCCATGACCTACGGGGACGTGTACCTGCCCGGGGTTCCCGTGCTGTTGGGCATGCTGGCCCTGGAACTGGCCATTGTCTGCGCGATCGGCGTCGGGGTCTCGGCCGTGGCCAACCGGACCCTTTTCGCGGTGCTCATCTCCTACCTCTTGGTGGCCATGCTGGGCCTTGGCACGCTGATCGCCTACGGACTGAGCATGGAACTGGTCAAGACCGAGGTCATGGTGTCCGAACAAATCTGGCCCGACGAGTACATGAACGGCGACGGAACCCTCGAATGGGACCAGAACAACTACACCTGCGGGACGGCGCTCTACCAGCAAACGACCTACGCCACCGAGCGCAACACCTGGCTGCTGGCGGCCAACCCGTTTGTGGTGGTGGCCGACGCGGTGCCGCGCCCGGCTCCGGACCCGAGCAGCCAGTCCTTCGACACGATGGGACCGATGGGCGGAATCAGCGAGGGCGTGCGCATGTCGCAGGCCGGGCAGCTGAATTCCACCCCGTGCATCAACGGGGTCAAGAGTCCCGAACCGGCGCCCGCGAACGCGACGCCGTTGTGGCCGCTGGGCCTGGGCCTGCAGCTGCTGTTGGCCGGCGGGCTGCTGGCGGCCGGGCGGCGCAAGCTGCATACCCCTGCCGGGAAGCTGGCGTCGGGAACCCGCATCGCCTAGCTTCCCAAGGCCCGGGGCCCCGGCGATCGCCTAACCGGCGGAGACGGGGTCCTGGGCCTGGCTTGCGGCGGCAGCCGTCTCGGCAGCAGGTGCCGGCGCGGGGGCCGACCGAACCAGGGGAGCGGCCGGTGCCTTGACCGCGGTGGAGCGGCGTCCCTCGATGGCCCGGGCGAGGGTGACCTCGTCCGCGTATTCCAGGTCCCCGCCGACAGGCAGGCCCGAGGCCAGACGGGTGATCTCGATGCCCAGCGGGCGCAGCGTGCGGGTCAGGAACGTGGCCGTGGCTTCGCCCTCGAGGTTCGGGTCCGTCGCCAGGATGATCTCGGTGATGCGCTCGTCGCCCAGCCGGGCGATGAGTTCGCGGATGTGCAGCTGTTCGGGTCCAATCCCGTTGATCGGATTGATGGCGCCGCCGAGCACGTGGTAGCGCCCGGTGAAGGCGCGTGAACGCTCGATCGCCATGACGTCCTTGGACTCCTCGACCACGCAGATCACGGAATCGTTGCGGCGTTCGTCGCGGCAGATCCCGCAGGTATCGGATTCGGAGACGTTGAAGCAGATGCTGCAGAACTTCACGCGTTCCTTGACCACGCGGATGGACTCGGAGAGCCGCTTCATGTCCTCCGGGTCCGCCTCAAGGATGTGGAAGGCGATGCGTTGGGCCGACTTCGGGCCGATCCCCGGAAGCCTGCCCAACTCATCGATGAGTTCCTGGACTGCACCTTCGTACACTTGCGTTCACACTGCCTAATTTTGCTGTTCCCGATAACTGACCGTGGGTGAGACTACACGTCCGACGCGACACTTTATCGAAAGCGCCGGTGAAGCCTAGCGGATCCTGTCCGGGCGTTCGATCACATTGCCCTGGGGATCGCGTTCCTCGATGACACGGCCCTTGAGAATGCGCTCGATGGCCGGCACTCCAAGCAGGGACGAGTCCTCGATGGCGATGTCGTCGTCGCTGGGAACGAATTCCGTATCATCCGATTCTACCGGCGTCGACTGTGCGGGGGCCTGTTGGTTCGGCTCCGGTGTTGGCCGCGGGCGCGCGAAATCGGGTGCATCCGCGGGGTTGCCCCAGGCTCCCGCCGCCGGATCCGTGGGAACCTGCTGCGCGGCGACCCTGGCGCTTCCGCCGTCGGCCACGCCCGCGGCGCGGTTCATCAGCCGCTGGTAGCGGCTGAGCTTTCCGTCCGATGCCGGGGCGCTGGAAGCCTGGGCCGGGCCGGCGCTTGGTGCGGGCGCGGCAGGCGCGGGCACCGGCATGCCCCATGTTGCGGCCGAGGCGCCGGGTGGCGGGGCGACCGGACGATCGGCAGCACCCAGCGAGGGCGCGGGCGCGACATAGCCCTTGGGGGTTGCCGGAGGCGGAATCGGGGGGAGCGATGCGGCTGCCGCACGGGGTGCGGGAGCCGCGGAATCCATTCCCCAGGCGGGTTCGGCCGAGCCTGTTGGCGTGCCGGGATCCGCATCCCAATCGGGCACGGGAACGGAAGCTGCATCCCAGTCCCCGCCCGCGTCGTCCCACGGTTCGGAATCGAAGGTGGGTTCCGGTCCGAACCCCGGGTCGTCATCGCCGAAAGGTGGCGAGGCTTGCTCGGGTGCGGACGCGGGCGACGGCGCCGATGTTGCCGGACGGGGTGCCGGCGCTGCCGCCACTGGTGCTGGTGCGGCAGGTGCCGGCGCGACTGGCGCCGGCGCTGCCGGCGCTGCCGGGCCCTGCGCGAACGCCGGGGCTCCCGGGGCTGCAACCTGGGACTGGGCCGCTTGCTGCACAGGCTGGGCCTGGGCAGGCCGAGGTGCGGCGGGCTGAACAGGCGCAGGCACAGCTGCCTGAGCTGCTGCCTGCGCCGCAGGCTGCGGGGTTCCCCATCCCGTTGAAGCGGGTGCGGGTGCACCGGGGGAGGGCATGGCGGTGTGCTGCTGTGGTGCGGATTCAGCTGGACTCGAGGTCACCGCCGGCTCGGGCCGGCGATCAACTTTTGGGCCAGAACCACCCGCCGGTGCGGAACCTCCCGCGACGATGGCCAACTCGACCTGAACGCCCAGGACCTTCTGGATGCTCTGGCCAAGGATTGCAATGTGCTCCGGGCGCGAGGTGAATGCGGTAAGCGCACCCGGGTTGGCGAAGCTGACGGCCAGCGTGCGGCCGTCAAAGCCCGTGATTGCCGCATGCGGTGCAACCGTCATCCAGAGGAACCGCTTGGTGCCCTTCAGCTCCTCGAGGATGTCCGGCCATGCGCGGCGGAACATCTCCACCGATCCCGCGCCTCCCGCGTGCGCGGGTGCGCCCTGTGCCGGGGGTGCCTGCGTTGCGGGAGGCTGCTGGGCCTGTCCCTGGTGCTGCTGGGAAGGCACTGCCTGCTGCGTAGGAGCCTGCTGTCCCGGGCGCTGTTGCGACGGCGCGGCCTGGTGGGTTGGCGCCTGCTGCTGGAACTGCGGGGCTTGCTGTTGCTGGACAGGCGCCTGCTGCTGGCGTTGCTGCTGCTGCTGCGCGGCGCGCTGCTGGGCTGCTCGTTCCTGTTCGGCTGCCTGCTGGGCTGCACGCTGTTCCCGGGCCGCTGCTTCCTGGGCAGCGCGTTCCTGGGCGGCGCGCTGTTCGGCGGCGGCCTTTTCGCGGGCGGCTTGCTCCTGGTGCGCTCGTTCCTGGGCTTCGCGTTCCTTTGCGGCCTTTTCCTCCATGGCGCGCTTGGTGAAGTCGGCCATCGCCTGGTTCTGCTGCATCGGTGCGGGCGCCGCGGCAGGTGCGGGCGCCCCTTCCTCGGGCTCCGGGTCGCGATCGGGCAGGATGCTGAACGGCGGTACGTCCGCAGGCGGGTTCACCGGGGTGCTCCGGGCGGGCGCCACCGGCTGGGTCACGGGGTTTGCCGGCGCGTCGGGAACGGGTCCCCAAGTGCCTCCCCAGTCGGCCGAGTTTTCCGAATCGTTTGCAGGTGCCGGTGCGGCCGGAGCCGAAGCCGCGGGTGCAGCGGAATCCGGCGCCGGGGTCACGGATGCAACCGGGGCCGGGGCTTCGGCGGAATCCGGGGTTGCTTGGGGTGCAGGCTGCTGCACGGGCTCGGGGGTCGTCGCTGCGGCCGGAGCCGGAGCTGCGGCGGGGCCGCCCTCCTTTTGGGCCCGCGCGGCGCGGAGTGCTTCGCGCACCGCGGCCGCACCCTGGCCCTGGTTTTCCGACTCGTAGCCGGCCGAGGATTCGGATGGGTGGCCGGCGTATCCGGCATCTCCCGCCGGGGCCTGCGGAAGTTCGTCCCCGGCGTAGGCCAGACGGCGTTCGACCCGGTCCATGCGCGCGTTGAAGCCGCGCTCGGTGGCATCGGAGGCCGGCAACAGCAGGCGGGCGCACAGCAGCTCAAGGTGCAGTCGCGGCGAGGTGGCGCCGGACATCTCGGTCAGCCCGGCGTTCGTGACGTCGGCCCAGCGGCTGAGCTCTGACTGGCCGAGTCCCGCGGCCTGGGTCTGCATGCGGTGCAGCTGGTCCTCGGGTAGCCCGCGGATGATCTGCGAGGCATTCTCGGGGACGGCGCGCACGATGATCAGGTCGCGGAAGCGTTCCAGCAGGTCCTCGACGAATCGTCGCGGGTCGTGCCCGGTCTGCACCACGCGGTCCACGGCGCCGAACACGGTGGCAGCGTCCCCGGCGCCCAGGGCGTCGACGACGTCGTCAAGCAGCGAGGCGTGCGTGTAGCCAAGCAGCGACACCGCCAGCTCGTAGTCAAGGCCGTCCGGTCCGGCGCCCGCGATCAGCTGGTCGAGCACGGACAGCGAGTCGCGGACCGAGCCGCCGCCGGCGCGGATGACCAGCGAGAGCACGCCCGGGGCCACGGCAACGCCCTCGGCGGTGCACAGGTACTCGAGGTACTTGATCAGCGGCTCGGGCGGCACCAGGCGGAACGGGTAGTGATGGGTGCGCGAACGGATCGTGCCGATGACCTTGTCCGGTTCGGTCGTCGCGAAGATGAACTTGATGTGCTCCGGCGGCTCCTCGACGATCTTCAGCAGGGCGTTGAAGCCGGCCGAGGTGACCATGTGGGCCTCGTCGATGATGAAGATCTTGTAGCGGTCGCGCACCGGGGCGAACGTTGCGCGTTCGCGCAGGTCGCGGGCGTCGTCGACGCCGCCGTGGGACGCCGCGTCGATCTCGATGACGTCAAGGGAACCCGGGCCGCCGCTGGCCAGCTCGATGCAGCTGGGGCAGGTGCCGCACGGGGTCGGCGTTGGGCCCTGGGCGCAGTTAAGGCAGCGGGCCAGGATGCGGGCGGACGTGGTCTTGCCACAACCGCGCGGACCGGAGAAGAGGTAGGCATGATTGACCCGGTTCTTTTCCAGGGCCGTCATTAGCGGTGTGGTGACATGTTCCTGCCCGATCACGTCCGCGAAATTGTCGGGACGGTAGCGACGGTAAAGAGCTGTACTCACGATGGCCACCCTATCGGTTTTCCGGTGCCAAGCGCATCCTGCGCTTCTCACCCGGATCGGTTGTGAAGACCCACGGTTCCGTGGGCAGAAGTGTTGGGTCGAAGACCGCCAACGCGGCATCAAGCGACGTGGTCGGCAGATCCAAGGAGCAAAGCATCATGGATCTTGCTTCCTCCGGGCCGACGCCGTGCTCGGCGAGCTGGCCCAGTGTGACGGACCCGTCGCGTTTGGCCAGCCGTTTGCCCTCCGCGTTCAATGCCAGCGGGACGTGTGCATAGCCCGGCACGGTGTACCCCAGCAGCTCCGCCAGGTACGCCTGCCGGGGTGCCGAGGAGAGCAAATCGTCCCCGCGCACCACCTGGTCAATGCCTTGAGCGCCGTCGTCGACCACGACCGCCAGGTTGTAGGCAGGGACTCCGTCGTTGCGCAGCACCACAAAGTCGTCGACGACCCCGGTGAACTGCCCGTGCAGTACATCCGTGACTGTGAAATCGGTGGTTTCGCTGCGCAGACGCAGGGCCGCGGGACGCATCGTCCGCTTCGCCTCCCGCTCGGATTCCGTGAGATCACGGCAGGTGCCAGGGTAGGTTCCGGGTGCGGCATGTGGTGCGCTACCGGCTTCGGCAATGTCGCGCCGGGTGCAGTAGCACTCGAAGAGAAGGTTGCGGGAACGCAGGTCGTCGATTGCCTCGCTGTATAGGGGCATGCGATCGCTTTGGCGGACGGTCGGACCGTCCCAGTCGAGGCCGATGGCACGCAGGTCTGCGAGTTGGAGTTCTTCGGCGCCGGCCCGGGCGCGATCCAGGTCCTCGACGCGCATCAGGAATTCGCGTTGCGTGGAACGGGCGAAAAGCCATGCCAGGATGGCGGTGCGGAGGTTGCCGAGGTGTAGTTCCCCTGAAGGGCTGGGAGCGAATCGTCCGGCACCCATGACTACTCCTTTTCAATCCCTCGAGCAGCAAACGCAACTACGGGCAGACAGTAAAGGCCCCTCATGCACCTGCCAGAGCCCATCTACCCTTGCTACCTTCCGGTCCTGGGGGAGTTCAACAGGATGACACCACATGAGGGGCCGTTAAAAAGTCTACCCGAGGATTGCCCGTGGCCGTAAATCGACTCAGGAATCCGGCTCATTTTCAGGGAAACCGGGGATCGGTTCGGATTCGTCCCAGCCCAGGAGGCGCCGGGTCTGCTGGTCAATGAGCACCATGGGAAGCATGGGTTGCTGTGGCTCGGGGTCTGGATTCAACGGGCGCGGGTGGATCAGGCCGTCGGGCAATTCCAGCTGGGTGATTCCGTGCGGCGTCCGCCATTGGATCGAGCCGTTGCCAAGGTGTACGGCTTCCCATCCCAGGACGTGCTTGTAGATTTGGTGCCGCTTGCAGAGGTATTCGGCGTTTTGTTCGGAAGTTTCGCCTCCCTTGGCCCAGGCTTCGATGTGGTCGACCTCCGAAATCAACGGCGCCCGGCGGCATCCGGGAAAACGGCAATGCCCGTCGCGGATCCGCAGGAAATCCCGCAGCGCCTTGGACGGCTTGTAGCGCTTGCGCCCCAAATCCAGGATGGAACCAGTCCATGGATCGGTCAGGATCGGCTTCAGCGAGGGGGCCTTTGCCGCAAGTTTCAGCGCGACGCCCAGCGGGATGGGGCCGTAGCCTTCAAGGTCGGCTATGCCTCGTTCGGGGTTCGTCAGCAGTTCAAGGGCCGGAATCGTCAGGCCCACAAACAGTCCCGACTTCCTTTGCTTGTTCCCCGGCCAGCCATCGATCAGGCTGTCACGGAACACATCGGCACGCAGCTGCCCGACGTGCCGCTCTTCCTCGCCGTCCATGAGCCGGCCGGCGTGGGTGTTTACGGTGTTGTAGATCGCAAGGACGTCTTCGGCAGGCAGGTACGCCTGGAGAACCGCCATTCCGTCGGATTCCGGCCACCACATCAATGAGCGGCCGCCTTCTGCCCGGGAGCGCCGGTGGGATGCGGGTTCGGGGTGCAGGCGTTCCCGCTGGCGTTTGATGCGCAGTGCCATGGAGGAATCCGATGCGGTCAATGCCGTGGGCAGTACCGAAGTTTCAATTTGCCTGGCGGTGCTCGCAGGGATTCCCTGGGTTTGCCTGACGAGGGTGCTGGCCGTGCGGCCGGTGATGCTTCCGCGGCACAGCTCGAAGAGGGATTGATCGTGGATGTAGCGCAGGCCCTCGGCCGTGGCGAGGCGGTTGAAGGTGGACCTTTCGGAGGTCCTGGTGACCATGGCGGCCTCGGCCACAAAGGATGAGCGGTTCAGGTCCTGGTCCATCCGGGTCATGGGATAGCCGTGGTCTTCAATTTCACGTTTGTAGTCAAAGAGCGTCGGATTTTCTTCCGACAGGGGAGTGGCCAGTCCGCGCTGGACCAATTCACTGGTGTCTGCCAGCAGCATCGCTTCGAGGCCATCGAGCATGGAACGTATCCGACTGATTTGCCGCAGCTGTTCCAGGCCTTCGGCGGGCGTGTTCGGGCAAGGCTTGCATGTGACCTTGGTAACTGCGGTTTGCAGCGGTTCCGTGGCGAGGAACCGCTCGACACCTGCGATCCATGTGCCATCACTGCCGCAGAATAGGCGCGACCCGGCCGGCGGTATTCCGACCCTCTCCGGCTCCATGTTCATCTGATGAGCGGCGAGTTTTCCCATGTTTCATTGCATCACGGCGCATGGGTCTCGGGTCGCTGATTGCGGGGGTTGTGGAAAACCTTGGCGATCTTGTCCGAGGGGTGCCCGGGGCGTGGATCCTGCCCCGGATTCGACGCCTGCGAGGCGGTCGGAGAATCTCGATTCGTCGTCTCCGGAAATGTCCGCTATGCTGGAACCTGCCCGAATAGGGCAAGCTGGAGGATTCGCCTAGCGGCCTATGGCGCACGCCTGGAACGCGTGTTGGGTTCACGCCCTCGGGGGTTCAAATCCCCCATCCTCCGCGGATACGGTATCGGTCTTGACTTGAGAAATCAGGTCAAGACCGATTTCGTTTTAACCTCGGGAAACCGAAATCGGGGACTCGGATTTTTGGATCAGGGCTACCCGGCCCGACCTCCTTGCTCTTCTCTTTTCTTCGTGCCCCTCAAATGGTTGCCGGGTTGCTGCGTTCAATGTAGATGTCGCCCCAAGTGGTGCGCGCATGGATCCTGAGAGGATCGGTTGCGGAGCTTGCATCCGGCGATTCGGACAGGGCGCTCCTGACTCGACCGTGCTGGGAATTCAGGTCGATCCACGCGGCAGTGCCCGCAGGTACCCCCACGCTGATGCCTCCGGTGGCCGTTTGCAGGGTGAGCGTTCCGGAAAATGCCTCTTCGACGCGGATGCCGCCGTGCGAGTTCTTGACCGTGACGTCATCCCTGCATTTCTTGATGTTGACATCGCCGTTGGCGGTCTTGACGCGCAATGGCCCGTCGGCTCGATCGATCGAAATATTTCCGTTGGAACAGGAGATCTCGCTCTGGGCCCCCAGACTGCCTAGCCGGATGGTGCCCGAGCTGCTGGCGATGGAGGTGGCTCCCGCCACCGATGCTGCTGTGATGTCACCGAAGGAGGTCTTGAGGTTGGCTTGACGGGCTGATTCAAGCCGGATGGATCCCATGGCGATCTTGACGCTGCAATTTCCGACGGGGCCGGAGACCAAGACTTCGCCGAGCGGGGAAGTGGATTCAAGATGGGAACCGGAGGGAACCAGGATTTCAACTTCTGCCGCACCCGAGGTGCCGAACAGCGACATGGAGCGGCGGCGGCTTGGTGATGACAACGTCAGTTTCCCTTCTTCAAAGTCGACGGTGATGGCCTCGGCTGTTTTCTGGTCGCCGGATTTGGCTGCATCGCGCGGGCGGATTGTCACGACTGTGTCTGTTCGTTCGCTGGCAACCAAGTGGACATCGGAGATGACACTCAGGCCGCTGCGTACGGTGATGGCTGTGGGGGTGGGAAAGGTAGGCATTGGATGTCCTTGAATATGAAGTGCTGCGGGTTTCGGGCAAAGATCCGGAGGCTTCGGTTTTATTGCACCCAGCCGGTCAGGCTTTGTCCGGCAGGCGAGTCGCGGCGCGGGCTTCGCCGTGGTTGGGTTTCGAGCGCAGAGGAGACGGCCTTGATGAGCCACGAGTTGACTGACACGCCTTCGCGGTTTGCAGCCGCCTCCATGCGGAGCTTCAACGGCTCCGGCAGGCGCAGGGTTGTCCGGGTGACCCCGCCTTCATCTGAAGTCGCCGGCGGGGGCACGTCGTAGCCCGGCGCCGGTCGCTTGTCGTGTGCTGCAGAGTCGGTGAACAGTGTTTCTTGCTCGGGCATCGTCACAACGAATTCGGGGTCTTGTCCGCGCAACCTGATGTCGACGCCACCGGGAGCCATCTCGCGGGTGATTTCGTTGGCCGCCGCGGACAGAGACTCGAGGAGTACCAGCCGTGTTGCCGCATTTAGGGGCGCCAGGAGACGAGAGGCGAGCTCTTGGGCCTCGGGACCGCCGGCCGCGGCGGCGATTTCGAGATGTTCCTGTAGATCGTTCACAAATCGAGTCAAATCCATGACACCAGAATGACGTCATTGTGATGTCAGGTCAATGGTTTTGATGTCATATGTTGCGCAAGCTTTCCCGAAATTGACGGATCTTCGGCATTTTGCACGATCCGGCGAGCGGAAAAGGTTGAAGATCGATGTTCGTGCATCGTCTTGCTCGCATCAAACGCCTTGTGGGGAAGCGGTTTCATGTAGCTGCCAGTGAGATCTATGACTCACTATTGTTCGGTTTTGTGATCCCGGGGACTATTTTCAATAGACTTGCGGGAAGCTTGCACCGTACACGTATGGCGCATCGACTCCGGGAAAGGTGCATTTGATGAACGATCACCGTGTTGCAGTCGTCATTGAGGATGACGAAGACATTCGAGGGCTGCTCGAAGCGGTCCTGCTGCAATCGGGATTTGACGTTCACGCCACGGACTCTGGAGTCAAGGGTGTCGAACTGGTGGAATCCCGCCGCCCCGATCTGGTGACCTTGGACTTGGGCCTTCCTGATATCGATGGGTTCGAAACGGCACGCAGGATTCGGACGATTTCCGACGCCCACATAGTCATGCTGACCGCCCGATCCGACGAGATCGATACGATCCTCGGGCTGGAATCAGGCGCAGACGAATACGTAACCAAGCCGTTTAAGCCACGCGAGCTCCGTGCACGCGTCGATGCCATCATGCGTCGGCGCAATAGCCAGGCGCAGGCCAAGAACGAAGCTCCTGCGGTTCCGGCAGAAGCCCAAGCAAAAACGCAGCTGGGCCAAGCCGAGGGCGATCTTGTCCGTTCGCTGAACGGACTGATGCTCAATTCATCGACCTACACGGTTGAAGTGGATGGCGAAGCAAAAAACATTACGCCCACGGAGTTCACGCTGCTGGATGTGCTCTTGGGTTCCAACGGTCACATCCGCACCAAGACGGAGCTGGTTCGTCGGTTGCGCGACGAAGAATCGGATTCAGGAACCTATGTGTCGTCGGCCGACGAACGATCCGTTGAGGTCCACATGGGAAATCTGCGTCGTAAATTGGGCGACTCGACCCAGGATCCACGTTGGATTGAAACGGTTCGAGGCGTTGGCTACCGATCGGCCGCGAAGCGCTAACCGCACCTGCGGCTTCCGTGGTTTGGTGTGCTAGCTAATTTTCATAGTCGAAAGCTCTTGAACTGAGCGGCGACCGACTTCGCGAATCATGGCTATCAGTTTGCGCTGCACGTCCACAAGCTTGTCCTGAAACGCGCCATGCAACCATTCTGCAAGCTCCGCCAGTTCCCTGGCGCCTACCATTGAGGCGCCTGATTTCAGCGACAATGCTGCATCTTGCCCGGCCTCGCTGTTGCAGCTGCACAGGGCCTCTTCAAGGCGATTGAGCCGCGTCGGCCACATGGAACAGAACTGCACAACAAATCTCGATGTGTATTCGTGGCCCAGATCTTCAGAGAGCTTATCTAGGGTCTGTGTACACACCACAGAATCTAGTGAACTCAATGGCATTGTCATGCTGTCCATCATGAATGCCCAAGCTCATGATCCTCCCATGGAATCACTCAAGACAACCTCAAGAATTGCCTAAACGAACCTGCGTCATCATTGCGGAAAAGTTGTCCTCACTCTGGTGGAGAACTTGATGCTTACACGGAATAGTCATAGCTAAGCCAGTACGGCGGGAAACCGACTGCATGGGGGAGTCGGGCACATTGAGTGAACCGAAGTGATCCGAAAAATGTTCGCTAGCGTCTTGGGGGCGAGAGCGAACGACGGTTCATAGCGAAGCGGGTTAGTGATCTTGGGGATCAATGACCCGCCTCGCTAGTTAACTTCGGTTTTCGGTTGCCGGCTGGCCTACGAAGGCAGAGGGAAGGGAATCGGATTTCACGGACTTGCGTGGCATCCGCACGGTCATCGTTGTCCCCCTGCCGATTTCGCTTTCCGCGCTGATGGTTCCGCCGTGGGCCATCACCAGTTCGCGTGTGATGGCCAAGCCCAATCCGACTCCGGGCAAACCGGACAGCTGTGCGTCGTTGCTTCGGAAGAACCTGACGAATAGTTGCTTGAGGTCCGCCTCGGAGATTCCACGCCCGGTATCGATGACGCGGAGACAAATTTCATCCTCGGTGCAATCCATTTCCACTGTCACCGACCCGCCCCGGTCGGTGTACTTGATTGAATTGGAAACAAGGTTGTCCACAACCTGCCCCAGACGCAACGCGTCGCCGAGAACCTGTTCATGGCACAACGTCCCTTGGTTCAGCTCGATTCCGGCTGCGGAGGCACGCGGTGCCATAGATTCAAGGCGGGCCTGGACAACAGCTCCGAAATCCATTGCCGAAACGCTGATCTGATGGCGCCCGGCCGCCACGGTAAGTAGGTCATTCACCAAGCTCAGGAGCCGATTAGTGTTCCTTGAAATGACATCCAGCGATTTCTTGGTCCCGGAGGTCATCTGTACCTCGTCCTCTAGCAGCTCGAGGTAACCCAGGATTGACGTCAATGGCGTACGCAGCTCATGGCTGACATTGGCCAAGAACCGGTCCTTGGTTTTCGACGCCGTGATCATGGGCGTGACGTTCTTGAACATGATCACGGCACCGTCATAGACGCCAGAATCGTCAAAAAGTGCCCGTGCCGAGGTGGAGCTGTAAATCGGATCATGAAGCGGCCCCAGCGCAATCAATTCATCGACGAATTCTTCTTGGCGAATGGCCCGCAGTACCGGGCGCTGATCACTAGGCATGAGCTCGGGGCACACTTCAAAATTCGGGGAAACCGCCCGCACGAGGAGCTTGTCCTCGGTGGGGTCTGGATGCTCTGGGGGAATTGCATGGCGATGCTGGAACCGTTGAATGTCGTTCATCAACACGTCGTTTCCGTCGCGGTCGACGACCACGACGCCCACATTCGCGGCGTTGAGGACGGCGTTCAGCAGGTTTGCCTGGCGCCGGCTAGTGGCCAAGGACTCGCGAAGCATACGATTCTTGAGCGATGTGTTGTATTCGACGATCACGGTGGTACTGGCAAGCGCCAAAATCACCAACGGTATGAGCAACGGCCGAACTACATTGATCAGTGTGAACGGTATGTCGTTGTGCCATAGCTGCAGCAATGTTGTTGCCAGCGGAAGCACAAAGGAAAGCATCAATGTCAACCGTGGCGCGACGCCGGACCAGGCAAACCAAAAAACGGGAAAGGCGATGAGCAGCGTCATCCCGCTGAGCCAATAGTAGGCGCCCATTGACATGAGGCATGCTGCGATCATTCCTGCCGCGGGGATGACCAGGTAGGTGAATTCCGAGCGGAACTTCTCCCATGGCACAGCAAATGAAGCGACGGTGTTCAGCAGTACAAGGACGACGCCGGCAGTGAATAGGGTGTCGCCATAGATTTCCTTTGCATTGGAGAGCAATGCAAAGGTGCACGCGAAGAGCACTGCAAAGAACATCGGCAACTGCGAAAGGACAACCTTCCGCCGTATGGGTAGGTCTGAGAAGGGCTTGCCGCCAGTGACCTTCAGTCCGATGCGGGTAAGCAATCCGGTTGATTCCTGGCTCGGTCGATCGACTGGTTGCGTAGCGGTCATGCTCTAAATCATAGTGACTGAAATTGGGGGCGTTTGGCCACGGGCAGCGCAAGATGCCTCATGATGTCTTGGTTCTTGAAATGCGGGACACCTTTTGTGCTCTATCCGTCCCTTGGATCCTTGGGAATCGCGTTTGGGGATTTTCCGTGTTTGAGCATCTGCCTTGGCTAACCGGAGCATGCTGACCGAAGCGCACCGTCAAGAGGTACGGTCCGGGTAGGCAGCGTCCTGTTCAGCGGCCGGAATGCCGGTCATGAGGGCTTGGGTGCCCCGATGAATCTATGCGGCACCCAAGCCATATGCCGAGGCTACTTCACCAGATTCGGGTAGTGGGCCTTCGCTGTCTGTGGATGCGCGCGTAGCCAGCCCTTGAGCACGTTGGCACCGTATGAAGCCAGCATCGGATTTTCCGGGTCGTCAGAGACTCCGCGGGCCTGTGCCGCGAGTCCGGGCGGCAACGGAACGGTGTCGATGACCGAATCCAGGCGCGGGGAGTAGAAGAAGGGCACGGAATAACGATCGACTCCGGCCGGTGGAGCAGTGACACGATGAATGGTGGCCATCAAATAGCCGTTGGTTGCGACCTCCAGCATCTCGCCCAGATTCACCACAAGCGCTCCGTCGATCGGCTTGACGGAGATCCATTCCTCGTGGCCGTATGGCTGGACCGCAAGGCCGCCCACCGAGTCTTGAAGCAGCAGCGTGATGAATCCGTAGTCTGCGTGGGCTCCGACCCCCTGGTTGCCTGCAGCGGGAACGATGCCGCCACCGACGTAGTGCACAAGCTTGCCCATCCATGCGGGGTCGGGGGTAAAAGCCTGTGCAAAGTAATCTTCGGGCAGACCCAACCCCACTGAGAGGGCGGCCAGCAGTTCGGCGCCCACCTTCTGCATCAGTTCAGACCATTCCATTGCCACGGTCTTGAGCTGGGGGAATGCGGCAGGCCACTGGTTTGGGCCCTGCAAATTCAGGTAGGGCTTGTCTGCAGGTACCTCAGTCAACGGTTCCAGCTCTGGCCCGAAATCGATTTGTTCCCGTGAATCCGCGCGACCGCGGGTGATTTCTGCACCCAGCCGCGTGTAGCCTCGGAATTGTGCCGAAGAACGGTTGTCCAACTCCAGTTTTTCTTCGACCGGTCGCGCAAAGAATTCAGCAATCGTGTCAAGCAACCTTTGGGAAGTTCCCGGTGCCGCACCATACCCGGTGATCTGGAAGAAGCCGACATTGTGTGCGGCGTCGCGTAAAGCTTCAATGAAATCTTCATTGAAGGTCCCGTCGGTGTGACGGGCAGATGACATATCCAGGACCGGAACCGAAGTAAGAACTGTGCTCATGACACAAGAATGCACCCGGTTTGCTTGAATGTGACAGCTTGCGTTACCTCAGGTTCCGTAGTGTGAATCCATGCGTCGGAACCCTTGACGGGGGCTTCGAATTTGCGTAGAAAACAAACGACTCGAATTATTATTGGCCGAAGCTAGCCACATATCTGCAGAAGTTTCCTAAGCTGGTCAAGTGATCTTCAAATCTGTCGGCGATTCTCGCCCGTACCCGGACCATGGCTACGTGACGCCCAAGGATTGGGCAGTCGTGCCTCCCATGCAAGTCCGCCTGGATGAATTGGTGACTACCAAGAGCACCTTGGATTTGGCTGCGCTGTTGGCCGAGGATTCAACGTTCTTTGGTGACCTCTTTCCTCATGTTGTTCAATGGCGGGGCACCAGGTATCTCGAGGACGGGCTCCACCGTGCGGTGCGAACTGCGCTGCACCAGCGTTCAATCCTGCATGCCCGTGTACTGGTGATCGAGGACTAAACGGCAATGGCGCGTGATTCGAATCCGAATGAATGGCATGGGCACCACATCGTCTCAGAAGACGAGTTGGCAAGTCCGGAGTTCAGCGCCGATCCCAATACAAAACGGCATCGAAACATACGTCACGGCATTATTCTCTCCGTGGCGGTCTTGCTGCTGGTCGCAGCATTGGTTCTTGCCTACTTGGTGAATACCCGGGCCATAGTCATCGATGCCCTTGAACCCAAACCAGTGGCTGAAGCCCCGGTAGCACCCCACACCGCATGTCCACGCGATCAATTCGACTATGTCGACCCTTCCAAAATGACGATCAACGTCATGAACGGAACACAGATTGCGGGGCTTGCCGGCGCTTCCGCCAAGAAACTTGAGCGGCGGGGTTTCAAGGTAGGCGAAGTGGGCAACGCCCGGATGTCCAAGGCCAATGTTGTCGGCGCGGTGATTTCTGGCCCCGACGGGTATGCGCAGGCGATGACGGTGCAGCGCCATGTTGCCGGCTTGACCTATGTGTTCGATCCGAAGCGGCAGGGCAAGACGGTTGACGTGGTTATCGGCACCAAATACAAAAAGCTGGTCAAGGAAGCGAAGGTAAACACCCAGCCCGGAAAGCTTCAATGCGGCAGCAAAAAGAAAACGACGGCTCCGGCCAAGCCGGAACCGTCGAAGTCGGATAAAGATTAGAGGTTAGTTGCAGCCTTCGGGGCCGCAGACCTCTCCGTCGGCCGATGGCGTGGCCATCATTTGCAACTCGTTGCCTCCGATTTCCTTCCAAACCTGGCTCAGCGCCTGTTCGAATACCTCGGAAGGCTGGGCACCGGAAATTCCGTACTTGTTGTCCAGTACAAAGAACGGAACACCGCTGACGCCCATTTCGCGTGCTCGGGTTCCGTCGGCGCGGACTTCGGTTGCGTATTTGTCGCTGGCCAGGACTTCTTCCGTTTCCGCTGAATCGAGGCCTACCTGATCGGCGATGCGCTGAAGGGTTTCCTTGTCGCCGGTATCCAGACCCTTTTCAAAGTGGGCCGAGAGCAGAGCTTCTTTCATGGCGTCACCCATATTGCGGTCCTTGGCCAAGGCGAGCAGGCGAAGTGCCGTGAAGGAGTTGGCAGGGCGAAGGGCATCGAAGTCGTATTTCAAACCTTCCGCCGCGGCCTGACCGGTCACGTGCTGAATCATGCCTGCGACCTGATCTGCGGGCATTCCCTTGGCCTTGACCAGGTAGTCGAGTTCGCTTCCCTCGTAGTGGTCCGGCAGGGAAGGGTCCAGTTGGAAGGCATGCCACTTCACATCGATCTTCTCGCCGAAGGGCAGTGCTTCAACGGCTTTTTCAAAGCGGCGCTTGCCAATGAAGCACCATGGGCAGGCGATATCGGAAAAAATGTCAACGCTGAGGCGGGTTTCAGTCATAATCTCGTCAACAGCCCTCGGTCGAAGTGTATTCCCACGTGTGTGAAGGGCAACAAACCTTTGGCGCCGGCCCACGAGACGCGGTCGAAACCATATATTCCCCTGCGGGATTATTTGAGGGAAACCCGAGAAATTCTCGCAAGCTAGCGATGCCGCCACCGCCGATAGGCGGTGGCGGCATCGTCGTCGTGGCGCGGTGTTTAGCGCAACTCGCTGGGGACGTACTCGCGACCTGTTTCATCAACCAGCTCGGCGCGTTCGTGGCCCTTGCCTCGGACCCACAGTTTGTAGGCGACGAAGAGTAGCCCGATCCAGACCGTGCCCACAACCAGGGCGACCCGGGTTTCCGGGATGACGCCGAGCAGTACGATCACAAAGCCCATGAAGGCCAGCGCTGCGTAGGAAGCCGCAGGCCACAGGGGGGAAGGGAACTCGGAGGCCTGCAAGTTTTCCCGGGCAATGGTTCGTTTCATCGCAATGTGCGAAAGCAGGATCATGACCCATACCCACACGGTTGCGAAGGTGGCGATCGAGGCGATGATCAGGAAGAGCGACTCGGGCATAACGGCATTGAGCAATACGCCAACCAGCAACACGATGCCCATGACCAACACCGTCATCCAGGGCACACCGTTGCGGGAGATCTTCGCGAAGGATGCCGGGGCGTGGCCCTGCTGGGCCAGGCCGAACATCATGCGGCCGGCGCCAAAGATGTCGGAGTTGATCGCGGAGATCGCGGCCGTGATGACGACGGCATTGAGGATATGTGCCGCTGCCGGAATACCCAGGTTGTCGAAGATCTGCACGAATGGACTTCCCTCGGTGCCGATCTCGTTCCACGGATAGATCATCATGAGGATGCCCAACGTGCACACGTAGAAGAGCAGGATGCGTACCGGAACGGTGTTGATTGCCGCGGGAACGACCTTTTTCGGGTTCTCTGCCTCGCCCGCGGTGATGCCGATGGTCTCGATGCCGCCGAAGGCGAACATCACGATCGAGAAGGACGCCAGCAGCCCCCAGAAGCCGTTGGGGAAGAACCCGCCGGCCGCAAGCATCGTGCCGATGCCCGGATTGGCTTCGGCGGGCAGGCCGAAGCCGAAGACCACGATCAGGATGCCGCCCGCGATCATGGCAATGATTGCCGAAACCTTGATGAGGGAAAGCCAGAATTCGGTTTCGCCGAACACCCTGACCTTCATGGTGTTCAACGCGGCGATGAAGAAGATGATCGCCAAGATCCAGATCCACCGGGGCACGTCGGGGAACCAGAACCCCATGTAGATGCCGAACGCGGTGACGTCTGCGATGGCTACGATTGCCATTTCGAAGGCGAAGGTCCAGCCGGTGATGAATCCCGCAAACGGGCCGAGGTACTTTGAGGCGTACTGGCCGAATGAGCCGGAAACCGGATGGCGCACGGCCATCTCGCCCAGGGCGCGCATCACCATGAAGACGGCTGCGCCACCGATCATGTAGGCCAAGAGTACGGCTGGTCCGGCGGCCTGGATGGCAGATGCGGAACCGTAGAACAGGCCGGTTCCGATGGCCGAACCTAGGGCCATGAACCGGACGTGGCGGACATTGAGTCCGCGGGCTAGCGCCTGGGCAAATTGGGGCACGAAAATAAACCTTTGGGTGGAAGGGGCTTATCCCATGGTAAGTCTGTGGCCCGACTCAAACATTATTCGGTGTCGCGGATCACTTTTCGCATCATTGTTGGGTTCTGGAGCGTTTGCGCGTGGAATCGGTGTGGTCTTGGGTGAAGCGCGCAATCCAGTCGTTTCGCCGCATATCGATCCGCCGGCCGTGGTCCGGGGCGGCCTGGACAGCCGTCGTTCGGGTCGTCCGTCGGTGCCGGTCCGTTGGTCCTGATCGGGGCCGTTAGGCGGAAGCCGCGGTTGCGCCGGAGTGCCGCCGGCCGTGGACCAGAAAGTACAGACCGATCCCGAGTGCGGCAAGTGCGGCAAGGATGCCGAACATTCCGGTGTATCCCAGGTTGGGAATGGCCAGGCCCAGGGCAACAGGGCCGAAGCCGACGCCCAGATCAAGCATGAGGAAGAAGGTCGAGGTGGCCACGCCCATGTCGGCCGGGGATACGGCGGAGACCGCGATTGCCTGGGCGCAGGGCATCAGCGCGCCGAAGCCCAGCCCGGTGAGCAAGGCCGCGAGGGCCACGGTGAGGGTGCTGGGTTCGAACGCCAACATGGCCATGCCCAGGGCAAAGACCGCCAACAGCGGATACATAATCGCGTTGTCACCGCGTCGGTCCTGGATCCGCCCGGCGAAGAGCCGGGAGAGCAGCACCGTGACAGCATAGAGAAGGAAGAACCAGCTGGCGGCGGCCGGCATCGAACGGGAAAGCAGAAACGGGGCCAGAAACGAGATGATGCCCGAATAGGCCAAGCCGCACACCAGGATCACCAGCGAGATGGGCAGTGCGGCAGGGCTGATGATTGAACGCAGGAAACTTCCGCGGCGCGAGCCAACGTGCGGGTGCCCCGCGACCTTGACGGGTTCCGGCAGGCGCAGCAGGATCCCGATCAGCAGTGCGACCGACGAGGAAACCGCGCAGAAGAAGAAAACGGCGGTGTAATTTCCGCTGGATGCCAAGACCACTGCAAGCAACGGGCCCACGGCCGTTGACAGCGTGCTGGAAAGACTGAAGTATCCGGTGCCTTCGCTGCGCCGTGCCGGAGGTATGAGCGCCTGGACGGCGGTGGCCAGGGCCGTATTGCCAGCGCCGAAGGCCATGCCGTGGACAAATCGCAGGATCAGCAGCAGCCAGAGCGAATCGGCCGGTATGTACAGCACGGAAACCAGGACGAACACGACAAGGGATGCGATCAGCAGCGGCTTGCGCCCGCAGAGAGCCAGCAGCTTTCCGGCGATGAGCCGTGCCGCGACGGAACCGATGATGAAGGCGCTCGATGCAAGCCCCGCCGCGCTGTCGGAGGCCTGGAACCGCTCAACGGCATAGAGCGCCATCGAGGTCATCAGCATGTAGAAGACCATGGAGATGAAGAGGTTGACGACGGAGGCGAGCACAAAATCCCGGCTGAAAAGCTTTGTTGGCGGGTTGTGTTGAATGCTCACCTGGCTCCTTGCGTTTCTTCGGTACGTGCGGGGCGCCCCGGTGGAGAGCCTGCTTTCCATTATTGACCTGCGCGGCAGGAGGGCTACCGAAAACGGGACCGAAGGGGCTGTGCGATTGGCGACAGCATCGCGAGAACTTCCTCTCAGCGGTTGCAGTTGGCGGCCGGGACGCCAACTGCGGGTGGATCGATGCCGTTTGATCCCGGGGACGGATCCATGGACTGATAACGGACGAGGACGCCCCAACGCCGGTGTCAGGAGCCAAGAACCTGATTGCCAGCAATCGCCGGTGCTGAATCAGCGAAGTTCAGGCTGCCGTTGGTGCTGCAGTTGCCTCGCTGCTCCCGGGCCGGAGCCCGGGAGCAGCGAGGCATTCGTTGAGAGCCCGGTTTTAGGGTTCCGGCGATGGTGCTGCACCTTGCGTCCGTCGACCATCACCGGTCCGGTCTGGCTGTGTCAACCCATTTCGTAGCACGGAGGGCGAAAGTGAAGGACCGGTCAACCTTGAGTTGACCGGCCCTTCACTTGTTTATCGCGTCAGCGGATCGTCCCTAGAGACGGGCGCTCCACTTCTGCGTGCCGGTCAACACGTAAGCACCCGAGGATGCCTTCGTGGTCACCGTGGTGGTTCCCTTGTAGCGGTGGGTACCGGCCGACTTCTTCGCTCCGTTGACGTAGTAGATGACGCCCGTCTTCGACGGGATCTTCACCGTGTCCTTGGATGCGCTGAACACCGGCTTCGTCGGCGTCACAGTGTTCCGGTTGTCGAACTTCCACGACGTCGTTCCGGCCAGTTTGTACGAGCCGCTGGACACCTGGGTGGTGACGGTGCCCCTAGCGGTGTACTTGTGGGTACCGGCCGACTTCTTCGCACCGTCGATGTAGTAGACGACGCCCGTCTTCGACGGAATCTTAACCGAGTTGCCCGAGGCGCTGAACACCGGCTTCGTCGGTGTCACCACATCCCGGTTGTCGAACTTCCACGACGTCGTTCCGGTCAGTGCCTCGGCCCCGAGAGCGACCTTGGCTGTCACGGTGCCCGTGCCGGCATTGGTGTGGGTTCCTGCCTTCTTCGCCGCGCCATTGATGAAGTAGTTCACACCCGCCTGCGTCGGGATGGTTACCGTGTTCTTGGATGCATCGAATACCGGCTTCGTCGGGGTTACCGCATTCCGGTTGTCGAACTTCCAGGAGGCATCGGCGTCCTCGAGCAGCTTGTACGAGCCGTTGGCGGCCTTGGCCGTCACGGTTCCCGAACCGCTGTAGCTGTATGTGCCGGAAGCCTTCGCCGCGCCGTCGATGAAGTAGCTGACGCCGGCCATGGCCGGAATCTTCACCGAGTTCGCCGCGGCGTCGAAGGCCGGAGCCGCCGGAGCTACGCCGGTCCGAAGATCGATCTTCCAGGTGCGTGCCTCGACGATGTAGTCCTCCGAGGCCGCCTCTGCCTTGACCGTCACCAGCGTGGTTGCCGGGTAGGTGCCGGCTGGCTTGCCGGCCCCGTCGATGGAGTAGGCAACACCGGTGACCTTCGGGATCGTCACGGTCTTCTTGGCATCGTCGTGGTCCGGTGCCTGTGCCGTGACCAGCTGCTGCAGAGTGCTGAGTGTGCCCTGCGTGGTTTCGGAGATGTACTGCGAAGGTGCGCCGTCGACCCCGGTCACCGTGGCGATCACCTGGACCGGGAATCCGGCCTCGGCGTCGGTGAAGGTGAACTTGCCCGTGGTGTTCGACTGCGTGGTGGTGGCGAACGGTGTCTTGTCCGGCGTCAGCCGGATGACCTGGAGCTCGAAGGCCACTTCGGTGCCGCTCGTGATCGGTCCGACCACGTTGGCCGTAAGCTGGCCGCCCGTTGCCGGGACCGCGTTGCTGGACAGTGCCACCGAGCGCGCGACGCCGGGATCGGGATCGGGATCGCCGAGGCCCAGGCTGATGTCGACGAAACCGTCGTTGAACTGCAGCTGCTCGATGTTGCGAAGCACGTCCGTGCTGGCGTTATTGCCAACGGTCTCGACCTTGACCATGCCGTCGGGCAGTGCCGTCATCGTTGCATCAGCGCTGTCCATCGGGTACACCACGGTGTCCTGTCCGCCCGTTGCCGTTTGGATCCGCCGCTCGATCTTCAGGTCCGCCGGGTTGATGGTCCTGTCGAAGATGCGGTCGATGAACGGCTCGAGCTTGTCCGAGCGTTCATCGCCGAGGACGATGTTCACGTCGAGCCAGGCGTCGCCGTCGATGAAGTTCTCGCCTGCGCGGGGTTCGATCAGGTCGCTGCCCCCGCCGCCGAGGATGAGGTTGTTGTTCATGTCGGCGGCTTCGAATGGCTGTCCCTCGAGGAACGGCAAGGCGTAGACCGGTTGTTCGCCGCCGCCCAGCAGGTCGCGAAGACCTGTGACGCGGTCCAGATGCGCCTGGGTCAGCCGGTGGCCGTATCCGATCTTGTCTTCCTCGGGGTTGTCGAACACGTCGCGGCTGCGGACGCCGCGGACGACGTCGTCCCCGTCGAATCCGGAGAACGCCTCCACCTCGTCGTAGCGATCGATGATGGAGCTTTCGGAGCCGGGAACGATCTGGATGGGGTCCAAGTCGGCCCGAACCGGGTGCGTGGTCTTGTCATAGGTGACCCAGTCGAAGCCGAGCATGCCCGCGAAGCGGTCGGTGCCCGGGCCGCCGACCATGATGTCGTCGCCACCCTCGGCATCGTGGTCGTTGTTGCCGGTCCTGCCCACCAGGACGTCGTGTCCGCCGTGGTACAGCCCCGGGTCGTTTTGCGCGGTGTTGCTCAGGTCGCCGACCAGGAGGTCGGCGTTCGTTCCGCCGTCGATCCAGTCGTCGCCCTCGTCGCCGCGGACATTGTCGCGCCCGGTGCTGCCGAGGATGAAGTCGTTCCCGAGCCCGCCGAAGCTGGTAGAGAAGTCCTGGCCGCCGACGATGAAGTCCTGTCCGGAACCGCCGAAGAGCAGGTCGCCGATGCCGGGTCCGCCGTTGATGGCGTCGTTGCCCGCCTCGCCCTGAATGCGGTCGTCGCCGAAGATGTCGGTCAGGACATCGTCGCCGGCGCCGCCCATGATGGCGTCGGCACCGTCGTCACCCTCGATGGTGTCGTTGCCGCCCTTGCCCCAGATGGAGTCGTCGCCGATTCCTCCGCGGATGGTGCTGCCCTGGTCGGCATCCTGGGCATCCTTGCCGTCCTGGACGACGATGTGTTCGCCTCCGGTGAACCGCCAGCCGTCTGCCTGTGATCCGGTGAGGCCAGCTGTATTGAGTTCGCCCTGGCGGTTTGCACCGTCGTCCAGGTTGAACGTCAGCTGCGGCGCCGCGAAGACATCGTGAGGGACGCGGTCGGCGCTGGTGTTGCGCTGCACGATCTGCGACAGCGAGTTCCCTTCCAGCGTGTGGAAGAGCGAGTTGCCCAGGTTGCGGGAGAGGTAGTAGAACCTGTCGCCGTTCTGCAGGTCCTCGAGTTGCTTTTCGAACACGTGGTTGAACGTAGCGCCGAGCATGCCGCCGAAGACGAATGGCTTCTCTGCCAGTCCGCCCATCCACAGGTCGATCTCGTCGAGGCCGGCTTCGGCCGCGGGCAGGTTCATGAACGCAGTGTCGGCCGCGAGTACCGTTGCGGCATCCCTCTTGCCCGCCAGGGTGGTGGCGTCGGTGAGGGACTGGTCCTTGCCGTAGGCGGCGATGAAGTTGCCGATGGACTCCGGGTGCTTCATCGAGAGCCGGAAGTCCTCCCAGCTCGAGTAGGGCTGCAACTGCGGGTCGCGCGTCTCGGCGTAGAAGGCCTTGCGCGCCGCCTGGAGCCCCGGGGTGCCGGTTTCCCGAGCCCTTGCCATGTTGATCGTGGCGAGATCGAGCGGGAGACCGAGCAGCTTGTTGCGGAGGGTGTCGGTGACGAACTCGTCGACGCCATTGGCGGTCTGGTTGGCCAGGCCCTTGAGGATGTTGCCTGCGGCATCGGCGGAGTCGGTGCCGGAAGCAGCAAACATTGCCGGGTTGAGGAACGCTTCCAGCAGCGGCTTCTCGTCGAACGTGCCGTCGGCTCGCTCGACCGGGATCGTTTCCCGCAGCATGGAATGTCCAAACCGGTACACGGAGTGGGCGAACTCGGCCCTGATCGATGAATTGACGTCGGGCTGGTAGGAGTTCTCATTCAACACGGTGGTGTCGATTTCCGGTTGGATTCTGCGTGCGAACTCCTCAAAGACAAGGTGTTGGTACTGCATTTCGGTCAGGAAGCGTGCGGCCTGGAACAGGCGCTCGCCCTCGTTCCAGAAGCCGTCGGCGGCGAAGCGTTCCTGCAAGGCCGCGGGCATGGTTGCCAGTTCCTCCTTGATTTGCGCTTGGAGCCGGTTGTGCTCGGAGTGGAACACGTGGTGAATGCTGGTCAGACCAATGTTTTCGTTGCCGCGTCCGTCACCGGTGATGTAGTGCTTGCCCAGCAGGGCGCTGTTATATCCGGGGACATCCGGTGCCGCGGTGTGGGCGATGTCGTCCAGGAACGATGCGTTTGCGGTTAGCCCATCCGTGGGGATCGGCGAGCCGGTGTTTCCTTCGCGGAACCCATCGGTGTAGGCCAACTGGGCCTTGCCGTTGGGGCCGAGGACCAAGCCGCCGTATGGGTCCGTGTTCAGCAGCGGGATATTCAGGACATCCAAGTCATCGAGTGAGATGCCCAGCTTCTCGGCAGCCTGCGCCTGGACATCGTCCCAAGTGGGCAATCCGCCGTCGGCGCCTTCGAGGATTAGGCCCGTGGGAACCGGTGAACCGCCAACGATCTCGTATTCACGCATGAAGGCCTGCTGGGATGCGTGGGAACCGTAGGTCTGGTTCTGGTCCACGAACGGCGTAGTGCGGTTGATGTGCTCACGCGCGGTACCGTCGTCGCCAGTGTCGATGGTGGCGCGGGTCAGGGTCAAGAAATTCTTGGATCCACCCGGGACATATAGCGGGTCGTCCTCGTTCAGGGGAATGATGACTGTGCCGTTTCCGCCCTTGGACACCAGGTCCAGACCATGGTCGAAGAACTGGCCGAAGATCGTGAACAGGCTCGTGGCGGAGGCCGAGAGACCCTCGTCCGTGGCGATGTCGGGAATGAACGTGTTGGTGGTTCCCTCGAGACCGGCACCTTCGACGCGTGCCGCAACCTCGCCGGCGGCTGGATTTTCAGTCGTCTGGTCGACGATCAGATTGCTGATCGTTCGTGGATTGCTGTCGAAAACCATCCCTGAGGTTTGCTCGTAGCTGGTCGCCGTGCCCGGCGTCCCGAACGGGTTGCCGGGGATGCCGTCCGGCACGGGATCGGCCTCCTTGTACACCGCGTCGACGAGCCGGGGGAATGTTTCCTGAGCTGTGCCGAAACCGTCCTGGCCCGGCATGAGGTTGTTCCACCGGCCATCTACGGTCCGCAGACCGTGCGGCAGCTGAGGGTTTCCAACGCAGGGATCGTTGTTGGCGTCAAAGAATGTCTGTGACGCGACGTCGAACCGCTTTCCGTTTCCACAAAGTGGCGATGCGTTATGGTTCGCGAGCGACTTCTCTGCGTGGGCTTCGGAAATATCGATCTGTTTGATGATATATTCCAAATCGCCTTGGGTGACGTTGAAGTCTTGACCTGGCGGAGGGGCGGCGAAGGCCGCCGGAATTGGTGCGACTGCAACTGTGGCAGCCAGTGCGGTCCCAATCGCGAGGGCCCCAAATTTGATGCCCGGGCGCTTGCTTACATACCCATTTTTCTTCACTTTTACTCCCAAGTTAATGACGGAGCGGCGGAAAAACCGATGGCCGTAATTGTCCAGGGAAATTGGTGCTACCCAAAAATGCATCTGTGATTGAACCGACTCCCCCAAGTGGGGTCTACTATGTCTCTGCCTCAAGGCTTTGTAAAGGGTGGTTTTGGCATTTCTTTTTCGACGCTTTTGTCTTTTTTGCGGTCGCTTGAACGCTTGTGGTGTTGGCATGACGCCCCGGGATGGAATGTGACAAGCCGCCGAGTTGCTGGCGTGACTTTGGGCGTTTTTGAGCACTGGGAATTCGGGCGAGATTCGAGTTTCGGGTCTGACTTTGGTGTTCATTGATTCAATCCATCAATTGGATATTAGGTGATCGATGGAAGGCGGGTTGTTATTGCTTGCCGTTCGGTAGCGCCGTGCTTAGCGCCCAAGTTATTCCCAAGGTCAGCGTGATCGACTAGCCACGTGCGCAGTGTGAGCCAAGCAAGGCGCGGGGGAAGCCCGGGTGCCTTTTTACTCCGAAATTTTTTTCGAGAGGCCGGCCTGACGATAGAGATCGACCTGTGGCCAGGTTTGTACATGTGCGCCGGGGACGTGGTCCATCTCACCAGGAAGAGAAAGCAGGCAGTGAGCGGCACCCGTGTTAGTTCAAGGTGCAGAGGGCTGGCGGACGGGGGGAATTGCGAGTCACCGGGGCCCGCGGTTGGGTTCCCTGGCCGCAGCGACGGAATTTTTCGCGGCGTTCGCGACGTGTGGCCTGAGCAAAGCGCTGGTGGCCAGTGCGAGGCTTTGGCTGCGGGCCATGCGCTAACGTGCCCGGGCCTGCCCGTCGGGCGGGACGTTCGTTCGAGACAGCGTGGCGTCCCTGACGTTTCATGGTCCCGGGGTCGGAGCGGTACGAATTTCGCCCCACGAAGCGGGCAAGGCCGGGAATCTGTTCATCGACGGCAACGGCATGTCACCCGAAGCGTGTTCCACAGCCGGGGATCCTGAAGCCACTTTTCGGTGTCACCCATTGAGCGAAGTTGGATTCGAAGCTTGGCGGTACGAATTCCGGAGCTCAAGGGCCATGAAACGGCAAGTGACTTAAAAACGAAAGTCCCCGCAATAAGCAGCTCTGCCAGTGGGGACCATCGAAGTTTGTGAAGTTTAGTCTTGGTGGCGGGATCGGAGGGGTGGTCGCGTCGTTGCGCTTGCCCCTCCACCCCGCCACCAAAGATCTGGTTAGGCGCTTACTTTCTCAAATGCCTTGGCTTCGCGCAGGTAGCGGTTGTAGGCCTGGACGGTGAGGAATGTCGGGAAGTCCTCACGCAGGGCGCATGCCTCGAAGATTTCGCGTGCATCCTCGAAACGGTCGCCCTCGAAGCGTGCGAGCTTGTCGAATTCCTCCTCGGTCAGGTCTTCCACCCAGCTGCGGGAGATCAGTTCGCCCTCGTCGGTGATGGCTGCCTGCTGGATCCACTGCCAGATCTGCGAACGCGAGATCTCCGCGGTGGCGGCGTCCTCCATGAGGTTGTGGATGGCAACGGCGCCGTTGCCGCGCAGCCAGGCCTCCATGTAGCGGATGCCTACCTCGATGTTGTTGCGGATGCCGGCCTCGGTGATCTTGCCTTCGGTGCCTGCAACGTTCAGCAGTTCCTTGTCGTCCGGGGTGACGTCCTCACGGGTGCGGTCGCGCTGGTTCGGCTTGTCGCCCAGGACGGCGTCGAAGACCTCGCGGGCCACCGGAACCAGGTCCGGGTGCGCAACCCAGGAGCCGTCGAAGCCGTCGTTGGCCTCGCGGGTCTTGTCGGCGCGGACCTTCTCGAAGGCCACGGTGTTGATGGCCTGGTCCTTGCGGTTGGGGATGAAGGCGGCCATGCCGCCGATGGCCATGGCCCCGCGACGGTGGCATGCACGCACCAGCTGCTCGGTGTAGGAACGCATGAACGGTGCGGTCATGGTCACCAGTGCGCGGTCCGGAAGGACGAAGCGCGGGCCGCGGGAACGGAAGTTCTTGATGATGGAGAAGATGTAGTCCCAACGGCCGGCGTTCAGGCCCGCTGCGTGTTCGCGCAGTTCGTAGAGGATTTCCTCCATCTCGAAAGCCGCGGTGATGGTTTCGATCAGCACGGTGGCACGGATGGTGCCCTGCGGGATGCCCACCAGGTCCTGTGCCAGGACGAAGACGTCGTTCCAGAGGCGGGCCTCGAGGTGGTTTTCGATCTTCGGCAGGTAGAAGTAGGGACCGCGGCCCTGCGAGATCAGGCGCTGGGCGTTGTGGTAGAAGTACAGGCCGAAGTCGACCAATGCGCCGGACATCGGCTTGCCGGCAACCAACAGGTTCTTTTCCGGCAGGTGCCAGCCGCGGGGGCGGACAACGATGGTCGGCAGGTCGGTGAGCTTCTCGCCGGTGAGCTTGTATTCCTTGCCCTCCGGGGAGGTGAAGTCGATGTTGCGGTCCAGCACGGAGCGCAGGTTCAGCTGACCGTTGATGACGTTGGACCAGCTCGGGGTGGAGGAGTCCTCCATGTCGGCGAGCCAGACCTTGGCGCCGGAGTTCAGGGCGTTGATGGTCATCTTGCGGTCGGTGGGGCCGGTGATCTCAACGCGGCGGTCCTCCAGACCCGGCGCGATGGGTGCGACCTGCCAGGTACTATCCTCGCGGATCGATTTGGTCTCCGGGCGGAACTTCGGATCGGCGCCATTGGCGATCCGGGCGCGGTTCAGCTGACGGGTCTGCATCAGTTCTGCGCGACGTCCGTCGAATGCCTTGTGAAGCTGGGCCAGGAAGTCCAGCGCCTGAGGGGTGAGCACCTCCTCCTGCCGGCGAACCGGCGCAGCGACCAAAGTAATACCGTTCAGGGTGATGGGATCGTTCATGGCTGGACTCCTTCGAAAATCAAGATTTGTGGGTGGCGGTTTGCCTGGATGCTGCTGGAAAAGCGTGTAACCCTGTGGGGCCGGCTGTGTTCAACCGGCCCCACAGGACACTGAAGCGGAAACCGCCGCGGTGTGTTTAGTGGAACTGGCCGGCTTCGGTGGATCCCGCCAAAGCCAGGGTGGATGCGTTCGGGTTGAGAACGGTGGCGATGTCGTCGAAGTAGCCGGTGCCCACTTCGCGCTGGTGCTTGGTTGCGGTGTAGCCGCGTGCCTCGGAGGCGAATTCCGCTTCCTGGAGCTCGACGTATGCGCTCATGCCTTCACGGGCGTAGCCGTGGGCCAGGTCGAACATCGAGTGGTTCAGGGCGTGGAAGCCGGCGAGGGTGATGAACTGGAATGTGAAGCCCATCGCTCCGAGTTCGCGCTGGAACTTGGCGATGGTTGCATCGTCCAGGTGCTTCTTCCAGTTGAAGGAAGGGGAGCAGTTGTAGGAGAGCATCTGGTCCGGGAAGTCCTTCTTGACTGCCTCGGCGAACTTGCGGGCAAGTTCCAGGTCCGGGGTTCCGGTTTCCATCCAGATGAGGTCGGAGTACGGGGCGTAGGCCTTGGCGCGGGCGATGCATGGTTCGATGCCGTTGCGGACCTTGTAGAAGCCTTCGGCGGTGCGCTCGCCGGTGACGAACGGCTTGTCACGATCGTCGACGTCCGAGGTGATCAGGGTTGCTGCCTCGGCGTCGGTGCGGGCGATGACGACGGACGGGGTGCCCGCGACGTCGGCTGCCAGGCGGGCTGCGTTCAGGGTGCGAACGTGCTGCTGGGTCGGGATCAGGACCTTGCCGCCGAGGTGGCCGCACTTCTTTTCCGAAGCGAGCTGGTCTTCCCAGTGAACGCCAGAGGCGCCGGAGGAGATCATCGACTTCATCAGTTCGTAGGCGTTCAGCGGGCCGCCGAAGCCGGCCTCGGCGTCTGCCACGATCGGCACGAGCCAATCCTCAACGGTCTTGATGCCTTCCGCGTGCTCGATCTGGTCTGCGCGGAGGAGGGCGTTGTTGATGCGGCGGACAACCTGCGGAACCGAGTTGGCCGGGTAGAGCGACTGGTCCGGGTAAGTCTGGCCCGAAAGGTTTGCATCGGCGGCGACCTGCCAGCCGGAAAGGTAGATGGCGCGGAGGCCGGCCTTGACCTGCTGTACTGCCTGGTTGCCGGTCAGGGCGCCAAGGGCGTTGGTGTATCCACCGGTCGGGGCTTCTTCGGTGAGCTGCTTCCAAAGCTTCTCGGAACCACGCCTTGCCAGCGTGTGCTCTTCCTGTACGGAGCCCTGCAACTTCACAACGTCTGCTGCCGAGTAATCACGAGTGACGCCGTTCCAACGTGGGTTCGTTGCCCAGTCCTGCTCGATTGAAGCGATGCGGTTCTCGGTCGAATTCTGCTCGGTCATTGCCTTCTCCTTGCTGGTTGCCGGTGCCGGTCCGAGATCAACTTCATCGTTGAACCTGGTGGGTTGTTCCGGCGTTCTTTCTGCGTAGGACCTACATTTCCGCACTTTGACAGCGCTATCTAGGGTCATTTCACGGAAAGATTTGCATTTCTTCGCGTTTTCGAAAATTATGCTCACTCCGGCCAGGATTCGGCAGGCAAAACCGAAAATTGGCGGATCGAGTCTGGGAAGGGCCGAAGAAGCAGGGGATATTTCTCAGGGCTGAAGAATCCCGGATCTGCACATATCCAAGTCGGCACCGCAACCGAGGGTGGCGGCGATGGTCGGGCCTGGGTACGATGCGCTCACGCATCGGTCAGGGGCGTTGCCATGGGCAAGGGGACCGGGGAACCAGCCACCTCACGTCTCAGGCGTTATGCGAAGCGGCCTGCAGGGTTTTGAGCGCGACGTTTTCCGGTGTTTCGGAGCCGTCAATGACATGCCAGCCCTTGGATGCGGCAATCTCCAGATATGCCTCACGTGCCGAGGCCAAATAGGACAGCGTTTCGCTGTCTTCCCCGCGTGCAACGATCCGGGCATACGCAATTTCGGCGGGAAGGTCGATCAAGATGACGGCATCGGGACGGGGGAGCCGGGCCATGAGCCATGGCAGAAGGCGTCCGCGCGGCAAGCCGCGGACCGAGCGCAAGACCAGCTGGCAAGCCACGTGCCGATCCATGACGGTGGTGCCGGGAAATGTGGCGGCTCGGGCATGGGCGAGAAGGACATTGACGCATCGAACCACGGACTCCAGCCGATTGGCCCAGACCGGCGGCAATGCGGTGCCGAATCGTGCAGCCACGCGTGACATCCAGCGCCGTCCGGCCGGATTACGCAGCAGCTGGGCCCGAATCCCGGTGGCGCGGACGCCGGCAACAAGAGCGGTCGCGGCAGTTGTCTTGCCGGCCCCATCGATACCCAGCAACACAATCGTCCGGCGGCGCGACGGAACATCTGATCGGGTAGTGGCGCGCCCGGTACTTGGTGGCATGACGACTTCCTCGGAAGGTGTTGCATGGGCTGAAGGCAAAGGGCTCCGTTTGTTGGCTAAATAGGTTTTCTACAAGTTCCAACGAACAAGCGGGGCAATTCGATGCAGGAGCGACATCGTGCGTTTTCAGCGAACCGCGCTGGGCGCACTCGCACGGCGCGGGAACCGGCACCCGGGGACGTGGAAAGAGGGACGCTGCGAGAGCGCGCGGACATCGGCCTTTCCCGTGAATCCACGGCGGACCTGTCCGGGCCGCTGAACCACGGGTCCAGCTTCGCGTCGAGCTCGGAGGTTGCAGAGGTCTTCACGGCGAACGCCGGGAGCCCGGAATACGGCAACCGCCAGATCGGGAACATGGGCGGAAACGGGAACTCTGCTCGGACGTCTTCATGCCCCCCCTGGAGAATGTGACGCAACCGCATGGCGCATTTCACCGCATGTCAGCGGGCTGTTTCATGGACCACTGCGCCAGCGGGCGCTCCCCGAGTTGCGCCATGCGCGCGTCGGGCGTAAATTGTGACTGCAATCACATACGTATCGCCGTTTACACGTGGCGGGAGAGCCCCGTCCAATCCATGGACGGGCGCCGTAGGAGCAATTCCTCCCCAGGAAACTCTCAGGCCCCCGTACCGCCACGAAGAGGCGAATCTGGAAAGCAGCACGGTGGAATCCGTGCTCACCGAAGGAGCAAGTCCCACACCCCCTTGCGGGCAGGGATGGAAACTCTCAGGTACGTAAACAGATCGGGGAGGACTCAAGAAAAGCGCGGCATCGCCCGCGCGCTATTCGGAAGTTCCTCCAAGATGCTAACCACCCACGCCACTGCCCGGTTGCCCATCGGCGCGCCCGCTGGCCTGCTCCACGATCCCGTTCAGCGGGATCCGGAGTTCGCCGCGCGCTTCGCCTCGGGTCTCTCCTGCAAGCGCAACGGCATGGGAATGGTTGCCTCGGAGAACAATGCGCAGGACTCGATTCAGAACCTAGCCCCCGTCGGCGACTACAGCTAGGGAATCGTCCATGTCACGCCACCGAAGCACCAGCACCCATCTGGAAGGCAACAGCATGAGCAACAACAGTTCCGCACCCCACCTTGAGCGTGGGCTCTCCAACCGCCATATCCAACTGATCGCGATCGGCGGGGCCATTGGCACCGGCCTGTTCATGGGCTCGGGCAAGACCATCTCTGTCGCCGGGCCGTCAGTGATCTTCGTGTACATGATCATCGGCTTCATGCTCTTCTTCGTGATGCGCGCGATGGGCGAATTGCTGCTGAGCAACACCAACTACAAGAACTTCTCCGACTTCGCGGGGGACATTCTTGGCCCGTGGGCGGCATTCTTCACCGGCTGGACCTATTGGTTCTGCTGGGTGGTAACCGGCATCGCCGACGTCGTGGCGATCTCCCACTACGTGGCGTACTGGTGGAAGGACCTGCCGCTGTGGATCCCGGCCGTGGCCTGCATCCTGTTGCTGGTGGCGCTTAACCTGCCGAGCGTGAAGAACTTCGGCGAGACCGAGTTCTGGTTCGCCCTGGTCAAGATCGTCGCCATCGGCGCACTGATCGTCATCGGCCTGGTCATGGTCATCACGGGCTTCGAGCACAACGGCGTCACTGCCTCCTTCACGAACCTCTGGAGCGACGGCGGGATGTTCCCGACAGGCTTCATGGGCTTCGTCGCCGGCTTCCAGATCGCGGTGTTCGCGTTCGTCGGCATCGAGCTGGTCGGTACCACCGCCGCCGAGACCAAGGACCCGGAAACGACCCTGCCGCGTGCGATCAACTCCATCCCGATCCGCATCCTGTTCTTCTACGTCGGCGCATTGGTCATCCTCATGGCGGTCCAGCCGTGGAACCTGTTCAGCGCCGAGGAATCCCCGTTCGTGGGCATGTTCGCCCTGGCTGGCCTTGCCGGGGCCGCCGGCATCGTGAACTTCGTGGTGCTCACCTCGGCAACCTCCAGTGCAAACTCCGGCATCTACTCGACGTCCCGCATGATCCACGGACTGGCCGAGGAGGGCGACGCTCCCAAGGCCTTCGCGAAGCTCTCCCGGACCAAGGTCCCGCGCAATGCACTGCTGTTCTCCTGCATGTTCCTGCTCGCCGGCGTGGCACTGCTCTACGCCGAGGGCAGCGTGGCCGAAGCCTTCACCCTGGTCACCACCGTTTCGGCCCTGTGCTTCATGTTCGTGTGGTCGATCATCCTGATCAGCTACATCGTCTACCGCAAGCGTCGCCCGCAGCTGCACTCGGAAAGCAAGTTCAAGATGCCCGGCGGAACGTTCATGCCCTACGTGGTGCTGGCCTTCTTCGGCTTCATCCTCTGGGCGCTGACCACGCAGGCCGACACCCTGTCGGCGCTGCTCTTCACCCCGATCTGGTTCGTTGCACTGGGCATCGGCTACGTGCTGCTTCGCCGCCGCCCGCAGCACGCAGCGCTGCGGACCCTGCACGCGGCAAAGGTCATTGAGGAACACAAGAGCGCCGCTGAGTTCAACGCCGGCCATGTAATCGAGGAACAGGAACTCCGGGAGCCGGCCGCGAAGTAGCGATCGGCGCCACCTGAAGCGAAACGCGGCGCGGGCAGCCATGGATGTGGCTGCCCGCGCCGCGTTTCGCGTTGAATGGCGGCCGGTTCTCCTGGGCGGTCGTATTTGAGAGCCTGTCAATGCCTAAAGACCCGAGCAAGGAAGCGGCGAATCGCGCTTCGGGAACCCAAGTGGCCTTCCAGCTCCCACGGGTCCGCCGCGGCGTCCGTCAGGCGGCCGTTTTCGCCGTAGAGCAAATGCCCTGTTCCCGGGCCCGGGATTTGGGCGCCGGCCAGATTCGGAAGACCAGGGCTGGATGCCGATCCATGCAGTGCGGCAGGCCCCACTCTGGAGGTCTTCGCTGCGGAGTTTTCTGTGGGGGAATGGGTGTTTTTCATCGTACTCACCGGTCCTTCGTGCCGTACCTCAATTCTAGATTCGCGGGCTTGAACGGAGCGCTGAATCCGGTTATCAGTTTTAGGTCCGGCGTGAGCAGAATGCCGGTTCTTTTACCGAAAAACGCATATGGAGCACTTCTGCGAACGAGAAGTGGGGTCACATGCTGGAAAATAGTTTGGTTCTTCGCGTACCCTGAAAAAGTGAGCACCCCCACATGGAATCGCCCTTCAGGGCCGCAAAAGACCGAATTGTCGGTCGAGGACGCCGAAGAACTCGACGTCATTTCCCTTGGGCGCCGGATCCGACACCTGCGCAAGGCCAAGGCGATGACCCTGGATGATCTTTCCGAGGCGGTCGGAACCGCACCCAGCCAGCTGTCCTTGATGGAAAACGGCAAGCGCGAACCAAAGCTCAGCATGCTCAAGGCGCTGGCCGGCATCTTTGGGGTCGGACTGGATGAATTGCTGGGGTCCGAACCGCCGACCAAGCGCGCGGCGTTGGAGATCGAACTCGAGCGCGCCCAGCGCGGGCCGCTCTATCAGTCGCTCGGGCTGCCCAAGGTGCGCATTTCCTCCAGGCTGCCCATGGACGTCCTCGAATCCCTGGTCGGGTTGCAGGGCGAACTTGAGCGACGGCTCAACGAGCAGTCGGCAACGCCGGAAGAAGCGCGCCGCGCCAACGTGGAGCTTCGCGGGGAAATGCGCGAGCGCAACAACTACTACCCGGAGATCGAAAAGGAGGCGGCCAAGGTGCTCAAGGCCATCGGCCACGCTTCCGGCCCGCTGTCCCACCACCAGATCACCGATATTGCCACGCATCTTGGCTTCTCGCTGCACAACGTCTCGGATCTGCCGCACTCCACCCGGTCGGTGACCGACCTCAAGAACATGCGCGTCTACCTGACTCAGTCCCAGCGCTCCGAGCATTCAACGCGTTCGGTGTTGCTGCAGGCGTTCGGCCACCGCGTTCTGGGTCATGAGGCGCCGCAGGATTACTCCGATTTCCTGCGCCAGCGCGTTGCGACCAACTATTTCGCTGCCTCGTTGATGATGCCGGAGAAGGCAACCGTCGACTTCCTGCAAAAAGCCAAGAGCGCCCGCGAACTGGCGGTGGAGGACATCCGCGATGCCTTCTCCGTCTCCTATGAAACGGCCGCACACAGGTTCACCAACCTGGCGACCGAGCACCTCGGCATCTCCGTCCACTTCCAGAAGGTCCACGAGTCGGGCATCATCCACAAGGCCTACGAGAACGACGGCGTCAATTTCCCCATGGACCACATCGGGGCCATCGAGGGGCAGTCCGTGTGCAGGTACTGGACGAGCCGCGAAGTCTTCGACGTGGCGGACCAATTCAGCGCCTACAACCAATACACCGACACCACCGCCGGCACCTTCTGGTGCACCGCGCGCACCGAGCGCTCGACTGCCGGAAAGTTCTCTCTGAGCATCGGCGTCCCCTACGTGCATGTGAAATGGTTCCGGGGCCGCGACACCACCGAGCGATCCAGCTCGACGTGCCCGGACGAATCGTGCTGCCGTCGTCCTCCGTTGGACCTGCAGAAGGAATGGGCCGGCTACGCCTGGCCGAGCGCCAGGGCGCAAACTCACCTGCTCGCGGCCATGCCGCAGGGTGCCTTCCCCGGCGTGGACGAGACCGAAGTCTATTCATTCCTTTCCGCCCACGCCCAAGAGCGCTAGTGCTGCGCGTCACATAGGCGCTGCCGTTCCTGTTTGGCCTCGGATGACTGATAGGTATGGGTGGGCAGCTCGTTTTGCCCGGTCGGACAACGGCAAGCCACTTTCCCCAAGAAGGGCCCACGGAATGAAGTATGTAGTCGGGTGTACCGAGGACAAGCGCGGGCGCGAAGCCATTTCGCTGGCACTTGTCCTTGCCAAGTCGCTGGCTGCCCCGGTGCATGCCGAAATCGAGCTGGTCCACATTGTTCGCGGGGCCGCACCCGGCGATGCGCTCTCCGGCTCCGAGCGCGTCTACCAGGACTTCCAGCTGCAGTCCGCGCGGAAGTGGATGGACCGCGCACTGGCGCTGGTCCCCTCCACGATGACGGCGCGAACGCATATCCGGTTTGCGGATTCGATGGCCGAGGGGCTGCTCGGGGCGGTGTCCGATTTCAAGGCGGACCTGGTGGTCGTCGGGGCGGCCAGCACCGGCCCGTTCCGGCGTTTCACCGTGGGAAGCACAGCAAACGCCCTGCTGCATTCTTCGCCCGTGCCGGTGGCCCTGGCGCCCTCCGGATACCTTCCGCCGCGGGAAATCACCCGCATCACCTGCGCGCTGGGAACCCGCACCGGCGCGGAATCCGCGCTGGAGGTAGCCGTGGATTCCGCGGCAATCCGCCATGTGCCGTTGCGGCTGATTTCCCTGGTCGCGTTGGACTCCGACGCGCACAAGGGCAGGGGCACGGATTGGGCGCGAACCCACGCGCGGCAGACGCTGGACCGGGCCGTCGAGGGCGTGGCAAACCGGACGATCGTGACCGCGGACGTGGCCCAGGGCCGTTCCATCGAGGCGGCGATCGAGGGCCTGGAGTGGGACGAATCCGAGATCGTCATGATCGGCTCCAGCCGGCTGGCGGCCCGAAGCCGGATTTTCCTGGGTTCCACGGCCAACAAGATGCTCCGTGCGCTGCCCGTGCCCATGGTGGTTGTTCCCCGATTCCACGTGCCGGTGCCGGCTGCCGCCAGCCTGGCCCACATCTAGGCCGGCGCGAAAACACACATGACACCCGAAGCCCAGCACTTCCCTCCTGCCTTCTATGCGGAGGTCAAGGCCCCCATTGCCGTTTCCTCCGACTCCGCCGAACCCCTGTATCGGCAGCTCCGCCAGGCACTGGAGCACCAGATCCTCTCCGGAACCCTGGTTCCGAACCTGCCGTTGCCCTCCTCCCGGGAGCTGTCCCGCGAACTGGGACTGTCGAGGAACACTGTCAACGCCGCCTACCAGGAGCTCCTGGCCTCCGGCGTGATCGAGTCCCATTCCAGACGCGGCTACTTCATCAACACCCAGATGATCGGCAAACGGCGACCCAGCGGGGACGCGGCGCCCGCGGCCGGGTCGGCGGTGGACTGGTCGCGGCACATCCGTCCGCGGCTTGACCAAGACATGCCGGAAATCACCAAGGTGCGGGACTGGGCCAGCTACCCCTACCCGTTTGTGGCGGGCCAGGTCGACGAGCGCGACTTCCCCCGTTTGGGCTGGTCGCGTGCGTTGCGCGATTCGCTGGATCCGCCGCACCTCTTCTATTCGCTGCGCGACTCGGTGGACGAGGACGACCCGTACCTAGTGGAGACGCTGTGCAAGAGGGTGCTGCCCACGCGCGGAATCCACGCGAATCCCGAAAACATCCTCATCACCGCGGGTTCGCAACAGGGCCTGGACCTGTTGGCGCAGACGATGATGGGCGCCGACACGTGCGTCGGGGTCGAGAACCCCGGATACGTCGATGCCAGGCACACCTTTGTCAGGGCGGGGGCGACGCTTCGCCCGCTGCCGGTGGACGAGAACGGCCTGGTGCCGCCGGAAGACTTCGACGGGATCGACCTTCTCTACCTGACGCCCAGCCACCACAGCCCGACCAACGTCACGCTGTCGGGCGCGCGCCGACGGCAAATCCTTGCGCGCGCACGGAATGCCGGCGCCTTGGTCATCGAAGACGACTACGACAGCGAGTTCAGGTACCGAGGCAAGCCGACGCCGGCGCTGAAGGCCCTGCCCGACTCCGAACACGTGATCTACCTGGGCTCCTTCACCAAGTTCCTGGCCCCGGGCCTGCGCATGGGCTACATGGTCGCCGAGGCGGAACTCATTGCCGAGCTGCGCAACCAGCGGCGGTACAAGATCCGCCACATTCCCGGCCATCCGCAGCGGGCCATGGCCTTGCTCATCGAATCCGGCCAGTACTACCGCACCATTTCCCGCCGCAGGACCCAGTTGCAGCGCAAGTGGCAGGCGCTCACCGAGGCGCTCGAGGAATTCGTGCCCTGGGAGATCCATTGCCCGCCCGGCGGCGTGAGCATCTGGATCCGCGGCCCCGAGGGGCTGGACTGCGTCCAGCTGGCGGCCGAGGCGATCAAGGCGGGGGTCGTCATCGAGCGCGGGGATGTCTTCTTTGACGACCCCGAGTCGAACAGGAACTACTTCCGCCTGGGTTTTGCCGCCATCAAGCTCGAGGCAATCCGGCCAGGCATCCGGGAACTGGGCCGCGTGCTGGCCGGTCTTTCCTCGTAAAGGGCCGGCACGGAGCCTGGACCCGAATAACCGGTCCCCAACTGGACCTGTGCCGCGGCACCCGGGCCGGGAACAGTTGTAGCAGCGGGCGGAAGGCTCATTGTTGCACCGTGCCGTTTTTCGCGAATCGCAATCGACAAGCATCGACAAGACAAGAATCGACAAAGGAGTCGTCATGAACCAGTCGGGACCAATCACCAGCACCCTCGGCCAACGACGGGACACGGCAACCGCGCCGGTGCCCCAGCGGGCGGCGCTTATCGACACCTCGGCCATCACCGCCAACGTCCGGGCGCTTCGCGGGGTGGCCTCCGGGGCCAAGCTGCTGGCGGTGCTCAAGGCCGACGGCTACGGCCACGGGATCGTTCAGACGGCACGGGCCGCGCTGGACGGGGGAGCGGACTACCTGGGGACTGCGGTCCTCGAGGAAGCCTTCGCCGTGCGCGAGGCCGGAATCACCGCCCCGCTCTTCTCCTGGCTGGCAGCCCCGGGATCGCCCTACGCCGAGGCCATCGGGCTGGACATCGACCTTGCCGCCTACTCGGTGGGCCAGCTGGAGGAAATCGCCGCCGCCGGCGAGGAAGCCGGGAAGGCCCCGCGCATCCACCTGAAGATCGACACCGGAATGTGGCGGGGAGGCTCCACCCTTGAGGACTGGCCCGGGCTGTGTGCCGCGGCGCTGGAGCTCGAGCGGGCCGGCAAGATCCGTGCGGTGGGAATCTGGTCCCACCTGGCCTGCGCGGACGAGCCCGAGCACCCCTCGGTCGCGGCTCAGCTGGAGGTGTTCACCGAGGCTATCGGCATTGCCCGGGGCCTGGGGCTGGATCCGGAGCTGTGCCACATCGCCAACTCCGCCGCGACGCTGGCCATCCCGGCGGCGCATTTCGACATGGTCCGCACCGGCATCGCCGTGTACGGGGTGAATCCGCTGCCCCAGGAGCTGCGCGGCGCTTCCCCCGCGCTGCGCCCGGCCATGACGCTGTGCGCGGCGATCGTGCAAACCAAGCGCGCGCCGGCCGGCGCCGGGATCTCCTACGGGCACACCGAGCTCACCGAGACCGAGACGACGCTTGCCGTGGTCCCGCTCGGCTACGCGGACGGCGTCTTCCGCAGTGCCAGCTCGCTCGGGCCCGTGCATGTCGCCGGGAGCCGCTACCGCGTGCTGGGACGCGTCTGCATGGACCAGTTCGTCATCGATGTCGCCGACGATGACGTGGTTCCGGGCGACAGGGCCGTGCTGTTCGGCCCGGGTGACGGCGGGGAGCCGCACGTGGAGGCGTGGGCCGAGGCCTCGGGGACCATCCCGTATGAGGTTCTCACGCGGGTCGGGTCCAGGGTGCCCAGGATCTACCTGTAGGTAGATTTCTGGTACCTAAAAAGCCGTGGCAAATTGGGTCTGTAAAGGGAGCCAGACAACGGGCAGAGTGATATGCACCACACCGACTGATCGGGTTGGCGAGGACCCCGGCCCGGCGGCCGGCGGACCTGTCTGGAAAACTTTGAATGGAGGGGTCTCGTGACCAACTCAGATATCCGCAATCGTGCACAGCGGCATCTCTACCCACACTTCACTGCCGGTCAGGTGTGGAACGACCCGAACCTGCCGATCATCGTCAGGGGCGAGGGAAGCTACCTCTTCGACGAAGACGGCAACAAGTTCCTCGATGGCCTGGCCGGACTCTTCTGTGCCAACATCGGCCACGGTCGCCAGGACATCCCGAAGGCCGCGTACGAGCAGATGTCCAAGCTGGCCTACTGGACCAACTGGGGCTCGGCGCACCCGGCGGCCGTCGACGCGGCCACCGCGATCGCAGACCTCGCCCCCGGCGACCTGGATGTCGTGTTCTTCGTGAACTCCGGCTCCGAGGCCGTGGAATCGGCCATCAAGTTCGCGCGCCAGTACCACCGCGGCGAAGGCCAACCGGAGCGCACCAAGATCATCGCCCGCAACATGGCCTACCACGGCACCACCCTCGGAGCCCTGGCCGTCACCGGCATCCCGGCCTACAAGGAAGCCTTCGGCACGCTGATGCCGGGCGTCTTCCACGTGCCGAACACGCTGGGCGAGGTCATCCCGGAGGGCGGCACCGCGGCCGACCTCCCCTCGGTCAAGGCCATCCGCGAGGTCATCGCCCGCGAGGGCGCCCACACCATCGCGGCTCTCTTCGCCGAGCCGGTGCAGAACTCCCGCGGCGCCCTGGTGCCGCCGGTTGGCTACTGGCAGGAACTGCGCTCCATCTGCGACGAGCACGGCATCCTGCTGGTTGCCGACGAGGTCATCACCGGATTCGGCCGCCTCGGCGAATGGTTCGGCAGCATCAAGTACGACGTGGTCCCCGACCTGATCACCTTCGCCAAGGGCTCCACCTCCGGCTACGCGCCGCTGGGCGGCGTGATCATCCGCAAGCCGCTGGCCGACGCCATGCTCGCCTCCCCGCTCGCCGGCATCTTTACCCACGGCGCCACCTGGGGCGGACACCCGGTCTCCACCGCGGTTGCCGTCGCCAACCTGACGGCGCTGAAGGAGGAGAACGTCGTGGGCAATGTGCGCAGCCTCGAGCCGTACTTCCAGAACGGCCTGGACCGGATCGTTGCCGCGCACTCCAGCATCAAGGAGTACCGCGGCGCAGGCTTCTTCTATGCCATCGAACTCACGGGCAACCGCGAGTCCGGCCGCGAGCTGACCCCCGAGGAATCCAAGGCCCTGCTCACCCAGGTCATGCCGAAGGCCATGCGCGAGGTCAACCTCATCACCCGTCCGGACAACCGCGGCGCCACCATGCTGGTGCTTTCGCCGCCGCTGGTTGCCGACCAGGACGTGCTGGACGACCTGCTGACCAAGGTCGACCACGTGATGAGCGCGGCCGACAGCTTCCTCAAGGCCCCCGCGGCCCTGGCCTCGGTCTAAGGCGCGGGGTACGGAAATCACATGACCATTGCACCGGTGAGGCCCTCGGGCGTCGACGAAAACATGCTGGCACGCTTTCTTGCCGGCACCGCGCACGGCGCCCGGGGCCGCATCGTGCTGGCCGACGGCGAAGACCGCCGGGCAGTGGAAGCCGCGGCCATCCTGAACGGGTTCGGGGTGGAAACCATCCTGGTCGGCGGGATCGATGAAGTGTCGGCCAGTGCGAGGCAACACGGCATCGCACTCACCGGGGCCACCACCGTGATGGGTGTGGCCGAACTCCGCGCCGGCCCCGCCGGCGTGCACCTGGCCAAGAAGTGCGAGGCGCTGGGTCCGGAAAAGACCGCCGGCTGGATGGACGACCCGCTGTTCCTGGCCGTCGCCGCGGTCCCGGCCGGGCTGGCCGACGCGGCGGTGGCCGGGGCAACCCGTCCCACCGCGGACGTGCTGCGCGCCGCCTTGCGGCTGGTGGGCACGGCGCCGGGGTCCGGAACGGTTTCCTCGTCCTTCCTGATGCGGCTGGCCGACGGCCGCTATGTGGGATACGGCGACTGCGCCGTCATCCCCGAACCGGACGCCGGGCAGCTGGCGGACATCGCGGCCGCGACGGCCGGCACCTTCGCCACCCTCACCGGCGAGGAGCCTGCCGTGGCCATGCTGTCCTTCTCCACCGCGGGTAGCGCCGAACACGAGACCATTTCAGCGGTACGTGAGGCAACGGCGCTGGCCCGCACCCGCCACCCGGACCTCAAGATCGACGGCGAACTCCAATTCGACGCAGCCCTTCTGGAGTCGGTTGCCGCGTCCAAGGCCCCGCAGTCGACCGTGGCCGGACACGCCAACGTGTTCATCTTCCCCAACCTGGCGGCGGGCAACATCGGGTACAAGATCACCCAGCGCCTGGCCGGTGCGGAAGCCTACGGCCCGATCCTGCAGGGATTGGCCGCACCCATCAACGACCTGTCCCGCGGCGCGTGTGTGGCGGACATCGTCAACGTTTCACTGATCAGCATGATGCAATCTCAAAAATCGTGACCCAGTACGGTTCCCCAAGGACCGGTCATCACTTGCGATGGCACCCTCCGCCATCCACAGAGCAACGAGGTTCCAATGAAAACGACAACAGATAAGCCGGTGGCAAACTCCATGGCCACGAGCCTGTCCGGTGCCGGAGACGACCAGCCCGAGCGCATGGAAAAGACGCTCAAGGCCCACTGGGTCTGGGCCATTGCCCTGGGCTCCGCCGTGGGTTGGGGCGCGTTCATCCTGCCGACCGACTGGCTGGCCATGGGCGGGCCGCTCGGAGCGGTCTCCGGGTTCCTGATCGGCGGCGCCCTGATGGTGCTGATCGCCGTCAGCTACGGATTCCTGATCAAGACTTTCCCTGTTTCCGGCGGCGAGCTGGCATTCGCGCTGGTCGGCTTCGGCCGCACGCACGCCTTCTTCTGCGGCTGGTTCCTCACCCTGGGCTATACCTGCATCGTGGCGCTGAATGCCTCGGCGCTGGCGTTGCTCTTCCGCAAGCTCATACCGGATGTGGTGCAGCAGGGCTACCTCTACACGGTGGCCGGGTTTGACGTGTATATCGTCGAGGTGCTCATCTCCATGGTCGCCTTGGCAGTCTTTGCGTACTTGAACATCCGCGGCACCGCGCTCTCCGGGCGCATCCAGTTCATCGCCTGCGTCATCATGCTCATCGCCGTGGCCTGCATCCTGGTGGCAGTCATCGTCAGCCCGAAGGTCATCTTCGCCAACGCGCTGCCGGCATTCCCCGAGGGTGTGAACCCGGTCGCCGCCATCGCTGCGATCGTCGCCATCGCCCCGTGGGCGTTCATCGGCTTCGACAACGTGCCACAAGCCGCCGAGGAATTCGACTTCCCGCCGGCCAAGGCCATGAAACTGATCGTCCTGGCGCTGCTTGCCGCGGCACTGCTCTACGCGGCAATGATCGCCTCCGTTGCCATGGCCGCGCCGTGGGAGGCGCTCGTGGCCGGTGACTCGGCCTGGGGAACCGCCGATGCGCTGACCGGCGTGATGGGCGGGGCGGGCATGCTGTTGTTGACCATCGGAATCACCATGGGCGTGAGCACCGGCCTGAACGGGTTCTATGTCTCGGCCAGCCGCATCCTGCTGGGCATGGGCCGTGCCCAGATGGTCCCGAAAATGTTTGCCCGCCTGCACCCGAAGTACAAGACCCCGTACGTGGGCGTCATCTTCGTCGGCGCGGTCTGCCTGATCAGCCCGTGGTTTGGCCGTGCGGCACTGACCTGGGTGGTTGACATGTCGGCCGTCGGTGTCACCGTTGCATACCTCTACACCTGCCTGTGCGCCTACAAGATTTTCCGTCCGAGCAATTCCCCGGAGCGTCCGGGAGACCTCGAGGGCACCCGCTCGACCGCCAAGAAGGTGCTCAGCGCACTGGGTGCCGTGACGGCGCTGGTGTTCATGGCACTGCTGCTGGTGCCCGGTTCGCCGGGCGTGCTCGGTAAGGAATCGATGACGGCACTGGTCGTGTGGACCCTGCTGGGTGTCGCGTTCTTCCTGATGCGCCGCAAGCACAACAAGACGCTTTCCGATGAGCAGGTCGACTTCCTGGTTCTCGGTGGAGCACGGCCCGCGGCGACAAACTTCAAGGCGGCCCGCACCTCGGCGCAGCAGCCCACCGACTAGCAGCGGCAGCAGCCAAGCACCGTTGGCCACGTGGTGTGCCGGGTTCGCGACACGAGTCGCAACCCGGCGCACCACGTGGCTTTGCACTTGGGCGGACGGCCTCTGGTGCAGAGCGCCGCAGGTAAACTGCGGGAATCCTAAAACCTTCGGGCCGATTGGGGCTTTAGGTGAGAGCCGCTAGCAGGCTTTCACGACCATGCGCCGCCGCGGCGCCGGCCCACGCCCAAGCAACGGGGTCGTTTGGGCGTGGCTGTTTGGGCATCGTTGAAGACGATCCACCATGAGGGCAGTTCCGTCGGTCATCGCATTCTTGGCCATTGCCTGTGGTTTGCCGCTTCCGCGTATTGACGGCTTGTACACCTGGCCACGTGGCGGCCCTGGTGCTGGCCCTTGCCGTGCCCGTTGCCCGCAGCTGGATGGTACGGAAACACGGGCGCAGCGATGCCGGTGCCAGGCGATTCCTGTTCCCCGCAGTGGTGGTCCTGGCGGTGCTTTTCGCCGGTGCCGGCGCGACGATGATCGCCAGGGGCAGTGCCGAGAGCGCAGTCGGCGACATCGGCGGGATGGCGCTGTGGCTCCTGTCCACCGCAGGCCTGCTCGGACTTTCCCTCGCGGTGATCGGCTCCGGGCAGCGCCCTGCGGAGAGCCCGTCCCCACGCGACGCCTGACCCATCAGGGGTCCGCGGCCGGAATTCGGCCCGTCGGCAGCGGTCGGCTCAGTGAGCCAAGCGGAGCGATCGTTCCAGCAGCCCCAGCAAGTCGCGGACGGATTCCGAGCCGCCCAGGCGTTCCTTGTCGAGGATCAGGTTGCGCCTGAAGTACGGGCTCATGTCCAGACCCAGGCCGAGTGCCGCGATGCCGATTTCCCCCGCGGCCTCGATCCCGCGCACCACCTGGGCGAGGTCGTGCTGCAGGTAGTTTTCGTCGTTTGCGTTGGCCGTGGCCCCGTCGGCGGGGCTGCCGTCGGAAATCACAATGAGGATCTTGCGTTCCTCCTCGCGTCCGGCCAGCCTGGACGCGGCCCAGCGCACGGCCTCGCCGTCGACTCCCTCCCGGTACAGGGTCTGTTTCAGCATGGCGGCCAGTCCGTCGCGGCCGGTGCGCCAGGAGGTTTCGGCGTCCTTGAAGACCAGGTGGTTCAGCTCGTTGAGGCGGCCAGGGTTCTGCGGGGAGCCGGAGCGGCGCCAATTCTTCAGTGCACGTCCGCCGTTCCATGCCCCGGTGGTGTAGCCCAGGACCTCGCAGGGGACCTCGACGCGCTCGAGTGCGCGCACGAAGACGTCGAGGAAGGCGGCGAGCCCCTCGGTGTGTTGTTTCATGGAGCCAGAGCAATCCACCAGGAACGTGAGTGTTGCGGCTGCCCGGGGCTCGAAGCGCCGGGTCTTGAAGAGCCGGCGTTCGACGGGGGAGGCCACCAGCTGGGTCAGCCGGGAGCCGTCCAACACCCCTTCCTCCGCGCCCGAGTCGAAACCGGATTCCTCCGGCACGCAGAGCAGCGCCTGCAGGCGCTTGGCCAGGAGCTGCACGTTGACGGCCTCGGTGTGCACGCGTTCGGCGATGCGTTCGCGGTAGCCGGGCAGCAATTCCTTGCGCACCAGTTCAGCGGCCCTCAGTTCCTTGTCGTACGCCCGGGTGAAAACCGCATAGCCCCGGGCGGATCCGGAGAGCGAGGCGCTGGTGCCGGCTGCCGCGGTGCCGATTTCGGCTGCCTCGTTCTCCACGTCCAGCAACAGGTCGAACGCCGATTCCTTGGGCTTCCCGTCTTTCGGCTTGGGTCTGGGTTTATGCCGTGCCTCGAGTGCGTTGACGTTTTCGGCCACGAGCTCGGCAACCCTCAGGGCGGCGTCGGCGAAGGTGCGTTGGTCCTCCCGGTGCCGGCGCAGGGCCGGGAGCAGGTGGCCGAGGGAACCGGCGAGGTTGGCCCGGGTGGATTCGATCATGTCCTCGGATTCCTCGACGACGGGTTCGCCGGTGATCCGAGATCGGGTGACCTGGATGATCGTGTAGATCAGGATGCCGAGCGCGGTTTCGGTGAGCCCGGAGGCCAGGTATTCCTTGGACCAGCTCTCGTGGCGCAGGCGGAGGTTCGCGAGCACCCCGGGAAGGTCGGCGAGGGATTCGCAGCGGAACTGTTCGAGGACCTCGAACACCAGCCTGGCGCTGGGGGATTCTGGCATCGCCGCGCGGTGCAGTGCCGCGTCCGAATGCAGCACCCGCAGCGCCATGCCGTCGCTGGCACCCCTGAACGACTCGAAGGATGCGGTCTCGGCGGGCGGGTAGAGGTGCGGTGCGTTCAATGCCAGGATATCGGTCCCGCGGTAAACGTGCCGGCCGAGCAGGTCCAGCCGGGCGTCCTTGCCCAGGGCGCGCAGGCTGGCCGCGCACAGCTGCCGGATTTCCTGGGTCCGGCGCTCGGAGGCAAGCCGCGCGTCCGCGGCACCCACGTCGCTAGACCCCGGCCGGGACGAGCGCGTACGACTCGTCGAGTTCGGAAGCGAAGCACCGCTGGTAGTACTCGGAGATGGTGAAGCGTTCGGCCTCGTCGCACTTGTTGACGAAGGAAAGTCGGAAGGCAAGGCCCGGGTCGCGGAAGATCGAGATGTTCTCCGCCCAGGTGATCACGGTGCGCGGAGACATGAGCGTGGAGATGTCGCCGGCGGCGAAGCCGTCGCGGGTCAGCGTGGCGACCTGAACCATGGAGCGGATCAGCTCCATGCCCCGGGCGTCGGCAAGCGCCGGGACGCGGGCCGCGACGATCTGCGCCTCGTCCTCGATGGGGAGATAGTTCAGCGACGCGACGATGTTCCAGCGGTCCAGCTGGGCATGGTTCAGTCGCTGCACCCCGTGGTACATGCCGTTGAAGTTGCCCAGGCCCACGGTGTTGGAGGTGGCGAAGAGCCTGAAATGGGGGTGCGGGTGGATGACCCGGTTCTGGTCGGTCAGCGTGAAGCTGCCCTCGCGCTCGAGCAGGCGCTGGATCACGAACATCACGTCCGGGCGCCCCGCGTCGTACTCGTCGAAGATCAGGGCCATGGGCTGGACCATCGCCCAGGGCACCACGCCCTCCTGGAACTGGGTGGCCGGCTGACCGTCCCGGATGACCACGGTGTCCTTGCCGACCAGGTCCAACCGGCTGATGTGCCCGTCCAGGTTCACGCGCATCGCGGGCCAGTTCAGCCGGGCCGCGACCTGTTCGATGTGGGTGGATTTCCCGGTGCCGTGCAACCCCTGGACCATGACGCGGCTGTTGTGCGTGAAGCCGGCCAGGATGGCCAGGGTGGTGTCGCGGTTGAAACGGTAGGCGGGATCGATGGCGGGGACGTGTTCGGTGCGTTCGGTGAACTTGGCGACGCGCAGGTCGCTGTCGATCCCGAAGACCTCGCGCACCGAAACGAGGGTCTGGCCCGGGGGCGGCATCTGGTTCATTTCCTCACCACCCGACCGCGATGGGTTCGGATTCCGGGGCACCCAGGTCCGCATGGTCCTCGATGCGGGCGATGCTTTCCGCGGCCAGGCGCAGGGCCGGCAGCAGCTTGATCAGGTCGTCTGTGCTCTTGCGCATCATCGGCGCCTGCACCGCAACGCAAAGGTTCGAGCGACCCGAGGAGTTCGGGACCAGGACGGCCAGGCAGACCAGCCCGTCCAGGAACTCTTGGCGGTCCAGCGCGTAGCCGTGCAGGCGGATCTGGCCGAGTTCGGCCTCGATCGCGGCGGTGTCGGTGAGCGTGTGGGCGGTGAAGCGCTGCAATTCCCCCGTGGCCAGCACGCGTTCGCGCTGCGTGGGTCCGAACTGGGACAGGATCATCTTGCCGCTGGCCGAGCAATGGACCGGCACGCGCGAGCCCGGGCCCAGATGGACGCGAATCGGCTCGTCGGTTTCCACGCGGTCAAGGTAGATGACCTCGTTGCCGGACAGGGCCGTGATGTTGCAGCTTTCGCCGATCTCATCGACCAGGCGGCGTAGGATCGCGTGGCGCGTCCCGTAGCGGGTGTCGTTCAGCAGCACGTCTTCGGCCATGCGCCGCATGCGCGAGCCCGTTCCGTAGTGCCGGCCGTCGCTCTGCCGGGTCAGCAGGTTGGCGCCTTCCAGCTGCTGCAGCATGCGGTGCAGTGTCGGCTTGGGCAGGCCCGTCTGGTCCACCAGCGATTGCAACGTAAAGAGCTGGTCGCGGGTGGTGATCAGCTCGAGCAACGCGAACAGCCGCAGGGCCGGGGTTTCCCCTTCAACGGCACCCGCGGGTCCGAGTTCCGGTTCCGTGAGGTTTTCCATGATTGGTCCGATCTGCTGATGTGTGAAGTTTCATTAAATCGTATCAGTGAGAAGAATAAATGGAACAGGGGGTTGACGGATGTGATTTGGGTCGCATAGTTTTGTCACTAATCCCGCTTTTGGGAACAAAACGAACCATTTTTTGGAACTTTGCCCGTTGGTGAGGTTTCCATACCCCGAAGGAGAGTTGTTATGACCGAAAAGGCCGCTTCCCGCGAAGTAACCAAGGGAGCCCAGAAGATGACGTCGTCGGAAGCCTTCGTTGAGACCCTGGTGTCCAACGACGTCACCGACATCTTCGGCATCATGGGCTCCGCGTTCATGGACGCCATGGACATCTTCGCCCCGGCCGGCATCCGCCTGGTCCCCGTGGTCCACGAGCAGGGCGCGGCCCACATGGCCGACGGCTATGCACGTGCCTCCGGCCGCCACGGCGTGGTCATCGGCCAGAACGGCCCCGGCATCTCCAACTGCGTCACTGGCATCGCCGCCGCCTACTGGGCACACAGCCCGGTCGTCATCATCACCCCGGAGGCCGGAACCAACACCATCGGTCTGGGCGGCTTCCAGGAGGCAAACCAGCTTCCGATGTTCCAGGAGTTCACCAAGTACCAGGGCCACGTGACCCACCCGAACCGCATGGCGGAATTCACCGCACGCTGCTTCGACCGCGCGATGAGCGAAAACGGTCCGACCCAGCTGAACATCCCGCGCGACTACTTCTACGGTGAATCCATCACCGAGATCCCGGCCCCGCGCCGCGTCGACCGCGGCGCCGGCGGCACCAAGTCCCTCGACGAGGCCATCGAACTGCTGAAGACCGCCAAGAACCCGGTCATCGTTTCCGGCGGCGGCGTGGTCATGGCCGACGGTGTGGAGGAGTGCAAGGCCCTGGCCGAGCGCCTGGGCGCACCGGTTGTCAACAGCTACCAGCACAACGACTCCTTCCCGGCCAGCCACCCACTTTGGGCGGGCCCGCTGGGCTACCAGGGATCCAAGGCCGGCATGAAACTGATCTCGCAGGCCGACGTCGTGGTCGCCCTCGGCACCCGCCTCGGCCCGTTCGGCACCCTGCCGCAGTATGGCCAGGCCTACTGGCCCACCGAGGCCAAGATCATCCAGATCGATGCGGACCACACCAAGCTCGGCCTGGTGAAGAAGATCTCCGTGGGCATCACCGGCGACGCCAAGGCCGTTGCCATCGAACTCTCCAAGCGCCTCGAGGGCATCGAACTGGCATCGGATGCGACCAAGGCCGAACGCGCAGCGAACATCAAGGCGGAGAAGGAAGCCTGGGAGCAGGAGCTCTCCGAGTGGACCCACGAGCAGGACGAATACTCGCTCGACGTGATCGCCGAGGCCGAGGGCGAGGAAGGCAACTGGCTGCACCCGCGCCAGGTGCTGCGCGAACTCGAGAAGGCCATGCCGGAAAACGTCATGATCTCCACCGACATCGGAAACATCAACTCGGTGGCCCACAGCTACCTGCGCTTCGAGAAGCCGCGCAGCTTCTTCGCCCCGATGTCCTTTGGCAACTGCGGCTACGCGCTGCCGACCATGATCGGCGCCAAGGCCGCGGCCCCGCACCGTCCGGCCATCGCCTACGCCGGCGACGGCGCCTGGGCCATGAGCATGGGCGAGGTCCTCACCGCCGTCCGCCACGACATCCCGGTCACCGCGGTCGTCTTCCGCAACCGCCAGTGGGGCGCCGAGAAGAAGAACCAGGTGGAGTTCTACAACCGCCGCTTCATCGCCGGCGAGCTGGACAACGGCGAATCCTTCGCGGAGATGGCCCGCAGCATGGGTGCCGAGGGCATCGTGGTGGACAAGCTGGAGAACGTCGGCGCCGCGCTCAAGGAGGCGCTGAACAACCAGATGGTCGACGGCAAGACCACCGTCATCGAGATCATGTGCACCCGCGAACTGGGCGACCCGTTCCGCCGCGATGCACTCTCCACCCCGGTCCGCCACCTGGACAAGTACAAGGACTACGTCTAAACCCTGACGTCTTCCAGCAAGAATCGTGACGGGGCCGGCCTGGCTTAGTGGGACCGGGCCGGCCCCGTCACGGCCACCCCAAGATTTTCCCGGCCGCGGGAGCACAGCGAGGTGCCGTGGCGGCCGCAACCATGAATTCAGATTGGAGCCAGAGATGGGTACTACGCAGACCCCTGAGCATGTTGTTGTCATCGGTGCGGGCATGGTGGGGCTTTCCACCGCCTGGTACCTCCAGGAACGCGGCGTCAAGGTCACCGTCGTCGACCGCGAGGGCGTGGCCGCGGGATCTTCCTGGGGCAACGCCGGCTGGCTCACCCCGGCCCTCACGCTTCCGCTCAGCGAGCCGTCGGTGCTGACCTACGGGCTGAAGACGATGTTCGATCCGGCCTCGCCGCTGTACATCCCGCTCTCGGCCAAGCCATCGCTGATCCGCTTCCTGCTTGGCTTCGCCCGGCACTGCACGCCAGGGAAGTGGCGCGAGGCCATGGCCGTCTTCAGCGAGATCGGCGCCACGGGCCTGGACGCCTTCGATGAACTTGCCGAGGGCAGCACCATCACCAAGAGCGCCCGCAACTCTGCGGAGGCCAATGCATGGGGCGCGGATCCGGGAGCCGGCTCGGTGGCGCTGTCCACGGGCATGAGCGAAAAGACCAAGCCCGCCGAACCGTTCCTCACCGGCTTCAAGAACCTCAAGGACCGCGACGCCCTGCTGCACGAATTCGAGGGCATCCGCGCCTCCGGCGGCAAGGTCGAATTCGACCTGCTCAGTGCCGACGATATCCGTGCCATGGAACCGACGCTCGGCGACGGGGTCAAGGCCGGCGTGCAGATCCACGACCAGCGCTTCATCAACCCGCCGAAGTTCATGGACTCGCTTGCCGACTCGGTGGTGGCGCGCGGGGCCGACATCGTCACCGGCTTCGACGTGGTCGACATCCGCGAGCACGCCCACGGCGTGGAGGTGGTGGATGCACAGGGCCGGATCCAGCACGCCGACTCGGTGGTCATCGCCTCCGGTGCCTGGCTGGGCCAGCTCGCCAAGAAGTTCGGCGTCAAGCGCGTGGTCCAGGCCGGCCGAGGGTACTCCTTCACGGTGGTGCCCGAGGTCATGCCGACCCACCCGATCTACTTCCCGGCGCAGCGCGTGGCCTGCACCCCGCTGGGCGACAGGTTCCGCGTGGCGGGCACCATGGAATTCCGGGATGCCGACCACCCGCTGGAGCCCAAGCGCATCGAGGCCATCGTCGCCGCGGCCTCCCCGTTGTTCACCGGCATCAACTGGGAGGACCGCCAGGAGGAATGGGTCGGATCCCGCCCCTGCACCACCGACGGGCTGCCGTTGATCGGCGCCACCCGCTCCTCCCGCGTGCACGTTGCTGGCGGGCACGGCATGTGGGGCGTGGCGTTGGGCCCGCTGACCGGCAAGATGCTTGCCGCATCGATCACCGGGGAATCGGTTCCGGCCGTGATGCGGCACTTCAACCCGTTGCGTTAGATCGCCGTCCGGCGCAACGACGACGAGGGCGTGGCCGCGGATCCGCGGCCACGCCCCCATCGGGCTTTACATGGATGGCGTCGGCGGCGGGCGCATCGTGGCCATGGGCTTCCGGTTGCTGCCTACGTATGTGCGCCGGCGGTCCTGCCCGTGGAAACCTGGACCGTGGCGCCCCCTTGAGGCCGTGTGCCCGAGCGAGCCAGTCAGCGCCAAACCGGTGTGCTTAATGCCGGCCAACATCAACGAAAACCTCGAGACCGACAGCGTGGTCTACGAAGGCCTGTCGGGGTAGAAGCAGGCGCCTCCGTGCGCAAACAACGCCGTTGGCGGTTGCCCGTATTTAATACGGGCAACCGCCAACGGCGTTTAGTCCAGGTGCCCGGATTTGATCCGGATGGTGGCCGGATCAGCCTTGGGGGTTGCTGAGCAGCCGTTCTCGTTGCCGGGGATCGGCTGCCGCTGCGCTGGCGGCCATGGCCAGGCCGAAGGCGCCGTCGAGCACCGCCCTGTCTGCGGATGCCGACACCCCGTGGCTGGCAAACTCTGCCGTGTGATGGACGGCGCCGCCCACGTCGTACCCCAGCAACGGGTGAATGCTTGGCACCAAATGGGAGACGTTGCCCATGTCGGTGGATGCCACTGGTTCCGTGCTGAAAAGGACGTCCCGCCCCCGGGCAGCCATCGACTTGCGGTAGGCCTCGGACAAGTAAGGGTCCTGCCGCAGTTCCACAAAGGGGTGGCCTGTGGGGGTAATCGTGAGGGAACTGCCGCTGGCATGTGCACCGGCCTCCATACAACGCCGCACCCGTCCCTCGATGATGCGCAAGCTGGCCATGCTGGGCGATCGCATTTCCACGCTGGCCCGGGCGCGTTCGGGGATGACGTTGACCGCGCTCCCGCCCTCCGTAACAATCAGCGACACGATGGACCCCTGCGGAAGCTGCTGCCTCGCCAGGGCGACTGCGGTTTGCGCGACAACCAATGCGTCCAGGGCATTGATGCCCTCCTCCGGTGCTGCTGCTGCGTGCGAAGGGCGGCCCTCGTAGAGTACGTCCCACATGCACACGGCCAATGAGCTGCCACCCACCACGTCCTGGGAACCGGCATGGGCCATCATCGCCATTGAGACATCGGCGAAGAAGCCTTCGTTGATCAGGTCCACCTTGCCGCCGGTGGTCTCCTCGGCCGGCGTGCCCAGCACCTTGACGGCGATGCCAAGCTCCACGGCCACGGCAGCCAGACCCAGGGCAGCACCCACGGCGGAAGCCGCGTTCACATTGTGCCCACAGGCGTGTCCAATGAACGGCAGGGCATCGTATTCGACGCAGAGCGCCACCACCAGCTCCCCGGACCCAAACCGCGCACTGAAAGCGGCCGGCAAGTCGGGCTGGACCGCATCGAAAGTAAAGCCGGCCTTCTTCAGCAGCGTGGAGACCCGGTCCGCAGCACGAAACTCTTCCCCGCTGGGCTCGGGATCGGCATGTATCGCATGGCTCAAGCCAAGAACATCGGATTGCCAGTGCTCCAAGGCTGCTGCCACTCTGCCCTCGATCCCGGCGTCCAAGGCCGGGATCACTTCCGGCTTCTGGGGAAAATCGGTTGGCTGGACAGATGCGCTCATGCCAGGACCCCGGAGGCCTTGCGCTTGGGATAGCTGGCGGAGGCTGCCGCTGCGACCAGTGCGGCAACGGCCAATGCTCCCCAGATTGCGATGAGGCCACCCTCGCTAATGTGACCAGAGACGGCGAACGTCGATGAAATCATTTTCACCACGGCCGCACCAACCGCAATGCCCACTGAGAGCGCCAGCTCATTGAGGCCGGCCGCGGTAGAGGTCTCCTCCAGCGGCACACCCTCAACCGAGAGCGATCGAGTCGCCGCCTGGTACATCCCCAAGCTGAGGTTGAACATCGCAAACCCGACACAGTACGCCACAAAGGAAGCATGTGCCACGGCCATGACCGCGAAGCCGCCTGCCAGCTGGAGGCCTGCGAAGACCAGGGTCGAACGCTCGCCGAATATCCTCAGTAGCGGTGCGGTCGACAATGAGGAGATCAGTGAGAACACCGATGCAACGGCAAGGACGATAGCAATCATGAACGGACTAAGAGCGAATCCGTAACCCGCCTTGTCCGGGTTCGCGTGCAAGAAGATCCCGTTCGTGCCGAAGTAGCTGATGGACGCGAAGCCGAAGAAGAACGTGGCCAGCGATACGGCGCGGATCCGCGGGTTCGCGAGCATGCGCAGGTCCATGAACCTCTTTCCGCCACCCGGGTTCCGGCTGTCAAGCACGACCCAAGCCGCCAGCAACGCCAGCCCCAGCAATCCGCAACCGATGGTCCGGATGTCCCGCCAGCCCCAATCCGGGCCCATCGAAAGTGCGACCACAAAGCCAATCAGTCCCAATGAACAAGCCAGCAGCGGTGTGACGGCGAGCCCCTCCCTCGTGGGTGTCCCGGCATCGGGCAGTAGGAAGGAGCACACCAGTGCCGCTACGGCAAACGGGACCGCTACCCAGAAACCCAGAGTCGGATCGGTGACGCCGACGATTCCGGCCAGCAGACCGCCCGCGCCAACCATGATCATCAGCACACCGATCATGACGCTGACTCCCGTGCGGGTATATCCCGGGCTGGTGACTCTCAAAATGCCCATCATGAGCGGGATGAACCCAACGACGCAGGTGAGCATGACAACGCCCACCGTCACTGTCCACAGAGACGGCCACAGGGCCATCAGGAGCACCCCAAGCGTGACAGCGCCCGTCGACCAACGAAGCACAAGCCGGTATCCATAGCTGTCGCCGAGCCGCGAGATAATCGGCGTGAGCACGGCAAAGCTGACATTTGAGATCAGGAAGATGCCGTTGATCGTCGGATCGTCGATCGAAAAAACGGGCCCGAGCGCGGGCAAGATGGGATTCAAGTATCCCTGGGTGACGCCGCTGAGCGATTCGATCAGGGCCATCGCCACGATCATGCCCAAGATGGTTCGTCGCGCAATGGCCGCCGCGGCCGGTGGCGCTGTCTTGTTTACCATGCGATTCCTTTTGGTTTGGGACGCTTGCGCCCGAGTGGCGCGAGTCACAACGCTATCTTTGCGTCCGCATTGCGTTCCCAAACTGTTTGAAATCACCAGATGGACTACCAATATGTAAGAATCGACCATGATCTCAGAACTTGACCTCGAAATCGTCAATGCATTGCAGGTCAATCCCCGCGCTGACTGGTCCAGGGTCGCCGATGCGCTCGGCCTTTCCGCTCCCACCGTTGCCCGTCACTGGAACGCCCTCTCGGAGCAGGGGCTGGCCTGGATCACTCCCGCTCCGGGGCCGCGATACCCCAGCGTGGGGTGGTCGGCGTTCATTTATGTGTCCTCGGTGCCCGCTGAGCTCGAGGCCATTGTCAGCCGCCTCTGCGCAGAACCGGCTTTCGGCACGGTATCCCTGGTGTCGGGGTCGCACGATCTGTTCATCGACTGCTTTGCGTCGAGTCATGAGGCCTTGATGGATATTCTCACGGGCGCATTTGCTGATTTACCGGGGGTCACACAAAGAGAGATCGTCTTCATCACCAAGCTATACAGGCAGGCCGCCGACTGGCGCAGCGGCACCCTGGAACCCGGGCGCGCGCAGCTCATTGCCGCCAGCGCCCAGCCGCCGCCGCCCGAGTTTCAACCAGACGGGCTCGATGCGCTCTTGTTGGAGGAACTCGCCCGCGATGGGAGGGCCACTTGGGCGGAAATGGGTGCCGCTTGCATGGTCTCGCCACAAACGGCCAGACGAAGGCTGGAACGCTTCCTCGCAGCCGGCTACATGGCGCTCAGGTGCGATACGTCGATGGACTTTCAACAAGGCATGCGGGAGGTGACGCTCGTCCTCAACGTTCCCGCCACCCATGTTGACGCGGTGGGCCGGTATTTCTCGGAACTGCCAAGTTGCCGCCTCAGCGCACAAGTCTTGGGCGCCCAAAACCTCGTGGTGACGTTGTGGGTTCGCGACTATCTGGAAGTCCAAGGCCACGAGCGGGAGCTGGCAACTCGCGCTCCGGGAAGCACCGTGATCTCTCGGCAGGCGGTAATCCGCTACTACAAGCGGCTTGGTCACATTCTGGATGAGGCGGGAAGAAACAGTGGGTTGGTTCCTCTGCCGCTGTGGCGCGGAGAATAGCCAGCGGCGCGGCGCTGGGCCACGTCCTTTGATGGGTGGCCCACGTCAACGGCCCGTAACCAAGCCGAACCAACTTGGTTCCAGGTTCCGACAAGGGTAGATCTGAAGGATGCCCAATGCTTCCCACGGATTCTCCCACCAGGTTCTCGCCGCACGCGGCGTCGGCGGCCACCGCCAATACCGGATTCCCGCGCTGGCGGTTTCCACCCGCGGGACCGTCCTGGCCGCCTACGACGGACGACCCAACCTCGACGACCTGCCCAACACCATCGACCTTTTGCTGCGGCGCAGCCTCGACAACGGACTGAACTGGGAAGTGCAGCGCGAGATCCGCACCGGCACCGGACTGCAGGGCTTCGGCGATCCGAGCCTGCTGGTGGACCGGGTCACCGGGCGGATCTTCTGCTTCCACGCGGCGGGCACCCACGCCGGGTTCTTCGAGGCGGTCGAGGGCCTGACGCCCGAGGACGCGGTGCAGCACGTCGACGTGTCCCATTCGGACGACGACGGCCTGAGCTGGACGCACCGCCGCATCACCGGGCAGCTCAAGCGCGCGGGCATCACCGGCCTCTTTGCCGCAGCCGGATCCGGGATCCAGCTGCAGGAGGGGCCGTGGGCGGGGCGGCTGGTCCAGCAGATGGTCATCCTGCTGCATGGCGAAATCCGCGCCGCCTCCGCCTACTCGGACGACCACGGCGAAAGCTGGACGCTCGGGGAGGCCATGGCCGGCGAGGCCAACGAAAACAAGGTCGTCGAGCTTTCCGGCGGTCGCGTGCTGCTGAATTCGCGCGCACACGGCGCCAGGTTGCAGGCGCTGTCCACGGACGGCGGCCACAGCTACGGGCCGCCGGCGCCGGTGCCGAGCCTGCCGGATCCCAGCGACAACGGAAGCGTGTTCGGGCTTCCGGGGCAGGGCGCCGGCCCCGGCGTGCTGCTGGCCACCAACAACAGGGACGCCGACCTGCGCCGCAACACGGTGCTCAGCATGTCTCTCGACGAGGGCGCCGAATGGCGGCCGGTGGCGGCGATCTGTCCCGGGTCCAGCGCGTACTCCACCGGCGCCGTGCTCGCGGACGGGTCGTTCGGCGTTCTCTTCGAGGCCAACGGCTACAGCGAAATCGTCTTTGCCAGGCTGGATTCGGAAGCCCTGACGCCTGCATCGTTGCGGGCCGCGGCCGAATCGTATGTCGATGACGACGGCGGGGAATTTTCGATGGTGCTGCGCTCGATCACCCCCGGCCGTCCTGAGACCTGGACGAGCGTCGGGGAATCCCACGTCATTTCCGCGGAACCTGCCCAGTGGGGCGTGCACACGTGGAAGGAAATCGGGCAGGGATACGGGGACGGGGACCAGATCCTGGGGACCCGCGAGGCCCAGGACGCGAACTACGGACCCGCCGCGCCCGGACTTCGGGCCGGGGACATCCTGGCCTTCACCGGTCGCTTCAGGAACCACGGCAGCGAAACGGTCGAGGCGACGCTGGATGGGAACTTCGACGGCGACCTGGCTGCCGGCTTCCCCGCCGCAAGAGTGGACGCCGGGAGCCAAGCCCTGTATTTCACGCCGACCTACACGGTGACCGCCGCGGACGTGGAGCGTGGCCGGGCCGAAATCCGCTGCGTGCTCGAGACGGGCGGGCGGCGCTGGGAACAGGCATTCGGTGCAGACACCGTGACCGGTTCCGTGGTGCCCCTCGACGCCGGGTAGTTCGCGGGGCGTCGCGAAGTGGCGGCCCGGGGACGCGCGGGCAGAGAATGAACCCATGAAACTAGGATTCATTCGCCATGGACAGACCAACTGGAACGCCGAAGGTCGCCTGCAGGGCTCCAGCGACATCCCGCTGAACGACGTCGGGCGGCAGCAGGCCCGCGATGCGGCGGCGGTGCTCGGTGCGGGGCAATGGGACGCGATTGTCAGCTCGCCCTTGTCCCGGGCGCGCGAGACTGCCGAAATCATCTCCGCCGGACTGGGCATCGAGCTGGGCCGGAGCTATGACGAGCTCATCGAACGCGACTACGGCCAGGCCGAGGGCATGCGGGACGAGGACTGGGAGGTACTGTGGCCAAACAAGGACGGCGGCGGAATTGAAGTGCTTGACTCGGTGGTGGCCCGCGGACGCAAGGCCATCGAGCTGATCGCAGCGGACTTGCCCGGCAAGAACGTTGCCATCGTCTGCCACGGAACCATCATTCGCTACACACTTTCCGCGCTCGCCGGATACAAATTCGACACGATCCTCAACGGCTCGGTCTCCCTGCTCGACAACGACGAGGGGCCCTGGACGGTGCGTAGCGTCAACGGCGAAGCGGTGGTCCAAGGCCGCTGAACACCGGCCCGGTGCGCGATCCGGCTCAGGCTTTGGGCAGCGTGAAGCCCATGTCCGCATAACCGGCCCGGCGCTTGGACCACGAGGAGGCAAGCACCGGGGTGAGCACGTCGTGGTAGTCGTGCACCACCGCAACCTCCTTGCCCGGATGGCTGCGCGTCACCCGGCCCACGTACTGGACCAGCCTGCCCTTGAAGGATATGGGTGCGGCCAGGAACAACGTGTCCAACGCGGGGGCGTCGAAACCCTCGCCGATGAGCGACCCGGTTCCCAGCACCACGATGGGCGACTCCGCGGCCGTGGCCTCGATGACTGCAACCGCTGCGGTCCGCTCCCGGCCCTTCAACGCGCCGGTCAGGATCACCGGTTCGATGCCCCGCTCCCGCAGGCCGGCCGCCAGCAAGTCGAGGTGGCGTTTCCACGTGGAAAGCACCAGTGCCTTGGCTCCGCCGGCGTACGCCGCGCACACGTCGTCAACGATCTGCGCCAGACGCCCGGGATCGGCCATGAGGTCCCTGTAGATTTCATGGAGCCCGCCGGGTTCCCCGGCAACGGCGTCCCCCGAGTAGTCGTAGGCGGTTTCGTGGAGCCGCAGCTCCAGGGACGGCGCGGGAACCTGTTCAACGGCATCGGGTAGCTGGCCCGGCAGGACCTTGGTGAATTCGTGGGTATGGGTGCCCAGCTGGTGGAAGATCAGTTCCTCCAACCCGTCCCGGCGGTACGGGGTGGCGGTCAGCCCGAGCCAGCGGGCGGCGGGGATCTGGTTCATGACATGTGTGAATGCGGCGGCCGGAACGTGGTGGCATTCATCGACGATGACCTGCCCGTACCCGGAGCACAGCTTGGCCACGTCCTTCTTGCGGGCCAGCGTGGGCAGCAGCGCCACGTCGATGGCACCGCGCAACTTGGTGCGCCCGCCTCCCAGCTGTCCGGCCTTGACGCCCAAAAGGGCAAGCACCTGGGCGCGCCACTGGTCGGCCAGCGCCTTGCGGTCCACCAGGATCAGCGTGCTGGTGTTGCGCGCGGCGGCCACCGCCAGGGCCATGACGGTTTTCCCGGAACCCGGGGCGGCAACAATGAGCGACAGGTCGTGCTCCAGCGCGTGGGAGACCGCCTGGCGCTGGCCGTCGCGCAACTCCCCGAAGAAGGAGAACTGCTGGGCGGTGCCCTGGTCCCGGTGGTCTTCAAGCTGCAGTGTGCTGCCGGCGCTGTGCACCAGTTCCTCCAGCAGGGGGCGCACCCCGCGCGGCAGGATCAGGTCGCCGTCGAGGGTTTCGTCGTAGCTGGTGAGGAAGCGCGGGGTGTCCCAGGTGGAGCGGCGCTGCCGTTGCTTTTCGTAGAACATCGGGTTGGGCAGGGAGGCCGCATGTTTCAGCGCGCTGACCATGGCCGGGCCCAGGTCGTCGGCGCGCACCGTGATGCGGGAGCCGATCTCCGCATGGACCAGCGCGGCGGTCCGCGGCACGATTTTCGTCGCGGCGGGCGCCCGGAATCGGGTTTTCGCGCCGGTGACGGGCGCCGGAAGCCTGCGGACCATCCGGCCGAGCTCGGCCGGGCTCAACCTCCCCAGCGTCGATAGATAGGCCCACTGGTCCGCATAGGGTTCCAGCGTGCCGGTGTCCAGAAACAACGTGGCTCCGTGCTGCCGGCGCTTTCCGTTGAGCGGGGCGGCAATGAGGTTGCCCATGCCCTTGCCTGTGTGACGGTCCTGGGAGGGGAAAAGCCTGTCGTAGGACTTCAACGACATCGACCCGCGGATGTTCATGGCCTCGGCGAGCAGCCCGCTGGCCAACGCACGGGCGTCGGCGGCCTGCACCTCCTGGGTGAAGAAGATCCAGACGTGGGCCCCGCGCCCGGACTGCGAAATTTCGAGGGCCGCGGGGATCTGGAAATAGCGGGCAGCCTTGGTGTAGGCCAGGGCGTCGAGCAGGGCCGCAGCGCCGTCGAAGTCTGCCGCGACAAAGTAGCAACCGTCGTTGTTGGTCAGCGGGTACAGGCCAAGGTGTTCGGAACCGCGCAAGTGCGCCTCGACGGCGGCGGGGGTCAACCGCAGGTAGTCGGCGTTTTCCCTGTCCATCCACTTGCGCCAGCCTCCGGCGACGGCAGGCACCCAACCCGAACTCCCGGCCTTGGCGTTTTCCCAGCGCAGGGCGTAGATATCGGAGCGGGCGCGGAAAAGCGACTGGTAGAAGGCAACCTTCGTTTCTGCGGGGGAGCGGCTGGTCACCGGGCCGTCGGCGTGAAGTGCCAGCTCGGGTTGGGCCTCGCGCGCTGCATGCGATTCATGGTCGCTGATTTCCAGCAGCCGCCGGAGCCTGGCGTTTTCGGCACGCAGTTCAGCCAGCTCCCGACCGGGAAGCGCATGCCCTTCGTCGGGGGCGTCCGCATCCGAAAGTGGCAGCTGATCTTGGATGGGACCGGCCTTGTGCGTCGTCACGTTCCCATTGTCCATGATTCGGACCGTTATGGTTCGAAAATTTGGACTAATTGTTGCCATTTGGCCCCGAATTTCCGCGCCTGCGCAGAAACCGGGAGCGAACCTGGCAACCACAGCAGGGGTCTCCCGGTGCCTAAAGCCAGGCACCCGGTCGCCGCGGGTTTGCCTTGCGAAATTGATCCGACGGCCGGCCGGGCCGAGAGCGAAACTGCAACTCGGGGGCGAAACCGCGGCCTGGAACGGTGGAATGATTGGGGGATGGAGAACAAAGATATGCAGCCCTGGGTGAAGAACTACCAGCCGGGTGTCCCAGCGCAGATCGATCTCCCCACCGAACCGTTGAGCAAGATGTTTGAGCACTCCGTCGCCGAGGCCGGCGACAGCCCCGCCACCGAATTCTTCGGCCGCCGCACCAGCTACTCGGAGCTGGGCAAGCAGGTCGCCCAGGCTGCGGAAGGCCTGCGCCGGCTGGGCGTCAAAGCGGGGGACAGGGTCGCCCTGATCCTGCCGAACTGCCCCCAACACGTCGTTGCCTTCTATGCGATCCTGCGCCTTGGCGCGGTTGTCGTCGAACACAACCCGCTCTACACCTCCCGTGAACTGGCCGGCCAATTCGAGGACCACCAAGCGCGGGTGGCAATCGCCTGGGACAAGACGGTTGCGGCCATCGAGGAATTCCCCGAGGGAAGCCAGCCCGACCACGTGGTCTCCGTGAACCTGCTGGACGCCTTCCCCTCCATCAAGCGCCTGGTCCTGAATCTGCCGGTGAAGTCATTGCGCACCACCAGGGCCGCGCTGAGCGCACCCGCCCCGGGAACCACCACGTGGAAGTCGCTGCTGGGCCATGGACCGCTCGATGCCGGCCACGCCCACCCCGGCGTCCAGGACCTGGCGGTCATCCAGTACACCTCGGGAACCACCGGGCGCCCCAAGGGGGCGATGCTCAGCCACTTCAACCTGCACTCGAATGCCCTGCAGGGCGAAGCGTGGATGCCGGGTGCCCGGCCGCGCGAGGAAATCTTCTATGCGGTCCTGCCGATGTTCCACGCTTTCGGCATGACCATGTACCTGACGTTTGGCGTGCGTAAGCAGGGGCTGCTCGTGCTCTTCCCGAAGTTCGACCCGGACCTGATCCTGGCCGCCATGAAGAAATCCCCCGTGACGATCTTCAGCGCCGTGCCGCCGGTCTACGAGCGCACGGTTCTTGCCGCCCGGGAAAAGGGCGTTTCGCTGCGCTCGGCCAAGTACTGCATCTCCGGCGCCATGAACCTGCCGGTCGATGTCGCTCAGTTGTGGGAGTCGGTTGCCGGCGGACCGCTGGTGGAGGGCTACGGGATGACCGAGACCTCTCCCGTTGCACTGGGCAACCCGCTGCACACCACGCGGAAGCCCGGAACCATCGGCCTGCCGTTCCCCTCCACCCTGATCAAGGTCGTGAAGCTGGGCAACCCGGAGATCGAGGTCGCGCAGGGCGAGCCCGGCGAGCTGCTGGTCAAGGGGCCGCAGGTGTTCAGGGGTTACTGGAACAACCCCGAGGAAACCGACGCGGTGCTGCTGCCCGGCGGATGGCTGCGCACCGGGGACGTGGTGACTGTGGATGCCGACGGATTCGCGACGATCGTGGACCGGGCCAAGGAACTGATCATCACCGGCGGATTCAATGTCTCGCCGACCGAGGTCGAATCGGTGCTTCGCCAGCACCCTGACGTGAAGGACGCGGCAGCGGTGGGAAGGCCCCTGGAAAACGGCGGGGAAATGGTGGTCGCCGCGGTGGAGCTCGAGCCCGGCGCAACCCTGGATGAGACCGCCCTGCGCGAACACTGCCGCGGCGCGCTCGCCGGCTACAAGGTTCCCAAGCGGATCGTGGCCATCGACGACTTGCCGCGCTCGATGCTCGGCAAGATCCTGCGCAAGCAGGTCCGGGACCTGGTCGTGCCGATGCTCTAGTGCGGGTTTCCTCACCGACCGCTCAGCTGTTGGCGAGGACGAACTCCGCCACGGAACCGGCCAGCCCGGCGCCGTCCTGCTCGGGCGTGCGCTTTGACCGGGCAACCTTGAAGGAATGGTCCCCTCCTTCGAACCACTTCATGACGGCGTTGGGTCCGATGCGTTCAACCACCGGTTCCAACTCGCCCGGCAGGGCAAACGGATCGCGCGTTCCCTGCAGGAAGAGCATGGGCACGTCGAGCCCGTAAAGATGCCCGTCGCGGAGCTTTTCGGGCTTGCCCGGCGCATGCAGCGGGTAGCCCAGGAAGACAAGCCCGGCCGTTTCCATGCCCTCGGACACCGCCATGGAAGCCATGCGCCCGCCGAACGACTTTCCCGCGGCGAAGACCGGTTGTTCGGCGGCCCGCTGCTTCGCGGCATCCATGGCGGCATTCCAGGTGGCGATCGCGGTCGGCGGCCGATCGGGAAACTTCTTTCCCGCCTCGCTGTAGGGAAAATTGAAGCGCATCGTGGCTATGCCGTGTTCGTTCAGGGCTCCTGTAAACCCGGTGAGGAAGGGATGGTCCATGCCGGCACCCGCTCCGTGTGCCACGACGACGGTTGCCACGGATCCAGCAGGGTTGGCGAAAACGGCAGAAACCCCTGTGTCGCCGACGGCCATGGAAAACGTTTCCTCGATTGCGCTCATGCACCCAATCTACGACAGGACCATGCGGGAAAATGAGGGGACCTGCGTGGATTGCTGCCCAAGTCGTGGACACATGCGACTTTTCCCGTCACATACTGAATACCCAGTGGTCAAAGTCGGGGACACGGCAGGGAAAGCACACGGGCGTCCACTAGGATTCCACGCGTGAACAAGTCGAATTTCAGCCGCTGGGCAGGTGTCATCATCGCCGTGGTGGTCGTTGTGGCCGCGGCCCTGTTGATGTTTGCCGTGGCAACCAAATTGCACGCGGACGAGGGCGTCACCACCAGGGGGACGCTTTTTGGCTTGTGGAGCATCCTCTACGATTCCCAGGCCCCCGACCAAGCCATCATGTACACGGCCATCGCGCTGGCATTGTTGCTGGCGGCCGGCATTGCCATTGTCGAGCGCCGAATCGCCACGCGCTATCGGCGCTCCGGCGACGTGACTGCAACCCCGTTGGCACCCAAGCTGATCATGAACAAAACCCGCGGCGTATTTGCCGGTCCCATCACGATCACCGTGCTGCTTCCGGCGCACAACGAGGAAGCCTCGCTTCCGGGCACGCTTGATTCGCTGTTTTCACAGTCGCACCCGCCCGATCGAGTCATCGTGGTGGCGGACAACTGCACCGACGGCACCGAGCGCATCGCCGTAGAGCGCGGTGTGGAAGTCATGCCAAGTGTTGGCAACTCCCAGAAGAAGGCCGGGGCCCTGAACCAGGTGCTGTCGACCATACTTCCCTTCCAAGGCGACAACGACATTGTCATGATCATGGATGCCGACACCCAACTTGACGACGGCTTCCTGGAAGTGGCAGCTTCACGATTCGCCAACGACCGGGCGCTGATGGCCGTAGGCGGCCTGTTCTACGGGGAACCTGGCCACGGATTGATCGGGCAGTTCCAGCGCAACGAATACATCAGGTATTCACGCGAGCTGAAGCGCCGCCGCGGCCGCGTGTTCGTCCTGACTGGTACAGCCTCGTTGTTCAGGCCGGTTGCCCTGCGCGCAGTGGCCGCGAACAGGGGAAGTGCGCTGCCGGGAATCCCCGGCGACGTCTACGACACCGCTGCTCTGACCGAGGACAACGAACTGACAATTGCGCTGAAATCACTGGGTGCTTTGACTGTCTCCCCTTCGGAATGCACAGTGGTCACAGAACTGATGCCGACCTGGCGCACGCTGTGGAACCAGCGCCTGCGTTGGCAGCGGGGCGCCCTGGAAAACCTCGGTGCCTATGGCATGACACCGCAGACCCTGCGCTACTGGGCACAGCAACTGGGCATCGGCTATGGAGTCATCGCACTGTTTTCCTATCTGGCGCTGCTGCTTGTCATGGCACTGGCGTTGGACAGCTGGATTTGGTTCCCATTCTGGCTGGGCCTCGGGGTGGTGTTCACCATTGAACGCTTGGTCACGGTGTGGAAGGGCGGGTGGCGCGCCCGATTGCTGGCATTGCTGCTGGTCCCCGAGCTCTGCTTCGACATGTACTTGAACGTGGTTTACGTCAAGGGCATCATCGACAGTGCCGTGGGCCGCCGGGCAGCATGGACGCACCTGCAGCATGAATCAAAAGCCGAAGTGAAAGTGGACGCAGCATGAGTCTGGCACTACCCACAGGGTTGGTTCTCCCCGAATCCCTGCTGCACAGCGAATGGTTTGCCGTTTGGGCAACCTTCGTCGCCATCAATACCCTGATGTATGCGGCGCTGTCCGTCTCCAAGATCCTGCCGAAGATCTATCCTTCGGACTGGGTCCATGGCAGGAACCGACGCACGGAAACACGCAGCATCTATCCGGACGCGGACGTATAGCCTGAGCTGCGGTCCTGTTCCGCAGGCGCGCGATCCAAGCCGGGATCCTTGCCAAGTGGTCAGGCCGACAGCAGCGCCGTGAAATCCTCACTGCTCATCGGCTTGCCGAAGAGGTATCCCTGGGCGTACTCAAAGCCCATTTCCCGAAGCTTGTCTGCTTGCCCGCGTGTTTCCACGCCTTCCACGACGCACGCCAGCTCGCACGCTTCGATCAGGTACGAGACGGCCATCAGCAATTTTTCCTGCTGGGGGTCGGTGTCTGCATCGTCGACCAGCGATTTGTCGATCTTCACACCCGCAACCGGCAACTGGCGCAGGTAGCTGATGGAGGAATATCCCGTCCCGAAATCGTCGATGTACACCTCCACACCCATCTGCCGCAGCGCCAGCAAGGTGTATTTATGCAGCCGGTCGCCCGTCATGAGCTTGTCCTCGGTGATTTCCAGGGCCAAGGTGGAGGCGGGCAAGCCATGGCGGCGAAGCGCGTCGCGAATGATGTCGGGGAACCCCAGGAGATGCAGTTCCCGTGAACTCACATTGAGATGGACCGTGAAATCATCGTCGACCAATCCGAGCGTGCGCCAGCGGCTGACGTCCTTCAACGCCTCATCCAACAGCTGTTCCGTGATGGCACCCATCATGCCGGCTTCCTCCGCGACCGCGAGGAATTCGCCGGGTGGAGTCAATCCGTACTCGGGACGCTCCCACCGAACCAGAAGCTCTGCGCCGAGGATGATTTCGTCCTGCAGGGACACCAGCGACTGGTAGTGCGGAAGGATTTGTTCGGTGCCCAGGGCTTTGCGCAGGTCCGCAACCATGATGGCCTTTTGCTGCCGCTCAAAGAGCATGTAGGGCTCGAATTCGTGGACCTTGGACGTGCGGGACTGCTTGGCTGTATACATGGCCGTGTCCGCTTCGAGCAGGAGACGGTCGGCATCCTGCCCGGCGACTGCCACCGCAATGCCCAGGCTCGCGCCGGGTGCAAGACTGATGCCGTCCACAACCATTTGTTCATTCACGGTGCGGACGATTCGTTGCCCCAGTTCGAAGGCCCCGTGGTCCTGGGAACGAAGAAGCACTGCGAATTCGTCGCCTCCCAGCCGGGCAATCAGGTCCTGCGACCTGACACTGGAGCGTAGCCTGGCGGAAAGTTCGCGCAGGACATGGTCTCCGACGGCATGGCCATGGGTGTCATTGATGCTCTTGAAGGCATCCAGGTCGAGGAGCAACAGGATTGGAGCGGGCCCGCCGTCCTCCAAGTCCTGCAGTGCGATTTCGATGTCGCGCATCAGCGCGGAACGATTCGCCAGTTGGGTCAGTGGGTCCGTGTATGCAAGCAGCTCCATTTGGTCGCGGGCCTTTTCCAGCATGCTCGTCCGGACCTCCACGCGATGGTCAAGCGTCGTGTATGTCAGTTTGAGTTCGGAGGCCATGGCGTTGATGCCCATGATGATCGCATCGATCTCATCACGACGCGGGCCGGGGCGCAGCCCGGTGTCGAAGTCCATGTCGGCGATCTTCAAGATTGCCGCCACAATTTGGTCAATGCGAGGGTCGATGCCCTCTGTCGGAAATTGGTTAGGCACTTCGAAACACGAACTCCACGGCGTCGCTCCGACGTTCGAAATAGGCGCAGGTGCGGTCGCCATCCAGCTTGCGCATGAAGAAACGGGCCAGGACCTGGTCAGCCGGTCCGGACCCCAGCATGGCCACCCGCAAGTTTCGGCTCAGCGCGTTGAAAAGCGACGGCACGTCCGCATCCACGTCGTCGAGGCCCGAAATATCGATGATGAGGTGCGGGTGAACCTCATCGGCCCGTTCCTCGTAGTATCCCAACATTTCTTCCAACGTTGACAGAGCCAGGATGGTCCCCGGCTGGAAGCAGACTTCGAGGACGTGATCCTCGAAGAATGCCATCCGGGCTTGGGATCCGGACCATGTCCACAGGCATGGCGGGTTGCCATGCCGGGCCGCGGGAGTCTCCGGGCCTGCCTCGTCGATGACCGCACCTGAAAGTTCGCTCTTAGACACCTGCATACCTCCATCGATCGCAGCGGCGGCGAAGACCCTGCTCGCGGAGCCTGAGGTCTTGGTTCAGCGACGCTGAACGGCCAGCGTTCTCCGCGGCGGGCTCCGGATGGCTCGCCAGCTTCTGGGAAACCGCTACAGCTCGGCTCGCAACGTAACCGAAGAAGACGGATGCACGGTCGGCACGTCCCTGGACGGTCCTGCACCGCGACGCATCGGAATCGACGACCGATGTCGGCTTGGATTGACTTCCCGTTCCCAGCTGAAGCTCTCCATGTTCGCCAGTGACAGTGGAAACCGCCTCGCATGGTCGCGCTCCGACGGCAGGTGTGGTGCGAACCTCCTCAACTTCTACCGTCAAAATTTCCTACCCCCACGGAATGAATGCATTGAATCAGTGTAGTCAATGTCACATTTTGAGCCAACTTCCCGACTCTTGCGGCATGGCCCCACGCTGATGGGTCAAACCGTGTGGGCGGAGCCCACGCGAGGTTTCGTTCTTGCTATGGCAGGTGAAACATTCCTGAGTCCTGTTGCCCGATGGCGCTAGTTTCGGCCTTGCTCGGCCAGGCCCTGCAGGTGGGTGGCCTTGTCGCGTTCATGCTGGGCTTCGACCTCGCGGCCCAGCTCGGTGAGGATTTGTGCCCAGAGCAGGTGCGCCGAAATGTGCTCGGAATCGTCTTCGACCGACGCTGAGTCAAATGCTTCCTGCAAGACTTCCGAGGCCTTTAGCGGTTCGCCTGCGGCCAGGCTCCAGCGCGCCCGTGTGACGGCCAAACCCATCAATTCAGGCTCGCTGCCACCGATGATGTCGTAGGCCAGCTTGGCGCGGTCAATGCAGTCGAGCGTTTGTTCGTTGGCAATCCCGGCCTGTAGTTGCACATCGGCGGTCGCCTTGTTGAATCGCGCCCACGCATGCATGTCGTTGGTCGGTGCCAGTAGCTCGCTGGCGCGGTCGTGGTAGTCCAGTCCCTCTGTGTGCCGTCCGTGGGCCAGAGCAAGATTGCCCAACGTCCAGTATCCACTGCTGGCGACTTTGGAGTTGCTGATGCGATCGAGGATCGCTTTCAAGTCTTCCCTGAGGCTCCATGCATCATCGATCATCCCGGCTTCCACGAGGCTGGCGATGAGCCCTTGGTAAGCCTCCGCATGGATGCCTAAATGGCCGTCGATTGTGTTCAATGCGGTCAGCGCGTCACGGGCGGCGGCGATCGCGGGAACATGTTGGGATTTGTTGCGCAGCGCGGATGCCCGCATGAGCAGCGCCCTAGCCTTCAAATCGGCGTTTGATGCTGAAACGGGGGAACCCAAAAGGAGCTCGGAGGTTCGCAAAGCCGCGCTGTATGCCCCGGATAGAATTTCGGATTGACCGAGTATGTAGATGAAATCCCATTCTTTTGACGTCTCGCCCATTGCCGCATAGGCGCGGGCGCAGGCTGCGGCGGCATCGGCAATCAGGTGCTGGTCCTCGGCTAGCCGAGCCTTTCGGAAGAGTGCCTCGCAACGGAACGCTTCGGCTTCTAATGAGCGGGAGTGCATTGTTCAATTATGGTCCATGTGCGGGCATTACGGTGCTGCAATTGGAACGGTTACTTCCGGCCTCGGCTCCTTTCTGCCGGATAGGGATGTGCATAACTTCTAAGAAATCTTGATTCATTTTTGTGATTAACGCCCCATATGTTCAGGTGGGAGCTAGGATTTGATTTTGGGGCGGCCGACCTTGTGAAGTGTCGGTGGAACGGGCGAAGCCTCGAAAGTGCCCACAATATCGATAGAAATGGAGTTCCCTTGAAGAAGCTCATAGGCGCAGCGCTTGCAACGATGGTTCTGGCAGGCGGCGTGTTCCTTGGCGGCGTAACGGCCGACCAGACTAACCAGCAGGATGGCGCCAGCCAGGCCGGCGGCTTCGGCCAGGTCACGACTTACAACAACTGGCCTTTCTAAAGCTGGATGCATCGGGGTGGTGCCGTCCCATGGGTGGTACCACCCCGTAATGCGGCGCCATAGGCGCTGCAGGGCGGACACCGCCAATTACAGGTTGCCCATCAGGATCCGGCAGCCCCTGGACCCGGCTGTGATCCACGCCGACACTGCCAATTCCCCGCGGTGGTCATCTTGGTGAAGGCAAGGCCCATTTGGTGACGATCGGGGAGTGTTCTTCTTCCCGGCAAGTGCCGAAAGAAACAAGGTCTGGGCGATTCCTGCGTTCGTGCGGCCCCGGCCAACAGGCAATGCACCTAGAGTTCCCGCCGCATGAGTGCGGCCAGCGGGTCGGTGCGCGGTTTGCTGAATGCCGTTGAGTCAATCTCCGGATCCAGCGCGACCCCGCCGGAGTGGATCCGCTCCAGCGCATCCATTATTACTTCGAGCCGGGCAATGCGGTCCTTGAGCACGAAACCAGGTACATCTGCCCCTGGAGCCATGGCTCCAGCCGACAGGTCGGTGGCATAGGCCAGCTCAATGTCTTGGGAGAGCATCAGGATATCGATGTGCCGGTGTCGGGGGGAGAACCGTTCAACTGCATCGCTCAATTCGACCCGGTTCGGCCTGGCGTCGAGGACCTTGCGTCCCGGCTGGCCTGAAATCGATCGGTTCCCCCGAAATCCAGAGTTACGGTTCAAATAGTCAGCGACTGATTCCTCCGGATTGTCTCGCTTCAGTCGCTCCACACCGTCGGGCCCGGCCTTTCGCCCGAAACAATTGAGTGACCGAAACAATTGATTGACCAAAGAGTGTGAGAGGAAGCGTAGGTTTTCCGGCAGTGGCGCGTGAAACCGGGTGTCGTCCCTCGAATCGAGATTTGGAGGAACGACACCCGCTGGTTCCAGTGGTCGCGGATTAAATTGCTACGCAATACCTCAGGTGAGTGGCTGTAGAGTTTTCCTCTTGCTTCTGAGGCCCATGAGGATGAGATCCACGAGCACGAACGCTGCGAGGCTGATCCCCATCAGGGGTAGGAACAACCCGACTCCCAGCGCCACGGCAAGAACAAGTACGGTTCCCCACCAAGGGGCGCGTCGCAGCGCGCCTCCTGCCGGCGGGTTGCCCATTCGTTGCGCCGGGTTCTTGGTGGGGCGCCGCTTCCACCACATGATGTACCCAAGTACGACCATCGCGGCGATGGATGAGGCCACCAGGAACAGGATGATCTGGTTGGGGAGCCCGAACATGGATCCCATGTGGGTATCGATGCCCCAGCGGGTTAGTTTCGACGCAAGGTTGAAATCCTTGAAGTCGACACGGTCGACCACGTCCAGGGTTTGCCCGTTGATGGAGACCGCGTCAACTTCGGTGGGGTAGGAACGCTGGATTTCCTGGACGACCCAGGCCTTGCCTTCGGCTGTCGGCGGTTTGATTTCCACCCGTCCGGTGTTGACGTTCACTCCACGAGCGATGGATAGCATCGTGTCGAAGGCAGCGGGGTCCACGGCTCCTGTAGAGGGTGCCGAAGGCGCCTGGTGATGCGAGTGTTCTCCACCGGAGGCTTGGGGAGCCTCGGTGAGGTTGGTGCTCACCGAGGGGGTCTTCCAATTGAGCGCGGTGCGAAGGCCGCTGACGTTGGCGCCGCCGTAGGTCGACCAGGTGATTCCGGTGACCGAGAGGAAGAGCACAAAAACGAGGATCCAAATGCCGAGGGAACCGTGCCAGCTGACCAGTCGTCGGTATCCCTTGGCCTTGCTGTTGGGGCGAAGGAGATCCTTTTTCCTGTTGGTTCTGGTGAATCGCGTGATCCAGAGGCCCAGGCCGGCCAGAGCGATGATGCCCAACCATGACGCGGCCAATTCGCTATACAGGCGTCCCGGTTCGCCGAGTTGCAGGTTGCTGTGCAGCTGGTCGATCCATGTCCGTAGCGGCAGCGCCCCACTCGATCCGTAGGCGGTGAGATCTCCACGGACCTCAGCGGTGGCGGGGTCGATGAAGAGGGCCCTGGTTTCACTGGGACCGAGGTTTTCCCCGGCATACATCACCCGCGTGGTGTCCCCGGGCTTCGGTGCGGGACGCACGGCCACGGGGCTTTCCGCGTTGTTGAGGTATGCGTTGGCCGCCTCAACCTGGGCCGCCAAGGGCAGGTAGGCCTCGGCGGTGGGTGCGTGGAGTTCCTTTGCGTACACGACCTGTTCCACTTGCGGGGCCAGAGCGTAGAGTGCGCCGCTGAGTGCGGCGACGAGGATGAACGGGCCGATGAAGATTCCTGCATAGAAGTGCAGGCGCAGCAGGAATTGGCCGAACCATCCCTTGCGGGAAGCTCCCGTTGAGGGTGCAGGTTGTGGTGCCCCGGGTTCCGGGGTTGTCGCGTCCAGGAGAGTCATGAGAAGTCCTTGAAGTGGGAAGAATTTAAGTGGAGAGGGTTTCGCCGATGCATTGGCCCTGGGGCGCATCCCGGCGGAATGAGAAACGTTGCGGAGTTGACGGCAATGTTTCTTCCGCTCAGGAGGGCAGCACGAATGGACCCCGGGATCAGGGCTCGGCGAGGGGAAAGCATGAGTCAACGGTTGCTGCAACTGCAACTGCGAGTGGCGGAGGCCAGCCACGACCAAGCGTCGTCGCATCGAGGGTGCGAACACTCGCGACTTACACGCCGATGCGGCTGAATGGACGCGGCTAGGAGCGACGAAGGCCGATGTCACGGTCATGATGCGTCGGCACTAGCAAGGAGCCAAGGCGCTCGGAAACAATCAGGCCCGGGAGGGGCCGACAAATCCGGGACCACGCAGAAGGAGTCGCTGGGCGCAGCCCAAGGACGGCAAACGATTCATGTCCAAGCCATGGGCATGGCAACAAGAATCGCTGGTTGAGTCACACCAGCAAAAGGGCTGGAGGCCCTCGTCTTGCCACGCAATTTACATAGACAGCCGAAATGAATGCCAGCGGTTCCGTCCGACGCACGAGGGGGCGCCGGGACACCACGGGGATGCGGATAGCGGCGATCAAGAACCGCAGAAGTCCCAGGAAGAACAGGTCAACCAAGCCGGCGAGACTGAACAGTATCGATTCGCCGCGGTGGAGCACTAGTACCGTGGCGATGGCGGCGACCACGTGGGCCAGCAGCATGGGGTCGCCATGTGTAAGGTGGCTTGCCTCCAGGGCAATTGGCGACGTCGTGGTGGCAGTGTGCATGAGATGTTCATGTTGTGCGGCCATTGCCGTGCCGTTACTCTGGCCAGCGCCCAAGGAGAACAGCCCGTGGAAGAAGAACTGGCTAAATGCCACGGCAAGCGACAACCTGAAGATCGAAAAACGTCGCCCGCTCAGCAAGATACACACCTGGACGGAGACCGCCAACGGCAACATGACGCCCAGGAGATCCGGCACCTGGCCACCAGCCAAGACATGCGAACACAGAGCCACCATTGTCGCGAACAACGCGGCAACAGCACCTCTCAACGCACGATCTGAACGGGACGACTTCTGCACCCGGACAGTATTCCAGAAGATCGGAATGGCTCGTGCATTGATTTCGAAACAAAGCGAGTGGACGTGGTCGGTTTTTCTGGGAAAGGCCGAGCGCGACGAATCCCATCTGTCTTTTACCGAGGTCTGCCAGAAATGCCGCCGCATGCAATATGGGATTCCCCGCCCGGGGGTCACCCTGGCTGTTGTCGGTTCAGCCTCCGGCTGTCTGGGAGACGGAAAGGTCGCTCCACAAATCGCGGCGGGTTGAATCCAGGGTGTCTTGCGCCCACCTGCCCATGGTCGAGTAGGCAGCGTCGCGGATGCCGCTCGGGGAGAGGAAGATGTCGTGGAAGGCCCCGTCGATGCGACGGATGCAAACTTCCCGGCCGAGGTCCACGGCGCGCGCCGCGACCGCCTGGACATTTAGTGCCACGTCTGCGGCTTTGGCGTTCTCGCTCCAGCGCGGCTGGAGGTAACTCTTTTGCGAAAGCATCACCAGGGCCGGGCAGTCCAGATTCAGTCCGCGGGCCACCCGGGCCTGTGCGGTGAACACTGCGTTGAGGAACCCCGGGGTCAGCGCGAAACCCTGTTCGGGACGCCACGCCAAGTCATAGTCCCACTCGCCGCCAAAGGCGGTGGATACGGCGCGCGTGTAGATCCCGGGATCAATGGTCGGCAAGGGCCTCGTGGGATTGATCCGGGAACCGGCGGCCAGCCACGGGGCGACGGCGGCCCGGACAATGCCGCTGGCCTGGAACTCGAGCCAGGGGCTGTTCAGTACCAAGGCGCTGACGCGTCCCGGATTGTTGCCCGCCCACAGGCTTGCAGTCAGCCCGCCGGTTGAATGCCCCAGCAGGACGAGCTCCCTGTCGTTTTCCCCGCCGCCGGCATCCTGACCCATGACGTGCAATGCTGCATCGATTTCCTCCCCGTAGTCGGCGAGGTCGGTGATGAATCCGGGGATCTGGCCGGGACGCAGGCTGCGCCCGTAGCGCCGCAAGTCGAGAGCGAAGAACCTGGCCCCGCGCGATGTCCAGAACCTGGCGAGGTCTTTTTGGAAGAAGTAGTCCGACCAGCCATGGATGTAAAGCACATCGATGTCCTGGAATTGATGCACCGGCGCCGTCGGGGCATCGGTGCAGCGAACCAACGTCGCCTCGTCGCCGCCAGGCAGAAGCAGTGTGTGCTGTTCGAACCCGGGGCCGAGCACATCGGCTATCCACTGAACCATGTTCCCTACCCTATGGCACCGGTGGCGGCATTGCCCGAAACCGGTTCGATTGCGCCGATGACGTGCAATTGCCCAATGGGGCGTGCCGGGGCGTCGTCAGCGGGAATCCCCGAACATGTGTTGGAAAGCCGCCTGAAGATTCAGGTGTCGTCGTCTTCCTGGTCGTCGGAAGCATCAAACTCGAACGCCACGGCCGATGGTTTGGCCAGTTCAAGCACCAGCGGCTTAAGCAAGACGGGTGGAACCGAAAGCCTGTTCCCGATGGCAACCAGGCCTTCATCGCGGAGGCTCTCCAACCGCCGCCAAGCCTTGGCAATGACCTGTGGGTCTCCACGTGGATCCGAATCATCGAGACCGCGTACCGGGTGCCTGAGTATCTCCACACTCAGGGGTTCGACGCCGGCCTCGAGCAGGAAGTAGCGGGTGAGATAGCCCAATTCCAAGGTGGTGTCGCGGTCATTGGTTTCCTCCGCCACGGACCGGTACATGTGCCGCGCCACCGTCCGCACGGCGGCGATGACATCGTCGGGGTTTCCCGCAAGGAACCTTTCACCGTGTTCGGTGGGGTAGGCCCGTGTCGGCGTCAAGCGGATGAGCTCGGCACCCACCAACGCATCCCAATACAGTTTGAGCCGCGCCACATGGTTGGCGTTCTTGAATACGACCGGGCCGTTTTGGGGGCGTGGCCAAGTGGACGGCGCCATTGCATCGTCCACGGCAACGACATCCAGGCTCGCGGCGGCTTCCTGGACGTGTTTGCGGTGCAGGACCCTGGTGGAGGTTGTTTCGCGTTTGTCGCCAAACCACGTCAAGAACGACCGCATCCGCGATGTTAGCTCGAGTTCCTTGACCGCTGACAAGGCTTGTTGGTCGGTAAGCCGGGGAATCTTGATCAGCGCGGCTTGGAGTTCCGGAATGCCGGAATAACGCGGGCCGGGATCGGGAATCAGGAGGCGGTCGAAGTAGCTCTTGGTCCGGCGAAACTCTTCGCTGGTGCCGCTCCATGTGCCCGTGGTACTGAGAAAACGAAGATAGGCTCCGATGACTCTCGACATGTCCCGAAAGTCACCGGGTTTCTTTGAGAACATGAAGTCGTCGATCGCGGTGGCAAATGGGTACAGGTTCAGGGCTGTGAGCTTTCGATCGCCGTTGATCGCTGCGTAGCGCCGAAGAAAGTTCGTTATTGATGACCTGAGCAGATCTTTCTGGATTTCCAGCTTCTCTTGTGTGCACCATTTCTCAAATGCACCGAGAACCCGGGGTAGCTCGCGTCGAATGCGGATGTCATCGATTGAGATGACGGCATCGGATAGGCGCCCACTCGACAGATGATCTCGGGCTGATTGGTTTTTTGCGGATTTGGGATCTTTGTCCGACATTGGCATTCCACGGGTTGAACGTAGCGGGCCAGCCCGTCAATGAAGCCCGGCCGGTGTTGCCTAGAGCGTACTGGCACGAGGTTGCAGATGGAACAGTGCGGTGGATTTTCACGCTCTTGGGCGGTCTTGCCGAAGGTGCCGTCTTTGCGTTTCGTCCTCGGCGCATCAACGGCTGGGGTCGATTCATGCCAGGATCTACCGCCTGGCGGTCTCGACTCCGGCCAGCGGGGGAGTGCCATGAATCCATCGAGCGGGGTGAAAAACAGCCTCCTACTGTGACCCGGGAACAGGGACCATCGCCGGACCGGCCCATAAGTTTCAGCGTCGAAGCCGATGTCCCGAAACCTTGGAGCGTCGGAGTGTGGCACGGGACACGCAATAATTCACTCATGACCAAATCGTTCACGCTGGTGCAGCTGAGGTATTTCGGGGCCGTGGCCAAGTTGGAGAACATGACTGCGGCCGCCGCCGAGCTAAACGTCACCCAGTCCACCCTCTCTTCGGCTCTGGGCCGCCTCGAACAGGAGCTGGGAGCCTCGCTCTTCACCCGTCTCTCCAGCAAGGGGTTGCGGTTGACGCCGGCCGGCAAACGGTTGCTTCTTGGCTCGCAGGCGTTCCTCGAGGATGCCGAGCTGCTCTACCAGTCGGTGCGGGATGAAGGGGAAGCCCTAGCCGGTGAGCTTGTGGTGGGCATCTACTTGCCTCTGGCTCCCTTCAAGGCTCCCGTGATTCTGCAGGCATTCGAGGCCGCCTATCCGAACGTGAAAGTCAGCTTCCATGAGGGGGATCAGGAGTCGCTGCGCCAGGCGCTGCTGGACGGTGTCTGCGAACTGGCGCTGATGTACGACCTCGGGGTGGGTCCCGAGTTCGGGCGTCGCGTTCTGGAACGGGTCCCTCCGCATGTGTTGGTGTCGGCGGAGCACCCTCGGGCGGCCGCGCCCGGGGAACCTGTCAGCCTGTTGGACTTTGCCGGCGAGCCGTTCATCCTGCTGGACATGATGCACACGCGGGAGTACTACCTCGACATGTTCAAGCGCGTCGGCATCAGTCCGTTGGTAAGGCATAAGGTTTCCGGCTATGAGACGGTTCGTTCGTATGTGGCCCGCGGCCACGGGTTTTCGTTGTTGAACCAGCGGTTGCTCCACGATTCCACATATGCCGGTGGCGCGGTGGTGCCGTTGCGCATCATCGAGGACCTGCCGCCGATCGAGGTGTCGCTGGTTCGTCCCCTGGGAGCCAAGCCCACCAAGAAATCAATGGCCTTTGAACAAATCTGCGAAAAGCTCTACGGGCATGGAAGCTGACCGGCGCAGGGTGGCGCGTTGATCTTCGATCGATTTTCTCGATTGGGGTAACCGAAATTCTCCGTTGGAACAATGTGACTGTGGTCACGATGATGGATGTAGGAACCTTAGAGATCGCACCGGAGGTCCCCCCTTCCGGTACCGCAGATTCAGGAGTGACGATGCAAACCAAGACCGAGCAGCCAGACGCACAACCAACGGCGGTCGAAGAACACAGGCCCGCCTCCGGAATGCAGAAGAGGGTGCTCGCCGGCGGCAGCATCGGCCAGTTCATTGAATTCTACGACTTCACCCTTTACGGGCTCTCTGCGGTCGTCCTCTCCCAACTGTTCTTCCCAGGCACCAGCGCCCTTGCAGGCCTGCTGGCCACGTTCGCCACCTTCGGCGTGGCCTTCCTGGTCCGTCCGCTGGGCGGACTGTTCTTCGGCGCATTGGGCGACAAGATCGGGCGCCGCAAGGTCCTGTTCATTACCCTGCTATCCATTGGTGCAGCCACCGCGACGATCGGGTTGCTGCCCACCCACGCGACCATCGGCGCTATGGCGCCGGTGTTGCTGGTGCTCTGCCGCATGATCCAGGGATTCTCCGCCGGCGGGGAATCGGTCGGTGCACCGGCGTTCGTGTTTGAACATGCCCCCATCAACAAGCGCGGCTTCTGGTTGAACATCACCCTTGCGGCAACGGCGCTGCCCTCGGTCTTCGGCGGCGCGCTGATCCTGGTGCTCTCGAGCTCCATGTCCTCCGAGGCCTTCATATCCTGGGGCTGGCGAATCCCGTTCCTCATCGCGCTGCCCATGGCTCTGTTCGGGCTCTGGATCCGCGCCAAGACCGAGGAATCGGACGCCTTCAAGGCGGTCCTGGCCAAGGAGCAAACCAAGGAATACAGCCCGCTCCGCGAAGCGTTCGCCGAGAACAAGGTCCGCATGCTGCAGGTGATCTTCGTGATGGGGCTGACCGCCATGGGTTTCTACTTCCTCTCCGGCTACTTCGTCTCCTACGTCCAGACCACCGGCAAGCTCAGCCGCGAGCACTCGCTGCTGGCCAACGCCGCGGCCATGCTCCTCTACGCGCTGTTGCTGCCCATCGGCGGGATGATCGGCGACAAGGTCGGTCGCAAGCCGATGCTCATCGCCGGCTCCGCGGCCCTGGCCCTGCTGGCCATCCCCTGCTTCATGCTTGTCACCAGCGGATCGCTGCCGCTGGCGATCGCCGGCCAGCTGCTCTTCGTCATCCCGATGTGCATCTACGGCGGCGGCGCGTACACCTTCTTCGTGGAAATCTTCACCACCCGCACACGATTCACCTCCGCCGCCATCAGCTACAACGTCGCCTATGCGATCTTCGGCGGATCCGCCCCGTTCATCGGCACTTTCCTGGTTGCGCAAACTGGCCTGAGCGCGGCACCCGGCTACTACATGGCGGCGGCCGCGGTGATCGTCTTCCTGCTGCTGACCCTCACCAAGGTTCCCGAAACCCGCCGCCGCGTCGGCTAGCCAAACCTGCACCACCTGCACAAACCCCTGAACCACCGCTAGGAGCACCACCCCATGAGTGACACAACATTCCTCACCGATTTCCACCACGTCGCCACCTTCGGGGCCACGGACAACAACGGCGTCGAGCGCCAGGCCGCCACCGCCGAGGACAAGCTCAGCCGCGACTGGTTCGCCGGGTTCGCCGGGGAACGCGGGTGGGAGGTGCGCGTCGACGGGATCGGGAACATGTTCGCCTTGATCGACCTGGTTCCAGGCGCCCCGTACATCCTGCTCGGCTCCCACCTGGATTCCCAGCCGCTGGGTGGACGCTTCGACGGGGCCTACGGCGTGCTGGCGGGGCTGCACGCGGCCGAACGAGTCGCCGAACAAGTGGCTGCCGAATGCTCCATCCCGGAGTTCAACCTTGCGGTGGTGAACTGGTTCAACGAGGAGGGCGGGCGCTTCGCCCCTTCCATCATGGGCTCCTCGGTCTTTGCCGGGCTCATGGACCAGGACAAGATGCTCGCGGTCAAGGACCTGGCCGGCACCACCGTCGCCGAGGCGCTGGAATCCATCGGATACCTGGGCACCGACGAACGCCCGGAACTGGCGGGCTACGCCGAGATCCACATTGAGCAGGGCCGGATCCTGGAACGCGAGGGCATCACGCTCGGTGCCGTGGACTACTCCTGGTACACCCAGAAGCTGGACATCGAGGTCCTGGGCGAACAGTCCCACACCGGGGCCACGGCCATGGCCGACCGCCACGACGCCCTGGTGGCGGCCTCCAAGGTGGTGCTGCTGGTGCACGACGTCACGGCGAAGTTCGCCGACGAGGCTCTGGTCTCCTCGGTGGGCCAGCTGACCCTGGAACCGAACTCGCCGATCGTGGTGGCGCGCCGCGTGCACCTGGTTGCAGACCTCCGCTCGGCCTCGCCGGAAATCGTCGCCGAGGCGCGGGCCTCGCTGCTGGCCGACATCGCGCAGATCGCCAAGGACCACGACATCCGCATCAACGTCAACGACTTCGACGTCCGCGGGATCCAGTACTACCCGGAGGAGGGGCTGGAGCTGACGGAAAAGGTCGCTGCGAACCTGGGTCTGGGCGTGCGCCGCATCCGCACCATGGCGGGACACGATTCGGTGGCGATGAACAGGATCGTGCCCACGGTCATGATGTTCATCCCCTCGGTGGACGGGGTCAGCCACTGCGAACGCGAATTCACGACCGACGCCGACATGGTCGCCGGCCTGCGGGCGCTGGGCGAGGTGGCCTGGGAAATGGTCCACGGGGCACTGGCCGGCGCGCCTTCCCGCGAACAGGAACCCGCACAGGCGGGCGCGGCATGAGCCCGGGCGCAAACACGGCCGTGGACTCGCTGGCCCACCTGTCCGCGACCGATGCATTGGCGGGATTCCGTGCCCTGGAGCTATCCCCGGTGGAGGTCCTGGACGCACAGATCGAACGCATCGAGGCCCACAACGGGGACAGGGACACCGGGATCAACGCCTTCACCGAGACGCTCTTCGCCACCGCCCGGCACCGGGCGGCCATGGCGGCCGACGAATACGTGCGCCTGGCCAGGGACGGCGGCCCGGTTCCCGCGCTGCTGGGCCTCACCGTGGCCGCCAAGGAAAAGCACGGCATTGCCGGGCTGAATCTCGAACAGGGGCTGGCGGCCCACCGCGGCCGCCTTGCAGAGACCGACCACCCGGTGGTGGAACGGGTGAAGATGGCGGGCGGGATCATCCACGCACGCACCACCAGTCCCGAATTCAGCTGCGCCACCACCACGCATTCGCCGATGTGGGGGACCACCCGAAATCCGTGGAACCTGCAGGCCTCGCCGGGCGGCTCCTCCGGCGGATCGGGCGCGGCATTGGCCGCCGGTTTCACCACCCTGGCCACCGCCTCCGACATTGCCGGTTCCACCCGCATCCCCGCTGGTTTCACCGGGACCGTGGGCTACAAGGCGCCCTACGGCCGGATCCCCGGATTCTCGGCGCTTGCCGCGGACTGGTACCGCGGGGACGGGCCGATGGGAAGGACCGTTGCCGACACCGCGCTGCTGGCCTCGGTCATGTCCGGCCGCCACGCGGCCGACCACGGCTCCTGGGGCGAGAACGGGATCAACCCGTTCGCCGGCGGATCCGTCGAGGGACTGCGCGTCGGGCTTTCAATCACCCTCGGCGACTACCCTGTAGCCCCCGAGATCCGCGAGAACACCCTTGCCGTGGCACGTGCGCTGGAAGCGGCCGGTGCGATCGTTGTCCCCGTCGACCTGCCCTGGACCACGGGCCGGGTCACGGAAACGACCTTTGCCCATTTCGGGCACATCCTGGGTCCGGCCATGGCCGTGGAGACCGCCGGAACCGAGGACCGGCTGGCGGCCTACACCTCGCGCTTCATGGCGGATTCCGCGGCCGCCGCCAGACGGAACACGCTGGTGGAGTCCCTCGGCATGGATGCAGCGCTGCAGGCCGAACTGGCGGCTGCCATGGCCGGTCTCGATGTCCTGCTCTGCCCGACCTCGGCCGTGACGTCGCTGGCCGCGGACGGGGACTACCTGGACGGGATCGACACAGCCGAACGTCATTTGGGCCACTACTGGGAGGCACACATGACCAGCCCCTTCAACGTGGCCAACCGCTGCCCGGTGCTCTCTGTGCCCAGCGGCATGTCCGCCGACGGGGTGCCCACCGGGATCCAGGTAGTCGGGCATCCGTTTGCCGAAGCCATGGCCTTCCGGGTGGCGGCGGTCGTCGAATCGCTGGTTCCGTCCCTGGGCAGCCCGGTGCTCGCCTAGGAACCGCGTATGCGGGTTGGGGCTGCTGCAGCGGCAGAATTCACTGTTTGTTAACCTCCCGGTGGTAATGATGATGGATGCATAATCGGGTTGAGGAAAAATGAGTTCCGGGCTGCAGCGAAGGCTGGGCACGCACGACGCGGTCATGATCGGGCTGGGATCGATGGTCGGTGCCGGACTCTTTTCCGCATTCACGCCGGCGGCTGCCTCGGCAGGGTCTGCGCTGTTGGTGTCCCTGTTCCTGGCGGCGGCACTTGCCTACGCGAATGCCCGTTCCAGCGCCCAATTGGCGGCACGGTACCCCACCTCCGGGGGGACTTACGCCTACGGCCGGGAAGTGCTCGGCCCTTGGCCCGGTTTCATCGCAGGCTGGGGCTTCGTGGTGGGCAAGACTGCCTCGGCGGCTGCCATGGCGCTCACCTTTGCCACCTATGCCGTGCCCGAATCCTGGGTCAAGCCAGCGGCCGTTGCTGCCGTGGCGCTGCTTGTTGGCGTCAACTACATGGGGGTCACCCGAACGGCGGCAGCCGCAAGACTGATCGTGACGTCGGTGCTCGCGCTTCTGGCGATTGTGGTGATCGCGATCCTCGGCGGCACCCAAGACGGGTCGACGGCCGTGGCTGGCGGGAACCCGGGCTTACTCGGGATCCTGCAGGGTGCGGGACTGCTCTTTTTCGCCTTCGCGGGATACGCACGTATCGCAACCTTAGGCGAAGAAGTGCGAGACCCCGCGAAGACAATACCTCGAGCCATCGGGTTGAGCCTCGCGATCGTTGTGGCTCTCTATGCCATTGTGGCCCTGGTGTTGCTGCATAGCCTGGGCGCCGGTGGTATCGCGGGGACCAGCAAACCGCTGGCCGCGGCGTTGGGCCAATCGTGGGCTCTGCCACTGGTGCAGGTTGCGGCGGCCTTGGCTTCGCTGGGGGCCTTGCTCGCACTCGTTGCCGGAATTGGGCGGACGGCCATGGCCATGGCTCGGGAACACGACCTGCCGCATGCATTGGCTGCCGTCCATCCGCGTTTTTCGACGCCGCACCGAGCCGAACTGACAGTGGGTGTGGCCATCGTGGTGCTCATCCTGTTTTTCGATTTGACCACGGCGATCGGATTCTCATCCTTCGGAGTGCTGGTCTACTACCTGATCGCCAATCTTTCAGCCGTCAGGCAACCGGCCGGAGAGCGGCAGAGCCCTCGGTGGGTCGGTATCGCCGGAGCCATCGGTTGCACCGTTCTTGTGGCCACGCTTCCCACCAACGCCGTCATCGGCGGTCTGATCATGTTTGCCGCTGGCGTTTGCTACAGGTTCGTGCGGCTGTCCATACAGCGGCGGGGTATCACGCTGCGGTAGCTCGATCGGGGAGATACCTCGTATATACACAAGTCGAAGGGGTGCTCCCGACCAAATCAGCCAAACTTTTCATGTATTTCCGATGACCAGAACGGTCGGAACATGAGCGAGTGTGAACGTTGTCTGAACAAGCGCATGTTGTCATTGAACCGTGCCTGAATGGGCAGAGAAGATGGTCGTGTCCGTTCGGGAAAACCCGAAAATGACCGCTCCTTTCTGATCACCCAAGGAAAATACCGTGCATTCTTCGCCACGAATCCGTAGCTCTGTTGCAGCAACCGTACTGGCACTGGCTGTTGTTGCTCCCACAGCTGCCATGGCAACGCCAACCACACCCCAGGCTCCCGTCGAAGCCAAGAAGTCCACGCAGAATTACAAGGAACTTCCATCCGGCGTCAGCAAGAAAAAGACGCTCGTCATCGGTCTGGACGGCGCCGCGGCGGCGCAGATCAACGAGACAAACACCCCGAACCTGGCCTCATTGGTCAAGAACGGCATGATTGCGAAGTCGAACCTGTACGCCAACACGATGGCGCCCACCGTTTCCGGTGCCGGCTGGTCGACGATTGCCACGGGTGTCTGGCCGGACAAGCACAAGGTACCGGATAACTCCTTCTCCAACCCGAACTACGCTCAGTACCCGGACTACCTCACCCGTCTGGAGACCGCACGCGCGCAAAGCTCAACCTTGGTTCTCGGCACCTGGTCCCCGATCCCGCAGAAGGTCTTCGGGGAGAAGACCGACCTGCGTATTGCCGGCGGGAACGATGCGGGCACCACTGCCAAGACCGTTGACTACCTGAAGAACGGCAACCCGGACAGCACCTTCGTACACCTCGACGAGATCGACGGCGCCGGACACAGCAGCGGAAGCTCCTCGGCCGCCTACGCCAAGGCTCATGCCACGGCCGATGCGCAGATCGGGCAGATCCTTGCGGCAGTTGATGAGCGCAAGACCAAGAAGAGTGAGGACTGGCTGGTTGTCATCACGGCCGACCACGGTCACACTCCCGGTGGCGGCCACGGCGGCAGCAGCACCGGCGAACGCGCGACGTTCGTGATCGCCCAGGGCAAGGGCATCGAGGCCGGCTCCGTGCGCCACGACGTCAAGATCTCGGATATCGCCCCCACGGTCTTGAAGCATCAGGGTGTTCGCATCGAAGACGAATGGCAGCTGGACGGCCAGGCAATCGGCACCATCAAGGCCGACGACTTCGATTCGTTGCGACCGCACCTCAGGACCGGTATCGATGAAACGAAGCCGGGCCCGACCACCACGGGGTGGACTACGACGGCACCGAGTGGTTGGTCGATCGACAATTCGGCCATGCCTTCCGGTGGCGTGACCGAATGGCAGGGCTGGTCGTTCGCCACTGACGAGTTCTGGACCAACACCGACCTGAACCAAGGCCGGGAAACCAGCGTGCACAACCGCAATGTCTTTGCCGTGGCCGATTCCGACGAATGGGACGACAAGGCACACGCAGCCGGACAGTTCGATTCGACGTTGATCAGCCCGAGCTACAAGGTTCGTGGCGGCAAGACTGCAACGCTGAGCTTCGCCTCGAACTACCGGATCGATGGACCGCAGAGCGGCGAGGTATTAGTCAGCTTCGACGGCGGGGAACCTCTCTTGGTGAAGTCCTACGAGAAGAACTTCAACGGGGTCGAGACCCTCGACGTCGAGGTTCCCAAGAAGGCCAAGAAAGCCAAGCTTTCCTTCCGCTACACCGGTACCAACAGCGCCTTCTGGACCGTGGACCAGGTAAGCCTGAAGAAGTAGCCGGATCCGCGGGTTGAGGGGTGCCATCCTCCGATGGCGCCCCTCAACCCGCGCTTCCAAATTCGGGAAGCCGTCGTTCTACTCGGGATTGCTTTCATCCACCGGCGACTCAGGTGGGGGAGTGCTCTTCACCCGGCTCATTGGCCCGTGCTGCCGCTGGGCCGAGGGAACCGCCCGACGCAATCTGGCGGTGAACTTCCGCAGATCCAGCAACTGTGATTCCTGGTTTGCCGCTTCGACTTCCAGCCCATAGAAGTCGCCGATGTGATCGACGAACGCCATCCTCCGGGCCTTTTCGTAGACGCGAACCTCGCGGGAGAACGCCCGATACGTGGCCCAGCAAATCAGGACCAGGACAACGCTGAAGGGCAATGCGATGATGATCGCGGCAGTCTTCAGCGCCTCCAGCCCGCCGGACAGCAAGAGCGACGCCGCCAGCAAGGACGTGGTGAGCGTGAAGAAGATCCGGATCCAGTTCTTGGGCTCGACCTCGCCACCGGTGGCGATCATGCCCATGACCAGTGCGCCGGAGTCCGCCGAGGTGACAAAGAAGATCACGATCATGATAATTGCCCCGACGGTCAGCACCGCGCCTGCGGGCAACTGGTCAAGCATGCCAAAGAGCGCGCCGGCGGTATCTACCGTCCCGTCCGGCCCGATGAGGTTTCCGGTGCCCTGCAACTGGCCGTAGATGGCAGTTCCGCCCAACACGGAGAACCACAGAATCGTCACCGCTGTCGGAACCAAGATGACGCCGGCAACGAATTGTCGGACGGTGCGTCCGCGTGAAATGCGCGCGATGAAGATGCCCACGAATGGTGCCCACGACATCCACCAACCCCAGTAGAAGGTTGTCCAGGTGCCTTGCCAGGCTTCGCCCGCCTCACCGGTGAAGGCGCTGACGTTGAACGACATGGCGAAGAAATTCTGGAGGTAGTTGCCTGTGGACTGGACGACGTTGCGCAACAGGAACTGGCTTGGCCCGACGACAAGCAGGAACAAGACGAAGACCCCGGCCAGGATGAGGTTGGTGTTGGACAGCCACTTCATGCCCTTGCCGACGCCGGAGAGCACAGAGAAAAGCACCATGGCGGTGACGACGGCGATGATCATGAGGTCGAGAAGCGTGGATTCCTCGACCAACCCGACGCTTTGGAGTCCGGCGCTGATCTGCAGCACACCAAAGCCAAGCGAAGTGGCAACGCCGAAAATGGTGCCAACGAGCGCGATGACGTCGATGGCATTGCCGAGTCCGCCGTGGACCTTGCGGCCCAACAGTGGTTCCAGGGTCCAGCGAATGGAGATCGGGCGGCCCCTGCGGTGGATGGCGTAGGCCAAGGCCAACCCGATCACCACATAGATCGACCATGCATGAACTCCCCAGTGGAGAAATGTCTGTGCTTGTGCTTGCTGGGCAAGTTCCGCGGGGATCCCGGTAACGCCTGGTTTCGGTGACGCAAAGTGGCTGAGCGGTTCGCTTACGCCGTAGAAAACCAAACCGATGCCCATGCCAGCGGCGAAAAGCAAGGCAAACCATGAACCCAGTGAAAACTCGGGTTCGTCGTCGTCTTTGCCGAGCTTGATGTCACCAAATTTTCCGAACCCCAACCACAGGCTGAATCCAACAAAGGCAGTGGCGATCAGTACGTAATACCAATTGAAATAACCAATGATCTTGGATTGAACCGAAGCGAAAAGCGCCTCCGCGGTATTGGGGGCGATCATGGCGAACGCTACAAAAACAATAATGATCAGTGCGGCAGGCCAGAATACCCACCTATGGACGCGGGGTGATGAACTTTCCGTCTTTTGTTCCGTTGTCATTTGCTGAGCCTAAGCGATCGTAGGGGGCGACCTCCAAGTAAAGTGGTTTTGCCCACCAAATTTGCAAAAAGGTTAACGAATATGTTTTGCAGAATGATTTGGTTTGAAGATACTCCGCCACGGGTTTCAACGTAAGGTCTGGATGCAAGCCGACGGAGGCCAAACCTGCCAGCAGTGGCGATGCCCAGGGGTTTGGAGGTCGCAGCGAAAAGGGGGACCGGGTGCACAAAAGATGGGGCATGGATTGGGTGAAGAAGCATTGGCCAATTGGTGTCTACGGCTAGGTACGAACTCGCGGATACCGCAGGAAAAGTTCCATCCGGCGAAGCGCAATGGCATGACTAAAACGTATGCCCTGAAGCTGGTCGCCGTGGTGAGGGTCATTGATGCTGATTTGCCTGCCTGAAGGCAAGAAGGTCTCGTAACAAACAGGGCGCATTTCGAGACCGATTCATGCACGGGAGCCCGTCATGCCAATGCCAGTGGCAGCTAGGACTGGGATTGCCTGAAATCAGTCCATACTCAGTTCAACCAGGCCGAATTGAGTGGCCCGAATCAGTGTTTGCACTCGGTCACGAACCCCGAATTTGGCCATGATGCGACTTAGATGTGCCTTGACTGTGGTTTCTGCAACGTGGAGTTCTGCCGCAATTTCCGGATTGTTTCGACCTCGGGCGAGAAGGCGGAGTACTTCTAGCTCGCGTTCGGATAAAGCGATGGGAGCCATTCCTCCCGGGGCGGATGGCTTTACGTCGTGCGCAACGCGGATTGCCTTGATGAGGTCTTGTGAGACCGAGGGGGAGATGGCAGCACTGCCATCAAAGACGGCCTTGACGGCGGCAAGAAGTTCGGCTGGTTCTGAGTCTTTGACCATGTAACCGGCGGCGCCGGCACGCAGGGCGGGAACGAGGTATTCCTCAGAGGAGAACGCCGTAACCGCGAGTACTCCGATGCCGGGGTAGCTCGTGGTGATTACTTCCGTTGCCTCAACGCCGTTCATGCGGGGCATTTGCATATCCATGAGAATGACATCCGGAGTATTCCCGGCACAGAAATTCACTGCTTCGATTCCGTTGGTGGCTTCGCCCATCCAATGGAACCCGGGGGCTGCGTCGAGAATGATCTTGAACGCCTGGCGCATCAATGGTTCATTGTCGACAACTAGAACTTGAATATCCGTCACATTTTTGAGTCTAGTGACGATTGGAAGTTTCATCCGCGTGGACGCGAAATTGACATGAAAATGTGTACAAAAGTACCTATTGACATCAGGTAATAGCTGGAACAATGAGGCCTATGACGCATAAAACTCGCATATTCGCCACTGTTGCCATGTCCGTTGCCCTGCTGATCCCAGCAGCTATCCCTGCTCAGGCCGCTCCGACCTCCACTTTGGTGGTTTCCGGACCGATCTCGCAGGGCGCCAACAATCCAGGTGTTAGCACTCTCGGAATGTCCGATGCATTCAATGACTGGGTTTGCCGCAATCTTGGGGCCTTGTGCCGCTAACACACCTTGAGTTGGGGGTCCGCTGACTTGGGCCCCCAACTCATAGACAATGGAGGGGTGAAACTTTCGTTGCCCTTCCTATCTGGTCCTGCAGAAGCCGCTTCGTCGTATCCGATTGGACGAAAGTTCCTCTTGGTCGCGAGCGGCATTGCTGTGCTTCTTTTGGGCACCGATGTTCTAACTTTTTTGGGCGCAACCGATCCCGTGGTGGCCCAACGCGCCGGCCTCTCCGTGCTAGTGAGCGCTTTGTTTGTCGCTGCCTTGGGTTTGCTCTGGACCCGAACCACTTATGCTGTGATCGTCTCCATGATTGCCATGGTCGCAAGTGTTTGGGCGGGACAGTATCTTTTTGCGCTCTTTGTCGTTCCGTTCCTGGTCGGCATGATTACGCTTGCTGAAGACCGCAAGTACTCCATGCGCTTCTTTGGTGTGACCGTGCTGTGGGTCGTGTCGATCGCCGTGGTTCGTCCACTGGACATCGGTTTCTTGGCCCTGATTCTCCCTTTGCTCGGTCTGGCCTACGTGATTGCTTACGTTTCTCGGAAAATTCAAGCCCAGCGGGAAGCCGACAGGGCGCGCATGGCTGAACTCCGCCGCAAGCAACAAGAAGCCGTGGAGGCTGAACGAAAGGCGATCGCGCGGGATCTTCACGATATCGTCGCCCATGACATAACGGTCATTTCCATGCAGGCCAAGGCGGCTGAATTTTCCGGAGACCCTGTGGTGGCCCAGGCCGCGTTGAAGGTTATCGGCGCCACCTCCAAGGAAGCGCTCCAGGATCTCCGTGTTATGCTCAACGTTTTGCGCAGTGATGGCTCTGCCACCCGGGTTGACGGTTCCCTTGTTGATTCTGCCGGCAACGCGGCCAGTAGCCTCGAAATTCTTATTGGCGTCGAAATTTTCGCGGAACGTCTTGTGGATCTCGGGCATCCGACGAAAACAGCGGCGGATCCGCGCCTTTCAGGCCTGCCGCAGTCGGCGCAGGCCGCGCTTTACCGGATCCTCCAGGAATCGACGACCAATATCGTCAAGCACGCGGATCGGAATTCGGAGTGCCGGATTGAAGCGCTGATCGATGATGATCGCGTATGGCTCGAAGTCGCGAACCAGCTTCCGAAAAACATGGCATATGAGGGCCTCGTGCGGAGCGAGCACAGCTCTGGAATTGTCGGAATGACGGACAGGATGGCCGCCTTCGGAGGAACGCTCACGGCCAGGCGTCAGCGCGGTGACTGGGTCGTTCGTGCCGAGTTGCCCGCCGATATTATCGATTTCGAACGTACTCGGCTCGGGGAAGTGACCCCTAGCACGGAAAACAACTGAGGCAACCTCAGTAACTATGGTCAAAAGTCCAATGTGCAGCATCGATGAGGTCTATAAAGTTATTTATAGATCGACGGAACGGTTGGTCACAGGAAATCTGAAGAACGTTTTGCGAGTGGCGTTCTAAAGATTTTTTATCCAGCACGCCAGACGACGCCAATACTGCGAACCATTCCCCCAAGCTGGTTCGCACCCAGGGATACGCACAAGTACTTTCCCCCAAGCAGTACTTTTGTGAATGATTCCCCCGGGTTGCTGCAACCCCAAGTGCAGCAGCCCACGGCGTCGTCAGGCGTGCTGATGACTTTAACGGGCAAACCCCGGGTGAATGCGGTGATCGGCATCACGTGAATGGTCGGGAATGATTCGGGCGGTTGTACGGGTTCAACCTAAGGACAACCCCAAACGAATCACAAGGAGATTTTCCGTGAGCCTGGAAACCACCGAATCCATTTACTCGAATCTGGCGATTGACAGCGAAACCGCTGACAAGCTTTTCCTCGAGGCGCGCACGGCAAACACCTTCTCCGATGAAACTGTTTCCGACGAAGCGCTCAACACCATCTACGAGCTCACCAAGATGGGCCCGACCATGATGAACAACCAGCCGTTGCGCATCACTTGGATCAAGAGCCAGGAAGCTCGCGAGGCAGTTGTCGCACACATGATGGAAGGCAACCGCGCCAAGTCGCTGGCCGCGCCGGCGCTTGCCGTCCTGAGCTACGACGCCGACTGGCACGAGCAGTTCTCGGAGTTCTTCCCGCATGCGCCCGAGCGCAAGGCCATGTTCGACGAGGACGCCGTCATGCGTGCCGAAATCGCCAAGAACAACGCCTGGATGCAGTCCGGGTACTTCATCATGGCTGTTCGCGCTGCAGGCCTGCACGCCGGCCCGATGGGCGGCTTCAACCCGGCCGGCGTGGACACCGTGGTAAACGCCGGCAAGGCCCACCACTCGTTCCTGATCGTCAACGTCGGCACCCCGGGCGAAAACCCCTGGTTCGACCGCCTGCCGCGTCTCGACGCAGACATCGCCACCAGCAGCATCTAAGTTCCCTGCGGCTTCGAGACAGAAGCCCAGCATGAAATGAGGCCACGATCGCTTGAAAGCGGTCGTGGCCTCATTTCATGCCCAAGCGAAATCTAGCCGAGGACCTCTGCGGCGACCCGTGTCAGCGCGCGTTCAAGCGGAGCACGCAGAACACGGGGCACGCGCAAGTGCTTGCCGATCCGGACCATGCCCTCGGATTCCAGGGCGCGCAGGATTGCTTCGGCACCGGGGATGGTCTTCTCGAAAAGCGGCTGCAGGTGGGCCTGCTCGGGTTCAAGATCGTCAACGGTTGGAAAGTGGAAGGCAACTTCGGTGCGCGGCGGGTTGTTGGAGCCTGCCTTGCTCATTAGGGCCGCCGCCATCTGGGTGATGGTGTGATCGTTCTCCGGGCCGATGGCGTTGAGCAGCACGTGCGCGTAGATACCCTCCGCGGTGATGTCCTTGATGCCACGGGCGCTGAACCCGGAGTTGGCTGCGAGCGCTTCCGCCACCACCGGCGTGGGCACTGCCTTGTCATCCTGCTTGGTGAGCATGCCGGCGCGCAGCAACGCGTCCCAGTAGGCGCCCAGCTTGGGAAGGTGGGCCAGCGAACCCACGGCCGTCCCTGCCTCGGGAACCCAGTGGAAGGATTCCGGCTGTGCGTCGGCGTCGAAAACGACATCGATCCCGATCGCCGCTGCCGCGGAGACCAGTTCCGACTCCTTCAACAGGCCGTTTGGTTGCACCGCCCGGCCCTCGCCGACCCAGGCAAGGAGCTGTCGGGCCGTTGCAACCATGGGAAGCTTCGACCATTTTTCATCGGCGGTCGCCTCGTCGAGTTCCGGAACCGCAATGGGGGACTCGCCGCTCTGGGCGGAAATCAATCCGAACACGGCCTTGAACTCCTCGACCGTTCCGCTCCACAGGCCGGTCTCGGCCAGGAACAAGACGAACTCCTTGAGGATGCTGGCGCAGGCGATGGCAACGTCCTCGCCGATGGCGCGCAGGTCGCCGAACTGGATGGCCAGGGCGTCGTGTTCCAGTTCCGTCACGGAAACCTGGTTGCGCAGGCGCGAGTGCACCGTCAGCAGGGTGACCAGGCCCTCGATGCCGGCTTCGGTGTCGGCGGCGGTGTGTCGTTCGTTGAAGAACGCACGCAACTGCGCGGCGTACCGTGCCATGGCATTGCGCACCGGCTGCTCGAAGACGGAAGCCCCGTCGCTGGTGCGACGTGCCGGGTGTCCACTGCGTGACTTCGCGGCGGGGGACTTGGACTTGGATTTCGACATGACGTGGTTTCCTAGGGATCGACAGGGTTCTGATTGCTAATGACTATTGTGGCGACCAGTGGCCGCATCGTTGTGCCGGGGCACGCTGCTGGCGTGGCGCTACTCATCAAAGAGCGCACGCACATCATCGGCACTGACCGCCGAGGCAAACGCCGCGTCGTCGTCCAGCACCGCAGTGAAGAGCTTGGCCTTCTTTTCCTTCAGCGCCATGACCTTTTCCTCGATGGTGTTCTTGGAGACCATGCGGTAGACCATGACATTGCGTTTCTGCCCGATGCGGTGGGCGCGGTCGACGGCCTGGTTTTCCGAGGCCGGGTTCCACCATGGATCCATGAGGAAGCAGTAGTCGGCCTGCGTGAGGTTCAGCCCGAAGCCGCCGGCCTTCAATGAAATCAGGAACACCTGGACCTTGCCCGAGGTGAAGGACTCAATGACCTTGCCGCGGTTGGTGGTCGAGCCATCCAGGTAGGCGTGTTCGATCCCGGCTTCGGTGAGCATGGTGCTCGCCTTGCCCAGGAACGAGGTGAACTGGCTGAAGACCAGCGCGTTGTGGCCCTCCGAGGTGAGGTCCTCGAGCTGCTCCAGCAGGGCCTCGAGCTTGCTGCTGGGCACCGAATGGTACTGGTCGTCGATCAGCGAGGCATCGAGCGAGAGTTGGCGCAGCTTGGTGAGCGAGGAGAACACGGCAAAACGGTTCTTGTCCATGTCTTCGAGCATGCCCAGCACCTTCTGCCGTTCACGCTGCAGATGGCGCTGGTAGATGGTTCGGTGCTTCGGGCTGAGTTCCAGCTCCAGGATCTGCTCTTGTTTCTCGGGCAGGTCGGTGGCGACCAGTTCCTTGGTCCGGCGAAGCATCAGCGGGCGGATGCGCCTGCGCAGGCGCGTCAGGGCCTCGGCGTCGCCGTCCTTCTCGATCGGCCTGCGGTAGGTCTCGTCGAAGCGCTTCAGTGTCGCGAAAAGTCCCGGGGCGGCGATGGCGAACATCGACCACAGCTCGGAAAGGTTGTTTTCCATCGGCGTGCCGGTGATGGCCAGCTTGAAGCTGGTGGGGAAATCTCGGGCCTGCTTGGCGGCCTGCGTGGCCGGGTTCTTCACGAACTGGGCTTCGTCCAGGACGAGCCCTGAGAACTTGGCGTTGCGGTACTCGTCCTGGTCGATGCGGAACAGGCCGTAGGAGGTGATGACGATATCGACCTCGTCGGCGATTTCCTGGACCGGAACGCCGCCGCGCTTGATCGTCTCGGTGAGGTAGACGGCCTTGAGCCCGGGTGCGAAGCGCCTGGTCTCGGCGACCCAGTTGGGAACCACCGAGGTGGGCGCGACGACCAGGAACGGGGGCATCTTGCCGGCCGAGGCATCGTGGCGGTCCTTCGCATGCTGGATCAGTGCCAGGGTCTGCAGGGTTTTTCCCAGGCCCATGTCATCGGCCAGCACGCCGCCGAGCGAGTGGTCGTAGAGGAACGAGAGCCATTCAAACCCCTCGCGTTGGTAGGGGCGGAGGGTGGCGTCGATACCTGCGGGCACCGGGGCGTGCTCGACGGAGGCGATGTTGACCAGGCTCCCGGCGGAGGTTTTCCATTCCGCCGTGGCTTCGGCGTTTGTTGCTAGTTCCTTCAGGTCTTCCCACAGGGAAGCCTGGTGCTTCGAAATGCGGACGGTGTCCTCGCCGTGCGAGTCGGACAACGAGCGGGCTTCCTCGATGAGCCGGCGAAGTTGTTCGTATTCGGGCCGGTCGAGCTCGAAGTATTTCCCGTTGGGCAGCATGAGGTGCTTCTCGTCGTGTGCCAGCGCCAGGAACAGCTCGGTGAAGGGAACCTTGTTGCCGTCGATCTGTACCTCGACGCCAAGATCGAACCAGTCGTTGGTTTCGGTGTTTTGCGCCGAAACGGTGATCAGCGGATCGGCGGTGAGCTCCTCGAAGTCGGTGGCCGGGCCTTCCACGATGATTTCCAGGGAGGGAAGCTGCTGGAGCAGCGGCAAGGCCAGTGAAACGAACCGGGCGGCGGGGACGCCGTGCAGGACGGTGGTGTTGGCCCCGGATTCCCCGCCGGTGTTCGAACCGGGGAACAGCTCGGCAAACGCCTCGGGGAAGTCCGCCAAGGCCGCTGCAATTCCGCGGTGCAGGGACGTCTCCGCCCTGTGGTCGGGTTCGGCGGGGCCGGCGGGCGAATGCCCCATGGGCACGAACGTGCCGGAGTAGTCGTAACCCCAGAGCAGTTTCACGCCGGGTGCGGCGGTCTTGTCCTTCTTCTGCTTCCGGGTTTGCCCCTCGTCGCCGGCAAGGTGCGTGAGTTTCAGGACCATCGTGGGGGCCACGGAGGCCGGGACCGATACGGAGTGGTCCGACGAGACCAGAGGAGTGGCCCTGGCGATCTTGGGCAGGTATTCCCGCTCGAAGTTTTCGCGTCCGTTGGCCGGAATGGTGATCTTCTTGTCGGAACGCAGCAGGCCGGTGATGAGCGGGGACAAGCGTTCCTTGGAGGGCGCCAGGTGGATGTTGGCGTTCTTGAGGGTGCTGGAGCTGTCCCACCAATAGATGCCGTGGTCCGAAATCGTTCCGGCGAAGTCGGTGTCGAAGCCGGCAGGAGTTTCGTCGATCAGGGGCCGAAGCCGCAGTTTCTTTCCCTCGGAGGCGACATCGGCGCGGACGTTCACCGCGTCGTGCACAGTGACGAGGGACTTGGCCGACAGCGCGCGGAATTCGATGCCCAACGCGGGTGCCTGGGCAAGGTGTTTCCACACCATCGGGCTCAGGAAGTCGCTGGTGAGCAGGTGCGACCCGTTCCAGGCGGCGAAGGAATTGAGCTGCAGCAACGTGCAGAACCACTCGACCTGGATGGGGTCGTATTCGCTGTCGAACGGCAGCGTCGGGACTTCTCCGCTCCTGGTGTACCTGAAGTGCTGCCAGGTGAGGTTTCCGGAGACCCAGCGGCCCTTTTCGTTCAGCTGGACCGGGCGCATCGTGAGTTCAAGCTTCGAGGTGTGCGGGATTTCCCCGGAATTGATCTTCTCGACGGCGCTGGCGTAGTAGCGGGGGCTGGCCTTGGGGCGCAGTTCAAGCTGCACGCCCAGGGAACGCGTTTGCTTCTTTTCGCTGCCGAGTTCCTCCGCGCCCATCAACGCCAACAGCGAGCGTTCCCACGGTGCCCGCGGGTCGGGCTCTTCGAAGTTGGATTCCTCCCACATGAAGGCCAGCAAGACGGCCGCGGCATGTTTGCAGTTGTTGCCGACAGGGCAGGTGCAAATGCCGTGCTGCGGGTAGAGGTATCCGTTACGCACCTGGGAATGGATCGCAGTGCGGTAGATCTTGTTTCCCGACCCCACCACGCTGCCGCGCACGATGCTCATCGGCGGTATCCATGTGGTGTCAAGGACCCGGCCGGTGCTGGCGTATTCCGATCCCCGCTCCATGCTCGTCACGCCTACGAGTTCGGCAATAAGGGTGCTCGAAGCAAGCGTCGGGAAAGCGGAAGTCATGAAAACAGTCTAGGTGGGTCCGCCCACGCGAAGCGTCAAAACAAGCAGGATCACATCTCAAAGCTGAAACCGTGATTGGCGGGCCAACCGGCCGCGTTTGCTCCGCGCCTCGGCACGCCGGATACAAGCGCCGCTGCGCCCAAACGGCCGTGTCCGGACTCCGCGCAGGTCGGGTCGTGGAGATCGGTTGTCATCCCCGGGAGGCATCGATTGGACGCCGGGCTCGAGGCGATCGGCATCTACTTCGGCGCCGGGTTGCCGCCGAGTGCCCCGGGCCGCCCCGGCGCCGGCGGAAAGGACCGGTGCAATCGGGGAACAAAAAATGCAAAGCGGATGCGGCGGCTTGAAGTATGGCCGACTCGAAGCTTGCCCGTAGAAAATACTGAATATTGCCTTATTCGCCGCACTTAATGCAACCGGCGGTTCATTGTGGCTTGCGTCACCGATGAAATGCGAAATGCCGTTGCTTCGCACGCATTTCGGCGTCAAAGTTGAGGGCAACTGTTAAAAAATTCTTGAATCGGAGTGTGAATCATGGCCAGCGCAACGACGCCTGAGCATGTTGTAATCGTCGGCGCCGGGTTCGTCGGCCTTTCGGCGGCCTGGTACCTGCAGGAAGAGGGCGTCAAGGTCACGGTCGTGGACCGCGGCGGCGTTGCCTCGGGTGCCTCGTGGGGCAATGCCGGCTGGCTGACCCCTGCGCTGACCCTTCCGATCGCCGAGCCTGCGGTCTTCACCAACGGCTTGAAGATGATGTTCGACCCGGCTTCCCCGCTGTACATTCCGTTGAAGGCCGACCCGAAGCTGCTGCGCTTCCTGGTGGGCTTCGCCTGGCACTCCACCCCGAAGAAGTGGCAGGAAGCCATGCGGATCTACTCCGAGATCGGCACCACCGGCCTGGACGCCTTCGATGAGATCGCCGAAGGCACCAACGCGGGCCCCGGCGTGGTCGAGAAGACCAAGCCTGCCAACCCGTTCCTCACCGGCTTCAAGTCGCTGAAGGACCGAGACGGACTGCTCCACGAATTCGACATGATCCACAAGACCGGCGGCAACGTCGAGTTCGACCTGCTCACCGGCGACGAGCTGCGTGCGATCGAACCGACCCTGTCCGACACCGTCGCGGCCGGCGTTGCGATCAAGAACCAGCGCTTCCTGAACCCGCCGAAGTACATGGAATCGCTGGCCGAGTCAGTGATCGCCCGCGGCGGCGACATCGTTGGCGCGTTCAACGTCACCGACATCCGCGACAACGGCACCTCGGTCACCGTCATTGGTTCCGAAGGCCGCTCGATCACCGCCGACCACGTGGTGATGGCCACCGGCGCCTGGTTGAACGACATGACCAAGAAGTTCGGCGTGAACATCGTGGTCCAGGCAGGCCGTGGCTACTCGTTCACCGTGCAGCCCGAGGTCATGCCGACCCACCCGATCTACTTCCCGACCCAGCGCGTGGCCTGCACCCCGCTCGGGGACCGTTTCCGCATCGCCGGCACCATGGAGTTCCGCGACGCCAACCACGCGTTGGAGCCCAAGCGCATCGAGGCCATCGTGGCCGCGGCGACGCCGGTCTACAAGGGAATCAACTGGGAAAACCGCAAGGAAGAGTGGGTTGGCGGACGTCCGTGCACCGCCGACGGCCTGCCGCTGATCGGTGCCACCAAGTCCCCGCGCGTCCACGTCGGCGGCGGACACGGCATGTGGGGCGTGGCCCTTGGCCCGCTGACAGGCAAGCTGCTTGCCGCAGGCATCGTGGGCAAGGACAAGCCCGCAGTGGCTCGCCACTTCAACCCGCTGCGCAAGGGCTTCTAACCTGCCGCAGAATTTCCTGAAAACCCCGGTGCCTTGCGCGGATTTGACCTCCGCGCAAGGCGCCGGGGTTTTCTTGTGCCCGAGCTTTTCCTTAAAAGTTGCGATAGCCAACAAATGGGCGCGATTAACTATGGCAATTCGTCATATTCGTCGATAGCCTGTCCGGAGGTCGAGGCGCTTGCCCCGGCCTTTTGGTCACAGGAAGGAAAACTCATGTCAGGTAACAAAGCTGTTGCGTACAAGGGGCCTGGAATCGTCGAGGTCATCGATACCCCGTTTCCCACCTTCGAACTACAAGATGGACCGGGTGTAAACCCGGCCAACGTCGGCAGGAAGGTCCCGCACGGGGTCATCCTGCGCACTGTCACCACCAATATCTGCGGCTCCGACCAGCACATGGTCCGCGGCCGCACCACGGCGCCCTCGGACCTGGTCCTCGGGCACGAAATCACCGGCGAGGTCATCGAGGTCGGCTCGGACGTCGAGTTCATCAAGGTCGGTGACATCTGCTCGGTTCCCTTCAACATTTCCTGTGGCCGCTGCCGAAACTGCAAGGAACGAAAGACCGGCATCTGCCTGAACGTCAACCCGGATCGCCCCGGCAGTGCCTACGGGTACGTGGACATGGGCGGCTGGGTCGGCGGCCAGGCCGAGTACGTTTTGGTCCCGTACGCAGACTGGAACCTGCTGAAGTTCCCGGACAGGGACCAGGCGCTGGAAAAGATCATGGACCTGACCATGCTCTCCGACATCCTGCCCACAGGCTTCCACGGGGCCGTGAGCGCCGGCGTGACCGTGGGTTCCACGGTATACGTCGCGGGCGCGGGCCCCGTCGGCCTGGCAGCGGCAGCGGGTGCCCAGCTGTTGGGCGCCGCGGTGGTCATCGTCGGTGACCTGAACGAGGAACGCCTGGCCCAGGCCCGCAGCTTCGGTTGCGAGACCATCAACGTGGGCAACGGCGACCCGGCGGACCAGATCGAGCAGATCCTCGGCGTGCGGGAAGTCGACTGCGGCATCGACGCCGTCGGGTTCGAGGCCCGCGGCCACGGCCACGGAACGGGGGCCCAGGAGGCGCCGGCCACGGTGCTGAACTCGCTGATGGACGTCACCGCCGCGGGTGGGGCACTGGGCATCCCGGGGCTTTACGTCACGGGCGACCCGGGGGCCGTCGACGACGCCGCAAAGCGCGGCAGCCTGTCGTTGAGCCTCGGCACGGGTTGGGCCAAGTCGCTGTCCTTCACCACGGGCCAGTGCCCGGTCATGAAGTACAACCGCCAGCTGATGATGGCGATCCTGCACGACAAGATCCAGATCGCCAAGGCGGTCAATGCCAAGGCGATCTCGTTGCTTGACGCGCCGCGCGGGTACGCGGAGTTCGATGCCGGAGCGGCAACGAAGTACGTGCTGAACCCGAACGGCTACGTCAACAACTAGCCTTGCCGCATTCGAGGGCGCAATCCCGAGAGCGACGGCACTCAGGCTGAGTGCATGGTTGCGAAAGCGCCAGGGTTCCCGATTCGTCGGGGATCCTGGCGCTTTCCGGTTTCGGTGATGCAGGGAAAGGATCGGATGCGCAGATTCCGTGCCGATTCACGGGGTCATTTTCGCGCAGGGAGGCCGTTCAAGTCGTGTAAGCATGGAGGCATGGACCAAACTCCCCAAGACCTCACCGCGAAGCAGTACAAGGCGCTGACCAAGAGCGCCGGCAACTACTGGGTGACACAATTTGCCGCCTGTGTGCTCTTCATGCTCATGGGGTTTGCCGGGGTCGTCGCCGCGTGGGGATATGGCATCGGGTTCAGCGGGGATGACGCGGCGGGAGGCGACGGGCTCATGGCGCTGTTTATTGCTTCCCTCTTTGTTGGGTGCTTTGTATACCTGCTCAAGATCCGCAAGCGAAGCACGGGACTGGGGAAGCTGCGCTTTGCATGGGTGATCAGGCAGACCGAGCATGCCACCATCGCAAACTTCCGCAACGTAGGCCGGGACATGGCGGCGTTGGCCCTCGCGCAAAAGGCGTCAAAGGACGAGCTGACCAAAGAGGAACTGGCCGGGCTGCAGGCGATGGATCCGGAATTCCCGTACCCGTGGCGGATTCCGCCCAGCTAGCTGACCGGGCGTATGGGTGCCGCTTCATCTTTCCGGCCGAAAGGTGCCAGGGCCAAGCCGAGCGTAGACCAAGAATTCGGCGACACTGTTTCGCCGGTCAAGCCACTACCGACCCCACGCCCTTAGGGGTGCCGGACGCCCTCGCCGGCCAGCACGCTGGCATAGCCCTCACGGTAGGTCGGGAATGCGAATTCAAAGCCGCTGGCCAGCAGCCGCGCGTTCGACAATCTGCGGTCACCGCCGCGGTTCACCGAGGCTTCGCCCTCCGGGGGAGGGGCAACGCCCAGACGCTCGGCCAGGAATCCCTGGACCTCGGCAAGATCCACAGGTTCATGGTCCACGCCCAGGTAGAGATGCTCGGGAGTCTTCTCCGTGGTTCCCAGATGAACGATCGCGGCCGCGGCGTCGTCGCGGTGGATCCTGTTGGTCCACACCACTCGTCCTGCCGTGCGTGCCTTGCCGTCCCGGACCTGGTTGATCAGGTGGTTGCGGCCGGGTCCGTAGATACCGGCGAGGCGCAGGACGATCGGAGTCCCGGACTGCCCGAGCACTAGGTCTTCGGTTGCGGCAAGGACCTGCGCGGTCTCGGCGCGCGGATCGATGGGGGTTTTCTCGTCGACCCAGCCGCCGGCGGCATCGCCGTAGACGGCGGTCGAGGAGACCATGATGAAGCGCGCGGGGTGCACGTTGTCGCGCTCAAGCGCCGACAAAACGCGTTGCGCCGCCAGCAAGTAGGTGCGCCGGTAGGCCTCGAGGCTGCGCTCGGGCGCGGCTGGGGTGAAAACAACCAGCTCGGTGTCGGGGTCGATGGCCGGAAGTGCGCGTTCGGAATCGCCCAGGTCTGCGGACACCGCAATGAAGGAAGCGGGCAGCAATTCGGCGCGTCGGCGCCAAGCTGTCACCTCGTGCCCGGCGGCGACCAGGCGAAGCCCTGCCTCGGTGCCGAGGTCTCCGGCACCGAGGATCAGGACCTTCACTTCTCGTTGGGTCGCAGGCCGGCGCGCGCCATGGCGTCGGTGTAGGCGGCGACCATTTCATCGAACCAGGCTTGCTGCTTTTCTGCCGATCCCAGGAATGCGCGGTCCGCGGTGGAACGCACCTCGTAGATCTTGATGCCGCGCTGGTTGATGACCTGCTGGCCACCTGCCTTGATCCAGGCCTGCACCAGGCGCTTGGCCTCGGTGCCGTGCGCCACGATCGCGGAGGTCCGGTACGCAATGCGCATCAGTTCCTTGAGCGGGCGGATCCCGGCCTTGACCTGATCCGGGGTCAGCTTGGTTCCGCCGTCGGGGAGTTCCCACGGGAACACGTTCCACGGGATGCCGTAGCGCGGTTCCAGCCCGGCTGCCTCATAGACCGACGCAAGTCGGGCTGCCGTCGGATCGTCGTTGCGCAGTGAGAGGAAACCCGAGGACGTTCCGGGACCCGGCGCGATTTGCAGGGAAATAACCCGAGCTTCATCCACGTCGTGTATCGGATCGATCAGCGGAACCCGCGAACCGGGCTGCTGTTCCTGCAACTTGCGACATAGTGCAGTGAGCTCGGCGATGGAATCGTCCTCCACCTTGCTCAACTGTTCTTCAAAGTACTCGGATTGGCTCATTATTCACCTTTCGCCCTACCCCTGAGCCTACGCCGATTGTGCCGTCCGCGCATTCGCCGCCCGCCGGGCGAACCATTCCGCCGGCTGGATCGGTTGAATCCCGGCGCGGGAACTGCATGGTCAACCGGCAAATGCCGGTGGATGATGGGTCGATGGGAATCAACGCGAACGATCTGTATTACCTGCGGCGCTGCATCGAATTGGCCGGGCAGGCGCTGGAATCGGGGGACGAGCCGTTCGGGTCGGTGCTCGTCGACGGGACCGGGACTGTGCGTTTCGAGGGACACAACCAGGTGGCCTCCGGTGACGGCACCGCCCACCCGGAGCTGGCCATTGCGCAATGGGCGTTCAGGAACCTTACCGCCGAGCAGCGGGCAGCATGCACCGTCTACACCTCGGGGGAGCATTGCCCCATGTGCGCGGGGGCGCACGGATGGGCGGGTCTCGGCAGGATCGTGTTCGTCGCCTCGGGCGCCATGCTCGATGCCTGGCTGCGGGAATGGGGCGTGGCTCCCGCGCCGGTGGCGCCGCTGCCGGTAAACGCCATTGTCCCGGGCGTCGAGGTCGACGGCCCGGCGGAGGAACTTGTGGGCCAGATCCGGGCGCTGCACTTCCGCTCGCATCATGGATCGGGCGCCGCGGCCGGATCCGAAAACGTGGTTTGACCAGAACGAATCCGGACCTGGCCAAAGCACTTCCCGGCTCCTGCAGGGAAGCCGGCATTTCGGGTGGACGTGCGCGGCCGCGATTTCACCTTGTGTCCTTGGCTCCGATACGTTTCTTGGTAGACCTCTTGCCGCAGACGTTGGAGCGCCCGGATATCTGTGTAGCCCGACACCTCGGTGAGGAATGCCCCCGATGGAAGGACCCTGCGTCTCCCTCATGTCAGAAGCACCCCAAACACCGGCCAAGCCAAAACTGCCCTGGTTCTGGATCATGCCGATCCCCGTGGCACTGCTGATCGGCATTATCATCGGGATGCAGATCCCCACTCCGGGGGATACCGTGGCGACCCCGCCCGCGGCCGCGGCACAACCCAGCGAGAGCGCTCCGAACACCGAAGCCGCACAGCAGAAGATCAACGTCGAACGCCGCGCCGCCAATGATCCGACCGCCGTCGGCGCCATCGACGCACCCGTCACCATGGTCACCTACTCGGATTTCCAGTGCGGATACTGCGCCAAATGGGCCGCGGATTCCTTGCCCACGATCGTGCAGCAGTACGTCGATGCCGGCAAGCTGCGCATCGAGTACCGGGACATCATGTTCTTCGGCGAAAACTCACGCCAGAGCGCCGAGCTGGCAGTCGCCGCTGGAAAGCAGGGCAAGTACCAGGAATTCCACGACGCAATCTTTGCCGACGGCTCCACCGCCAAGAACGCTGACTTCTCCGCCGAGGGCATCAAGGAACTCGCCAAGAAGATCGGTGTGGACCACAAGCAACTGGTGGCCGATGCCGCATCAGAGGAAACCTCCGCGTTGGTGCAAAAGAACCACGACGAGGCCAAGGACCTTGGCGTCACGGGAACCCCGACGTTCATCATCAACGGAACCCCGGTCGTCGGGGCCCAGCCGCTCGAGGTCTTCGTCCAGGCCATCGACGCCGAGCTCGCCGGTTAACCGGAAGGCCCAACACACATGGAAGTCGGGTTCGCCTACGCCGTCATCGGCGGAATGCTCGGGGTGTTCAGCCCCTGCAACGCACTGCTGCTGCCGGCCTTCTTTGCCAACATCGCCGCGTCGCGTGCCAAGTTGCTGAGCCTCGGCGCGGTCTTCCTGGCCGGGCTGCTCATCACCCTGGTGCCGCTGGGGCTGGGACTGGGCTGGCTGGGCGGAATGCTAAGCATCGATCGCGGCGTCCTGCTGACCGGTGCCGGATGGGTGCTGATCGTTTTGGGCCTGGTCACGGCGTTGGGTGGCGGGTTCGATTTTTCCCGGTTCATACCGGGCGGCAGGCCAGCGCCGGCGGCCGGATCCTTGGTTGGGACGTTTGCGCTGGGCGCGGTTTCGGGCGTGGCAGGGTTCTGCACCGGACCGGTGCTCGGTGCGATCCTGACACTCGCGCTGACCTCCGCAAGCCCTGCCCGCGGCGGCCTGCTGCTGGGGCTCTACGGGGTGGGAATGGTCATCCCGATCCTTCTCATCGCCTTGTTGATTCGCAAGACCGGGCATGGATCCGTGCGCTGGATGCGTGGCCGCAGGTTCTCCGTCGGGCCGCTGAAGTTCCACACCACCTCGCTGCTCATCGGTGCGGTGACCCTTGTGGTTGGTTGGCTCATGATCTTCACCAACGGCATGGCTTCGATCCCCGAGCTGCTGCCCTCAAGCTGGATCTCGTTCCTGGAAAACTCGGGCCGATGGCTTGATTCGGTGGTTCCGTCCTGGGTGTGGACGCTGCTTGTTGGCGTCCTGCTTCTGGTCTGGTGGCTGCGCGCCGCGATTCGCAGAACCAACGGCCCCAACGAGGCCGCTGACGAAACCCCTGCTATTTCAACAGAGAACGCACAGCGCTAGCGCTGAGAGATAACGCCTCCCTACCCTCACTGCTAGGCTAATGGCCGAATCTTTGTTCTAGGAGGTGTGTGCGTTGTTCGGGATCAATCTGCCGCAACCTCCCACGCCTGGCCCCGAGTCGCAGGGCCCCGTCGGCGCCGTTGAAGCGATGGGATTTCCTTCGCCGGCCCGCGACTACTACAACGGCGGAATCGACCTGAACAGGTTGCTGATTCGCGACCGCACTTCGACATTCCTCATGCGCGTCTCGGGGAACTCCATGGCTTCGGCGGGCATCGCCCACGGGGACGAGGTCATCGTCGACCGTTCGTTGACCCCGAAGGACGGATCGGTTGTCATCGCGGTGCAGGAGGGTGATCTCGTCATCCGCCGTTTGGTCCTTCACCAAGGGGCCATGGTGCTTTGCAGCGACGAACAATCAGCGGCCGAAGCCGGTGCCATCCTTGAGGAAACGAGCATCTGGGGCGTTGTGACCCGTTGCCTGCACCACGTCTAAATTAGGTGCCACGTCAGGCAACGTTTGCCCTGTCCTCTGGCGGCACCTGGGAGCGATGTTCCCCGTCGATATGTCCGCGCGTTCGGGGGCACGGCCAGCGCGGGGCAACGCGACCCCGAGTCGTCGTTCCGATGCGAGGGATCGGTCAACGGGCCAGAACAAATCACGTCAAGCCGTAGCTCGCGTGGGTCGGTATCGCAGGGCGACCGCCCCCGACCGGAACTCACGGCAGTCCACGAGCTCGAGCTGGATGCGCTCGCGCAGACCGGCGAGCAACGTCGGCCCGTGTCCGGCAAGGACCGGCTGCACAAGGAACTCGTACTCGTCGATCAAACCCAGATCTGCCAACGCCAAGGGGAGCGTCACACCACCGACCCACAGGCCCTCGCCTGACTCCTGCTTGAGCCGCTGAACCGCTTGCCCCAAGTCGCCTCGCACCAGCTCGGCATTCCAATCGACCCCGCTCAGCGTGCTCGACACGACGTACTTCTTCGCCCGGTCGATGGTCTCGGCGAACGGGATCTGCCACTCATCCATCCAGTCAGGCCACGTGCCCGTGGCCGGCTTCCGCCACGCCGACGCCATCATCTCGTAGGTCACCCGGCCGAATAGCAGGGCATCGGCTCGCTCCATCTCAGCGGTCCAGTAGCGCATCGACTCCTCGTCCGGGGGGAGCCCTGCCTCGTGATGGCAGCAGCCGTCGAGCGTGACGTTGATCGAATATCGAAGTGGTCTCATCTCGTTGCTCTCCCTTGATGCGCGCCCCGCGTTCACCGGACCGTACTCAGACGACTGCCGGCCCCATTTCTCATCGGCCCCGATCGCACCTACTTTAACGCCGTCGTGATGCGAACCAGGCCGCAGACCATCCGCGCTCTGCCCTTGCCCGACTGCAGAGCATCACGCAGATCGCTGAAGACAAGAAATGGTGCATTTGATCAGCGATCGTATGAATAGATGCAGCACATGTCAATCGCAACGCTGACCGCCTTGTCAATACGCCGAAGCCGCGAGCCTGCCCCTCCATGATCGTTTCGAGCAAGCCACAGTTCAATCTGTTGCATGACGCATTTTCTGCAACTGGCCACGTTTGAAGGTGTCTCGGCCTACCATTCAGTTTCCGCGTGGGAGGGTCCGGCACAACAGGTAATAACAGTGCCTCCCACCTCCGCAGACAGGGGCGTAGCGTTGCCGGCATGACAACCACGAACCTAGTCCTGAACAACGGTGTCACCATGCCCGCAGTGGGCCTCGGTGTATTCCAAACACCTCCCGAGGAGACCACAACCGCCGTGGCCGAAGCGCTGCGCATCGGATACCGGCACATCGACACTGCCGCCGCATATCTCAACGAACGCGAGGTGGGCCAAGGGATCCGCGAGTCGGGGGTGCCCCGCGACGAGGTCTTTGTCGAAACCAAGATCTGGGTCACCGACTACGGGTACGACGAAACCCTCCACGCCTTCGAGAAGTCCTCCGCGAAGCTGGGCATCGACCAGATCGACCTGCTGATCCTGCACCAGGCGGTTCCCACGTCCTTCGATCGAACGATCGCCGCGTACAAGGCGCTGGAGAAGCTGTACGCGGATGGCAAGGTCCGAGCCATCGGGGTCAGTAACTTCATGGTCGAGCACCTCACACGGTTGCTTGAGGCCACGGAAGTGGTACCGGCGGTCAACCAGATCGAGATGCACCCGTACTTCCAGCAGCGCGACGTTGTTGCACTTGACGCAGCCCACGGCATCCTTACCCAGGCGTGGTCGCCCATCGGCGGCATCACGTTTTACCGGGACGGCGAGAAGAGCACCCTCCAGGACGAGACCCTGCTCAGGATCGCGAAGAACCACGGCAAGTCTGCCGCCCAGGTGATGCTCCGGTGGCACCTGCAGCAGGGGCGCTCTGCCATCCCGAAGTCCACGCGGCCGGAGCGCATCGCCGAGAACTTCAACGTGTTCGATTTCGAGCTGGCTCCCGACGAGCTAGAGGCCATTGATGCACTCGACACGGGAGTGCGCGGCGGGCCCGAACCGGAACTGATCACGTCCGATGGATTCGGGCGCGTGATTCCCGAGGCCTGACCCGCCACGGATGATTCAGTGCGGTCCACGCTTTCTTCCTCCCGCGAAGCTGGGGCAGAATGGCCGGATGATCACGGAACATGCATTGCTCCCAGTCAGGCCCGGCATGGAGGGCGAATTCGAGATTGCCTTCGGCACGGCAAAGTCGATCATTTCGTCCATGCCGGGCTTTCAGGGCCTCACGCTTTCACGCTCCCTGGAAAGCCCGTCAACGTACCTGCTGTTGGTTGAATGGCGAACCCTGGAAGACCACACGGAGGGGTTTCGCGGCTCTGCGAAATACCAGGAATGGCGCGGACTGCTGCACCATTTCTATTCGCCGTTCCCGACCGTGGAGCACTACGAAGAAGTCTTTGCCGTGCCGGGTCTGCCGGAATAACTCGCCGCCATCGCCGAATTTCTCGGTGGCTTCGTTCCGGGATCCGTCATGGCATCCGATCCGGCCTGGCCATTGCGGATGCCGCACCGTCGGAGTCCGGTCTTGCCGGATCCGAACGGAACGCCAACAGGTTCTGTGAACCGCTACTTGTGTCTAGCCCCGTTGCGCAGCCGGTGCAAGACTACGAACAGCAGCGTGGGATGTCAGCGGCACGCCGGAGGAACGCGAAAGGGGCATGCGGGATGCGCTACATCAGGGGCCTGAACACCATCGGGGCAACGGACATCGACCTGGCAGGAGGAAAGGCAGCGAACCTCGGTGAACTGGTCACGGCCGGTTTCCCTGTGCCAGGCGGGTGCGTGCTCACCACCGATGCCTACCGGGTCTTCGTTGCCGCCAACGGGCTGGAGGAACGGATCCTGGAGCTTGCCACTGCCCCTTCGGAGGAAGGCTTGGACGCCGCCGGTTCCATTGCCGCGTTGTTCACCGCCGGGGTGATCCCCGTGGACATGGCCTGGGAACTCAGCGAGGCCTACAAGGCCTTGGGTGCCGGAAACGGCGCCGGCGTGCCTGTCGCGGTCAGGTCCTCCGCCACGGCCGAGGACCTGGCGGAGGCCAGCTTCGCGGGGCAGCAGGAAACCTACCTGAATGTCATCGGGGCCGATGACCTGCTAGACGCCGTCCGCGAATGCTGGGCCTCGCTGTGGACCGAACGGGCCATGGCCTACCGGACCCGGGCGGGCATCGCGCCGCGGGACGTCGCGCTGGCCGTGGTCATCCAGGAAATGGTCGACGCCGATGCCGCGGGGGTCATGTTCACGGCCAACCCCGCCACCGGAAACCGGGACGAAGTCGTCATCGGTGCGGCCTGGGGACTCGGCGAATCGGTGGTCGGGGGCATGGTGAGCACCGACGACATCGTCGTCGACGGCGGGACCCTGAAGGTGCTCTCCAGCAGCATCGCCTCCAAGGACACCATGACCGTGAACGCGGGGAACCGGACCGGCCAAACCGCGGTGCCCGAAGGCCTGCGCCACAAGGCCGTGCTGGAAACCGGGGAGGCGCAACGCCTGGCCACCCTGGGACTCAGGATCGCGCGGCACTTCGGTGTCCCGCAGGACATCGAGTGGGCCCGGTCAGGAGGCGCGTTCCGCATTCTCCAGGCCCGCCCCGTCACCGCGCTGCCGGACCCCGGGGCCGCAGTGCCCGAGACCTGGCCGCTTCCCTACCGGCACGGCCTGTACTTCCGCGCCAGCATCGTGGAACAGCTGCCCGACCCGCTGACCCCGCTCTTCGCCGACCTCATCGACCCCTCTGTGACCGCTTCTCTGAGCGCGCTGATGTCCAAGGCCTTCGGCCGGAACGTCATGCGCGAGGGCGACGTGGGGTTGCCGACCGTCAACGGCTACGCCTACTACTATTACCGGAACTCCGGATTCATGCGCGTGCTGGCTTTGTCCCCGATCGCCGTGGCCAGGCTGGGCCGCGCACGGGCGGGGATGGGGCTGGAGGGCTGGAAGAACGAGTCGCACCCCGCGTACCGGGCGGCCATCGATGCCTGGGCGCAACGTGACTGGAAGTCGTTGCCCGGGGACGAACTGCTGTCGGCGGCCGTCGAACTGCTCGACGCCGGCACCCGGTACTACACCGCTGTGCAGTCCGTGGTGCCCACGGCTGCGGCCAGCGAGATCGCCCTCCGGGCCTTCTACGACAAACTGGTCAAGACCCCGGGGGACCCGGCCGCCGACATCTTCCTGCTGGGCTTCGACAGCGAACCCATCCGGGCCGAATACTCGCTGTACGACCTCGCCGCATGGGCCCGCGAGCGGCCCGGCCTCGCCGACCGCCTGCTGGCCACCGACAGCGCGGTCCTCGCCGCGGAGGTGCTGGATCCGGGCGATGGCGATGGCGATGAGGGTGACGAGCCGGCGCCCGATCCCGACCGGGCCGAGTTCCTGGCGCGCTTCCGGACCCACCTGCAAAGGTTCGGGCATGCCGTCTACAACCTGGACTTCGCGACCCCGGTGCCGGCCGATGCCCCCGCACAGTTGCTGGACATGCTGAAATTCAACCTGCGCGGCGAGGCCGGCGACCCGCACGAACGCCAACGCAATTCGGCGCAACGCCGCGAGGAATGCACCGCCCGGGTCATGGGGCGCCTGGCGGGGCGCAAGGCCCGGACCTTCGGGCGCCTGCTGGCCTGGGCGCAAAAGGCGGCGCCGATGCGCGAGGACGCGCTCTCCGACATCGGCCTGGCCTGGCCGCTGCTCCGGGCCATGCTGCTGGAGCTGGGGGAGCGGCTGAAGACGGCCGGGGTCGTGGGCGATGCCGCGGACGTCTTTTGGTTGCGGCTTGCCGAGCTTCAGGCGGCCAACGGCTTCGGGCTGGCCGACGCGGCACCTGCGGCGGGTGCCGGCGCGCAAGGGCCGGTCCAGATCACCGGCGCCCCCGGACCTGTGCGGGCAGGGGCGGTGTCCGAACGCAAGGCCCTGTGGAAGGCCCGGCGCCGGGCCGATGCCCCACAGATGCTTCCGGTCGCCCGCTGGGCGGACAAGGCGCTGTCCGGGATGATGCCCGCGGGTCAGCAGGCGCAGACCGGGGACGTGATCAGGGGGGTGGGTGCCAGCCTCGGCACGGTGCGCGCCCCGGCACGGGTGTTGGCCGGGCCGGAGGACTTCGCCTCGATGCATGCGGGGGAGGTGCTGGTGGCCCGGATGACCACACCGGCGTGGACCCCGCTCTTCGCCATGGCCGCGGCGGTGGTCACCGACGTCGGCGGCCCGCTGAGCCACAGCTCGATCGTGGCCCGGGAATACGGGATTCCCGCCGTGCTGGGCACCGGGGTGGCGACCCGCCGAATCCGCACCGGGGACATGATCACCGTGGACGGGGATGCCGGAACCGTGACCCGGGATTCCCCGACGGAACCAGGAAACACCCTTCTCGATTAGGCTGGAGTCACCCCTCCACGATCCCGAAGGCCCGCCGATGTCGACTCCGTTCAAGTGCCCGGCCCGCTCCCGGCCCTGGCCGTCATGAGCAACGAACGCATTGCGCTGATCGATGTCAACAACTTCTACGTGTCCTGCGAACGCGTCTTTGACCCCAAACTCACGGGACGTCCCGTCGTCGTCCTCTCCAACAACGACGGCTGCGTGGTCGCGCGCTCGCAGGAAGCCAAGGACCTCGGCATCACCACCGGGGCGCCGTTCTTCCAGGTGAAGCAGTTCATCCGCAGCCACGGCATGGTGGCCCGGTCCAGCAACTACGAACTCTACGGCGACATGAGCGCCCGCGTCATGGAGGTGCTCTCGCGCTTCGGCACCTGGCAGGAGGTGTACTCCATCGACGAATCGTTCCTCGGCGTGCAGGGAAACCCCGACCAACTCGGGGAACTGGCCACGCGCATCCGGGCGACAGTGGCCCGCAGCGTTGGCGTGCCGGTGTGCGTGGGTGTCGCGCCGACCAAGACCTTGGCCAAGTTCGCCAACCACGTGGCCAAGCACAACGCCCACTTGAACGGTGTCTGTTCGATGGACTCCATGGATCCGGACCTGATCGAGCGGATCCAGTCACGGGTGCCGGTGACCGATCTGTGGGGAGTGGGCGGCAAGACGGGCACCAAGCTGGCCGGCCTGGGCATCACCAGCATCGCCGATTTGAAGCGCGCCGACGTCACGGAGATCCGCAAGAAGTTCTCCGTGGTCCTCCAGCGCACCGTGCTTGAGCTCAACGGCACCCCCTGCATCTCCCACCACGAGGAGCGCGCGGACAAGCAACAGATCATGTACTCGCGGTCGTTCTCAAGCCCGGTGACCACCTTGGAAGCCATGCAGGAAGTCATGTCCATTTACGCCCAGCGCGGCGCGTCCCGGCTCATGGGCGACGGACTGTGGGCAACGCTCCTCACGGTGGCGGCCGGAACCAGCCGGTTCGCGGCGGGGGAGGCATCGTTCCCTTCGGTGACGCTCAAGCTGCCCAAGCCAACCCAGGACCCCATCTTGCTCACGAGGCTGGCAAGCGCCGCAATGAGCGACATCATGCGGCCCGGTGCCTCCTATGTGCGCGGCGGGGTCGTGCTCTCCGGGCTCCAGCCGGACCCGGGCCAGGAAGCCTTCGGCATTTTCGAGGATGAGATCTCGGAAAAGCACGTTGGCGATGTGCTGGGTGCGGTCAAGGCCAAGTTCGGCGACAAGGCCATTGGCCTGGGGTCGGGTGGACTCGCCGTCGAGCCAAAATGGTCGATGAAGCGTGAGTACTCATCGCCGAAATTCACCACCGAATGGGCCGAGCTTCCCGTCGTCCGGGCCTAGTCTTCGCGGTCGCGAACCGTTCGGCAGATTTCTTCCGGGCACCCCTGCCAGGTCTTGGAGAAATAGGCGACGATTTCGAGGCCGCGCTCGAAGGGGTACCTCTGAGCGGGTTCGCCGTTGACGGACACCGCCGAGGCACGGATGGCCATGAGGAAAAACTCGCACACAGCAACGTAGTTCCACAGGTCCATGGCCGTGTCGATGACTTCGTCGTGGGTCATCCACTCGGGATCCTCGACAAGGTCCTCGGCGAAGGACAACACGGTGTCCCGGTCCAAGTCGTGATGTTCCCCGCAATCGCACCACTCGGTGCCACGCGAGGGCATGGTCCATGGGTCGGGTGCTGCAGCAGGTCCGGCGGGAGTGGCCGGGGTCTGCAGATGGGCGGTCACGGTGAGCGGTTGAAAGCCTGCAGCCAAGCAATCCAAGGAATTTTCAATCAATGTAGTTTCCTCCGCTCGTGTTGTGCCAAGACTAGACGCACATGCTGACAGTTTCGAAGGCGGTGCCCATTTCGATGGAATCCAGGCTTTCTCTCCAGCCTCAGGGGCAACGCGCCAACCAAATATCTGGCAGTGTGGAACAAGACGGACTCAAGCGGAAGACGGGCAGTGAAGACATTGAGCAAGACGGTTTCAAAAAAATACGGAGCGATGCTGTGGTTGGCCATCCCGTGTCTCTTGATATCGGGTTGCAGCTCCAGCCCGGCCCCGCAACAGGCTTCCGGCCAGGCCTCGACGACGCCCGCACAAACCCAGGTTCCCGGGCCCGGAACCCAGTCTCCCGCGCCAACGGAGCCAAGCAATGCGCAGGCGTTGCTGGCGCGCATGAGCCTCGAGGAAAAAGTCGGCCAGGTCCTGATGACAGGGTTTCCCGCTACCGGAAGCAGCGCGCAAGACCGAGCCATCATCGCGGAGCATTCGCTCGGAAACGTGTTCCTGAAAGGCCGCAGCACCGAGGGGGTCGAGGCCACCAAGGGCGAAGTCGACCGCGTGAAAAAGGCAATTGCCAAGTCCCTGGACGTCGCGGTTGCCCCGTACGTTGCCACGGACCAGGAAGGCGGCCTCGTCCAGGTTCTCAAGGGCAGCGGGTTCGATTCGATGCCCGCGGCCAAGGTCCAGGGAACCTGGGACCCGGCTGAGCTGCAGGCCAAGGCAACAACGTGGGGCAAGGAATTGGCCGGCGCAGGCATCAACGTCAATCTGGCACCGGTCGCCGACACCGTTCCGAGCGCCGCATTGGCCCCCTCGAACGCGCCCATCGGCCATTTCGGCAGGCAATTCGGGTTCACCCCGCAAGCGGTCTCGGCCTCATCCATGGCTTTTTCCGAGGGCATGCTGGCGGCCGGCGTGGAGCCGGTCGTCAAGCACTTTCCGGGGCTTGGGAGGGTCACCAAAAACACCGATGTCGCCTCAGATGTGACCGACACGAAAACGACGCGCCAGGATGCCTACCTGCAGCCGTTCCGGGACGCAGTCGACGTGGGGAACCAATGGGTCATGGTGTCGAACGCATACTATTCCAAGATCGATCCCGAGAACATCGCACCGTTCTCCGGCACCATCATGCGGGACATGCTTCGAGGTGACCTTGGGTTCGAGGGCATCATCGTGTCCGACGACGTGTGCGAGGCAAACCAGCTTTCGCCCTGGGGACTGGGCGAGCGTGCGCTGCGCTTCTTCGAGGCGGGAGGAACCATGCTGCTGTGCGTGGAATCCGGCAAGACAGCAACCATGGCCGATGCCTTGGTCAAGAAGGCCGTAAAGGACCCGGAGTTCGCCAGGCAGATCGACCAGGCGGCGCTGACTGTCCTGGAAACCAAGGAAGCCGGCTAGTCGAAGAAGACGTCGTCGACGATATCCAGGTAGTCGCCGGCCTCGGCCCGGATGGCCTCCTGGATGCTGAGCCGTTCGACGCGTGAGGCCACACGGGTTCGTTCATCCACCCACCCGCGTTCGTGGTGGAAGTGGGCGTCCCAGCCATCCATCCAGGCACGCAACCGCTGCGTCAGTTCTTCGCTGAGTCCCAGCTCCTGGGGCTCGATCTCCAGGGTGCTTGAATCATCGGTAAAGGGCCACTTCATGGCGTAGTCGGGCCCAAACACCAGGGAGTGGCGACCCTTCCTTCCCAACATGCGGGCGAGGGCATCCTCCGCCTCGAAGGAGCCGGCGCCCGGGCAGATGACTGCCGCGGCGGCACGGGAACCAAAGCGGCCGAACACCGCGCTGCGATACCCGGGGCCCGAACCGCCATGCCCCCAGATGGCCAGGGCCGGATCCATCATGACACCGGCTCCGTAACGCGGCACCCGCCACGGATCCTGGGCAGGCACCGGAACCGAATCGAAGAACTCATGGGTGGCCGCGGCGCTCAATGGCGGCAGCCAGAAGGATTCGACGCCGAGGATGAACTGCTGGAAGCGCAGGAGATCGGCGGGCGTTGAAAACGCGGCCCCCGCGGGGCCCGCCCACAGCGTGGAATAGCCGCTGGGCGTGATCGAGGTTTCAAGATCCGGATAGCGGGTGTCCATCATGTTCGCCGGTTCGAAAACCTCCCGGTGCAGGTACTGGCCCAGGGCCATTCCCGAGACCTGTTCGAGCATGGCCCCCAGGTACCAGAACCCGGTGTTGCTGTACTCGAAGCTGCCCCGGGTTCCGGGGACGCTGGCCGCGGCGATCCGCTCCAGGCCCCAGGGTTCGCCCGGCATCTCGGCAACGGCCCGGACATAGTCGGGGTGGGCCGTGTAGTTGCCCAGCCCCGCGGTGTGGTGCAGGACCTCGCGGATGGTGCACCCGGTCGGCGCCCCTTCAAGGCGCGAGGCCAACGAATCGGAAAGTTTCAGTTCCCCGGCATCCATGGCACGCAGGACGCCCGCGGCGATGAACATCTTTGTCACGCTGTACACCGGAAGCGGTTCGGTGGAGCCGCTGTGGCTGATGTTCCCGAACGGTTCCTCGGGGCCGCGGTAGGCGGCGACCGACCCGCTGGGCAGCAGGGCGAGAAGATCCTCCAGCGCGCGTGATTCATCCATGTGCCCCAGCCTACGGGCGCGCCGCTGTTTCCGGGTACCGTCCGCGGGCAAACGAACGGCGCGGGCGGTTCCGCCGCGGAAATCACTCCGCCGCGAATCCGGCCGCGCCGCATTCGGGTCGCCGATGTGGGTTGTCACCCGGCACGGCTAGGTCCCGCTGGACCTATTTCTTGTTGCTGATTTCCACCTTCACAACCTCGGCGCGGTCTCCCGTGGCGTTCTTGTTCTTGCCACTCAGGTTTCCGGTGGCATTGTGGAGGTGCAGGAACAATGCCTGGGTCTCCTTGGTGCCGGCCTTCAGCTGTGCGGTCAACTTGGTGTTGTCCAGGTCGGCGAACACGGTGCCCGCTCCGGCGAAGGAAAGCTTCGGGGCGACTGCATCGAAATCGATCCAGTTGGTCCCGTCCACCGGCACGTTCTGGCCGGACTCGTCGGTGTTGTACTGCGAGTACGTGAGCACGCGGTACTTGATCGGTGCGCTGGTGCCCTTCAGCCCCAGTGCAGCAAGCCTCACCGGGAAGGTCGCGGTGTTGGTGTCGAACGTGTTGCTGTCGACGCTTCCGGGCAGGCCGTTGAGCATCTGCATATCGACCTGCTTGAAGGTGCGCATGTCGTACGTTGCAACGACGTCTAGGTCCAGGCCCTCGGCGGTGGTGTTGAATGTCAGGAAGTCGGCCACGCCGTCGCCGTTGGTGTCGATTTCGATGTCGACCTCGGTGCCTCCGGCAAGGTGCGCCCAGTTGCCCCAGGTGCTGACGCCGAAGTTCAACAAGCCATTTGCGGCACCGGTGGTCGGGGCCGTGGAAGCCGCGCCAACGTACTGCAGGTCCATTTCCCGGGCGCCCGGGGTCGAATCGAGGGTCTTGCCCTGGCGCGGTGACGAAGCGCCGAATTCGAAGGCCGAGACCAGCGAAACCACCTGGGTGTCGCCCTGGCCCGCACGGATGTCGTCGCCTTCGAGCTCTACCTTGGCGGTGGTGGCGCCCTTCTTGAACTCGATCGCGTCATCGACCTCCATGTCGGAGACCAACTTCGGTGCGGCGTGGACTGGAACACGCAGGGTGGGAGCGGTGGAACTGGTCAGTTCAACGCGACCCGAAACATCCGCTACCCAGGCACGCGGCGCACCCAGCTGGGTGCGATCCATCGTGGGATCCAGTGTCTTGGCGTACTTCCTGGCATCGATGTTCAAGGTGACCTTGACCTTGGTGCTCTTGCCGGGCCTGAGCGTGACAACGCGCTCGGAGAGCGAGTAGCCGGCACCCGGGATCTCGGTGGCTGGAACGTACTTCACGTTGTAGGTCTGGGTCTTGGAAGACTTGTTGACCACGGTGATCGACTTGGTGTCCTTGAACTTCTTCTTGTCCAGTTCGATGACGCCGAAGACCACGCTGGTCAGGTCGGGTGCGTCGGATGCGAAGGCATACGCAGGGGTGCTGACGGCGGCATCGGCGATGACCCGTCCCGAACCCACGCGGTTGGGGCCGTAGGCCTTGCCGTTTGGCGCCAGCACGTCTGCCGAGGCCGTGTTCATCACGATCGACTTGATTTGGTAAGCGTTGTACTTTCCGCTGCCCGCGACCAAGGCCGCAATGCCTGCCGCGTACGGGGCGGCCATCGAGGTGCCGGACATGACTGCGGGACCGTCGCCGGTGCCTACGCCGACCGAACCAATCGCTGTGCCGGGAGCCGCGACGTCGGGCTTGACGATGCCCTCCGAACCGTGGACGCCGCGCGAGGACGAGGAATTCAGGGTGTCGCCCAGGCCGGATTCGGCCGTGGAGGTGCCCACCGAAGCCGCGTCCAGGGTGACGTCGAGCGTGCCGGCCTCGGCGGCCGGACGCAGGGATTCTGAGAATTCCTTGGTGAACTGGGCGCCCGGGATGGTTGCGTTTCCGGCGATGCCGGCCTCGAAGACCGAAGCCTCGGAGTCAAGGATGACGCCGGTGGCGCCCGCGGCCTCGGCGCTGTCGAAGCGTGTCTTCGAACCGCACTTGGGTGCGCCGTCTTCTTCCCACTTCAGCCACACCCATTTGCCGGTCAGCGACCCCGGGGCAAAGGCCGAGCATCCGTATGCATTGTCGGCCGGGCCCATGACGACCTGTCCGGTCAGCTTGGCAGGATCCGCTGCAGTGTAGTTGAAGTTTGCCGAGTATTGCCCTGCCGCTTCGCCAGCGTCCGCGGCGGGGGCGTTGACCTTGATGCCGTCCAGGGTGACCTTGGTGCCAACCGAGTTGGCGACAGTGAGCGCCGAGCGTGCATTGCCGGGCGCACCGCCGATGTCCGTGATGTCCCCTGCATTTCCCGAGGAAACGACGGAGAGAATGCCGAGCTTGGCCAGCGCGTTGACGATGTCGGTTTCAGGATCGTCCGCGGGGGACTGGTCCGAGCCCAAGGACATGTTGACGATCTGGGCGCGGTCATCGAAATTGCCGTCGTTGTTGGGGTCAAGCACGTAGTCAAGCGCCTGGCCGACCACGTCGGAGGAGCCTGCGCAGCCAAAGACGCGGATGCCGACCAAGGCTGCATCGGGGGCGCTGCCCGGGCCGATGCGCATGTCCGAGACTTCCTCGCCGGTGAGCTTGGTGTAATCCCCGTCGTAGGTGCTGCCGTCGGCTTTCACGCCGTATCCGGCTGCGGAACCCGAAACGTGCGATCCGTGTCCGGCCGAGGAGCAATCCAGCGGGTTGGCATCGGGCTTGGGCACGGGCTGGTAGCCCGGTGAACGCGGGTCGGCGTTGTAGTCGTCGCCGACCAGATCCCATCCGCCGATGAACTTGTCGGGGTCGTAGAGCCCCGAGTCCTTGGACGGCAGTGCGGTGGAGGACTGTGCCTGCTCGTAGGCCTCCAGCGTGCCTGGCCCGCCGAACCCCGCGTGGGTGTAGTCAATGCCAGTGTCGAGCACGGCAATCTTGACGCCCTTGCCCGTTTGTTTCAGGGCGCTCCACGCCTCGATGGCCTTGGTGTCAATGACCGAGTTCTTGTTGTCCGGTGTCTTGGGAACGATCGCGGTGATCTTCTTGACATCGCTGCGTGCGGACAATGCGCGCAAGGCATCGGCATCGCCGCGCAGTGCCACGCCCGGAATCGCGTTGGTGGTCGTGTAGATGACCTTTGCGTCGGCCTCCTTGGCCGCCGTCCTGCCCTTGGCCTTGATTCCGTCGCGGATCTTTCTGACCTTGGCTGTGTCCTTGACCAGTGCACTGCCGGGGGCTGCTGCGGCCGCGGGCTGGGTTGCTGCGAAGGCGCCTTCGCCTTCGAACTGGACGAAGACCGAAACGTCGCCCTGTGCTTTCTTCAGGGATCCTGCGACTTTGAGGGATTTCAGGTCCTTGGAGGCGAGGCCGCCAAGCGACGTGGCGTCACCGCCCGGTGGCGGGTCAATGACTGGTGGTGCCGCAAGGGACGGGACGGACATGGTGACGGCCAGGGCTAGCCCGGTGGCCGAAGCCAAGATCGTCCGCGCGAGTTTGGGGCGACGCGGGTTGATCATAGTTCTCCTTGAATTCAGTGGGAGTGATGAGTGGGACATGCCGCCAGAGAGCCTGCACGTCACAAGCGAAATACTATGTGAGTCAGCCCATATCTCAAGGACTTGTTTGAGAGCGTGTCTAAATGTGTACCTTTGTACACACGCGCCTTCGGCCTGCCGCAACCGGTGACCAAAACGTCGGGCCTGATTAGTAGTGTCTGCTGCGATGACGTGTTCCTTGGGGGAATGGGTCTTCAATGCGGGGCTGCCCCCGTGCGCGGTACCGGGCAAGGGCGCCGGACGCGAGGGCAGTCGCGCATGCAACACCATGCGCTGGTAGAAGCAAAACGGTGGCCTCATTCGTTGAATGAGGCCACCGTTTTGTTCCCGCTGATTGGCCTGCCAGGGAGCAGGCGATGACTGGTCTAGCGCGTGCCACCCTGCCACAGGGCGTCGAACGGCGCCGCCGAGGAAACGCGGTTCTTGATGCCTTCGGTGACAAACGCCTTGGCGTTGCGTGCAGCCTCAAGCGGGGTTGCACCCTTGGCCAGTTCGGCGGTGATTGCCGCGGCAAGCGAGCAACCGGCGCCAGATACGGCAACTTCGCCGACCTTGGGTGCGGAGAGCACCTCCAGGGTTTCGCCGTCGTAGTAGACATCCACTGCTTCGCTGCCGGCCAGGCGGACGCCGCCCTTGGCCAGGACTGCGGCACCCGAGAGTTCGTGGATCTTCTTGGCAGCCGCGGTCAGGTCATCAATGTTGTTGATGGTGATGCCCGAGAGCGATTCGGCCTCGAAGTGGTTTGGGGTGACGAAGGTTGCCAGCGGCAAGAGGTTGGCCTTCAGCGCTTCGTCGGTGTCCAGCGCGTGGCCCGGTTCCTGGCCCTTGCAGATCAAAACGGGGTCCAGGACGATGTTGTCCCATTCCTGGTTGCGCAGGGCGGTGGCCACGGTGTTGATGGTGGCGGGGGAGCCCATCATGCCGAGCTTGACTGTCTTGAGGTCCCCTGCGTAGCAGGTCTGGATTGCCTCGAGTTGGTCGGCGATGACGTGGGTTTCTACCGGAACAAAGCGGTGGTTCCAGTTGTCCGTCGGATCGAATGACACGATGCACGTCAGGGCGGTGATGCCGTAGGTGCCCAGTTCCTGGAAGGTCTTGAGGTCGGCCTGCGCACCGGCGCCGCCGGTGGCCTCGGAGCCTGCAATGGTCAAAGTAATGGCGGGACGAATCCCGTTGGTGGCAGAAGTCATGCTTCCTAGTTTAGGGCGATTGGCGGGCGCCACCTTCATCCGCGAGGCCGACGGTGCGCCCGCGAAATCAGGGCGGCGTGCACTGTGCGGCACCACGGCTTTCCCGGGGCATGCCCCGGGGCCCGGCGGGATTCGGCAAAGTCCGGGCCGAGGGTTTTGCGGTATGGATGCGGGATTAGTTGCGCGTAAACGTGGTAATCAAGGTCGCGTTTGACCAGCCAGTGCCGCGAAGGGTGCGGGTTCCCGCCGAGTTGTCGGCTTCCGCGACCATGAACAGCCAGGGCAGGCCTTGGCTCGACGCCGAAGCCGCCAGATTGGCGATGATTGCGGAGCGGAATTGTTCGGAGTTGCTGCTGGACATGATCTCGGGCTCGCTCAACAGCGCAAAGCCCTTGGCAAAGCGGATGCGGCCGCGTCCCGCAGGCGCATCGAAATCCGCAATTTCCACGACGTCGTAGTCATCCATGGGCGCCTCGAAGAGTGTGGCGGTCTCCGGGATGCTGGCCACTTGTTCCACGTCATCGGTGGTGGCAGCCAACAGGACATGGTGCCCCTTGATGCTCCATCCGTGGGCTGCCAGCTCGCCGATAACGGTTTCATCGGGCGTTCCAAGCAATGTCAGCTGTGCGGCGCGCCCCTGGGCGCGTTCCGACAGCAGGTTGTTGAGGGAAGGTACCTCGTCGCGGGCCGGCCACCAGCGGAGTATCTCAAAGTCGCCGTTTGCGGTACCCACGCTGTGCAGCTCGGAGGAGGTGTCGTTGGTGATGGTGCGATCCTTGAGCGGCGCAAGTTCGCGGACCCAACTTGGAAGATTCTTGGGGTCGGATGGCATTCGTTGTCTCCTCATATATCTGCTGAAACCAGGAAGCCAGTAAAGGTGCTGAAGCGAACCGCAATGGGTTGAGCCGGATTGCGATTTCCCCTCGCCTGACTTCAATTTCGACTCTACGCCTCATGGCCTGCCTGTGTGGATCGACATGTCCGCAGTGCGAGACCGCAACCCCGAGCCTGCGGGGTCGGTCCCCTGGAATCAGTTCGCCGTGCGCACCAGCGAAAGCACGTCGTCGAGGATCGTCCGGACCACCGGCATGCGTGAAAGAACAACCAGGCGAGCAACGACCGGCGCCACGTTTTTCACGAGTCTGCGGCTTCGTTTGGCCTCGGGGGAAGAATCATGGGCCCAGAAGATGAAAACGCCGCGCTGGATGAGCCACAGCAATTGGGGAAGGTCCTGCCTGATGGCCAACGGGGGAAGCGGCCTGGATGCGCTGACAACCTGGCGCCACAAACCGAATTCCTGTGCCCGATGGGTATCGCCCGGGTCCCCCTGCGGTCCGGAAAACGCAGTGCGAATAAACGCAGGTCCAAACTCGTGAAACGGGGCCATGATATCGAGGTTCTTTTCCAGGGCCAGGCGCACATTTGTCTCAAGGTTGTTGCCCTCGACCAACAGCGGCCACGTGGCTGCGCGATGTTGCTCGGCAAGACCGCGATAGAGCTCGTGGACGATCGCATCCTTGGACTCGAAGTAGTAGTAGGCATTCCCCAGCGAAAGGCCCGATTCCCTTGCAATGGCACGCATCGTGGTTCCGGAAAAGCCATCTTGGGCGAAGAGCCGGAGGGCGGTGTTTAGCAACAATTGACGCGTTTCGGCGCCCTTTGCGGTTTGCTGCGCCACGTGACCCCTTGATTCATTAGGCATGTAGACCATCATAGTGGTTTTTGAACATGTTCAATAAGCTGATTTCGTGGCGCAGGTCACGTCTGGGCGGGGTAAGCGTGATCAAAATTGCGTGCAGCGGTCGGAAAGCGCAATTGATCCCTAAAAACGCCGTGGGATACTTGAACCTCAAGTGCTAATACAGCGAGTGCTCCAAGTGGCCCGCAATCGACCCCCGAAACATGTTCAAATCGCGGGGAAGAATGCTGCCCCGGAGTGACTTGGCGAACCACTTCTTCGATTGGGTATAACCATGGGCGAAATTGCCGCCTCACTTTCACAACGTCCAAAGGCTTCGCGCGCGGTTTTCGCGGCTGCAGGAAGCCCCTATTTCTCCACCGTCCTGGCCTTGATGGCAGTGGTTGTCATTCTTTCCAACATCGGTGCAGCCAAGGGAGTCACCTTTGGCCCGATCGTCACCGACGGCGGATTCTTCCTCTTCCCGCTGGCCTACATCCTGGGTGACGTCATCTCCGAGGTCTACGGATTCAAGGTCGCACGCCGGGCAATCATCACGACCTTCGTGCTGGCAGCATTCTCCACGCTCTGCTTCTGGATCATGATCGAGCTGCCAGCGGCTGAGTGGTACGACGGGCAGGAAGCACTCGAGCGCACCCTCGGCCCGATCTGGCTCATCGTCCTGGCCTCGCTGCTGGGCTTCCTGGTGGGCCAGACGCTGAATTCCCTGGTCCTGGTCAAGATGAAGGAGCGTTTCGGAGAACGCGGCCTCGTCGGCCGACTGATGGGGTCCACGGGCGTAGGCGAGTTCGCCGACACCCTGATCTTCTGCTCCATCGCGGCATCCGTCATCGGGATCACCGACGCGCCCACGTTCATCAATTACGTGCTGGTCGGATTCCTCTACAAGACGGCAGTGGAATTCGCGTTCGTTCCCGTGACCGCCTTCGTCATCCGGTGGTTCAAGCGCCGCGAGCCAAGCTACTCGCTGGGTGAAAACGAACCCGCAACTGCATAAGGCGGCAGCCCCTTCCGGGCGGCAATCCACTCACAGCACTGGTGAGTGGATTGCCGCCCGTTGCGTTTGGCCGGCGGTCGGGACTTCCCGAACCATGCGGCCAGCTGCTTCGGTTAACGTGGGCGACACCGATCGCGGGGCTTCGGGCCGCCCATGCAAAACTGGAGAGCGTTCCGGCCTTGACCCGGACCCCCAATTTGCTTGAGCCGAAAGGACCGCCTTGGAGACCCGTGCCGAGCGCCCGCCACTAAGCCTTTTGGCGATTCTGCTGACCGCGGTGGGTGTTGCCCCGATCCTGAGCTACGGGCTGAGCGCCACGAGCGACCTTGTCATTTCCGACCTGGGTATCAGCGAGGCGCAGTTCGGGCTCCTGGCCACCGTGTGCTTTGCATGCGCCGCGATCGGCAATGCGGTATTTGCCAAATTCACAGACGGACAGCCGGACAAGACGCTTCTGTTCGTGGTGTTTGGCATGGCCGCCTTGGCCATGGTGCTTGCGGCGATCCCTGGCGGATACGTGCTGCTGTTGGTGGCCTCCGCAGTTGCCGGGTTTGCCCAGTCGTTCCCGAACGGGGTGACGAACAGGATCCTGGCCGAGCGCGTCCCTGCCGACTATCGCATCGGATGGACGGGGGTGAAGCAGTCCGGCGTGCAGGCCAGCCAGCTGGTGTCGAGCCTCGGTTTCCCGGTGTTGGCCGCGTGGATCGGCTGGCACGGGGCCAGTGCGGTCGGAGCCTTGGTTGCCGCGCTGCTGGGAGTGGTCGCCGTCCGAATGATCTCCACATTTCTGCTGGTGCCGGCCGAACCCCGCCCGGCCCAACGGGTGGCGGCCGGTGCAACGGTGCGGCCGGAGTCCAGCACCCGCTTCGTTGTTTTTGCCTTGGCCATCTTCGGGTTCGTGAATGGCGTGGGTGTGCAGGCGACAAATGTGTACCTGCCGCTCTTTGCCGTGCGCGAACTGGGCTTTTCGCTGGTGCTTGGCGGGCTCACCGCCGCCGTGGCCGGAGCCATCGGGGTCAGTGCCCGGGTTGGCTGGGGGCGGATGATGAGCCGCGGGGTGTCCGCGCCGAAATTGCTGCTGCTCCTGGCCGTCATGGCCACCTGCGGTGCCGGGGCATTCCTGGTAGCCGGCGCGACGGGCTTCGCCCCGTTGCTGTGGCTCGCCGTCACATTGCACGGCGCCTCGGCTCTGGGCGTCTCGGTCGTGCTGATGGCCAGCCTCTTGCGCAGCGTCCCCGCAGCCTCCATGAGCTCGGCCACCGGCTGGGTTTCGGCCGGGCTGTTCGGAGGGTTCACGATCGGACCCCTGGGCATGGGGGCGCTGATCGGCTCGCCGGGCGGGTTCGCTGCCGGGTGGATCGCGGTGGGCTTGACCTATCTTGTCTGCGTGGGGCTGGGGCTGTACCTGGTGCTTCGACGACGTCCCTCTGCATCGAAGGGTTAGGGTTCTCGCGGGTCGGGACTGCCGGTCCTGGCTGGGGAAGGACGACTCTCTTCGGCGCCCAGGGCAAGGTGCCGTGGCCATCGTGTGGGTGAAAATGGCCATCGGCCACCCACGCACTTCGTGCGGGTCGAAAACGGGCTGCGGTTTGGATTTTCCCTCTTGGGCAGTTGGGTGCGCGATGTCGCACGCGTCGATCTGAGGATGGCTTCAAGAATATATATTGCGCGCAACTTAGTTGTGTGCAACCATGTTAAGCATGTCAATTGTCGATGAAATGGTCTGCTTCTCGTTGTACTCGGCCACGCGGGCCACCACGAGGGCCTATGCGGAGCTGTTGGCTCCGTGGGGCCTGACGTATCCCCAGTACCTGGTCCTGGTGGTCCTCTGGTCGGAAGGGGACAGGTCGGTGAATGAGCTTGGTGAGTTGCTCCAGCTGGATTCCGGCACCCTTTCACCGCTGCTTCGACGCATGGAGGCAAAACTCCTGATCGAGCGCAAGCGGGTTCATGAGGACAACCGAGTGGTCACCATCGTGCCGACCCGGCGGGCCAGCGAACTTCGGAAAGAACTCGGACACATTCCCATGAGCATTGCGTGCGCCACGGGACTTCCCGACGCGGCTTCGGCCCGTGAACTCATCGACACCTTGCAAAAGCTCACGGTGGCCATGAGCCAACTGGGCAAGAACAACAGCTAGACACCGAGCGCTGACATATTTCACGCCCGTTTTTGGCGGCAACAATGTTGGCCGCATTCAAGACCCTCGAAAGGCACAAACCATGAACGCCATTTACACAGCCGAAGCGCTCTCCACCGGACAGGGCCGCGAGGGCCGCGTCGCCACCCCGGACGGAAGCATCGATCTCGCCATGACACCTCCCCGGGAGTTGGGTGGATCGGGTGCCGGAACCAACCCCGAGCAGCTGTTTGCCGCCGGATTCGCCGCATGCTTCCACTCCGCGCTGCACGCCGTTGCCCGCAGCAGGAAAACCAAGGTCGAGAATTCGAGCGTGGGCGGACGCGTCACGATCGGCAGCAACGGAGAGGGTGGCTACCAGTTGGCCGTCGTGCTCGAAGTGGTCATTCCGGACATGCCGCACGAAGAGGCCCGGGAACTCGCCGATGCCGCACACCTTGTCTGCCCGTATTCCAACGCCACCCGCGGCAACATCGAAGTCACGGTGCTGGTATCCGATGACTGACCCGGCGAAAGGGTTCCTGGGCCGGTCCCTGGAAGCCCGGGTGCCGACCTCACGCACGCGTTCGAGTGCACGGATCGCCATGGGCGGACTTTTTGCCGGTGCCGGGATCAGTCACCTGACATTCGCTCGCGGGGAGTTTTCGGCGCTGGTGCCGGCATTTGTCCCTTTCAAGGCCGACGCAGTGGTTGTTGCCTCAGGGGTCATTGAAATTTCCCTGGGGGCGGCGTTGATCCTGCTGGCCAAGCGGCGCGTGCCTCTCGGTTGGGCTGCAGCCCTCTTCCTGGTTGCGGTATTCCCCGGCAACATCTCCCAGTGGATCCACGCCCGTGAGGCTTTTGGCATGGATACTGACTCCAAGCGCTTCGTCAGGCTGCTTTTCCTACCGCTGTTGGTTGTTGCGGCGCTGTGGTCCACGGCCGCTTGGCGGGATCGTCCGCTCGCCGGCAGTCACTAGGTGAATCTCCCATCGGAGCAGGAACGGCCAAAGGCCGCCCTGCCCGAGGGCGGCATCAAAGAACGGCGGCAGGGGATGCCACGTCGGTTTGTCGACGTGGCATCCCCTGCCGCCATTGGGTAGTCGTTAGGCCGTGGTGACGAGCACCGGGAGCCCCTGCGGGTCCGGATTGCCCGCGTAGTACTCGGCCATGACGCGTTCCTTCATTTCGTGGAAGGTTCCGTCCTCGATGGCCTGGCGTGCGTCGTCGACCATCTTCACCACGAAGTGCTCGTTGTGGATGGAGATCAGCGTGTGGCTGAGGATCTCCTTCGACTTGAACATGTGCTGGATGTAGGCGCGGGTGTAGTTCGTGCAGGTGTAGCACTCGCACCCCTCGGCGAGCGGGGTGAAGTCCCGCTTGTACCGGCTGCCCGAGAGGTTGAAGCGGCCGTGCGGGGTGTAGAACGCCGAGTTGCGGGCCACCCTGGTGGGGGAGACGCAGTCGAAGGTGTCGGCGCCGTTTTCGATGGCCGTGAAGATGTCGTCCGGCTCGGAAATGCCCAGCAGGTGGCGCGGCTTGTTCTCCGGGAGTTCCTCCGCGCACCAGCCCACGATGGTGCCCAGGTTTTCCTTCTCCAGGGCCCCGCCGATGCCGAAGCCGTCAAAGGCCATGGCGCCGAGGTCCTGGCAGGCCTTGCGGCGCAGGTCCTCGTACTGGGCGCCCTGGATGACGCCGAAGAGTGCCTGGTATTCCTTGCCGACGCGGTCGTCGGTGAGGTTGAAGTGCTCCCGGACGCAGCGTTCGGCCCAGAGGCGGGTGCGTTCCAGGGATTCGATCTGGTAGCCGCGGGAATTCTGCAGCGTGGTCAGCTCGTCGAACGCGAACATGATGTCCGCGCCGATCTCGTGCTGGACCTTCATCGAGATCTCGGGGGAGAAGCGGTGCTTGGTGCCGTCGAGGTGGGACTTGAACCAGACCCCGTCGTCGTCCACGTTCGCCAGGCGTTCCTTGCCCGGGGCCACGGCGTCGTCGGGACCGGACTGGTCAACCGATTTCATGTCGATGACCTTCTTGAATCCCGAGCCCAGGCTCATGACCTGGAATCCGCCCGAGTCGGTGAAGGTGGGGCCGGACCAGTTCATGAACTTGCCCAGGCCGCCGGCGGCGTCGAGCAGGTCGGAACCCGGCTGCAGGTACAGGTGGTAGGCGTTGGCCAGCACGGCCTGGGCGCCGAGCTCGGCGACGGCCTCGGGCAGGATCGCCTTGACCGTGGCCTTGGTGCCCACGGCAATGAATGCGGGGGTCTTGATCTCGCCGTGCGGGGTCTTGATGACACCTGTGCGCCCGAGCGACTGCGAGCCGTCGGGGTTGGTCAGCCGGGTTCCGACCTCGAAGGAGAAATCGGTTTGGCGTGAATGGGGCGCTGTGGGGTCAAAAGAATCGTGGGGCACCTATCTAGTGTGCCGCATGGTCCGGCGATAGACGGAAAAACGGGACGTGCGGTGGCTCACCGTCCGCTGGTTAGGTCTTTTGCGCGCGGCGTTCGCTGCCGCACGGTCGATTCGGCGCGGCGATGGCCGACGGCTGCAAGCTGGCCTCACAGGTCAAGCTTGTCCGGCACCGGGAAGAAGACGCGGTGGCCGGTGTCCTTCAGCTGGGTGATCTGGAACGTGAGTGGTTCCAGATCAGTGACCGGTCCGCCGCTGAGCGTGTAGCTTTCAGTCTCCTGTTCGGGGTCTCCGATCTTAAGCATCTGGACGTTTTCCGCGGTGATGCCCTGTTCCAGGGCTGCGGTGCGTAGCTTCGCAAGTTCCCGTCCCAGGTCCTTGTCCTCCGGGCTGCCCGTGGTCACGGTGCACGCCAAAGCGGCATCGGACTGGCTCGCGGCTTCAAGCAGGATCTCCACCGCCGTTTTGGGTGTGGCAACGCCTCCTCCGCCGTCGAAGGAATCCGGGATGGATTCGCCGCGGTCTGAGTTGGCGGAGCACCCGGTGAGCGCCATTGCGGCCAGAGCGGCGACCGCCGCTCGTTGCATCCAAACCATTGGACTTCCTTGACTGGACATGAGTCGCCAGAAGCGGCGTCTGGATTGCCGATTGCCGGCCGAACGAGTCAACCCTCGCCCGTGAAGCCGAAAATGCGGGCGGCACTAGTGGATGAATGCCTTGAGCACAACGACGCACACGCCCAACAATGCGGTCCCGAGTCCCACCCTGAGGCGCTGCGACGTGTTGCTGGTCCACGCGCCGGATGAGAAATACCCCAGAAGCCCCAGCAAGACCGCGTCCACCCAGAGCGCGGTCCACAGGGCGACGTCGTCACTGATCAGGTTCACCACGCCCAGCAGCACGATCCCCAGCGGCACCACCGCGGCAATGAGCAGTCCCGCCGAATGGGCCAAGGCATGGCGGAACGATTCCCTGAACGGGGCCTTGGCGTCGGCCACCACGCCCATGTGTGACACCGCCGTGGCGAAGGCGTGGGCCAGCCAGAAGACCACGACCGTCCCCAGGACCTTGATGAAGACCTCGCTCGAGGTGGCATCGTATTGGTTGGTCACGAGGAGCAGGGCCGACACCATGACCAGTCCGTAGACCGCGGACTCGGAAAAGAGATCGGCCTTCTGAAGCTTGTATCCCACTGCGCCCCCAGGGTGGTTGAGCCGCCGACCGAAACCAGACGTCGGAAGGTTGATTGAGTCTAGCGCGGAAGGGCACCTGGACAAGGCAATCCGGCGTCCGGAATCCAGCCGACCAACGAAGACGGGTCCGGCGCCGCCCGCAATGGGCGGCGCCGGACCCGGACCGGGGAAAGGCTGCGGACGCCAAGTGGCCTGGCGCGTTGGATCAGCCCCGCAGATCGGCCCGATCGTGCTCTTCCTCGAACTTTTCCAGGTCCCGGCTCAACCCCGCGAAGACTTCCGGCTTCTTCGAACGCAGGTGGGCGCCGTAGGCAATTCCGCCGACCAGGGCGACCAGCAGCAGGATCGGCAGCAGGGACACCGCCAACGCATCGGAGCCGGCCAGCAGCGGGAAGTTCCAGATCGCCATGACGACGATCAGCAGCAAGCCCAGGAACCCCAATCCCGGGGCCACGAACGTGCTCAGCCAGCGCGGGTCGGATTCCTTCCGGAAGTACACCACGATGGACAGGGCCGCCATCAGCTGCAGCACCAGGATGCACAGGGTTCCGAACCCGATCATGGTGGGAACCAGGGAAAGGATGGGATCCAACCCGGACAGCGCGAATGCGCCTGCCACGGCTCCCGCAAACACGGCGTTGATGATGCCGGAGGTGCGCGGCACCCCGTTGGGCAGGGTGGCGCCCAACGCCCGCGGCAGCACCCGGGCGCGCCCGAGCGCAAACAGGTAGCGCGTGGCGGCGTTGTGGAAGGCCAGCAGCGCGGCAAAGAGGGAAACCAGCAGCAGGATCATCATGGTGTGGGTGAGGAAGCCGCCCAGATACTGTTCGGAGAGGCTGAAGATCAGGTCCCCGGATTCCAGGTGTTCCAGGGCGACCTCTTGCGCCTGGAAGGCACCCGTCGCGCTGACCACGGCCCAGGTGGTGAACGCCATCAGCAACCCGATGGTGGTGATGGCAATGTAGGTTGCCCGCGGAATGGTCTTGAGCGGGTTCTTGGATTCCTCGCCGAACAGCGCCGTGGCCTCGAAGCCCAGGAAGCCCGTGGAGGCCAGCAGCAGGCCCACGCCGAAGGACCCCGTCATGATGACCTTGGGGCTGAAGACCTCAAAGGTGAAACCGTCCTGGAAGAGCACCGAGAAGTCGAAGACCATCAGGATCAGGATTTCCAGCACCATCGCGACGCCCAGCACCTTGGCGCTGAAGTCGATGCCGCGCTGGGCAAAAAGGAAGGCCACGACCAGGGAAACCAGACCCCAGACGAACCAGTGGATGTCCAGTCCGAAGAGGTCGGCAATGATGATCTGCATGAAAAAGCCGCTGGTGCCGATGGCCCCGGCAACAAAGAAGTTGTAGCCCATGGTGGCAATGAATCCGGCGACCAGTCCACCGATGGGTCCCAGCCCCTTGACCACGAAGGCGTAGAACCCGCCGGCGTTCACCAGCTTCTTGGACATTTGCGCGTATCCGACGGCAAAGAGCAGCAGGACGGCCGCGACCACCAGGAAGGAAACCACCATGCCACCGCCGTTGCCCAGCGCGATGGCCATGGACGCCACCACGATCACGCCGGTCAGCGGCGCAACGGCCGCCAGGACCAGGAACACGACCCCGGGTACCCCCAGTGCGTTGGCCTGCAGTTTTCCGTCCTGGCTGGCGGCCGCGCTTCGCGATTCATTCATCTGGAGTACTTCCCCTCAAGTAAGTGGTGCCCGAATGCCTCAACCAGCTAAGTCTGTATCGCTTTCGATCACAGGGGCATGACGTTGCGCGCACGCGGCTTGCGGATCAGCGCAGAGTCTCGGGAAGCTGCGCTCGCCGGAGGGGCTGCAAGGGGATGTGCCCGGGTGCTTCCCGTCGTGATGACGGGAGCGCCCGGGCATACCCGTGTGGCGGGTGGCCACCAGAGCGGACTCATGCTTGGGGCGCTGTTGCCTCCACGGCCGCCAGGGCATCGGCGAACGCCGTGACCAGCATGTCGACCTGCTCGGCATTGATGACCATGGGCGGGCGCATCTTCAGCACGTTGTCATCCGGCCCGATGCGGGAAACCAGCACCCCGTGTGCCTTCATGTGTTCGATCACTGCCTTGGCGCCGTCGGCCCAGGGGCTGCCGGCGGCGTCAACGATCTCCACGCCGAAGAAGAGCCCGGTGCCCTTCACCGCACCCGCGTTCGGGGAAGCGGCGGCCACGCTTGCCAGCGCCTGTTTCGCCCTGGCACCGAGAACCTTGGAATTTTGCACGAGGTTTTGCTCCTCCATCACCTGAAGCACGGCCATGCCGATCGCTGCGGAGACCGGGTTGCCGGCGAAGGTGTTGAAGTACATGTTGTGGGCGCCGAACTCCTCGAGCAGTTCGGTGGTGGTCACCACCCCGCCCATCGGGTGCCCGTTGCCCATTGGCTTGCCCAGTGTGACCAGGTCGGGGGAGATCCCGTGGAGCTGGAAGCCCCACATTGCCTCGCCCGTGCGCCCGAAGCCGGACTGGACCTCGTCGCTGATCACCAGTCCGCCGGCGGCGTGCACGCGCTGCACCAGGCCCGGGACGTAGCCGCGCGGCACCCGGTTCAGTCCCTCGGTGGAGAACAGCGGGTCGAAGAGCACCGCGGAAAGCCCGAATCCTGCATCATTCAGCGAGGCGATTGCCTCGTCGACCTGGGCCAGGGCCCGCGCCGTGAGCGTAGCCTCGTCCAGCCCGTCGGCGTGTTCAAGATCCGGAATGTGGATCGGCCGGGCGTGGGCACCCAGGCCCTCGCGGGTGCTCAGCCCGGTGGTCAGCTCGGCCAGCGACGTGGTGTTGCCGTGGTAGCTGAAGTCGCTGATGAGCACGCCGCGGTTTCCGGTGTGCTGGCGTGCCAGGCGCAGCGCCAGCTCGTTGGATTCGGAGCCGGTGTTGGTGAAGAAGACCTTGTCCAGGGGTGCCGGGAAGGTCGCCAGCAGCTTTTCGGCGTAGTCCACCATGGGTTCGTTCAGGTAGCGGCTGTGCAGGTTCAACGCCATGCCCTGCTTGCGGGCGGCCTCGACCACCGCGGGGTTGCAGTGGCCCACATGCGGGACGTTGTTGTAGCCGTCCAGGTAGCGGGTCCCGTCCGTGGCGGTGATCCACACGCCTTCGGCGGAGGACAGGAAGAGCGGCTCGGAGTAAAAGAGCGGGGAATGCGTGCCGACCGTCGCATGGCGGCGGGCCAACAGGTTGTCGGTGGATGATGTGGTCATGTCCAGTCCCTTCGGGTAGTTTTCGGCAAGGCGCAGCACCAGCGGCAGCAGGTTCTCGGTGATGAAGCCCGAATCGTCCTGTCCCTCGCGTTCGGCGGCCCAACCCAGGTAGCTGGCCCCGCGGGCCAGGCGCAGCGCCGGCCACAGCTTCAGGTGTTCGGGGTCCAGTTCCCGCACCGATCGATACCCGGCGAACAAGGCGTCCTGGAATCGGCCGTAGCCCGGGTGGGGCTGGTACCAGAAGAGTGCCGTCACCAGGTCAAAGAGGAAGTAGCCGGGACCGAAGTCGTCGAAGTCGATGATCCGCAGCGCGCCGTCAGCCACCAGCACGTTTTCCGGGGTTGCATCGGCGTGGATGGCCCCGTACCTGTCGCCGGCGGTGCCGAAGGCGGACAGCTCGGCGCCCGCCGTCCCCAATGCGCCGCGCAGCAGCGTCCGCTGGGCGTCGTCCATGCCGGACAGCGCCAGCGGATCGCCCCAAAGCGGAGCGGGACCCGTCAGCCCGGCGGCGTCCCAGGCTCCGCGCGAGGCCGAGGCTTCCGGGTCAAGGGTCACGGCCAGGTCGTGCAGCCTGGCCAGCTCGGCGCCCAGCTCTCGGAACGCCGCAGGCTCCAGGTTGGAGGTGCCGGCGAGCCCTTCGTCGATGGAGCCCATCTGCGCCGAGCCCTCGATCCATTCCTGCAGGTCCAGCTGGCAGTCGCGTCCGAAGGCATCCGCCGCGGAAATGAACAGCCTGCCGTCCTCCGCGCGAATGGGCCGGGGGACATGGATGCCGCGTGCGGCCGCGGCCGCCAGGAAGTCCATTTCGGCCCCGATCTGTTCATCGGTGCGCAGCCCCGGCCGGTGCAGGCGCACCACCAGGTCGGGGCCGTCGGGAGTCGTGAGCCGGTAAACGAAGTTCTCCCGGTGCTTGAGCAAGTCAAGCACCACGGCAGCGGGGGCGATGCCGTAGGCGGGCAGTGCGGCACGGACCAGCGCATCGGCCTCGGCCAGGGTGATCGAACGCAGATCTGTGGTGGTGTCCATGGTGTTCTCTTTCGCGGTGGGAGGGGGAACGCTGCGGCGCGTTCAGTGGCGGGGATGGCCGGTGCGTTGGAGCGGCCGGCTCCGGCGGTTACGGCTGGAAGGCAAGCGTGGGCAGGTCCACGATGTGCGCCCCGCCGTCGGCCACGATGGTGGAGCCCGTGATGTAGGAGGATGCATCCGAGGCGAGGAAAGCCACGATCGAAGCCATCTCCGCGGGTTCGCCCGGCCGGCCCAGCGGCACGTTGCCGGTCACCTTGGCGTAGGCGGCTTCCCTGCTCTCGAACCCACCGTCCTTCATCAGCACGTCCATCTCCTCGTCGGCCATGGGCGTGCGCACCCAGCCGGGACACAGCGCGTTCACGCGGATGCCGTGCCGGCCGTAGTCCCGGGCCAGGGATTTCACCAGACCGATCAGCGCGTGTTTCCCGACGGTGTAGCCCGCGGTCTGGGGCGCGGCAAAGAGTCCGGCCAGCGAGGAAACGACAACGACAGTTCCGGAGGCTTCGATGAGCGCCGGCAGGGCGGCGCGGATCGGCATGAACGCGGTGGTCAGGTTGGCATCCAGCGATGCGCCCCAGGATTCGTCCGTCGTCTCGCCCACGGACGAGTATCCATGCCCTCCGGCGTTGGCCACCACGACATCGAGCCGGCCGTGTGCTTGGAGGACCGCTTGGATCACCGCTTCGGCTCCGGCCGAGGTCGACATGTCGCCGGGCACCGCCATGCCGCCGATCTCGGTGGCTACCTGCTGCAGCGGCTCGGCCCGGCGCCCCGTGACAACAACCGTCATGCCGTCGGCCGCCAGCTTCGCTGCCACCGCGGCTCCGATCCCCGTTCCGCCACCGGTCACCAGGGCTACCTTCGGACTGTTTTGCTGCACGGTGTCGCTCCTTTGATCGGGATTTCTGGTGAATGTCGTTTGCCTGCAAGGTTGCCGTGCTCGACACGCCAGAAGTCGCGCCAGCCGGGGAACGCCCATCGAAATTGCAGGCAAGGCTGCCTCTACCTTGAACTATGTCGCATCCAGCAAGGACAACGCTTGGCTTTGAGTGATCACTGATTGACGATCAGCGCATCAAGGAAATCCGGTGGCCCATTGCATCTCCGACCAAATGTGTTTCACTTCCAATGGGGCGGGCGATGGCCTGTGAGGCGTTCGTTGCAGCCGATATTCTCGGTACTTGGGATGGCTGGTACGGCAGCGAACACCGAGATCTGCGGCATGGTGAAGTGCAGGCCGACGAGAAACGGGGATGCCGGAATGGGCGAAAAATTCGGAGGGTTGCTGACCCTGGGCCCGGCGCGTGACGATCACTTGATTGCCCTGCGCACGGGCATCGGAGTGTTCGTCCCGCTCCTGGCAGTGCTGGCGATGGGCCGGCTCGACCTGGTGCCGTTCGTCGTGTTCGGTGCCTTCACCGGCGTTTACGGCCGCGTGCCGGGGTACGCGAACCGGTTGGTTGCCCAGTCCAAGGCGGGAGCGCTGTTCCTGGCCGTCATCCTGCTGGCCGCGCTGTGCTCCACATACCTGGTGGACCATGCGGATCCCGCGCGAGGGGCCTGGATGATCGTCGCGCTGACCACCGTGGTCTCCGGTGTCTGTGCGGTGGCCGCAGGCCTGCTGCAATTGCGTCCCGGCGGGTCGCTCTTCCACATCTTCGCCTTCGCGGCGATCGCCTCGATGCCAACCCAGCCGCCGGTGGCCCAGTCCCTGGGTGCTGCGCTGGTTGCAGTGCTGCTGGCCATAGTGATCGGATTTTCCGGCATTCTGCTACCCGGTTCCAAGGGATGGGGAGCGCGAACGCGCCAGCCTGCCATGTCCAAAGCCGTGCGCACGGCCATCTGGTGGGAAGCGTTCTTCTACGTGATCGCCGCCGGCCTGGCCGGTGGCATCGCCAACCTGCTGGCACCGACGCTGTTCACCGGGCACAGCTACTGGGCCATGGTCGCCGCAGTGGTGCCGCTGGTCGGGCATACCACCCGGCATCGGGTGCGCAGGGGAATCCACCGTGTGCTCGGCACGCTCACCGGCATCGTGCTGATGGCCGCCATCATCGCGTTCCAGCCGCCGGTGTGGGCGCTGCTGGTCCTGATCGGGCTGCTGCAGGTTTGTGCCGAGCTGTTCATCGCCCGGAACTACTTCATTGCCCAGATCTTCGTGACCCCGTTGGCGCTGATGGGCGCCTCGATCGCAACCGGATTGAACACCAAGTTGCTCTACGACAGGGTGCTGGAAACGGTGATCGGCTCGGCGGTCGGTATTGCGGTGGTGCTGCTGGGTTCGCTGTGCGGCAATTGGTACAGGCGCCGCACAGCGAACAAGGACGGCTAGCGGATGTAGCCCACGTGGGCGAGCGCCTGGCGCACCAGGTTCCCGCGACCGCCGGCGAACTCCTCCTGGATGTTCGGGCTCAGTGCCTCTTCCGGGGTCAGCCAGGTCAGCTCGAGCGCGTCCTGGCGCGGGGAGCATTCGCCGCGCATCGGCACGATGTAGGCCATCGCAACGGCATGCTGGCGCTCGTCGGTCAACCCGGTCTCCGAAGGGGACGGGAAGTACTCGGCGACGGTGAAGGGTGCGGGGCTCGGCGGCAGCTGCGGCATGGCCATCGGACCCAGATCCTTTTCGATGTGGCGGATGAGCGCCGCTCGAATCGTTTCGCGGTACACGACCCGGCCCGATACGAAGGTGCGAAGCATTCGGCCCTCCGGATCCGCCGTGAGCAGCAGACCGAGTTCCGTGACGTAGCCAAGGGGATCAAGCCGGACCGGGATCGCCTCGACGTAGAGCATCGGTAGGCGGGCACGAGCCTCGTAGAGGTCTTCGTCTGACAACCAGCCGGGGTATGGATCCGGAGTGCGTACGTTCATGTTCTCCATCTTGGCGTATGGGTGCCCCAATGGCGATCTTGGCGTCGCCGTGTTGTCCTGTGTGTGCCAAGACCTATCCGTGTTCGGGAATGAAATGACGCCCGCGAACGCTAGCATCAAATGTTCCCCGACCGCCAAATACTTCATGGAAGAGGCCACACTTCGTGACCGAGACCAATACCCGGCTCAATCCCAAGGACCTGGCCACCATTACGGTGCTGATCATCTCCGCCTTCATCGTGATCCTCAACGAGACGATCATGAACGTTGCCTTGCCCGTGCTGATGCACGAATTCAAGGTCAGCGAGGATGCGATCCAGTGGCTGGCCACGATCTTCATGCTCACCATGGCCGTCGTCATTCCCGCCACCGGATTCCTGCTGCAGCGCTTCAGCACCCGCGGGGTCTTCCTGCTGGCCATGGGACTGTTCTCCGTCGGCACCCTGCTTGCCGCGGCGGCACCGAGCTTCGCACTGCTGCTCGGCGCCCGCGTGATCCAGGCTTCCGGCACGGCGATCATGATGCCGCTGTTGATGACCACCATCCTTGACCTGGTGCCGGCCCACCGCCGCGGCGTGATCATGGGAAACGTGTCGATCGTGATCTCCGTGGCCCCGGCCATCGGCCCGACGATCTCCGGGCTGATCCTGCAGTTCCTGAACTGGCGCTTCATGTTCCTGATCGTCGCCCCGATCGCGATCGCCGCCCTGATCATCGGCGCCCCGCGCCTGAACAAGAACGCAGAGGCCTCCGGAACGCCGCTCTCGATCCCGTCGATCATCCTTTCCGTCCCGGCCTTCGGCGGCCTGGTCTACGGGCTGAGCAAGCTTTCCTCCAGCGGCCTGGACGCCACGACGCTGGTCGTGTTGGTGATTGCTGTGCTGTCGCTGGTGACGTTCGTGATGCTGCAGCTGAAGCTGCAGCGCAAGGACCACGCGCTGCTGGACATGCGCCCCTTCACCTACCGCCCGTTCACGCTCTCGCTGGTGTTGATGGTGTTGGCCATGGTGGCGCTGTTCGGCGTCATCATCCTGCTGCCGATGTACCTGCAGAACGTGCGCGGCCTGGACACGCTGGCCACCGGCCTGATGCTGCTGCCCGGCGGCCTGCTCATGGGCCTGCTGGCCCCGTTCGTGGGACGCGCCTATGACAAGGTCGGCCCGCGCCCGCTGGTGATCCCCGGCTCCGTCATCCTGGCCCTGGTGCTCTTCGGGTACTCGCGCCTGCTCGGCGCCGAGACCCCGATCCCGGTGATCATCGGTCTGCACCTGACCATGTCGCTGTCCCTCGCGCTGATCTTCACCCCGGCGTTCACCACCGCGCTGAACCCGCTGCCACACTCGCTGCACTCGCACGGTTCGGCCGTGCTCAGCACCCTGCAGCAGCTGGGCGGCGCCGCGGGCACCGCACTGCTGGTCGGCGTGTTGGCTTCGCGGATTTCCGCGGGGGCAGTGGCCGGTAGCGACCCGATCGCCGCACAGATCTCCGGTTTCTCCGCCGGCTTCACCGTGGCCGCGATCTGCGCAGTCGGCATGGTCGTCGTTGCACTGTTCCTGTCCAAGGCCCCGGCCGAGGAACACGCGGAGAAGGCGCACGTCTCGCACTAGATGGGCAAATCCCGCTGACTCGCCGGCCTCGGGCTCTCTTGGCCACTACGGAGAGCGCTAAGCCGGGCCAGTGAGCGCTCAACCACGCGATCTCTTGGGCGCACTTTAGGTCTTTGCCACCGGCCAGGTGGATCCGGTACACCGGATCCACCTGGCCGGCATGTTTCCCGGGATCCTGCAAAATCCGGCTACGACAGACTGCTTCATGGCTGCAGCGTAGCGGCGCAGGGTTTCGGGGCGGAAACCGCTGGCACTTGGCGGTCGATCGGGACTAGCATGCTGCCATGGCCGAGTTGCCGACGCCGGCGTTGGTCGGGCGCGAACCAGAATTCCGCCAGTTGGGTGGCATGGTCACGGCCGCGCGAAATGGCGTGAGCGCGGCTCTGGTCATTCACGGGGAACCGGGGATCGGGAAGACCGCGCTGCTCGACGCGGTGAGCCACAGCGCCGAGCCGGCCGCACTCGTCATCCGAGCCGATGGGTTCCAGTCCGAGTCGGCAATGCCGTACGCAGGGCTCCAACGGCTCGGCATGCCACTGTCCCCGTTTCTCGACCGGCTCCCGCCGGGGCAGCGCGACGCCCTGTACGTCGCCGCCGGAGCGATGCCCGGCATCCCTCCACAGCCGTTCCTCGTCGGTCTCAGCCTGCTCGGGTTACTCAGCGAAGCAGGCCGCGAACGGCCCGTCGTGTGCGTGATCGATGATGCACAGTGGCTCGATGCGGAGTCGTTCGACCTGCTGATCTTCATCGCCCGGCGCTTGAAGGCCGAGTCGGTTGTCCTGCTGATCGCGTTCCGCGATTCGCCCGATCTGCTCGAGCGTGCCGCCGGGATTCCGTCACTTCGGCTTCAGGGACTGGACGTTGTAGCTGCGGTCGAACTGCTCTTGCGCTCCATCGATGAGCCCATCGACCCGCTCTCGGCACGCAACATTGCGACCGCGACCGGCGGCAACCCCTTGGCGCTGATCGATCTCGCCCACGAATTCACGATCCGGCAACTCACCGAGGCATCACTCGGCGGGGAGCCGATCCCGATCGGACGCAACCTGGAATCGCACTATCTCCGACAGGTCCGCGCGCTGCCGCCGGCCACGCAGGAGTGGCTGCTGGTTGCGGCCGCCGAGACGACCGGGAACGTCGACGTCGTGATGGGTGCCGCGGACGCACTCGGTCTCCATGTCGAGGATGCCGCCCCGGCCGAGCTCGCCGGGTTGCTCGAAGTGGGCCGAGGCATCCGGTTCCGGCATCCGCTGGTGCGATCGGCCGTCTACGCGGCAGCACCAGGCCCGGCACGGCGGGCCGTGCACGCCGCGCTCGCGGCCGATGCCGACGGGCGAGGCCTCGCTTCCACTGCCGCATGGCATGTCGCCCTGGCGGTCGTTGGAACCGACGAATCGGCCGCAGCGCGGCTCGAAGCCGCTGCAGCGACGGCCGGCGAACGGGGCGGACTTGCCTCGCGTTCCGCGCTGCTTGGCCGGGCCGCAGCGCTTTCCGCGGATGGACGTCTCCGGGCGGCACGGCTGTTGGACGCTGCGGAGGCCGCCTTGGCCGGGGGTGCGGCGGGGGTCGCTGGATCCCTTCTCGACGGGATTGACGAAGCCCGGATTGACGGCGTCGACCGGGGCCGGATCTTGGGCGCGCGCGCCGCGATCGCCCTCTTTGCTGCGGACCCGGGAGGCATTCGGACCGGCACCCGCGACATGCTCCGTGCCTCGGCCTGCTTCCGTGGCGTCGACGAAGAGCTCGAACACGCGGCCTTGGTGCGCGCATTTGAATACTGGATGGCCGTCGAATGGCAGCTCGAGGGGACCGATCTTGCCGAACTCGGCAGCCGCCTCCGCGTCGCAGCGGAGGAGTCCGAGACCCGGTACACGCCGATACTGCGGGCACTGGCCTCACTCATTCTTGACCCCTATGCCGCGGCGGCGCCGCTGATGCGCGACGCCCTCAGCGCCATCATGGCCACCCCGGACGCCGAGGTGGTCCGGCTGGGGCATACCTGCATCGTGTTCTCGACCGCGCTGTGGGACGCCCAAACCGGCTACGCCGCTTTGACGCGCCTGGCCCGGCTGGCACGCGATGCCGGAGAACTGCTCGTGCTCGATACGATCCTTTGGATCCTCTCCGTCTTTGAACTCGGCCGCGGCAATCCCCGTGCTTCGGGGCAATACATCGATCAAGTCCGGGAGCTACGCCGGGCGATCGGGTATCCGGCCGAAAACGCCGTGAACGCCGGCTATCTCGCCTGGATCGGCACCCCGCTGGCCGAGGTCGAAGCGATAGCGGCGGAGGCCGAGAGCGTCGGTTTCGGCGGCGTCCACACCGCGGCGATGACGGCAATCGGGATCCGAGAGATCGCGGAAGGGCACTATCACGCCGCTTTCGAGCGAATTCGCACGATCGCCGAACGGCCTGCACTGCAGGCGACCTACTACGTGATGGGTGATTTCGTGGAAGCCGCCCACCGCAGTGGGCACCCGCTGGAAGCAGAGCATGCACTTGCGTTCCTCGCCGAACGCGCAGCGGCCAACGATGCGCCATGGCTCCACGGCGTTCTCCTCAGGTCGCGGGCACTCCTTGCCGGTGACGACGAGGCCGAGGCCCTCTACCGTGCCGCGATCGCAAAGCTGTCCGTCGCTGCGGCACCCGGCGACCTCGCCAGGGCCCACCTCCTCTATGGCGAATGGCTCCGCCGCATGAAGCGTCGAGGGGACGCTCGTGGGCAGCTTCAGGTCGCGGCCCGGATGTTCGACAGGATCAGGGCGACCGCGTTCCTGCACCGAGCGCAGGCGGAACTGGCGGCAACCGGCGGCACCGTCGCCCTCGAACCCGGGGATGATGCCCTGGCGTTCCTCACTCCCCAGGAGCTCACTGTCGCGCGTCTCGCGGCCCAGGGACTCACCAACGCAGAGATCGGCAACGAGCTTTTCATCAGCCCGAACACAGTCGACTACCACCTGCGGAAGATCTTCCAGAAGCTCGGTGTCTCCTCGCGTCGAAAGCTTGCCGGCATGATGCCCCGCGGGCTCTGAGCGGTTCAGGACTACGCGTTCCACGTGGTCCGCTTCGACGGGGATCCGTCCATCCTCGAAAGTACAGCTTGCTTGGGACAGAGGAGAAAACCATGCCATACGTCACCACCGAAGACGGCGCCCGGATCTTCTACAAGGACTGGGGCGGTGCGGGTTCGCCCGTGCTCCTGTCCCACGGTTGGCCGTTGAACGCCGACGCCTGGGACGCTGCAGCACTTTTTCTTGCGATGCACGGGCACCGGGTCATCGCCCACGACCGCCGCGGCCACGGACGGTCCTCCCAGACCTGGCAAGGCAACGAGATGGATACCTATGCCGACGACCTTGCCTGCCTGATCGACACCCTCGATCTTCAAGGCCTCACCTTGGTGGGCCACTCCACCGGGGGCGGTGAAGTCGTTCACTACATAGGCCGGTACGGCAACGACCGCATCGCGCGGATCGTGCTTGTCTCCGCGGTGCCGCCCTTCATGCTCCGCACCGACGGCAACCCCGAGGGCATGCCCGTGGAGGGGTTCGACGCCATTCGCGCCGGTGAAGCTGCCGATCGCTCACAGTTGTACCGGGAGCTGGCCGACGGGCCGTTCTTTGGCCACAACCGAAACCACGACATCTCCCAAGGCGTCCGCGACGCTTTCTGGCTGCAATCCATGGCCAGCGGACACCGTGGCGCCTACGAGTGCATCGCCGCGTTCAGCGCGACCGACTTCAGGCCCGACCTGGCGAAGATCGCCGTGCCGGCGCTGATCATCCATGGCGACGACGACCAGATCGTCCCGTTCGAAATCGGAGGCAAGCGTTCTGCGGGGCTGATCGCCGGCGCCACGCTGAAGGTGTACGCAGGTCGTCCGCACGGGCTGCCGGACACCGACCGGGACCGCCTCCACACCGACCTGCTCGAGTTCATCGAAGCCTGAGAGTCAGGAAGACACCATGAACCAGACCACTGACACCATCGTCCTCGTCCACGGCCTCTGGATGACCCCACGAAGCTGGACGGACTGGGTCGCCCGCTACGAAGCCAAGGGGTACCGCGTGATCGCACCCGCCTACCCGGGATTCGAGATCGAAGTCGAGGAACTCCGGAAGAACCCGGAAGTCATCGCCAAGCTGACCGTCCCGGAGACCGTAGACCACCTCGCCGGGATCATCGGGAATCTCGACACCGCGCCGATCATCATGGGCCACTCGTTCGGCGGCACGCTCACGCAACTGCTCTTGGCGCGGGGGCTTGGTTCGGCCGGAGTGGTGGTCAATTCGGCGCCGACCGAGGGCGTGCGGGTAACCCCGCTTTCGCAGGCAAAGTCTTTGCTCCCGGCGCTGAAGAACCCTGCGAACTTCCACCGTGCCGTCGGGTTCACCCCCGAGGAGTTCCACTACGCGTTCACGAACACCCTCAGCCGCGAGGATTCCGACGTTGCATGGGAGAAGTACTCGATCCCGGCACCCGGCAACTGGGTCTGGGCCTATGGACTGCTCGCGAACCTGACGCCGGGCCGGCAGGAAACCTGGGTCGATTACTCGAAGGACCGGGCCCCGCTGCTTTTCATTGGCGGCGAGAAGGACCACATCATGCCGCCCTCTGTGAACAAGTCGAACGCGAAGCACTATGCCAAGTCGCCTGCGCTCACCGAGTACCACGAGTTCGCCGGGCGCGACCACTGGACGTGCGCCGCTCCCGGTTGGGAGGAAGTCGCCGACTATGCGCTCGGCTGGGCCACCGAGCACGCCGGCACCCGGCGCCTTGTCCAAGGCGATACGACCTAGGCTGGCAGGACAGTGGCAAGGCATGCGGTTCGCGCGGATGGGCGACGGACCGCATGCGCTGATCGCGTTCGCTGGACGGTGCATCCCCCGAGGCCCCGCGTTTGAGGCCCCGACCGGCGGGGCGGTAGGGCTTGTCCTTCCAACCTGTTGAATCCAAAGGAACAGCGGTGGCAATTTCAAGGAGGCCAAGGGACTCGAGGTTGGAGGCCCGGACCCGCACCGCCGCACCTTGGAAGATGACAGGCGACAGGCACCGCCGTCCGTTTCACATGGACGGCGGCATCTGATGCGCTTTGCCCACGAACTCGCGGCGCCTCTTGCCGCCTCCGGTCTCGCAATCACTGTGCATCCCGGCCCGGCCGGCCCATTGACTACGCGGGTTCAATGGTTTTGGCAGCCAACGCATGAAATCAAGCATGCCGCTTGGCGCACTCCAGACATCGACACCTAGACGACGACTTCCCCGGTCGGCCGTCCCTCCGGATCCAGCATCCATCCCATGCGCTTGAACGAGCGCACTCCCACGCACGATTCGACGATGACGACCCCCGGCACGCGTGCCGCAAGCCGGGCTTCGATGTCGGCGATGTCGGCGGGGGTGCGCAGCTGCATCATGAAGGTGAAGTTCGCGGCCCCGGTGGTCGAGGCGCACAAGCGCAGCGTGCGGTGCTCCGTCAGGAATGCCGCCACCGCGTCTTCGGCACCAGCCGGCACTCGGGCGAACCACTGAACGACCAACGGGCAGCCGGTGTAGTGGCTGGCCAGTTCGCAGCGCAGGCTCACCATGCCCGTATCGAGTGCGGTTTTCAACGCGCGCCCGGTCGTGGACGGATGCTGGCCGGTCGCCTGGGCGATTTCCTTGGCGGTGGCCCGCCCGTCGCGCATCAGTACGTGCAGCATCGGCCAGAACGTGTCGGGGATGAGGGTCGGCGGGGACGTTGCGGGGTGGCTGAGCCGCTGCAGGGAGACCTTTTGCGCCGGGGAGAGCACGTCCAAGCGCCAGATGTTGCCCGTGGCGAAGAGCCGGGTGCATAGCGATACCTTGATGCGTTGGACCCCAGTGGCATTGCGGATCTGCGGCAGCACCTCCCTCGCCATGGTGAGCCAGTCGGCGGCGAGGCACGTGAGCCGGAAATCCGCGGTGCTGCTCGCGTCGTCAACCGTGAGCACCTGGGAAATGGCGCATAGCTCCGTGGTGGCCTGGTCGATGAGTTCCGGGTTGGCCTGAACCTCGACAAAGGCCGTGCAGTGCTGCTCGGGAAACCCTCCAAGGTGGCCCAGTACCCAGGCCATGCGGTCCTCGCGCAATTTGTTCCAACGAGCGGAGAGTGTGGCGGGGTGTCGACCCAGTGCGGCACCCAGCTCCGCCCAGCTGGCCCGCGGCGCGATCTGGAGCGCATTGACCAGCTGGAGGTCTTCGACGGGTAGTTCCAAACTCGGCCCCCTGGATCCGTGCACAAGATCGCGGTTTTTTGCATGCCTTGCGCAATTTTTATCGAATTTTATCCCATCATCCTGCACATGCCTCAACATCGAAAGTGATACGGATCACGAAACGTGAATCGAAATCACCGAACTACAGGAAGTGAACCCGGGCATGAGCAACTCATCAACCTCAATCCTCCAGGACGCGCAGGAACTGGCGCCGGAGATCACGGCGCTGCGCCACGCGCTGCACCGGGCGCCAGAGGTTGGGCTGCAGCTGCCCGGCACCCAGGAACGGGTGCTGGAATGGCTGGAACCGCTGGGCTACGAGATCACCCTGGGCAAGGACCTGACCTCGGTCACCGCCGTCCTGCGCGGCGGGGCCGCAGCCGACGTCCCCGTCGGCGAGCGCCCCACCGTGCTGTTGCGCGGCGACATGGACGGATTGCCGCTGCAGGAAAAGTCGGGCGTCGAGTACGCCTCGCAGACCGGCGACACCATGCACGGCTGCGGTCACGACCTGCACACCTCGATGCTTGCCGGTGCCGCAACCCTGTTGGCCGAGCGCCGCGAATCGCTGGCGGGGGACGTCGTGTTGATGTTCCAGCCCGGCGAGGAGGGCTGGGACGGTGCCTCGTACATGGTGCGCGAGGGCGTGCTGGAGGCCTCGGGCAAGAAGGTCGATGCGGCCTTCGGCCTGCACGTCATGAGCGCCATGGAGGAAACCGGCGTGTTCACCGCCAAGAGCGGCCCGATCATGAGCGCCAGCGACGGCCTCTTTGTCACGGTGCACGGCGCCGGCGGCCACGGCTCGGCCCCCTTCGCCGCCAAGGACCCGGTCACCGCGGCCGCCGAGATGGTCACCGCACTGCAGACCATGGTCACCCGCCAGTTCAACATCTTCGACCCGGTGGTCATCTCCGTGGGCGTGCTGCGTGCCGGCACGGTACGCAACATCATCCCGGACACCGCATACTTCGAGGCGACCATCCGCTCCTTCAGCAACGAGGCCCACGAGAAGCTCCAGGCCTCGGTCCCGCAGCTGCTGCAGAGCATCGCCCGGGCCCACGGCCTCGAGGTCACCGTCAACTACCAGACGGAGTACCCCACCACCGTCAACGACGAGTCGGAGACGCTCTTCGCACGCAACGCGGTCGAGGAACTCTTCGATGCAACCAGCTACAAGGCCATGCGCGATCCGCTGGCCGGCAGCGAAGATTTCTCCCGCGTCCTGAACGAGGTTCCGGGTTCCTTCCTCTTCCTCTCCGCGCTGACCCCCGGCGCTGACCTGGCAACGGCCGAGTACAACCACTCGCCCTATGCCAGGTTCGACGACTCGGTGCTCTCCAGCGGCACCGCGCTCTACACGCACCTGGCCGTCAGCCGGCTACAAGCACTTCGTGCATCCGCGGCGAACTAACCCGCTCCCTCCCGCTTCTCCCAGGCCAGCACCGAAGGAACCCCACACATGAGCATCACCGAGAATTTCCCCCCGGCAAACGGAACTGACACGCTTCCCGCAAGCCCGCGCCACGCCGAACCCGTTTCCCCGCACGGCGGACCCGCGCAGTCCAAGGCCAAGGCCCTGTTGGGCATCGGGGCCGGCAACGCCGTGGAGTGGTTCGACTGGGCGATCTACGCAACGTTCGCTTCCTTCATCTCCGGCCAGCTCTTCTCCAAGGCGGATGCGACCTCCGCGTTCCTGGCCACCATGGCGATCTTCGCCGTCGGCTTCGTGGCCCGCCCCTTCGGCGGCCTGTTCTTCGGCTTGATCGGCGACAAGGTTGGCCGCAAGGCGGCGATGACCCTCGCGGTGGGACTGGCCTCGGTCGGTTCGCTGATCATCGCCGTCACCCCGACGTACGAGTCCATCGGCGCCGCGGCCTCGCTGATCCTGCTGGTCGCCCGCCTGTTGCAGGGCCTGGCGCACGGCGGCGAGATGCCCAGCGCGCAGACCTACCTGGCCGAGATGGCGCCGGCCCCCAAACGCGGCCTCTACTCCACGCTGATCTACTTCTCCGGCACCGCCGGCATCGTGATGGGCACCCTGCTCGGCGCCATCCTGACCATGACGCTGAGCAAGGAACAGATGGCGGGCTTCGGCTGGCGCATCCCGTTCGCGCTCGGCGCCCTGATGGGCTTGTACACGCTGATCATGCGTTCGCGCCTGAAGGAGACCGAGCAGTTCGAGGAGCAGAAGGCCGCCAAGGCGGCGCAGGGCAACCGCGGACCGTCGGTGTTCTCGCAGATCATTGCCAACTGGCGCAAGGCGCTGCAGGTCATCGGGCTGACCGTCGGGCTGACCGTGGTCTACTACATCTGGTCGATCTCCACCCCCGCCTACGCCATCTCCACCCTGAAGATGGATCCGGCCGCGGCCCTGTGGACCGGCGTTGCCGCGAACATCGTCTTCATGATCGCCCTGCCGTTCTGGGGCAAGCTTTCCGACCGCATCGGCCGCCGCCCGGTGCTGATCATCTCCTGCGTCGGTGCCGCCGCCCTGCAGATCCCGATGGCATCGTTCGTCCGCGGCGAGGCCTGGCAGCTGTTCATCTCGATGTCGGTCATGCTCATCTTCATCGCCGCATCCGCCTCGATCGTCCCGGCCGTCTACGCGGAACTGTTCCCCACCGCGATCCGCACCGTCGGCGTGGCCATCCCGTACGCCATCTGCGTCGCAGCCTTCGGTGGCACCGCTGCCTTCCTGCAGGCGGGCTTCGCCGCCTGGTTCGGGTCGGCCGGCGCCATGGTCTTCTCGATCTACGCCATGGTCCTGCTGCTGGTCAGCGCCTTCACCGCCTACAAGCTGCCCGAGTCCGCGGGCAAGGACCTGAACGGCTAGGCCGCACCGACCCCGCCACAATGACCGGGCACGCACCCCACAGGGGTGCGCGCCCGGTCTCTTTCGGTTCAGCGGGCCGGGCCCGTCACCAATGGCCGGCTACCAGTTGGCGCGCCAGTACTGGGCGGGGAACGGGATGTTCTCGTGCGGTTCGCCAAGTTCGGCGGCCGCGATCGCCGGCCAGTTCGGGTTCTTCAACGCCGCCCGCCCGATCGACACCCCGTCGGCGGCTCCCGTCACCAGGACCTGTTCGGCCTGGGCTGGTTCGGTGATCAGGCCCACCGCCGTGACAAACGCACCGGGCACCGCGGCCTTGACGGCCGCGGCCAGCGGGACCTGGAAGCCCGGGCCGCTGGGCCCGTGGTAGGCCCCGATCCCGGCGCTGGACAGGTCGAAGGCGCCGACGCCCATCCCGAAGGCCTCGGCGGCGAAACGTGAGGTGTCCGCGATGCGCCAGCCTCCCTCGACCCAGTCGTCGCCGGACAGCCTGATCGCCAGCGGCTTGTGGGCGGGCCAGGCCTCCCGCACCGCGACGATGACCTCGCGAGCGTAGCGCGTCCGGTTCTCGTAGCTGCCGCCGTAGGCGTCCGTGCGCGTGTTGGTCAGCGGGGAGAGGAACTGGTGGACCAGGTAGCCGTGGGCCGCATGGATCTGCACGACGTCGAACCCCGCGGCGTCCGCTCGCCGGGCCGCGTCGGCCCAGTCCGCGACCGACGCGTCGATCTGTTCCTGCGTCATGGCCGTCGCCGGGGCCAGACCCAGCACGTCCGTGGCGGACGGGCCGATGGTTTCCCAGCCGCCGTCCCGGGAACGCAGGTTCCCGCGTTGCCCTGCGGCCGTGTGGCCCGGCAGCCAGGCGTAGGTGGATGCCTTCCCTCCCGCATGGGCCAGCTGGATCCCGGCGGCAGCCCCCTGGGAGTGGATGAAATCGACGATCGGTGCCCAGGCTTCGGCCTGTTCGTCGTTCCAGATGCCGGTGTCCTGGTCGCTGATGCGCCCCTGAGCGGTGACGGCGGTGGCTTCGGTGTACACCAGGGCGAACCCGCCCGCGGCCCGGGCTCCCAGATGGGTCATCTGCCAGGCGTGCGGCACCCCGTCGCGCTTGGTGATCGAGTACTGGCACATCGGCGCCAGGAACGTGCGGTTGCGCAGTGCCAGCCCCGTTCCGTCCGGAGTGCCCAGGGTGGCCGGTGCAAAAAGCTTGCTCATGTCAGGATCCAACCGGTTCGCCGGCAACGCTATTCCCCCGGGAGCGGGTGCAAATGACCTGCAGCAGGCCGCTGTCGGGGTGGCCCACAGACAGGACCGTGTGCGGTCCCTGGTCGCGGACCAGCACCTCGTACCCGGCCCGGGCCAATCGTTCTTCCAGGGCCGAAGCGGCACCGGTGTATTCAAGGGTGAAACCGACCTCGGGCACGTCGTTTTCGCGCACATCGACGTATCCGCCATGTTTGGCCCGGTACCTCGCCCGGCCCGTGGCTGCGTCGGCGGCATCGGGCTTTGCGCCGATGTTTGCCAGCGTGGAAGTTGCCCCGGCGATATTGGGCGTTCCCCAACGCGCCACCACGGCCAAGCCGTGGGATTCCAAGCCGGGCGCCTCAGGCGTTCCGGCCGTGAGCAGGGGATCGACGGGACGGGCACTGAAGGACACCCCGTCGGGTGCAACGATTTTCGCGACTTCCACCGAGCCGCTTGCGGTTTCTTCCGTTTCCATGAGCACCGGTGTTCCGTCGCTGATGGTCCATTGCGCAAATTTCTGTACATCGCGCACCTCGAACCCCAGCCGGGTTGCGAACGAGTCCGAATCGGCCAGCAGGATGCGTCCCGCGTCCGCGGCAAAACACCGGCCCCCGGAAACTCCCAGAGCCGTGGCAAGATCTGTGCCTGCGACCCGGATTTCGCCAAGCACCAGTGCCGTGAACAGCGCTGCCCATTCCGCGGCATGGGGTGTGTGCAGAATCGGCCTGACACGCAACATAGGTGTTCCTCCAGGAAATTGGTGGGGGCTTTACATGGCAACTGAGGATTCTGAAATCGTCGAACCGCAGGATCTTGATTCGTTGCCTTACATGGGATGTTAGCAACGCATCCCGGGATTGCCTGCCCCGGGGCGCGTTGCGGTTTTTCTGTTGCTCTGGCCCTGCGGTGTGATGGGATGGTTCCCATGGCAATAGACCTTGAAGAACTCCTGGTACCCAACGAGGACGCATGGCGATCCTGGCTGAACGAGAACCATGCTTCGCACCCCGGCGTGCAGCTGGTGCTCCACAAGAAGGGCGGCAGCGTCACCGAACTCACCTACGCGCAGGCCGTCGATCAGGCGCTGTGCTTCGGCTGGATCGACGGTCGGCGCAACGGCCGCGATGAGGAAAGCTTCAGCAACAGGTTCACGCCGCGGACCACAAAGAGCAAGTGGTCGGCCAAGAACGTGGAGACCATCGCGCGGTTGACGGAGGCCGGACTCATGGCGCCCCAGGGAGTCGCAGCAGTGGAAGCTGCCAAGGCCGACGGCCGCTGGGACAGCGCCTACGCGGGGCAGAAGGACGCACAATTGCCCGAGGACTTCGTGGCGGCGTTGGAAGGGCATCCGGCCGCGCAGGAAAAGCTGGCAACCTTGGGCGGCGCCGAACGCTTCGCGATCTACTACCGGCTGCACACCGTCAAGCGCGAGGAAACCAGACGGAGGAAAATCGCTGAATACATCGCCAAGCTGGACGCCGGACAAGGCATTTTCTAGCTTTTGGCCGACGGGTTCCTGTTCGTCGACTTTGGCCGTCCTCCATGCCTTTGGTGCCCACCCGTCACTATTGCCCAATGCCCTTCTGTCCTGGTCAATCCCGGTCTACGCTGGCATGGGTTAACACCTTCTAACTCAAAATGTTGTTCCGGGGCACCTGCCCGGAACGTATCCACGATGGAGGATTCATGCTGATCACCGATTCCGTAGCGCTTGTCACCGGCGGGGCCTCCGGCCTGGGTGCGGCGACGGCCAAGGCGCTCCACGATGCCGGCGCCTACGTGGTCCTGCTGGACCTGCCCTCGTCCAAGGGCGCGGAAACGGCGGCGGCGCTGGGGGAGCGGGCCCGCTTCGTGCCGGCCAACGTCACCAACGAGGACGATGTCCGCGCGGCAATCGCGGCGGCCCGGGAGATCGGCCCGCTGCGCGTGGTGGTCAACTGCGCCGGCGTCGCCACCCCGGGCAAGGTCTTGGGGCGCGAGGGCGTGCTGCCGCTCGCGAACTTCGAGAAGGTCATCGCGATCAACCTGACCGGCACCTTCAACGTGGTCCGGCTGGCTGCCGAGGCCATGGCAGCGGGCGAACCGGTCATCGACGAGGCAACGGGAACCCCCGAGCGTGGCGTCATCATCAACACAGCCTCGGTTGCGGCCTTCGACGGGCAGATCGGCCAGCCCGCGTACTCCGCCTCCAAGGGCGCCGTCGCCGCGATGACCCTGCCGCTGGCCCGCGAGCTGGCCCGCCACTACATCCGGGTCATGACCATCGCCCCGGGCATCTTCGAGACCCCGATGATGGCATCGCTTTCCGCCGAGGCGCAGGCCTCGCTCGGCGCACAGGTGCCGCATCCGGCCCGCTTGGGCAAGCCCGAGGAATACGCGGCACTGGTTTCCCACATAGTGTCCAACCAAATGCTCAACGGCGAAACCATCCGGCTTGACGGCGCCATCCGCATGGGGCCGAAGTAGGACGACGGTTTGACCGCGGAGGGCCTGTGGCGTTGACGCCGCGGGCCCTCCGCGTATCCGACCGGAAAAAGTTACTCGGGCTGCTGTTCCCCGGCGTTGACCGGGACGGCCAGTCGGTTCCCCGCGGCGGGAGCCGGGCAGACCGCATAGGGCGAGAAAGCCATCGGGTAGTTCAGCGTGCGGTTGAAATCGATGGTGACGGAACCGTCGGCGGCCGGGGCAGGGATGCCGACAAAGCGCCAGGCTGCGGTGCTCGCGCCGTTGGTGGCGTCGCCAAAGGTCAGCACCAGCGAGCCGTTGTCGTTTTGGGTCGCCGCAAGGCGATGGGTCTGCCCGGCGAGCTCGAATTCGACCTCGCCCACCAGCTCGGCGGTGAAGTTCGCGTCCTCGCGGAAGCTACCGATCGGCACCACTCGCGGGGACTCGAATGCGGTGAAACGGCCCTGGACGACGTACACGGGGTCGTACTCAAAGGTCGGCACGCCGGTGAACCCGCGCAGCGTGGGGTGGCTGCGGTTGCGGGTGCGGACCATGTAGCGCCCGTCGCGCACGCCCAGCTCGACCAGGACGTCGCCGACGCGCACAAAGTGGATCGATTCGCCCTCGTCCAGCAGCTTCTCCAGCGTGCCGGACAGCGGCTCGCCGTCCGTGTCGGTGACGTCGTCCCCGGGGGCAAACACCGCACGGGCGCCGTTTGCGTCGGCGCTCCAGAAGCCGGGCAGCAAATCCAGCGCCCCGGGCGTGCCGGGCAGCCACTGGTAGCTGCTCAGGGTCAACCAGCCGAACTCGACGGCCAAACCCTCATTGCGCATGCGTCGCCACTGGGCGAAATCTGTTGGTGCACTCATGGCTCCAGTCTGCCACCTCCGGCGATCCCACCCCGGGGCGAGCCCACGCATTAAGCTGGGGGACATGCCTTCATACCGTGCACAACTGAACATCATGGGCCTGCGCCCGGGACATGCCCCGGAAGCCGTCATGGACGCAGCCGTGGCGGCGCTGGCCGAACGCCACCACGTGGATGCGAACCAGCTCGATGTGGTCGCCGGGGTCCCGCGCATCACCGTGCGCTACACCGTGGAGGACGACGGGCAGCCCGATGCCCGCGGCATCGAATCGGCCGCGCTGATGCGCGCGTCGGTGGAGCGCGTGGCGGTGACCGAAAAGCTTGTGGTGTTGCGCCGGGTCAAGGGCCGCTGGGTGGTGCTCCGGCACTAAGTGCCGGGCGCTGGAACTCCGCGTGTCAGAACTCCGTGCGCTTGCCGCGGGCTGCCCGGTGCTCGGCATGGCTGATCTGGTAGCGGCGGTTCTCCGTGGCCACCAGCACCACGAATCCCGCCATGGCGGCCAGCACCGCAACCCAGACCGACCGGTCGGGGCCAACCAGCCGTGGCACCAACAGCCAGAACATGCCCCAGGCGAAGCCCGAGGCCAGGACGATGCGCCCGCGTTCGGTCCTGGAGAGATTTGTGGCAACGTAGCCCAGGCCCAAAACGATCAGACAGGCAAAGACGTCAGGGAACACGAACACGTTCCAGGACTGCAAAAGCTCGGCAAAGGACGCGGCCGACACCACCAGGAAGAAACCGGCCATCAGCCCCGCCGGGGCGTCGGTGAGCATGCGTTCCATGTCGCTCCGGGCCGTGTGGCTGTTCAGCTCACGCACCGTCACCCGCAACAACCCTGTGGTCAGGGTGGCCGCGCAGAAGGCAAGGATAAGGGACCCTGCGTTCACCGACACCAGCCACAGCACGGATGCGGCCAGCGCCAGCGGGAAGGTGCGGCCCACGGCGCGCTGGCGCACTGCCGAGCTCTGGGAGGGCAGCCACGCATACAACGCGGCCGCGAGCGACCAGAAGGCAATCACCGGCACCAACGTGTAGGCGGCGGGCGCCAGGGACAACAGCGTGTCGTGGCCGGGAACGGATCCCGACACCAGCGCACCGATTCCGAGGATCGACACGATGGCCATGATTGCGGCGGCAAGCGTGAAGAGTGAGCGCCGGATGGTGTCCTGCGCGGTGGCCTCCGGGTTGGGGGAGGTGTCGGGCAGGGTATAGGGGGCGACGTAGAGCGGTTCGACGAGGGCCTGCTGCCGGTCGATTGCGGCCTTGGCGCTTGCCACCAAGGCCGCAAGCTCGTCGGGAGTCGCCGGTGTCCGGGTCGGTGCCGGCCGTGGTGCGTCGACCAGCGGTGCCGCTGCGGATTCCTGGACGGGGATGACGCGTTGCTGTTCCAAGCGTTGCTGTTCGAGACGCTGTTGCTCAATGCGCTGTTGTTCGAGACGCTGTTGCTCAAGGAGCCGCTCTCGGCGTTCCTCCTCGAGGAGCTGCCGTTCGGCGAGTTCCTGCTCGGCACGGAAGCGGGCGGCGTGTTCTGCTTCGTCGCGTTTGGCCGCCTCGGCCAGGGCCTCGGCATGGGCGGCATCCATCAGCCTGGTCCGTTCGCGAGCCTCGACCATCCGCGCGCGTTCGGCCCGTGCCCGGACCAGCCGGGCCTTGAACCTTGTGGGGGTTGCGTAGATCTTGTCGCCGATCTGCTGCCACTCCGGTTCGGGCAACGAATCCAGCCACTGGTTGACCGGCGAGAAGCCTCCGGAGACAGCTGCCGCCTCGCGCGTGCCGAGCGGGGCGGGGGGATCCGTCGGCGGCGCAGTGCCCGGACCGGCCGCGGGAATCAGCGGGGCCGTGGATGGCTTGGGCGGGATCGTTGCCGCCCTGGCCATGGATGCTTCCCGTGGTGCCGGATCGTGCAGGGCGCGTGGATCCGCATCCTCGTTTTCGCCTGGATTGGAACCGGACTGCCGGTCCATGTGCCTGAAGGGCGGTCCCGAGTGAGATTCCGGGTGCTCGGGGTGCAGGAGTTCGTCGAGGTCCTGCGGAACTTCTTCATGGTGCGGTACTGGGTGGGCGATGCGTTCGGAGATCCGGTCCGTTGACGGCCGGTCGAGGGCGGGCACTGCCGGAGCATGTTGTGCCGGCGGGTCCTTGGCGATTTCCGTCGGCTCGTTTTCGGACCCGGACGTGGCGTTGCGCAGGCGGGCCAAGGCCGCAGACGCGGCAGTCGTGTGGGTGTCAGATGTGCTCATGCTCAGCCCCTTCGTCGCCTGTACATGGTCAGTACCCCGGCCAGTACGATTCCGACCAGCGTACCGAAAATCATGCCCACGATGGTGGAACCCCAGACGGGAAATCCCGTGACGCTGGCGCTCAGGCGTCCCAGCAGCAGCATCCAGATCGCCCACAGAACGGCTCCGACCGCCGCCAGGGGCGCAAAAACACGCCAGGTGATGCGGGCGATTCCGGCCGCAGCCATGGAGGCGCTGCGTCCGCCGGGCAGGAACCGCATGCCCAGCAGCGACGCGTAGGTGCCCCCGGTTCCGAGCTTGAGCATCAGGCGGGTCATGTTTCGGTGCAGCCAGCGACCCCACCCGTAGCGGGTCAGGAATCGCCCACCGTGTTTGAACAACACGTAGAGCGCAACATCCCCGGCGAAACAGGCGCCTGCGGTGACGGCAACCGCCGTCACCGGATTCAGCAGCCCCGCTGCGACCATCGGTCCGGTGCCCATGGCCAACACCTCGCTGGGAATCGGCGGAACCAACGCGTCCAGGGCCACCAGGATGAAAAGCACCGGGTAGAACAATTCCCCGCCGGCCAGCAGGGAATCGAGCAAGTCCCCGAGTGTCGATTCCATGCCGGCGAGCATCCCTGTGTCCGGACCTAGCCCCGGGCCAACCCGGGCCCACCCGGGGCCTGCGGCGCCGGGGACTCGGAGAGCTCGAGCCGGGAGGTGTAGGTGACGGGCTCCCCGCTGATCGGATCGACAAAGGAGATGGAACGGGCCAGCAGCTGCAGCGGTCGGGTGTAGTCATCCGGCGCCAGGTCCAGCAGCGTCGGGTAGAACGGGTCGTTCAGGATGCCCAGGCCCAGCGCCGCAAGGTGCACGCGCAGCTGGTGGGTTTTTCCCGAGTGCGGGCTCAGCCTGAACTTCGCGACCTTCAGCCCGGCGAAGTTTCCGGCGGAGGGCCCGACGCCCAGCAGTTCGACGAGCGATTCGGCGTTCGGTTCCCCGGCCTCCACCAGCGAGCGCAGCTGGCCCTTGATCTTGCTCATGCGGTTCCGGTAGACAAGCGGCAGGTTTTCCAGCGCCGTCTCAAGCCCCGCGGAATCCAGCAGGCTGTTGCCCGGGCCCGCGGCGCCCGGAACGAAGTTGCCGCTGCGGTCCTCCGCCCGCCCGCCGAGCCCGCCGACTCCCATGACTTCTCCCGCCGGCCGGCCGTCCACGTGCTCCAGGGCGCTGACGGCCTCATAGGTCTTGGAGATTTCGCGGCGTTCGAAGAGGGTCTGGTAGTCGCCGCGGGTGTCCGGGTTGGTGGAGAAAAGCAGCACGCCGGCGGTCGCCCGGTCCAGACGGTGCATCGGGATCAGCTCCGGGTTGTCCACCCTGTTGCGCAGGCGCACCAGGGCCGATTGCTGGATGAAGCGCCCGCCGGGGGTGGTGGGCAGGAAGTGCGGCTTGTCGATGACCAGCAGGTGCTCGTCGTGGTGAAGGATCGACTCGGTGAACGGGATTTCCGTCTCCACGGGAAGGTTCCTGTAGTACCAAATGAATTCGTGCGCGCCCAGCGGCGTGGACAGCTCAAGCGGCACGCCACCCAGGCCCACCACCTCGCCGGTCTCGAAACGCCGCACGATGCCCGCCTCGTCCACGTGCCCGAACCTGTGCAGCATGTAGTCGCAGACCGTCTCCCATTCCCCGGCGGAGGGGATGCGGAGCCGGGTTGCGTTGACGCCGTTGCGCACGGGCAGGGGGGAGAGCATGGCCATGGAATCCAGTGTGTCATGCTTCCGCCCGGGAGCCCGGCCGCGGACCGACGCAGCCCGGGCTGTCATCGGAGCAGCCGGGCAGGGTCCCCCCTGGACCTGTGATGCGCTAATACGCTGTTTCACTCGTGGGAACGTAGACGTTCTGGCAGTCCGGGCAGAAGTACACGTCACGTTCGGCACTGCGCGGGGATTCGGCAAGTGAATCCTTGTGCAGCAAGCCGCCGCAGCGCATGCATGGCAGGCCGTCCCTGCCATACACCCAATAGGGGTTCATGCCGTCGGTGCCGGTTGTCACCCGGCGCGCCCGGTCCTTGTTGGCGTGCAGCAGCCGGTGGGCAATGTCCACCAGGTGGCCCAGGTCCTCGACCGCGCCCACCGGGGTGCGCGGGTGCACCCGGGTGACAAAGAGCAGTTCCGAACGGTAGATGTTGCCCAGCCCGCTGATCAGCCTCTGGTCCAGCAACGCCAGGCCGATCGGCCGTTCGGGGTTGCTCATCAGCCGGCGCACCGCCTCGTCAGGATCCCACGAGTGTCCCAGCGGATCGGGTCCGAGGTGCCCAATGACCTCTACCTCGTCGGTGGTGCGCAGCACGTGCAGGAACCCCAGGTCGAAGCCGACCGCGGTGAAGGCCGGATTGCCCAGCACCGCGCGGGCCTTGAAAGCGGGGGTGCGCCAGCGCTCGCCGGTGGCATAGACATCCCAGTGCCCGTCCATGAGCAGGTGCGAGTGGATGCTCAGCGGAGGCGCCGCGACCTTTGCCGGCGGCCTGACGCGGATGAGCAGATGCTTGCCTCGTGAAACCACGGACTCGACCATCCAGTCCACGATTGAGAGTGTCGCGTGTTCCGGAACCCGGAAGTCGCTCACACTCAACCGCCGGCCGGCCAGCGCGGCTTCCAATCGACGTGCCGTGCGAAAAACCGTATCCCCTTCGGGCATTGTCTTTACCACCAATCGCCTAGTCGGGCACCCGACCCCCATAGTCGGGTGACCCTGATCACTAGACTAGCCCGAGATTCCCACGGGTGGGGGAAATTCTCCGGAACTCAGCTTCTAAAGCGAAGCCCACTAGGCGTGGAATAGAACCCAGCGCGGCGTAATGCAGCGCCCCAGGGTGAATCGGAGACCGGTTCGCCGTTGACCTTGAGAATCGCAAGCTTCTCGATGCCGGCCCGGCGCAGGGCCGCAACGAGCTCGACGGCCGCGGCGTCGCGCATGTTTTCCGCCGTGGCGGCCCCCGGGAAATCGAGGACGGTCTTGCCGCCGCGCTCCACGTACAGGGCCAACCGTCCGTCCAGCAGCACCACGATGGCCCCGGCCTTGCGCCCCGGGCGGTGCCCTCCGGGCGCCTGCGGCCAGGCCAGCGCGGCGCCGTAGGGGTTGGCCGGGTCTGTGGCCGCCAGCGCCAGGGCGGCGGGCGGAGAAGCCTCAGCCCCCGCATCGCGCACGAACGTGCGCAGCCTGTCGATCGTCGGGGAGGTGGAGAACTGCGCGGCCCCGAGCCTTTCGACGAAGTAGCCCCGGCGGGCATGGCCGGCCTCCTCCAGCCGGCCGAGCACCCGGTAAAGCTGGCCGAAGCCGCCGGGCACGGATTCGGCTGCGACGGATCCCCGCGTCACCACGCCGTAGCGTTCGAGCAGGAATTCGGCGCTCGCGTGCGCCCTGATGGTCGTGTCCCCGACGGGGTGCGGCAGCGCCGCCCAGCGGCCGGTGCCCGATTCCGGGACCCCGCCGAACCCGGAGCGCGGGCCCAGCTCGCGCCCGTGCAGGCGCATGACCGAGGGATCGCCGGCACCCGGGGCCTCGAACCCGGCCCGCCCCTGCCGCAGCATGGCCATCCGCCCGAGCCGAGCCGTGCGTGCCCGGGGCGCCAGTGCGGGTGCCCGGTGCGCGGACTTGCCGCCGGAGAGCAGCCCGCGGACGGGCGCGAGCGTGTCGGGGGAGACGGCGCCGGCCCAGAACAGCTCCCACAAGGCCTCGAGCACCTCCTCGGTGCGCGGCTCGGTTCCGGCCATGTCGTGCGCCCCGGGGACGATGGAGGGGCTGGCCGCCGGATCCGGCACCCCGGCCACCAGCCGGGCCAGTTGCGGCACGAAGTAGGCCCCGCCCGCATCGAGCACCACCAGCAGCCTGCGGGCCAGCGGCCCCAGGTTCTCGCGGTCCGGTTGCGGCAGGCTCAGCGGCGCGTTTTCCGCGGTGTGCAGCGCGACCCAGCCGTCGGTTCCGGCCAGCGCCCCGGCGCCCGAGACCAACACCTCCCCGGCGCTCATCAGCTCGTCGAGCATGCCCAGGGCGTAGTTGCGCACGCGCACCGGCAGCACGAAGGATTCGACGGCCGAGGCCGGGACGGGCACCCCTGCCAGCTGTTCGATGACAGCCAGCACCCCGTCGACGCCGGAAAGCCCCTGGCCGATGCCCTGCCAGGCCGGCAGGAACCTGGCGAACGTCGGCTGGTCGACGGGCTCGACCTCGGCGCGCAGGGCCGCGAGCGAGCGGCTGCGGATCATCCGCAGCACCCCGGCCTCGCAATACTCAAGCTGCGTGGAGCGGAACCCGGAGGCATCCTCCGCCAGCAGCTCGGCGGGCCTGAACGCCCCGGTCATGACCCGGTTTTCGGACACCAGCCGGTCCAGCGCCGCCTTGGCAACAGCGACGCCCAACCCCAGGGCTGCCGCGACATCCGCCGCGGTGAAGGGCCCGTGGGTCCGGGCAAAGCGCGAAACCAGGTCTCCGACGGGGTCCTCGACCGGGTCGATGAAGGCCAGCGGCACCCCGTGCGGCAGCGGCACGCCCAGCCCGTCTCGCAGCCGCGGCGCATCCTCGATGGCGGCGAAGACCGTGCCGCCGCCGAGCCGCACCTCCAGCGCCCGGTTGGCGCGGACCAGGCCCTGCAGGTGCGTTTCGACCAGGGCAAGGTGGGCGAGGCGGGCAGCCTCGGAGCCTGGTCCGGTCCCGGGGGCCTTGCTCCCGGCGGGCTGCGTCTCCTCGGACACGGACTCGGACAGGGTCTCGTCGCGCAGGCGCGCGGCAACGGCCTCGATGCCCAGCGGGCCGAGCATGCGCAGCAGGTCCGCGGCGCCCTCCATCCCGGCCAGCTGCCGGCCCGGGGCCAGCCGCTGCAGTTCGGCCTCGGTGCGGAGGATGACCTGCGCGTCCAGCAGCTCGCGCAGCTCGGTGCGTCCCAGCAGCTCGTTCAGCAGTGCCGGGTCCAGGCTCAGGGCGGCGGCGCGGCGCTCGGCCAGCGGGGAATCGCCCTCGTAGAGGAACTGCGCCACGTAGCCGAAGAGCAGCGACTGGGCGAAGGGCGAGGGCAGCCGGGTCTGCACCTCGCGCACGGAAATGCCGCGCGAGCCCATGAGCCCCAGCAGGTTCTTCAGCGCCGGCAGGTCATAGACGTCGTTGAGGCACTCGCGGACGGTCTCCAGGATGATCGGGAAGTCCGGGTACTTGCGGGCGACGTCCAGCAGCTGCGCGCTGCGCTGGCGCTGCTGCCACAGCGGGGTTCGCTTGGCGGGGTTGGTGCGCGGCAGCAGCAGGGCGCGGGCCGCGCATTCGCGGAAGCGGGAGGCGAACAGCGCGGAGTTGCCCACCTGCGCGGTGACGAGGTCCTCGATCTCCTCGGGTTCGAACGCGAAGAGCTCGGCGCCCGGCGGTTCGTCGTCCATCGCCGGGACGCGCAGCACGATCCCGTCGTCGGCGGCCATCGCGGAGCCGTCCAGGCCGTAGCGCTCGTGCAGGCGTGCCCCCACGGCCAGCGCCCACGGCGCGTGCACCGGCAGGCCGAAGGGCGAGTGCAGGATGACCCGCCAGTCGCCGAGCTCGTCGACGAAGCGCTCGACCACCAGGGTCTTGTCGCTGGGCACCACGGAGGTCGCCTCCGCCTGCGCGCCCAGGTAGTTCAGCAGGTTGCCGGCGGCGAAGTCGTCGAGCCCGATCGCGCCCAGCCGTTCGCGGGCTTCGGGCCGCGGCAGCTTCACCAGCTCGGCGGTGAACCTGCCCAGCGCCGCGCCGAGTTCCACGGGCCGGCCCTGGGTGTCGCCCTTCCAGAAGGGCAGCTTGCCGGGTTGCCCGAACGCGGGGGAGACCAGCACCCGGTCGTGCGTGATGTCCTCGATCTTCCAGCTGGTCGCCCCGAGCGCAAACACGTCCCCGACCCGGGACTCGTAGACCATTTCCTCGTCGAGCTCACCCACCCGGCGCCCGCCCTTGGCCCCGGAGTTTTCCTCCGAGCCCACCAGATACACCCCGAAGAGCCCGCGGTCCGGGATGGTTCCGCCGCTGATGACGGCCAGCCGCTGGGCGCCGGGGCGCCCGGTGAGGGTGCCGGTGTCGCGGTCCCAGACGATGCGCGGGCGCAACTGCGCGAACTCGTCGGACGGGTACTTGCCGGCGAGCATCTCCAGCGTCGCGGTGAACGCGGCGCGCGGCAGCGAGGCGTAGGGCGCGGCCCGGCGCACGGTGTCGAACCAGGCCTCGACCTCCAGGTCCTCCAGCGCGCAGGCGGCAAGGGTCTGCTGCGCCAGCACGTCCAGCGGGTTGGCCGGGATGTGCAGCGCCTCGATCTTTCCCTCGCGCATGCGGGAGACGGTCAGTGCGGTGGAGAGCAGGTCCGCGCGGTGCTTGGGGAAGAAGGTGCCGATCGAAGTCTCGCCGACCTGGTGCCCGGCGCGGCCCACGCGCTGCAGGCCCGAGGCCACCGAGGGCGGGGATTCGACCTGCACCACCAGGTCCACCAGCCCCATGTCGATGCCCAGTTCCAGGGAGCTGGTGGCGACCACGGCGCGCAGCACGCCGGTCTTCAGGTCGTCCTCGATCTGCGCGCGGGTCTCCTTGGAGACGGAGCCGTGGTGGGCCCGGGCCAGCGGGACAACTCCGCCGCCCTCGGCGTCGCCTGCCCCGGAGACCATTCCGGCCTGCGCCATCATGGCGGCGGGCATGCCGCTGCCCGGCTGGACGCGCTTGACCGGGGTTCCTGCCGTCATTTCCGCGCCGGTGGAACCGATCCCGTTCGGCGCAAAGCCGGATTCGGCGTCGGTTCCGGTCACCCGGGATTCGTGGATCTCGTTCAGCCGGCCGGTCAGCCGCTCGGCCAAACGCCGGGAATTGGCGAACACGATCGTCGATCGGTTCGCCTCGATCAAATCGACGATCTGTTCCTCGACGTGCGGCCAGATGCTCGCCTGCGGGGCCAGCCCGGAGCCCGGGCCCAGGTCGTGCGCGGCCGCGGCGGCCGGAAGGTCGGTCATGTCCTCCACCGGCACCCGCACGCTCAGGTCCCAGGTCTTGGTGATCGGCGGGGCGATCACGGACACCGGGGCTCCGCCTCCCACAAAGCGCGCCACCTCCTCGCGCGGCTCGACGGTCGCCGAAAGCCCGATCCGCTGCACCGGCGCGGCCAGCAGCGCATCCAGCCGCTCCAGGGACAGCGCCAGGTGCGCCCCGCGCTTGGTGCCCGCCACCGCGTGCACCTCGTCGAGGATCACGGTGTGCACCCCGGCCAGCGACTCGCGCGCCCGGGAGGTCAGCATCAGGTAGAGCGACTCGGGGGTGGTGATCAGGATGTCCGGCGGGTTGGTGACGAGCTTGCGGCGCTCGTTCGCCGGGGTGTCGCCGGACCGCACGCCCACGGACACCTGCGGCACGGCCAGCCCCAGGTGCGCGGCGGTGGCCTTGATGCCCACCAGCGGGGCGCGAAGGTTGCGTTCGACGTCCACGCCCAGGGCCTTCAGCGGCGAAATGTAGAGCACCTTGGTGCCGCCGGAATGGGTGGCGCCGGTTTTCGGGCGGCCGCCGGCTTCGGTCGTGCCGCCGGCCTCCAGCCCAGGCAGCGGGGGGGCCGTGATCTCGGTGGCCGCGCGCGCGAACGAATCCAGCGCCCAGAGGAACGCCGAGAGAGTCTTGCCCGATCCCGTCGGGGCGATCACCAGGGCGTGCCGCCCGGTGGAAATCGCATCCCACGCGCCGATCTGGGCGGGCGTCGGCGCGGCAAAGGCACCCTCGAACCAGGCCCGCGTGGCGGGCGTGAATCGTTCGAGGACGTGTCGCGGATCAGGTTGCTTGGCCATCGAGTCCCAGCTTAAGCGCCCGCGCCGCCAAAATGCCCCGCGGCGTCACTGACGTGAACTTTTAGACGTGGTGGTACTTGCCGCCGCCGGCGATTTCCTGGGCCCGGTAGAGCTGTTCGGTGAGGATCAGGCGCACCAGCTGGTGCGGGAAGACCAGCTTGGACAGGCTCCAGATAAAGTCGGCGCGGTTGTGCACCGATTCGTCGACGCCGTAGGCACCGCCGATCACCACGGTGATGTTGCGCGAGGTGTCCAGCGGGCGCTGCAGCGTCGTGGCCAGCGCGGGGGAGTCGATGTTCTTGCCGCGCTCGTCGAGCAGGATCAGGAAGTCCTTCGCGTCGACCTTGGCCAGGATGCGCTCGGATTCCTCGGTGCGCGCGGCGTCGCCCTCGCGGGAGGAGTGCGGCAGCAGCTGCCACTTCACGTCGAAGGGCTTTTTCATGCGCTTCTCGTAGCGGTCGATGCCCTCGGTCACCCAGGACTCGTGTTTCTTGCCGATGGCCAGCACGCGGATTGTCATGGTTCCATCTTCCCGCATCCGTTGCCTGCCGCCGTATCCGGGCGTCCTCCCAGCGAGCTTCGAGCCTGCGACAGGTTCGGAAGCTACGCTGATAAGCATGAACGCCCACAAACGCCGCGGATCCGGACGCGCCCCAAGCGCCGGTTCCATCCTTTTGCTGGTCCTTGCCGTGGTGCTGGGTCTCTTGGGCGTTGCCCGGCGCCTGTGGGTTTCCGCGCGGATGGGCGCAGGCCTTGGAAGTTGGGACGTGCCGACGCTTGAGTGGATGGTCGCGCACCGAACACCTTTCGGCACGAATGTTGCCTGGTTCTTCTCGGCGCTCGGAAGCACCTGGGGCATGACGACGATCGCGCTCATTGCCTCCGGGCTGTTGTGCTGGCGGACCCGCAGCTATTGGCCGGTGGCGCTGATCGGATCCACCGCGGCGGGCTCGGTTGCGCTGACCGTGCTGCTGAAGAACCTGACCGCCCGGGCGCGCCCGCCGCTGCCCGAAGCCCTCGAGCCGGTGCCCACGTCCTACGCCTTCCCCAGCGGCCACACGCTCAATGCCACCGCGATTCTCGGGGTCGTCGGCTACCTGCTTGTCCTTGTCCTGCGGAGCCACTTTGCCCGCATGTTGAGTCTGATCGCCCTTGTCTCATTCGTGCTGGCCATCGGATGGAGCCGCATCTATCTGGGACACCATTGGCTGACGGATGTGCTGCAAGGGTTGTTGATCGGCGGCGCCTGGGCGGCCGTCGTCATCGTGCTGCACCATTACGTGGTGCTGAAGAACCGCCGTTTTGCGCATTGGATCATGGTCTAGGTTTGCTCGCGGCCCATCGGACTGGTCGTCAACGACAAAAGCGGTCGTTGCCCTCGAATCGGGCTTGGCTCACGGGTAGTCTCAGGGCATGAAAGTCATTGTCCTGGGCGGGAACGGAACCATGGGTGCCCGCGTCGTCCGGCTTCTGGAAATCGCCGGTCATGAGGTCGTTGCGGCCAGTCGGTCAACAGGCATCGACGCGTACACCGGAGCCGGGTTGGCAGACTCGTTTGCGGGTGCCGACGCGGTGGTCGACTGCCTGAACATCGTCTCGATGAAGGCCGGTGCCTGCGTCGATTTCTACGAGACGACCGCCCGAAACGTGATCCGGGCAGCCGAGGACGCCCGGGTGGCACATCTCGTGTGCGTGTCGATCTTGAACGCGCGCAACTCCGAGATCAACAGGCGCATGGGCTACTACCGTGGCAAGGCGGCGCAGGAAGCTCGATACCAAAACGCCCGGATTCCAACCACGATCGTCCGGACGACACAGTGGTTTGAACTTGCGGAGACACTCATCAACCAGATGCGTATCGGTCCGCTTGCAGTGATGCCGCGCATGATGAGCCAACCCGTTGCCGCTGATGCCGTCGCCCGGCTGATCGTCTCCGTAGTGGAATTGGGTGTTGAGGCCCCTGCCGGCGTTGAGCTGGCGGGCCCGCAGCCTCGGGATCTGGCGAAATTGGCACGGAAGGTCGCGCACAACAATGCCGTGGTCCACAACGGCGGACCACATCCTCGGGTTATTGCCATCCCGGTGCCTGGAATCAAGGTCTTGAACGGCGGGTTGCTGCCAGGCGTCGGGGTCGCGAAAGACCCGACTTTGTTCGAGGAGTGGTTGGCCAACGGAAGAACCGCATAGGGCGATCGACAAACTTTGATTGCTGAGTGAATCACTAGGTAGTTCGCGATTTCCGCGTGAGGCAAATCTGCCTGTGGATAACCATTCCCGCGATATAAGGTTCGGGTCTAGGATGTCGATCAAATGACTCCGACCTGAATTGTAGGCCCGGCATGATTGGCAAAACCAAAAGCGTCATCGTCGCCTTATGCGCGGGTGCATTCGTGATGGGAACTGCGGGATGTACGGCGTCGGCAGATCCTGCCGGGCCCTCCAGTTCACCACCAGCAGCATCGACCAGCGCACCGAGTGCATCGCCCATTCCCACTGCCAAACCAACTCCAAAACCGATCCCGGCAAGTTCGAAGGGGCCAGCGCAGAACTGGCCGGTTCCGAAAATGCCAGAGGCCGCAAAGGAGAAATCAGAAGAAGGCATTGTTGCGTTCACGAAGTACTGGTTTGAACTGGTTGATTTCAGCGTATGGACCAACGATACGAAACCGATCAAGGCTGTTACTGAACGATCCTGCATCGTATGTGCTGAGCAGATTATTGATCCAACTGACCGAAATCACGAGTATGGCGGGTGGCACGCTGGAGGGAAAACTACGGTCGCTGTGAATATGGCTGTGCTACGTGATGGCGTTGGAATTGTCGGATTTTCAATGAAGCGTGACGAGTTAGAAATGTATCTGCCCAGTGGCAAGCTGACTGGAACCGTTCCCGAGACGGAAAAACCACTTCCGGGAACTCTGTACCTCACATATGACAAGAATTGGTCGGTTTCACGTATTGAATTTATTGACCCAGGTGGAAACTAACAATGTCTAGAATCGTTAGTTCGATCGTTGCGTTGGTACTGGTATCCACGCTGCCTGCGCTGAGCTATGAAAACCGAGCCCGCATTGGCGAAGATTGCTTTTGGGGCGCACATTTTGGTGGAAGTAGCGGGCACGTAAACTCATCGAGCTGCAACGAAGGAGGCCAGGCCAGTGTCCCTGGCTATGCGTCGGTACCGTCAAAGGCTCGGCAAGTAACCTTTGGGCCAAAACTGAAGTATCGCGTTGAGTATTTACGACAATGCGAGCCGGCGCTGATGCTGAGTCTCGGATGCGATGCAAACCCGGATCCTCCGTGTAGCGACGGGAGCTACCCGCTCATTCGCATGATTTATGCAATTAATGGGCCGCGCAAAGGCCAATTGGTGGGAACGAGTTCGTACTGCACAGTCGAACCAGCTATCGACATTCCCGGAGCCGAGCAAGACATCGCGAAAGTAACCCCAGAACGGTTCCGCGAGCTTCCGATTCTGGCTTCGACGATCAATAGCCAGCCTGAGAGTTTTTCGCTTCGAAATGGCCATGCACACCTGTATGCAGACTCGAAAAACCAGAATTTTGACATTGTGCTTTTTGACCAAGACGTACGAGTGCGCGCCATCCCAACTTCCTATTTGTGGTCGTATGGCGACGGTTCGTCCCGCTCCTTGGAGTTCCCCGGCGAACCACAAGCCAATCGCGGATTTGATGCGCCGACATCAACCAGCCATGTCTACAAGGAAACCGGAGACTTCGGTGTTGGTCTCACGACCAGATTCCGTGGGGAGTATTCCACCGAAGGCGGGCCGTGGACACCGATCCCAGGCGTAGCCAATGTGCCGAGCACAGCGGTGACCATGAGCGTTTGGCGAACCAAGAAAGTCCTTGTCGCAGAAAACTGCCAAGCGACCCCTGACGGTCCAGGATGTGCATCGATCTTTGAGTAATTGTTGACCGAAACCAAACGAAGAAGGTTCCATGGCCAAGCTCATCTACACGGCAATCACCTCGCTTGACGGCTACGTAGCCGATGCCGAGGGAAATTTCGATTGGAGCATGCCCGACGCCGAGGTCCATGCTTTTATCAACGACCTCGAGCGAGGTATCGGAACGCAACTGATGGGCCGGAAACTCTACGAGGTCATGATTTTTTGGGAGCCGCTTTACGGCCAAACGGACCTGCCTCCATTTATCGAAGACTTCGCCACCATATGGCACGATGCGGATAAGATCGTCTACTCCAAAACCTTGCGGGAAACTGAAAGCAAGCGAACCAGGATTGAATCGACCTTTGATCCGGCGGAGGTCGAAAGAATGAAAACCCAGGAAACTGCCGACCTCTCCGTGGGTGGCGCAGACCTTGCCGGTCAGGCACTGAATGCCGGTTTGGTCGATGAGATCCATTTCTTCGTGTCCCCGGTTGTTGTCGGAGGAGGCAAACGGGCTTTGCCGCATGACATTCGCTTGAATCTGGCCCTGTTGGGGCAGCGCGCTTTCCCGAATGGGGTCACGCATCTTCACTATCAAGTCTTGAAAGGTGACCCAGATTCAGGACCCGTTGCGGAAGCCGAGGCTTAATCGACTGAAGGGTTCCAACTCCTTGCGGAGTTGGAACCCTTCAAACTGGCGGTGACGGAGGGATTTGAACCCTCGGTACGGGGTTACCGTACACAACATTTCGAGTGTTGCACCTTCGGCCGCTCGGACACGTCACCAGACCTGAACACTCTATCGGAAGAATGGCGTACAACAAAAACGAGGGATCTTCGGGGCAGAATGTAGCCATGATGCCGACGACCGAAATTCCGCAAATTGCCACGGAAAAGCTCACTCCGGAGTTCCTGCGCGCCTGGTCATGGCATAGGCAGGGCCTTGACGGGGCACTCGTGGGGAAAAGTGCCGCAAGCGTGCTGGATCGTGTGGGATGGGCCCGTTCCGTGGGAGGTGCCAACACCTACCTGACGCTCTTTGCCAGGGCTGGCATCGGGAGGGAATCCGCCGATCGGTTGGCGGCAACGCAGGAAATCCATGAATTGCCCACGGCACGCGGGTGTACCTACGTTCTGCCTGCTGCCGACTTCGCCTGGGGATTGCAGTTGGGAGGAGCCTCCGCGGAAGCCTCAGTGAAGGTTCTCCTGCGGTTGGGCGTCGAACGGGAAGAGATTGAACGACTGGCCGAATCCGTGATGGAAGTCCTGCTGCGTGCCAAGGCGGCCGGTGAGCCTCCGATGGATCCGCGCGAGCTTAAGGACGTGTTGGGTGACCAGGTTCGCAACATGGGCGAGGAAGGCAAGAAGAAGGGTGCCACCACGACTTTGCCCGCGGCGCTGGGATTGCTGCAGGCCGACGGACGAATCCGACGGGTCCCGGTGAACGGCCGCTTGGACCAGCAGCGCTACTCGTACGTGGCGTGGGAGCTTCCGGCCACGGGGGAGACCGACGATGTGGTGCGGTCGCGGATGGTGGAGAGATTCCTGGGATGGACCGGCGGGGCGACGACGGGACAGATTCGTTGGTTCACGGCGTTCACCGTTTCGCAGACCAAGGTAGCGCTGGCCTCGATTGGCGCGGTGGAGGTGAAAACCGCCGGCGAAGACGTGCTGTGGATGATGCCGGAAGACGTGTCCGTGATGGCTGCGTTCGAAGTGCCGGCCAATGAGGACGTGCAATTGCTGGCCGGATCGGATTCCCTGATGTTGCTTCGCCGGAACTCATGCGACGCATTCGATGCCGTGGGACGGGACGCCGTCACGGGAATGGGCGGATCCGCGTTGGCGGCCGATTTGTCCGACCACCCGATCGTGGACCGCGGAAGAATCATCGGATTGTGGCAATACGATCCGGAGAATGAACGAATCGCGTGGTGGACGTTCGAGCCGGCGAGCGAGAAGGTCCTGAAACGCATCGCCGAGGTGCAGGCTTGGATCGGAGAGGATCTGGGGGACTTCAGGTCGTTTAGCTTGGATTCGCCGAAGTCGCGCTTGAAGAACATCGCCGCGTTGGATATGTTGCGGAGTAAATGAGCTAACAGGGTGCATCGCCCGGTAACCGAATAGGGGCCTGAAATATGTTGCTTGCAGGACGAATTCCCTTGCAGTCAGTGATGCGTCAGCTGTCCGAGGAACGCCAGGTGTTTCATTCCGAAGGCGACTTGCAGCATGCCTTCGGTCGTGCGATTTGGAAGCTTGATCCGCGGATCAAGGTACGCATGGAAGTGAGGCACCAAGGCAGCGATGACGCCCGGGAAGTCCTCGACATGCTCTGTTTCACGCATGCCGGGAGCACTGCCGTCGAGTTCAAGTTCCATCCGACCGCAGGGCAAGGCAAAGACCTCAGGGGCGAGGAATTCAACCTCCGCGGCCAGGGGCCGGATGAACTGTTGCGGGAGGGGTTCGCACAAGACATCTTCCGCCTTGAAAGGTTCTGCCAGGAACGACCCGCGGGCAACGGCCTGGCGCTTCTGGTCTCCAATGCTCCGGCACTGTGGATCGAATCAGCGAGGGCGGACCAGCGCGACCACCACAAGGGGTGGACCCTGCAAGGGAACTACGAGCTTCGATGGGACGACTATGCCCCTCCCGTGGAGGGGCTTGGGCAGTTCAGGTACCTGGCCGTCGAGGTTGAACCGAATCGGCTGCCGGCGGGCTGAGCAGGGCTTGTCCGGCCGTCCGGGTTCTAGCGCTTGGCGCGAAAGAAATCAGTGAGCAGCTTGGCGCATTCTTCTTCCCGGACACCGGGATAGACCTCGACCCAGTGATTGAGCCGCGGTTCGCGCAGGATATCGAACACCGAGCCGACGGCCCCGGCCTTCTCGTCCCAGGCCCCGAAGATGACCTTGGGGATGCGGGAGAGCACGATGGCCCCGGCGCACATGGCGCAGGGTTCAAGGGTGACCACCAGCGTGCAGTCCTCGAGCCGCCAGCCGTCGTCGTTCCCGGAGGCACGCAGCGCTGCGGCGGCCGCGCGAATGGCGATCACTTCGGCATGGGCGGTGGGGTCCCCGTGGGCCTCGCGTTCGTTCCGTCCGGTGGCAAGGACCTGCCCGTCCGGGCCCAGGATGACGGCGCCGATGGGCACGTCGGCCGTGGCCAGGGCGGCACGTGCCTCATCCAGGGCTAGTCCCATCAGGGCATGGTGGGCGGCATTTGGGGCGATCACCATGCCAACTTTAGTTTGGCCGAACCGAAGAAGTGCATTCCTCACGGAATGGCAGCGTCGGTGTCCACATCCGGGACGGCAATATTGTGGTTCAGTCGCAGGAGGTTTTGCGGATCGTAACGGCGCTTGAGCGCGGTGAGCCGGGCCAATTTTTCGGCGCCATACACGCCAAACGCGTCAAACCCATGCGGGGCCCGTTCGTCGTTGCTTGAGAAGTTCACGTATTGCCCACCGGTGGAGAAGCGCTCCATTTGGTGGGCGAAGCCGCGCACGAATTGCACGTGATGCTCGTCCTGTTCCTCGTCGGTCCAGAATCCGTAGATGTTGAGCCAGAACGCGGAGGAACGATCCGGAAAAGCGGTGGCCTCGGCGGGCACCCGACCCATGGCCCCGCCCATGATGTGGATGTCGAATGCGGTGCCCTGCCACGTCTGCTCGGCTCCCCGGGCGATCAGGACGTTGATGACTTCCTCGCTCAGGCTGTCGAAGGCGGTGTTCTTCCAGTAGGCGCGAACTCCCTTGGGGAATATGGAATCGGAGACGGACTGCCACTCCGGCCAGGTGACGGTCGAAACGTCCTCGATCTCGGGAGGAGCCAAGCGGGTGAAACGCTCCACGCAGGCAGCCCCGGCATCGTGGTCCGGATCCGCCCAGAGGAAGCCCACCACGAGGATGGGCTCATCGCCCATGTCCCATTCGGGCGGCGGCACCATGACGTTGGCGATGACGGTCATTTCATCGGGCAGCTCGGTTGCCCAGTCTCCCAGCGCCACCAGGGCCTGGTGCCAACGGGCACGGTGGTAGATCAGGTTCCCCGCATAGAGCGTCGGCGGCAGCGGGTGCGCCGTGAACGTGAAGGAGGTGACAACACCGAAGTTGCCGCCTCCGCCGGTGAGCCCCCAGAGCAGTTCGGGGTTGGCGTGGGCGTCGGCATGCACGGCTTCGCCTTCCGCGCTGATGAGGTCCGCGGCCACAAGGCTGTCAACCGTCAGCCCGTATGTCCGGGTGAGCCACCCGAACCCGCCACCCAGGCAAAGCCCCGCAACGCCGGTTTGCGAGATGACCCCGACGGGGACGGCCAGGCCGTGGGCGCTGGTTGCCCTGTCGAGTTCGCCAAGTGTTGCCCCGCCGCCGACCTGCACCAAGCGGCGTTCCGGATCGACGGTGACCTCGTTGAAAGCCCGCAGATCCAGCAGGAGCCCTGCTTCCACAGTGCCGTGTCCGGCCACGTTGTGGCCGCCTGAGCGCACTGCCAGCGGGAGCGAGTGCTTGCGTGCGAAGGCAAGCGAAACGGCGATATCCGACTCATCGGCCGCCCTGACAATGAGTGCCGGGCTTCGATCGATCATGGCATTCCAGACCCGTCGAGCCTCGTCGTATTCGGGGTCCGCCGGTGTGATGACGGAGCCGTGAAGCCGGGCGGCCAGCTCCTTGACTGCGGATGGCTGGGGGAATGCTGGCGCGCTCATGGTGTCCGCCTATATCCGTGGCCGGTTCGGCTGACCGGCATCTAGCCCATTGTCCGTCCGGCCCCGAAGGCGGTCAATGGTGGGAATCACGGGATAAATCGGCCCAAAAACGGGTTTTTGGGCTCCCGCGACTGGTAGATTTTGCTTCATGCGCGTACAGGTAATTGACCACCCGTTGGTGGCCCATAAGGTATCGGTCCTTCGAGACAAGAACACCCCGTCGCCGGTATTCCGGCAGCTGACCGACGAGTTGGTGACCCTGCTGGCCTATGAGGCAACGCGCGAGGTCAAGACCGTTACGGTCCAGATCGAGACCCCGGTGGCAGTGACCACGGGCATCGCCTTCGCCAAGCCGACCCCGCTGGTGGTGCCGATCCTGCGCGCCGGCCTGGGCATGCTTGAGGGAATGACCCGCCTGGTTCCGACCGCAGAGGTCGGCTTCCTGGGCATGGCCCGCAACGAGGAAACCCTGGACATCATCACCTACGCCGAGCGACTTCCGTCGGACCTGACCGGCCGCCAGGTGTTCGTGCTCGACCCGATGCTTGCCACCGGCGGCACGCTGATCGAATCGATCAAGTTCCTCTTCGACCGCGGCGCCGAGGATGTCACGTGCATCTGCCTGATCGCCGCACCGGAGGGCCTGGCCCGTCTGGAAGAGGCCTACGGCGACAACGACAAGGTGCACCTGGTGCTCGCTTCCCTGGACGAGAAGCTGGACGAGAATTCCTACATCGTTCCGGGCCTCGGCGACGCCGGTGACCGCCTGTACGGCGTGGCCCACTAGCCCGTAGCTTTTTGGGCCGTGGCGTCCGTTTCCGCCTCCCTGAAATGGGGGTGGAAACGGACGCCGAGGTGTTTAAGCCGGATGCAGGATCAAGCCTTGGACTGCCTGGCTGATTTTGCAGGCTTGGGCGAAACCCCGGAGGGCAACGGCAGACGCACGGTGAAGACCGTCTGTCCGGGCTTGGACGCAACGGAGATGGTGCCGCCGTGGGCCTCCGCAATGGCCTGCGCAATGGGCAGGCCCAGCCCGGTGGTGCCGTCCGCCCCTGACCGCGCGGAATCCGCGCGGGTGAATCGCTTGAAGACGTGGGGCAGGAATGCCGGGTCGATGCCCTCCCCGGTGTCCTCGACCCGAAGCACGGCCTCTTGGGCGGCGGAGTCGATGTCCAGCGCCACGGTGACGGTGTTTCCCGCAGAGGTGTGCTTGCGGGCGTTGGCCAGCAGGTTGGTGATGACCCTGCGCAGCGAGCTGGCATCTGCCGATACAACGACCGGGGTTTCCGGCACCAGTGTGACCCAGTGGTGGTTGGGGGTGGTGATGCGGAAGTCCTCGGTGATCTCCGAGGCGAGCTGCCCCAGGTTTACCGGTGTCTTCTTGAGCTGGTGCTTCTCATCCAGTCGGGCCAGCAGCAGAAGGTTCTCGACCAGCGAGCTCATCCGGGTGCTTTGTTCCAGCACGCGGTTCAGCGAGCGCTGGCCGTCCTCGCTGAAATGCTCGGTTGCGCTGATCAGCTCGGTGTAGCCGCGGATGGCCGAGAGTGGGGTTCGCAACTCGTGCGAAGCATCTGCCACGAACTGGCGCATCTGCGCCTCGGAGGCCTCGCGTGCGGCGAAGGCCGTTGCCACGTTGTCCAGCAGTGCGTTGAGCGCGTTGCCGACATCGCCGGATTCGGTGCCGGGAACCGAATCCTCCGGCGCGACCCTGACCTCCAGCGCCGCGGTGCCGGCATCGAGCTCCGCATTGGCCACCGATGAGGCAACTGCCGAAACACGCTTCAGCGGTGCCAGGGAGCGGCGGATGATGATCGAGCCGGCCAGCCCGGTGGCGGCCAAGCCGGCAGCCGAGATGATTAGGGTGAGCCAAGTCAGGGAGGCAATGGTTCGCTCGTTTGGTTCCAGGGGGAGGCCGGTGATCAGGATGCCGCCGTTTGCCGGATCGAGCTGGGCAGTAAGCAGGTAGTCGCCGATGCTCAGGTGCTTGACCACGGGAGGAGCGCCGACCACCAGTTGGGAAAGCGGTGGCGCATCCGTGCCGATGAGGTCCTTGCGCTCGCCGGTCTTTTCGTCCAGTACACCTGCCGCAAACAGGTAGCCGGAGACGATTTTGGCGTTGAGGGTTCCCGAGGCCTGGCCGGGCGCAAAAAGGGGCGCCGGATTCGTTTGGTGTCCCTGTGAGCGGGAGTATGCTTCGGCGCGGTCGGCGGCATAAGTAAGCTGCTCGTTGAGTTGGCTGGCCAGTGTCTGGCGCATGCCGGCGTTGATGAGCAGGCCGATCACCGCGCAAATCAGTGCGAGGGAGCCGACGAGGGCCAGCAGCAGCCGGCGCTGCAGGGTCAGGTGGCCGAAGCGCCCGGACACCGAGTGTCCGGCGGGCGGATTTGCCCGGGAGGGATCCTCGGTGGGCGCGTCGGGTGCGGGCGGGGTCCCGGGCAACGACGAAGGTTCCGTCGGGGTCTTGGCAGTGCCGGCGGCCGGGGGCGAAACGGAAGCCGACGGCCTGTCCTTCGTGCCGGGTTCCGTCTCCGGTGCCGGTTCTGCCGGCTGGGTGATCCGGGGCCGTGCGTGGTTGCTCATTGCGCGGGCTTAAGCATGTACCCGGCGCCGCGCACCGTGTGGATCATGGGGGGCCAGTCGGCCTCGATCTTCTTGCGCAGGTACGAGATGTAAAGCTCGACGATGTTGGCTTGGCCGCCGAAATCGTAGTGCCACACGTTGTCCAGGATCTGGGCCTTGGAAACCACCCGGCGCGCGTTGATCATCAGGTAGGACAGCAGGTCGAACTCCGTGGCGGTCAAGCTGATGGGAACACCGGCCCGCGTGACGTCGTGCGAATCGGTGTTCAGGACCAGGTCGCCCACGACGAGTTCGGCGGTATCGGCGGCACTGGCGCCGGAGCGTTCAACCAGCTTGTGCAGCCGCAGCAGAACTTCCTCGAGGCTGAAGGGCTTTGCCACGTAGTCGTCGGCCCCGATGCCCAGCCCTTCGATGCGGTCCTCGACGGCGTCCTTGGCGGTCAGGAAGAGCACCGGCACGTCGGGAAGGAACATGCGGACCTTGCGCAGCACCTCAGGGCCCTCGAAACCGGGCAGCATCCAGTCCAGGACCAAGACGTCCGGTGTGGAGGTGCGTGCCGCTTCGACGGCGCTGGGCCCGTCGTGGGCAACCGTTGCTTCCCAGCCGAGCATGCGCGTGCCCATGGAGACCAATTCGGCAAGGGAAGGTTCGTCGTCAACCACCAAGACACGGATGGGGGTTCCGTCCGGGTGGGTGAGGCGGGGCAACTGGGTGGGAGAAAAGCGTGAGGCTGGCATGTTTCTACTCTCCATCCGGGGTGTAGGACGCGACTGTGATGACTCTGTGAGCGGCCTGTGAACCGTGTTGACTACAGCTTATTGCCTGCCTTGCGGGGCATGCGCAGCGTTTCTAAACTGGGCGTTTGAATTGCCCGTTGTATGGATCCTTTTCCGGGTGTAAGACTGCCCACGCTTGCAGGGTTATACGCTTGATTGATCACTTTGCACATGCTTTCGCAAATGACCGGGCATACCGTGCCCCGCGCGGCTTGCCTGTTGCATATCTGTGCAATGTGATGCTGATCACTTTCAATACGGTTTGTCTCAGCATGTGGACGGAATCGAAGTTTGTTACTTGCGGGTTCCGTTTATTACGAGGAAACTGAACATTGTGAATAGCGCAGCAACAGCAATCCAGGGCCTCCGCGGAGGCGTGGTGATCACTCACCTCCAACGCTGTTGTCGAATGCCCAGCTGAGTGTCGAACCCATTTCGACGCTCAGTGAAACTCGCATCGGTCCCGACTCCGCACCGGCGGTTTGGGGACACCTAAGCATTCGCGCCATTCCGTGGCATTCACACGAGTTAGAGGTAAAGCAGCATGTCGGTAACGTCCGGATACGTCCATGTCTCCATCCGCAACGCCCAGTCCCGCGCCGCAGCAGCGCAGCGCACGACGACTCCCGGCGGCTACGCCCCGGCCGGCTATCGCCAGCTCCATGCGGTGCCAGCTACCCATGAGACTCGACCGATGACCGCTCCAACCCCGATCGTTGCCCCGAGCGGCACCCCGGGTCCGCAACCCGTGGCCAATGACACCACCGCCCGAGGCTTCGTGCTCTACGTCGGCCTGGACGAATCGGTGGCGCAGGCGCAGGGAACCTCCCTGGGCAAGCTGGCCACCCAGGTCCGAGCCTTCCTTGCCACGCTCTCCCCGGAGGCGCAGACCCACGCCGCCGTCGCACTGGCCCCGGCCAGCGCACAGGGCGAGAACATCGACGTGGTCCGCCACGCGCTGGGTGACCCGACGGTCAACCGCCGCCCGCGTGCCGACGCCCGTCCGGCAGCGCCGCGCCCCTCCGGCGTGCTGATCGACCTTTCCCGCCGCGAGGTCCACCTCGACGGCGAGACCCTGAACCTCACGTTCAAGGAATTCGAGCTGCTGAACTACCTGGTGGAAAACGGCACCCGCACCGTGGGCCGCGACGAGCTGCTCAGCAACCTGTGGCGCAACGCCGAAGAGGTCCCCAACGAGCGCACCATCGACGTGCACATCCGTCGCCTGCGCTCGAAGCTGGGCCGCCTTGCCAACACCGTGCGCACCGTGCGCGGCCAGGGCTACCGCTTCTACGAGCACCCCGAGGTCGTCGTCTGGGCCGCCCCGGAATACACCATCTAGTTCCAGGTTCCATCCCGTTGGGGGCGCCGCATCCGTTGATGCGACGCCCCCAACGGCGTTTAACCGGCCTAAGCTGGGTACATGAGTGACCACCACCTGAAACGACTCGTGTTGCTGCGCCACGCCAAGAGCGACTACCCCATGGGCGTGGGCGACCACGACCGCCCGCTGGCAGCGCGCGGAAACCGCGAGGCGCCGGCGGCCGGGGCCTGGTTGCGCGAGAACGACGTGGTGCCGGACTTCATCGTCACCTCCGACGCCCTGCGCACCCGTTCGACCTGCGCCTGGGTGATCTCCGAGCTGGGCGAAAAGGCCCCGACGCCGTACCTGGACTCGCGGGTCTACGGCGCCTCGGCGGCGCGGCTGTGCACGATCATCAACGAAACGCCGGAAACCGTCACCACGCTCATGGTGATCGGCCACCAGCCGGTGTTGCAGGAGCTGGCCATGCGGCTGGCAAGCGTCGACTCGGACGAGGAAGCGGTCTACGAGCTGGCCATGAACTACCCGACGCTTGGTCTCACGGTCCTGCAAACCGAAAAGCCGTGGGCGGAGATCGACGGCCGCGACATGCGGGTGACCAACTTCGTGGTGCCGCGCTAGACCGCGCCTTGCCCGCCTGCTTCCTGCCCGCCGACCAGGCCCTCGGTCCGGTCGAACACCTCGCGCAGGAGGCCGGTGAGCTCGGTGACGGCCGGCGAGCCGGCCATTGAATCGCGGTAGACCACCTGGATGGCGCGCCGCTGCGGCACGTCACGCAACGGGCGGGCCACCACCGAGGCATCCAGCGGGCCGCGGCCAAGCCGCGGGACCAGCGCAACGGCCACGCCGGCCGAGGCGAGTGCAACGAGCGTCGCGAACTCCGGGTCCTCGGCCACCACGTGCGGCACCACGCCCAGGTCCGCGAAGAGCCGCATGAGCGCCTCGTGGCAGATGGCCCCGGCCGGGGTCGCCGCCCAGGGCTCGTCGACGAGGTCGCTGCGGTCGACCGCGGGCCGGGACGCCAGCCGGTGGTTCGCCGGGAGCACCACGTCCGCCTCGTCGAACCCGAGGGCCTGCGCGCGCACGCCGGCCGGAATGGCCAGCGGGATCGAACTCCAGTTGTGCACCACCGCCAGGTCGGCATCCCCGCGCGCGACCTGCTGCACCGCTGCCTCCGGCTCGACGCTGCGCAACAGCGTTTCCAGCGGCGCGTGCCGGTCCCCGCTGGATTGGTAAAGGGCCAGTGCCGGGGCGACCAGCCCGCGCATCGCCGTGGAGAACGCGATGACCCGCAGCCTGCGCTTGGCCAGCACGGGGGACTCGACCAGCGTGGTCACGCGCTCCAGCTCGCGCAGCAGTGGGCCGCCCTCCGCGACCAGCAGGCGGCCGCGCTCGGTCAGCCGCACGCCGCGGCCCTGGCGTTCGAGCACCGGTGCGTCCAGGGTCCGCTCAAGCTTCTTGATCTGCTGCGAGACGGCCGAGGCGGTGAAGCCGAGCGCGTCGGCGGCGGCGATCACCGAGCCGTACCGTTCGATGGTCACCAGCGAGCGCAGTGCCTGAAGATCGATCATGAAGCGATGCTACAAGAAACCGTAAAGGATTCGAAGCTGGTGCTACATGGTCCGCGGGTGCCAGAGTGGGTGTGTGAAACCACGCGATACGCTCCTTGCCCTGCTCGTGGCCCTGCTCTGGGGACTGAACTTCCTGTTCATCGACCTGGGGCTGCGCGACACCCTGCCGCTGGTGTTCGTGGCGCTGCGCTTTGCCGCGGTCGCCTTCCCTCTGGTGTTCTTCGTTCCCCGGCCCAAGGTCGGCTGGAAGGTCGTCGCCGGCATCGGGCTGGCCATGAGCGCGGGCCAGTTCGGGCTGCTCTTCACGGCCATGCACCTGGGGCTGCCCGCGGGACTCGCGCCGGTGGTCCTGCAGGCACAGATGTTCTTCACCATCGGCCTCGGCGCGCTCTTCCTGCGCGAGTACCCCACCCGGAAGCAGATCCTGGGCTCCGTCCTGGGCATCGCCGGGCTGGTGGTCGTCGGCTTCGGCCGGGTTGCCTCGCTGCCCGAGGGCGCCGCGCTGGCGGGCGTGCTGCTTCCGCTGCTGATCTGCATCGCCGCGGGGTTCAGCTGGGGCATCGGCAACGTCATCTCGCGTTCCGCCGCCGGTGCCTCCGGGCTGGGCCTGGTGGTGCACTCGGCGCTCTGGGTGCCGATCCCGATGTTGGCGCTGTCGCTGCTGCTCGACGGGCCGGCGGCCGTGGGCGACGCGTTGGCCACCATGGGGCCGGAAACCTGGTGGGGCGTGGCCTTCACGGCGCTGGTGGCATCGCTGGTGGGATACAGCATCTGGAACACCCTGCTGGGCAGGTACCCAACTGCGAAGGTGGTTCCCTTCACCCTGCTGATCCCCGCGATCGGGATGGGCAGTGCCGCGCTGGTGCTCCGCGAATATCCGAACGCCCTGGAAATCGCCGGGGCGGCGGTGCTGGTCCTGGGCGTTGCCGTCGGGACGCTGCGCTTCGGGCCGAGGGCAAAACCGCTGGCGGCGGGGGAGGCTAAACCCGGCGCAGTGGTGCCGTGAACGCCATGACGGCCTCCACGCAGCCCTCCACGGTCCGTTCGGGGTGGAAGACGTGCCGGTCCCTGCCCAGGATCAACGCGGCGCCGAAGACCGCGGTGGCCAGCGCATCGAGGTCCACCGCGGGCGAGCCCGGTGCCGGCGGCCCGTCGACGGCCATCCGCTCCAGCGCGGCGCGCACCAGCGAGATGACCTCGTGGCGCATCTGGGCCAGCGACGCGGCCCATTCGCTCTGGGCCTGCCACTGCTCGGATATCCACAGCTGTGCGAACGAGGGGTACTCGGCGATGAACTCCAGCGCGCCGGCGACCATCAGCCGCAGGCCGCGGTCGGCGTTAGCGTCCCGGGCCCCGTCCTCGAGCCGCTCGAAGAGGATCGCGGCGCCGTAGTTCAGCAGCTCCCCGATCAGCTCGCCCTTGGACCCGAAGTTGTAGTACACGGTGCCCTTGGAGACCCCGGCGGCCTTGGCGATCTCGTCGACGCTCACCTCGCGGTGCCCGCGGGTGCCGATCAGCTCCATCGAGGCGCTGAAGAGGCGGTGCTTCGAATCGGTGACCCGCACGCGGGTGCGTGGGGACGGGGTCTCGGTCATGCGCTCAGCTCCGGGTGAAGGGTTTTCAGTGTCCACGTCTTATGCAACCGTACTGCGACCGTGCTGGCAACCAGACCCAGGATCGTGTAGCCGACCAGCCCCGCGACGATGGGCCCGAGCACGGACAGGTCCGCGCCGTACATCAGGTGGCGCAGGCCGGTCACGACGTGCCCCATGGGCAGCCAGCGGTGAGCCACGTGCAGGGCCTCCGGGGTGGTTTCCCACGGGAAGGTGCCGCCGGAGGAGACCAGCTGCAGCACCATGAGCACCAGCACCACCAGCTTGCCGGGGGTGCCCAGCAGCGCGCAGATGCCCTGGATCATCGCCGTGAACGCCATGGACGCCAGCAGGAACAATCCCCAGGTCATCCACGGGTGCGCGGTGTTCAGACCGAGGCCGAAGAGCACCACCACGTAGAGGATCGTGCCCTGGATCATCGAGATGCCCAGGAACGGCAGCCAGCCGCCGACGGCGATCTTCCAGTTGGAGGCGTTGGAGGCCAGCGCCCGCTTGGTGATCGGGCGCATGATCTGCACCAGGATGAAGGCGCCGATCCAGATGGCCAGGGTCATGAAGAACGGTGCCAGGCCCTCGCCGTACACGCCGGCCTTGGCCTGGTCGACGCGGGAGATGTCCACGGGATCGCCCATGACGGAGGAGATCTGTTCGCGCGTTGCCGCGTCGGGGTTGGGCACCTCGCCGCTGCCGTCGGCCAGCTTGGTGCTCAGTTCCCCGGCCCCGTCCTTGAGCTCGGTGGCACCAGAGCCCAGTTCGCCGACCCCGTCGCCGAGGTCCTTCACGCCGGCCACCAGCGTGCCGGTGCCCTCGTGCAGGGTGTTGGCTCCGGCGGCCAGGGAACCGGCACCGGTGTCGAGCTTCTTGGCCCCGGCCAGGGCGTCGTTCTGGCCGCCGGCCAGCGTCGAGGCGCCGGAAGCCAGCGCCTGTGCGCCGTCGTCGAGCTTCGAGGCCCCGGCCGCGGCGTCGGAAATGCCGTTCTTCAGGGCGGGCATGGCCCCGGCGAGCTGGCCGGTTCCGTCGGCCAGCGTGGACAGGCCGCCGGAGAGTTCCTTGGCGCCGTCGGCGACCTGCGCCGAGCCGTCGGCGAGTGCGGAGATCTGTGACCGGGCGGTGGCCAGCTGCTTCTTGGTGTCGGCCACCTGGGATTCGATGTCGCTGGAGCCGGCGGCCTGGTTGAGCGCGGCCTCGAGCTCGTCGGCCTGTGCCTGGGTGATGACGCCGGACTTGATGAGTTCGGCGGTGCGGGTATCGAGCGTGGCCTTGGCCGCGTCGAGGCGTGTTGCGGCATCCTTCTCCAGGGCGGTGATGGTGTCCGCAGCCTGGCTGACCTTGTCATCCAGTGCCTTGTTGCCCGCTGCCACCTGGGCGGCGCCGGCCGAGAGCTTCTTGGAGGCCTCGGCCGCGGTGTCCGCGCCGTCGGCCAGCTGCTTGGTTTTGGAGGGAAGTTCCTTGGTCTTGGACTTGAGCTCGCCCAGTCCTGCGTTGAGCTCCTTGGTGCCGTCCGCCAGCGTGCCGGCGCCGTCGGCGAGGTCGCCGGCTCCCATGGCCAGCTTCTGCTGGCCGGCAACCAGCGACGAGGTGCCCTCGTGCAGGGTGTTGGCACCGTTGCCCAAGTCCCCGGCGCCGGTGTCCAGCTTGGAGGCCCCGTCGTCGAGGGAACCCACGCCGTCGGCCAGGGTGCCCACGCCGTCGGAGAGCTTCACGGTTCCGGTGTGGAGTTCCCCGGCGCCGTCGGCGGCCTTGACCATGTTGGTGTGGATGTCGGAGAAGCCGGTGAGCAGGGCATCGGCGGTTTGCGTGCCGACCTCCTTGGCCACGGTGTTGTGGACCTGGCCGGCGAGCTTGTCGGCGAAGGTGCCGACCATGTAGTTGTTCGCGTCGTTGGTGGTGATCTTCAGGATGGCCTGCTGGGCCTTCTCGAAGTCGCCGGGCGAGGCGAGGTTTGCGGAGAAGTCCCGGGGGATGGTCATGGCGAAGGAGTAGTCGCCGCTGGCAACCCCGGCTTCGGCCTCGGCCTCGGAGTTCACGACGGTCCAGCCGAAGGTTCCGTCCTCGAGCAGTTCCTTGGTGACGTCGTCGCCGACCTGCAGTTCCTTGCCGTCCTTGGAAGAACCGGAATCCAGGTTCACGATGGCGGCCTTGACATTGTGCAGGTGCGCGTAGGGGTCCCAGTTGGCGTAGAGGTACAGCGCTCCGTAGAGCAGCGGGACCAGGCACATGGCGAGGATTGCCAGCCGCGGCAGGCGGCCGGAGGTCATGCGCTTGAGTTCGGAGAGCGCCAGGCGCAGCGTGGTCATCGGGTTTCCTTCGATGCTGTTGAAAAGACTGGGGGTTCCGGCAAGCCGGGAACTTCTTCCGCGGCTTCTTCGGTGATGGCTTCGGCGTCGGGAACCGCCGGAGGGTCGAACGCGGCATGCTGCTGGACGGAACCGGCGTAGGCGACGTCGCCCTCCCACCAGAGCGGAATGCGGGTTACGACGGCAACCACGGCGGGGGAGCGGCGGCCGGCGGCCACTGTTTGCAGGTAGTCGATCCAGGCTTCCTCGGGAATGCCATGCCGGTCGGGGGAGTCGAAGACGGCCAGTTCAACGTGGTGGTCCTCGAGCGCCAGGTGCGTCAACAGGGCCAGCCGGTCCAGCGGGTCGATCGCGTCGAGCCAGGAGTCGGCCAGGCGGTCCATCCTGTGGCGTTCCATCCAGGAATCGATGCTCTTGCGCCGCCAGAGCGGGCCGGGCTGCAGGGCCAGGTCTTCCGCCACCAGGTCGCGGACCTTGAGGTGGGCCTCCGGCTCGTTGATCTCAGGGGAGTCGACCAGGGCGCTGATTCGCCGCACGGAACGCAGCGCGGTGTCGCCCGACCAGCCAACGGTTCCCGAGGAGGGCCGCATGCGCGCACTCAGTCCCAAGGCCAGCGCGGTGCGGGTCGGTTGCGGTTCGGCTTGCACCAACAGCAGCTGCCCGCGGGCAACGGCAAGGCTTGTTGGTTCCAGCAGCGGTTGGTGGCGTCCGGCGATGGCCAGCGAATTAGCGATAAGCACAAATCCAGAGTAAATCAAACTGACCGGTCAGTACAAATAGTGGGCATGTCCGTTTCGACACTTTCCCGTGATTCGAAGGACGGGGGCGACACAATCATGTATCGATTGGCAACCGATGGCGCCCGCAGGGGCCCGCAGCGGGAAGATTGTCAGATGGGTATCCAGTATTGGGTCGGCGCCTATTCGCCCGATGGAGGCGGAACAAGCCAGGGAATTCGTGCGATCGAGTATCGCAACGGGTCGCTGCACGATCTTGGGTTGGCCCACCCGGCCGATTCCCCGTCCTGGATCATCGCGCACCCGGGGCTTCCCGTTATCTATGCGGCGCTCGAACACCGCGGCGAGATCGCCGCCTACCGGGTCGTTTCCCCCAACCGTGTCGAGTCGCTGGGCCGTCCGGTGGCCGCCGGGGCCCTGCTGTGCCACCTGACCCTCGATGCAGTTGGAAGCACGCTGATCGGCAGTTGCTACGGCGACGGGCGGGTCCTGGCCTACCCGATTGCCTCCGACGGATCACTGGGGGCCCCGCACCTTGCCGTGGCCTCGGAGGATCCCTACGCCAGGGAGGGCCACGCGCCGCGGGCGTCACGTTCCCACCAAAGCACCACGCTGCGCAACGGCCGCATCATCACCACCGACCTGGGCCACGATTGCCTGCGCGTCTGGGACTTGGTGGCCGGGCAGCTGGTGTTGCGCCAACGCATCATCCTGAACAAGGGCGACGGCCCGCGCCACCTGGTGGAGCACCCCTCCGGCCTGATCTACGTGATCACCGAACACAGCGTCGAAATCATCACGCTGGCCCCGAACCCGGAGGGCGGCTACGAGGTTCGCTCGCGCACCGCGTTGGGCGACGCTTTCGTCCCCGGGGAGCACTACCCCTCGGAGATCTCCCTGGATTCGCGGGCCAACCGGATCTATGTGGGGGTGCGCGGTGCGGGATCGATCGCGGTGATGGGGATCGGCGCCGACGGCGTGCCCCTGCCGATCGGCAGGGAATCGTGCGCCGGGGACTGGCCGCGGCACCATGTGCAGTCGGGGCAGGCACTGCTCGTCGCCAACCAGCTCTCCAACACCATCGTGGCGTTCGGCCTGAATGCCGAGGACGGAAGGCCCGACCGGCGGCTGAGCTCCCTGAAGCTCGAGAGCCCGACCTGCCTGGCTGCCCAGGCGCTTCCGTAAGGGGCGCCGGCCCGGTCCGCGGGGCGGCTCGAAGCCGCCGATGCTCGCCTTCGCGCGGATTCCGGGGGATCTCGGGAATACTGTGACCATGACGGTGCGAAAAGTCCAGGCGGGCGGATACACGGTGGTCACCACCGACACGGATGCGGATGACGCGGAGGGGCGCACGTTCCTGCTGGTGCACGGCATCGGCATGGGGATCTCCTACTTCGCCCAGCTGAGCACCGCGCTGGAAGCACATGGCCGGGTGGTCGCGATCGACCTGCCCGGCTTCGGGGACGCGCCGGAGCCGGACCATTCGTTGACCATGGCCGAAATGGGGGCGGTCCTCATCGACTTCGTCGAGGTCGAGGGTCTCGGCAAACCCGTGTTGGTGGGGCATTCCATGGGCACCCAGGTCGTCGCCGAGGCCGCGGCGCAACGCCCGGACCTGTTCCCCGAGCTGGTGCTGGTGGCGCCGACGGTCAACCAGCATGAACGGTCCATCCCCAAGCAGGCCTGGCGCATGGTCCAGGACCTGTACGGGGAAAACCCCCGGGTGTGGGTCATCGGGATGAAGAACTACGCCAAGACCGGCCCGCGTTGGTTCATCAAGAAGCTCAAAAGCATGATGGACCACGACGTGGAGGAGATCCTGCCCAGGATCAAGGCCCACACGCTGGTGGTCCGCGGGAACCGCGACCCGGTCTGCCCGCACGGCTGGGTCGAGGAGGTCACCGGGCTGATTCCAGATGCCCGGATGGTGGAGGTCGAGGGACGCGGCCACGAGACCATGGTCAAGGACGGCGCCTGCGTTGCCGGGTACATCGTCGAACACGTGGAACACGCGGCCCGGCCATGAAACGGGCGCTTCGCCCCTGGTGGTGGCTGCTGGACTACCTGTACGCAGGGTGGCGGCAGTTGGCCGCGGTCTTCAGGCGCGAGGCCCCGCGATCGTACGCCCAGGGGGACCCGGCGCTTCCGGCCATCGTCCTGCTGCCCGGGGTCTATGAAACCTGGCTGTTCCTGGAACCCGCCGCAAAACGGCTCAATGCCGCCGGGCACCGGGTGTTTGCCGTGCCCGGGCTGGGCATCAACAAGCGCTCCATTCCCGAATCCGCGACGATCGCCTCGAAATTGCTGGCCTCACTGCACGCGGAACACGGGGTGGACCGCTGCCTCGTCGTTGCGCACAGCAAGGGAGGACTGATCGGCAAACACCTGATGCTCGACTCCGAGGCCGCCGGCGACCATCCGGTGCGGATTCTGGGGCTTGTTGCCATCGGGACTCCGTTCTCCGGGTCCATTTATGCCAGGTACACGCTCTCGCGCACCATCCGCCATTTTTCACCCACCGATGCCGTGCTGCTCTCACTGAAAACGCAGGAGGCCCTCAACGACCGGGTGGTGTCCATCTACCCCGAGTTCGATCCGCATATCCCCGGGGGCAGTGCGCTCGCCGGTGCGCTGAACATCGAGGTGCCGGTGTCCGGGCATTTCCGGACACTGCGTTCCAGGGCCGTGCTGGATGCGGTCGATGAGGCGGTTGTGCACCTGGCCGGTGCCAACGGGCCGAATGCGGGTTGTTCCTGAAAGAACGGGGCGCCACAAATGCCCCGACCCGCGTCCGGCAGTCCGCCGGGGGGGGGGGGGGGAGCAGGGGGCCTGGGATCCTCCGGGGACCCGACGCCGGAAAGCAGAAGAGCCACGATTTCTCGTGGCTCTTCTTGTTGGTGCGCCCAAAGGGATTCGAACCCCTGACCTTCTGTTCCGTAGACAGACGCTCTATCCAGCTGAGCTATGGGCGCATATTCAATTCGGTGCTTGCCTTGCGGCTCGACCTCGAACAACTATACATAGCTTTGGCCCGCTGGTCGATCCAAACCGGCAAACAGTGCGCGACGTCACGTCAATGCCGGAGAAAATCCTCGAAATTTGCCTCGCCGGCCGATGGCTTTTCGCCCGGAACCGGAGCTGCCCCGGGCGGAAAACATCCAAAAAAGCTTCCCTGAAACGCCGGAGATCCTCCCGCATTTCAACGCCCACAGGGTTTTCCCAAGGTTGTGCCGGGAAAATCACGGGCATGGGAACTGGTGTGGAGCACAAGGCCCGGCCTGCAAAAATCCGGCGGCGACGCTTCATCATCATTCCCCTTGCATTTTTGTGCATACTCGCAATCGGGTTCGGCTACTTGTTGACCACTGTCAAAACGAAACCAAGTGTGCAGTTGGGTGCTCCCGCGGAGGTTCCCGGTGGCATAGCCATGATCACCGGCATCGTCCCGGTGGAACTGGATGGATGGCAGCCTCCCTCTCCTGTGGCTGTCCTCCAGCAAGGTGTCCAGGAGGGCGCACACAGGGTGCGTATCGAGGTGCAGTTCACGGCCATGGACGCGGCCGGTCTGCAGCTGGATCCGGCGGGATTCGTCGTCGACGGACTTGGTTCCGGTAGGCCCGGCCCGCTGTGGTCATCCCCTGAAACCACACTCGTGGGCGAGGGTGAATCCGTCAGTGCCACGATGGTTTTTGAGCTTCCGGACAAGGCGATTGCCTTGGTCCTCGAAGACTCAACCGGCAGTCGGCTCTCACTCGGCAAAGAGCATCATTCCGGTGGCTGATCGTCTGCATTTCATGAAATACCAGTCATCAATTGGGAGGTGACTCGAAATGTCAGTATCAAGGCGGGACCTGATCAAACTTGGCGGTCTTGGGGGTCTGGGGATTATCGGTGCAGGTTTGGTGACGGTGCCGATTTCTACGGTCTCTGCGAAGTCCGCGAGCCAATTGAAGGACGGTGACATGCCCCGGCCTTATGCGGCCGCTTTCGTTCGGCCGCCGGTCCTGAAACCGCAGTACGTCTCGAAGGCCTCCGATGGCGCCAAGGTGAACCATTACCGGATCACCATGCGCCAGGAAGCCGCACAGATCCTGCCGCGGAAGAAGACGTACATTCTGGGTTTCAACGGCATCTTCCCCGGCCCCACCATCGAGCTGGAGCAGGGCACCCGATCAATGGTTCACATGCGCAACCAGCTGCCGAAAAACCATCCGACGCTTGGCCACCTGCTCGCGACCTCCACGCACCTGCATGGCTCGGCGTCCCTGCCGCAGTATGACGGCTATGCCAGCGACGTGACCCTGCCCGGGTTCTACAAGGATTATTTTTACCCGAACTTCCAGGCCGCCCGCACGCTCTGGTACCACGACCACGGCGTCCACTTCACGGCCCAGAATGTCTATTCCGGCCTCGCAGCGCTATACATCATGCATGACAAGAAGGAGCAGGAGCTGCTGCCGCAGGGGACCTTTGACGTGCCGCTGGTCATCAGCGACGCGATGTTCGCGGCGGACGGCAGTCTTGGCTACGATGACCGGGACCGTTCTGGCCTCTGGGGCGACGTGGTCCTTGTCAACGGCAGGCCTTGGCCGGTGATGAAGGTCCTGCCCCGGGTCTACCGCTTCCGGATCCTCAACGCATCGGTCTCACGCTCGTACCGGCCGACGTTGAACACGGGGGATCCCGTCTATGTGGTGGCCACCGACGGCGGGCTGATACCGCGGACCCAGGCCGTCAAGTACTGGCGCCACGGATCGGCCGAACGCTACGAGGTGCTGATCGACTTCAGCAAGTACAAGCCGGGCCAGCGGATCGAATTGCGGAACCTGTCCAACGAAAACAACAGGGACTTCGACCACACGAACAAGATCATGGCCTTCGATGTCGTCGCTCCGCCGAGCGAGGAGGAGATGAAGCTGGACCCGAAGTGGAATTACATCCCCACCACGCTGGTGAACAGCCACGTGATGGAGCTGACCAAGGACGATGCGGACAAGAAACGCCAATTCAGGGTGCAGCGGGGCGACGACGATGGACCGTGGAGCGTCAGTGGCATGACTTGGGAAGACGTCATCGCCAGCAATTTCAAGTTCGCTGGCGCGGATCCCAAGCTAAACGCCGTGGAAATCTGGGAAATCGAGAACAAGTCCGGAGGCTGGTTCCACCCTGTTCACATCCACCTGATCGATTTCCAGATCCTGAGCCGAAACGGCAAGCCGGCAGCTGCCTGGGAGCGCGGGCCGAAGGACGTGATGTACATCGGCGAAAACGAGAAGATCCAGGTAATTATGCAATTCGGTCCGCACAAGGGTCGTTACATGGTGCACTGCCACAACCTCGTCCACGAGGACCACTCGATGATGTTCCAGTTCCGGGTGGGCCTGGGCGTGAATGACCTCGACCCCAATGATCCGATCCTCGCCGCGCCGGCCAAGATCGACCCGGAAACGGGGCCGGAATGAGTGCTGCCAAGACGGACCGCCCCGGCGCGCCGGCCGTTGCCGGTCGGCGCGGGGGAAGGGTCGTGGCCGTGGCCGTCGTCGCGGTGTTCATGGCGCTCGTGTGTCGGCTCTGGATCCTGGAGCCGGTCGCTGTGGAGTCGGACAGCATGGAACCCGCGGTCGGAGCTGGCAGCCTGGTGTTTGTCTTCAAGCCGGGGCCCGAACTCTTCGGCGTGCATTCCGGCGATCTTGTGGTCTTCCCGTCCCCGGCGGACGGTACGCCCGTGATCAAACGCGTGGTGGCCGTCGGCGGACAGCAGATCGAGGTCCAGGACGCCGTCCTGTATGTCGATTCGTCCCCCGTGGCCGAGCCGTTCGTTGACCTGGACACGATCGACGGCACCTACTACCCGCGCACGGAGGTTCCCGCCGGAACCGTTTTTGTCATGGGCGACAACAGGGAGCGATCCATCGATTCCCGCGACTACGGCCCCGTCCCTTTGGAAAGCGTTGACGGCCTGGTCCTGGGACCGAGGCCCTGAGACGCGGCCGGGACATTTGTGCGCGACTGCGCGTCTGAGTCGGGCGGCAACGGCAGGCCCCGAAGCGGGGCGGATGGAAACCAAAAGCAGAAGAGCCACGATTTCTCGTGGCTCTTCTTGTTGGTGCGCCCAAAGGGATTCGAACCCCTGACCTTCTGTTCCGTAGACAGACGCTCTATCCAGCTGAGCTATGGGCGCATATTCAATTCGGTGCTTGCCTTGCGGCTCGACCTCGAACAACTATACAGACGATTTCGGCTTGCGCAAAATCGGGGAGGTTTGGGCCGGTGATTGCGCAGTGTCTCAAATATTGAGGTATACCGGTCTACGTGACCTTCGTCACTAAAAAAGTGGACCCGCTGCGACGGAAGTCGCGAAAAATAGCGGTTTTAGTTCCAGCTTAACCCTGCACCATGGGTTTTTGGCGACCTGAGTCACAGGATTCGCTTTGGTTGGCCACCTAGCATCGAATTATTGCAAATTCAGCCCAATGGAGGGAATGGACATGAGCGAGAGCTCGGACCAGAAGGTCATCGATGCAGCACCGACTACGCATTCAAAGCTGGCAGCTTGGGTGCAGGAAGTCGCGGAACTGACGCAGCCTGACCATGTCTATTGGGTAGATGGCACGCAGGAAGAAAACGATCGACTGACCGCCGAACTCGTTGCTGCAGGCACCCTGAAGAAGCTCACGCACGAATCGTTCCCGAATTCCTTCGCTGCATTCTCCGACCCCAAGGACGTTGCCCGCGTCGAGGAACGCACCTTCATCTGCTCGGAAAACGAGCACGATGCCGGCTTCACCAACAACTGGATGGCCCCGGCAGTCATGAAGGAAAAGCTCAACGGGCTTTTCGCCGGCTCCATGCGTGGCCGCACCATGTACGTCATCCCGTTCGTCATGGGCCCGCTCGACGCCGAGCAGCCACAGTACGGTGTTGAGCTTTCGGACTCGGCCTACGTTGTCACGTCCATGCGCATCATGGCCCGCATCGGCAACGACGTGCTGCGCAAGATGGAAGCCGAAGACGCCTTCTTCGTTCCTGCGCTGCACACCGTGGGTGCCCCGCTGGCCCCGGGCGACGAGGATGTCGCCTGGCCGTGCAACGAAGACAAGTGGATCGTGCACTTCCCCGAAGAGCGCTCCATCTGGTCCTACGGCTCCGGCTACGGCGGAAACGCCCTGCTTGGCAAGAAGTGCTACGCCCTGCGCATCGCTTCGGTCATCGCCCGCGACGAGGGATGGCTGGCCGAACACATGGTCCTCCTCAAGCTGACCAACCCGGAAGGCAAGAGCTACAACGTGGCTGCAGCCTTCCCGTCGGCCTGCGGCAAGACCAACCTGGCCCTGCTGGATCCGACCATCGAGGGCTGGAAGGCCGAAACCCTGGGCGATGACATCAACTGGATGCGCATCGGCAAGGAAGGCGAGCTTCGCGGCATCAACCCGGAATACGGCCTGTTCGGCGTTGCCCCGGGTACCGGTTGGTCCACCAACCCCAACGCCATGCGCGCCATCACCAAGGGCAACAACATCTTCACCAACGTTGCGCTCACCGATGACGGTGGCGTCTGGTGGGAGGGCATGACCGACGAGGCTCCTGCGCACCTGACCGACTGGCTGGGCAACGACTGGACCCCGGAATCCGGTCGCGTTGCGGCACACCCGAACTCCCGCTTCTGCACGCCGATCGACCAGATCGACATGCTTTCGCCGGAGTACTACAACCCGGAGGGCGTGGAAATCCATGCCATCCTCTTCGGCGGCCGCCGCAAGACCACCATCCCGCTGGTCACCGAGGCCCGCAGCTGGACCAACGGCATCTTCATGGGTTCGACCCTGTCCTCGGAAACCACTGCAGCCGCAGCCGGTGCCGTGGGCGTTGTCCGCCGCGACCCGATGGCCATGCTGCCGTTCATCGGCTACAACGCCGGCGACTACCTGAACCACTGGGATTCCATCGAGTCCAAGGCCAACCCGGCACGCCTGCCCAAGATCTTCTTGGTCAACTGGTTCCGCCGCAACGCCGAGGGCGGCTTCGCCTGGCCAGGCTTCGGGGACAACTCCCGCGTGCTGAAGTGGGCCATCGACCGCATCGAAGGCAAGGCCGACGCCCGCGAGACCCCGATCGGCTACGTTCCGACCGGCGACTCCGTGGACCTGACCGGCCTGGACATGACCCCGGCCGAGGTCGAGGCCGCTGTCGCCGTCGACAAGGACGAATGGATCACCGAGCTGGCCAGCATCGAGGAATGGTACGCCAACTTCGGTGACGCCCTTCCGGCGTCACTGCAGGCCGAACTCGACGGACTGAAGGAACGCCTGGGCGCCTAGTCCCGGCATGTAGGCATCACCCGGCGGGCCGGGGTACGGATTGGTTTCCGCGCCCCGGCCCGCCGTTTTTGTGCCCGGGGGCGGGCAAGGCTCCGGGAAGCGGCGGGCGTGCGTTAGGGTTTGCCTCATGAGCGACAGTACAACCACCCTGATCATCCTTGCTTTGGCAGTTGCCGCGTTCATCTGGAACAAGCTGCCGGTGGAGGCCGTCGCGCTCGGCGTGGCCCTGGCGCTTTTCGGCACGGGCATCGTCAGCGCCGAGGAGGCCTACTCGGGCTTCGGCAGCGGGACCGTGGTGCTGATCGCCTCGCTTTTTATCGTCGCCGAGGCCATCGACGCCGCCGGCATCACCACCTGGCTGGGCGGGCTGCTGATCCGCTTCTCCGGCAGCAGCCGCACCCGTCTGCTGGTGCTGACCATGGGCATCACCGCGGTGCTCACCGCCTTCATCAGCGTCAACGGCGCGGTGGCGGCGTTGCTGCCGATGGTCGTGGTGCTGGCCGTGCGGCTGGGACGCGAACCCGCGCAGCTGCTGATGCCGATGGCCTTTGCCGCGCATGCAGGATCCCTGCTGGTGCTCACCGGGTCGCCCGTGAACATCCTGATCCTCGAGGCGGCCCTGGACTCCACCGGCCGCGGCATCGGGTTCTTCGAGTTCGGGCTGGTGGGCCTGCCGCTGCTGGCCGGCACGATCGGCCTGGCCCTCTGGCTGGGCCCCAAGCTGATCCCGCAACGCGACCCGGACACGCTTCCGCGCGACCTCAGCTCCCACGGGGAAACACTGATGCGCCACCACCTGGGGAACGACGGGCTCAGCCGCCTGGAGGTGCCGGCCGGATCCGGCCTCATCGGCCAGCCCAGCGTGGACCCGCTGGCCGACCACCCGGAGGGACTCTTCCTGATCGGCGTGCAGGACCGCTCCGGGAAGCCCGGCAGCGCGCCGCTGCTGGCCGAGGGCGACCAGGTCATCGTGCGCGGCGAGCAGGGCATTATCGACGCGTTTGCGGCCCGCCACGGCCTGGTCCAGGCCGCGGATTCCACCTGCGGGCTGATCAGCAGCTCCTTCGGCGTCGCCGAGGTAGTGGTGCCGCCGCGCTCGGACCTGGTGGGTACCGAGGCGTACCCGGGCATGATCACGGAGAGTGGCACCCTGGTGGTGCTCTCCCACCAGCGGCCCGGGCACCCGTCGACCCTCGGCCGCGCCCGCATCCACGCGGGGGACACGCTGCTGCTCCAGGGTGCCTGGTCCGCCCTGGATAGGCACACCGCCGACCACCAGGTCATGCTCGTGGACTCCCCGGATGCCGTGCGGCGCCAGGCCGTTCCGCTGGGTCCCGGGGCCGTGCCGGCGTTGGCCGTGCTCGGGGCCATGGTCCTGATGCTGACCACCAACATCGTCCCCGCCCCGATGGCCGCGATGCTCGCCGCGATCGCCATGGTGCTGCTGCGGGTCATCACTCCCGGGCAGGCGCACCGCTCGATGGCCTGGCAGACGCTGATCCTCGTCGCGGGCATGATTCCGCTCTCGCTGGCCATCACCTCCACCGGGACCGCGACGATGATCGCCGAAGGGATGGTCTCGGCCGTCGGCGATTCCGGTCCGTTGCTCCTGCTTGCCGCGATCTTCGCCGTCACGGCCGTGCTCGGCCAGCTGATCAGCAACACCGCCACCGCGTTGATCATCATCCCCATTGGCCTGTCGATCGCGGGGGAGTCGGGCATCAACCCGATCACGATCCTCATGTGCGTTTCCGTGGCTTCGGCGGCGGCCCTGCTGACCCCGGTGGCGACCCCGGCCAACATGATGATCATGCAGCCGGCCGGATACCGCTTCGGGGACTACTGGAAGTTCGGCCTTGCCGTCATGGCGCTGTACGCGGTGGTCGCGTTGTTCCTGGTCCCGGTGATCTGGCCGCTGGGTGCTGCGTAGCCCCGCGCATATACCCCCAATAAGACGAACTGACAAGGGGCAGTAAGGTATGAAATGCGTGGCTTCATGTTGAATCACCGGCTGGATGTGTCAGGATGAAAGCATGATTCTCGCGCGTTTGATCCTCGGGCTCCTGAGTTTGGCACCCATGACCGGGTACGAGCTGAAGAAGCACTTCGATTCCTCGATCAACCATTTCTGGAACGCGGACAAGGCACAGATCTACCGGACCCTGGCCCAGCTGGTCAACGACGGCCACGCCACGGTCCTGACGGTCAGGCAGGCGAACTATCCCGACCGGCAGGTCCACCACATCACGGAGCGTGGCCGCGAGACCCTCGTGCAGTGGCTTGAAGCGGACGTCACGGCGCACGCACCGCGCGAACCGTTCCTGGCACGGGTCTTTTTCGCTGCCGAACTCGAGCGCGACGGCGTGGTGGAATTGATCGAGGCCAGGCGCCGGGCCACACAGGATTTGCTAGACGAATACCTTTCACAACGTGAGGACATCGACATGCGTGCAGCAGCGGACCGACGAAGTTTCCTGATGGCCGCAACCCTCGATAACGGCATCCGCCACGCTGCGGCCGAGCTCGAATGGCTTGAAGCCGTCTCGGAGCACCTGCCATGAGCCGGCACCACGAACCAGCCGCCGGCGGCGCGGGAGCCGACGAGGAATTCATCGACCAGGCCCCGGAAACACCTGCCCCGGTCGATGGCGGGGCCGAGCCGAAGCCGGACAGCAAGGCGAAGACCTCCGGCGAAAAGGAATCGGCCGGGTCGCCGGCGCCGGAGAAGCCTGAACCCGCGAAAGCGGCTGTCGATACTTCCGCAACCGCCAAGGGTGCCGTGAAGGAAAAGCCTGTCCGCCCGCCCAAGGCGCCGAAGTCCGCAAAGCCCCCAACGAAGCCGGCCGTCGCACCGGCCGCTGCCAAGGCCGAGTCGGCCGCCGCCACGGTCGTCGAGCCGGCGTCCCCGGCGGAAAATCTGCCGCGCGACCCGGGTGGATACCCGGAGTTCCACGCCCCAACGCGCGCCAGGCGCGACGGCAAGGCCGCGCAAACCATCGTTTTCCTGCACGGCGGAAACGTCGCAAACTGGAGCTGGGATCCGCAGGTCCGGGCCTTCAGCGACTACGAGGTGCTGACCCCGCACCTGCCGGGCTTCGGCGCCCGCGCCGACGAGGACTGGGCCGGGCTGGACAGCGCGGCCGACGACGTCGCAGCAGTCATCGCAGACGAGGTCTCCAACGGCGGGGCACACCTGGTCGGCCTGTCGCTGGGTGGCGCCATCGCCCTGCGCGTCGCGGCCCGGCACCCCGAGCTTGTCGAGTCGCTGATGATCTCGGGCGTTCCCGCGGCCGGCGTCTCCGCGTCGATGCGTGCGATGAGTCGGATGCAGCTCAAGCTCTTCAGCAGCGAATGGTACTGGCGCTTCCAGGCCGGCGCCTACGGCATGGTTGCCGATGAAAAGGAATTGTTCGCCGACCACGGCACCAAGCTGCGCACCGACAACATGCGCGCCATCATGGACGAGGTCGATCCCGGCGGGCTGCCGGACAAGCTGGGCGACTACAAGGGCCCGGCGCTGGTTATCGCGGGAAGCAAGGAGCCCAAGCTCGTTGCCAAGTCCTTCCCGGTGCTGGAGCGGGCGCTGCCGCAGGCGCAGTTCAGGACGGCCGCCGGCAGGCATCACCAGTGGAACATCGAGGATCCGATCCTTTTCAACGCAACCGTCCGTTCATGGGTTGAAAAGGGCATCGCCCACCCGCGGCTGCAGGTGCCGAGCTCCTAGCCGCGTGACCAGGCCTCGCACAGTGGCTTGTCAAAACGCGAAGGGCCGCCACCGACAAAAATCGGTGGCGGCCCTTCGCGTCATGCGGCCCGGCTAAACATGCCTATCCATGCCGGGCCGGCCGGGGCCCCGGTTGCGGCTTAGGCCGCGAGCCAGAGATCCGGCCCGAACACCTCGTAGTGGATGTGCGTGGCGGGAATTCCCGCGTCGATGGCCTGCGAGCGGACGGCGCGCATGAACGCCAGCGGGCCGCACAGGTACAGCCTGGCGTCGGCCGGAAGGTCGAGGCCAGCCAGGGACATGTAGCCCTCGGTCGCCTCGGTGCCCTCATCCTTGGCGTTGATGTCCTCGAGCCACAGCTTCAGCTCGGCGTTGGGCAAGGCATCGACGGATTCGCGCATCTGCTCCTTCAACGCCCACGCGTCCTCGGTGGCCTCCGCGTGCAGCACGAGCACGCGGCGGTCGGAGCCGGCGGCCGCAAGGGCCGCCAGTGCGGAGGCGCTCGGGGTGCAGCCGATGCCGGCGGTGGCCAGCACGATCGGGGCGCCCGTGGTGTCGATCGTCAGGTCGCCGTAGGGATTGGAGAGCTCGATGACGTCCCCGACGGACAGGTTCCGGTGCATGAACGGCGAGACCTCGCCGCCCTCGTCGAACTTCGTGGTGATGACGCGCTCCGTGGTGGAGGTGACCGAGTCGCTCAGCGTGTACTGGCGGCACTGGCGAATGCCGTCGGACAGGGCCACGCGGACCGAGACGAACTGGCCGGGCGCGGCGACCGTGACAGGGGTGTCGTCGGCCGGAACAAAGCGGAAGGTGATCGAACCGGTGCCTGTCGCTTCCTTGGAAACGAGCTTCCAGTCGGTCCAGATCTTGTCGTTGGCCTGCATGGCGTACAGGCCCTTTTCGATCTTGATCAGCGCGTCGGCCATGAGCCAGTAGACCTCGGTCCAGGCCTCGGCGACCTCCGGGGTCACGGCGTCTCCCAGGTCTTCGACGATGGCGGCGAAGAGGTGTTCGTACACGATCGGGTACTGCTCCTCGACGATGCCCAGCGAGGTGTGCTTGTGTGCGATGCGTGCCAAGACCGCCTCCGGCAGGGTGCCCGGGTTGTTGACCAAGTGGCTGGCGAAGGCCGCGATGGAGCCCGCGAGGGCCTGCTGCTGTGTGCCGTTGTTCTGGTTGGCACGGGAGAAAAGTCCGTCCAGGAGCTCCGGGTGGGCCGCGAACAGCCGTGCATAGAACTTCGGGGTGATGTGCGAGATGCGCTCACCAATGATCGGCAGCGTGGCTTCAATGACCGGACGGGACTTCTCGGAAAGCATCTTGTGGCTCCTTGGCGAAGGCTGGCTTTATCTTGCATCTGATATGCAAGATTGATACTTAAGTTCTACACCCCGTAGAAGTTTGATGCAAATCGAAGGGCGGGACCGCCGGGAACCCGCGGCTGTGCGGGAAATTGGTGATGCGTCAGCCATCCCGGGGCGACGTGCGGATGGCCGCGAGGGGACCTCTTAGCGAACCAGCGGGAAAGGCAAAAGCTTTGTTGCCGAAACGGTAGCCAGGTCCTCGACGCGCAAGGAATCCAGCTCCGCATAGAAGGCCTCCCGTGCGCGGCGCAATGCCGAACGCAGAATGCAGTTGGCTATCAACGGGCAGGGAACCCCCGCCTCGGAAACGCAGTCGACCACGTCGTCGCGGTCGTCCAAATCACGCATCAGCCCGCCGACGCTCAGCTGCAGGCCGTGCGCGGTGATCTGCGATCCGCCATAGCGCCCGCGGGTGACGTCGAGCGCCTGCCGGTTGCGCAATTCGAGCACTGCCTTGGCCACGTGGTTGTAGGGCACGCCGATCTGCTCGGCGATCTCCCGGGTGGTGACCTGTTGGCCACGCTGGGAGCCGAGCAGCATGAGGGTGCGTAGGCACACGTCGGCAAAGGCGCTGAGTTTCACGCCTTCCATTCTCGCAGGTGTTTTTCCATGGGAACTGTGAGCGGGGAACTGTAGCTTTCCTGGCCCGCGAGTCGGCTGTGAAACCATGGCCGACTTCTGGAAATGTGCCGGATCGAAGCCTAGAGTTTGCCTTGGCCCGTGATCGGGAATCAATGAAAAGTCCAGAAGGAAGTGGCGAGCGATGGTTTGGCGCACTGTGGGAACCGTTGATGAATTACTTGGAGCGCTCCGCGACGGCGACCGAAAAATAGAACTGGCCAGCACGCTCTCGGGCATGGGATCGCTCACGCTGCCGCCGGGTGTTTCGCTGCGCGGCGGGGGCCTTGAATTCGCGGCCAAGGGATTGCGGCTCACCAGCAACAACACGATTGAGAACCTCTCGGTGACTGTGCCGGAGCACGAGATCGCGATCTACAACGACGTGTCGGTCAATGACATGGGAACCCTCACCCTGCGCGGAATCACCACGCGCGGCCAGATCTACCTGCAGGCCAGCTACAACGTGCTTTCCGGAATCGTGCATGCCAAAGACATCCACGTCGCGGCTGCCGACACCCGCGACCGATTCGACAGGCCCACGGGGTTCGGGGTCGAGGCCCTGCAGGGTGCCTTTACGCTTTGGAACAGGCAGCCCGACACCGCCGTGGTGCTTCACGCCCGCCTGGAGAACATTTCGGCGGGCAGCGCAGGGCAACCGGTCCGCGGCAGCGGGGTGTTCGTGGGTGGCCACATGGATGGTGCGGGCAAGCCCAACGGCGGGACGGTCGCAGTGGCGCTGCTGAGCACCGGCGAGGTGCATTCCGACGGCGGCATCGCCCCGGGAACCCCTGACCTGATCAGCGGCGGCGTATTCGTCATTTCCGGTGCCGAGGTCGAAGAGGTGCAGAACCTGGGAAGCACCACCACCTACGGCCCAAACGACATGGTGCTGGACAACTGGGGGAGCGTCAAGCGATGGAACGCGATGGCCCCGGTGACCTCGCACGGCCCCAGCGGCATCGGTTTCGTGAACTTCGGGGACATCGGCAGGCTGAACGTCAGCGCGGCCATCGAAACCCACGGGGTCGGTGCCCGTGGATTCAACGTGTACGACGGATCGTTGCAGAGCGCATCCTTCAAATCCATCACCACCCATGGCGACGGCGCCGTGGGCGTCCAGGTCAGCATGGAACTGCCCGAGCTGACGATCGCCCAGGGGATCATGACCAAGGGCGGCACCGGGCGGTCGCTGGTCAAGGGCGTGATGGTGGACCTTTCGGCGATCGCGCTCAGCGTGAAGCCGACGGGCCACGTGGGCAGGATCAGCATCGGCGGGGACATCAGCACCGAGGGTGTCGGGGTCGTTGCCGTGGAGCTCGAGGGCGGCGTCGACGTCATGGACATCGGCGGGCAGATCGAGGCGCTGGGCGCCGGTGCCGACGGCATCCGGCTCAGCGCACAAAACGCCGGCCGGCTGGTGTTGCCGGTGATCAAGGCGGAACACGGCAAGGAAAAGGTGGTCATTCCCTAGGGTGCGGCCTCCGGACAGAAAACCGTAGCCCGGGAGATCTCTTGGATCGTGCCCGGGCTACGGTTTTTTTGCTGCTGGGTGGAACTAGATCCAGACCTGGAGTTCGCCGGCTTCGGCGCTGGGCTCGGAGAAGTCCCATTCACCGGTTTCCGGGTCCGGAGAGGTGTACGGCTGCACGATGGCAACGGCGCCGCCGTCACGGTGCTCGGCCACCACGTGGACCGCGTCCTTGCCCTCTTCGAGCAGGGTCACGTCGGAGACGAAGGCAACGGCGTTGAAGTCGTCGCGCTGGGACTGCAGCAGCTGCACGAGATCGGCCATCATGACCTCGGCGTCGATGTCTGCCTCGGGATCTTCAGGGTCCTCGGTGGGCTGCACGGCCAGCAGGCGGAGCCCCGGCTCGGAGTCTTCCGCCGCCGGCTCGATGGCGATGGCGAAGGGCAGGAAAACGCCCTGCTCCTCGAGCTGTTCGCGGGCCACGCCCAGGGCGGTGCCCAAAACCTTGTTCAGTTCGAGCTGCGCTGCCGCGTCGAGTTCGGCGATCTTGTTTTCGGGGGTGCTCATGCGTTGTTCCTTACGATCTGCAGGACTCCGTCGCGGACGGATTCCATGGTCTTGCGGTCTACTGCTTCGCCGTTGAAACGGAGGAAGGGTTCGGTGTTCGACGGGCGCAGGTTGAACCAGAACGACCCGTCGGTGGCGGCCACGGTGGTGCCGTCCTTGCGGGTGACCTCGACGGGCTCGGACGCGTAGGCTGCCAGCACGCGTGCCACGGCCCCGGCCTTGTCCTCGACCTCGGAGTTGATCTCGCCCGATGCCACGTACGGCTCGTACTCGGCGGCGAATTCGCTCAGCGGGGTGTCCTGCTGGCCCAGCGCCGCGAGCACGTGCATTGCCGCGAGCATGCCGGTGTCGGCGTTGTAGAAGTCGCGGAAGTAGTAGTGGGCGGAGTGTTCGCCGCCGAAGACCGCGCCTTCCTCGGCCATGACGGCCTTGATGAAGGAGTGTCCCACGCGGGTGACCACCGGGCGGCCGCCGGCCGCAACAACGGCCTCAGGCACCGCGCGGGAGGTGATCAGGTTGTGGATGATCACGGGGGTTTCCTCGCCCGCAGCCTTGGCGCGGGCGATCTCGCGCACGGCAACCAGCGCGGTGATGGCCGACGGGGACACCGGGTCGCCCTTTTCGTCGATCACGAAGCAGCGGTCGGCGTCGCCGTCGAAGGCCAGGCCGATGTCGGCGCCGTGCTTGACGACTGCAGCCTGCAGGTCGCGGAGGTTTTCCGGTTCCAGCGGGTTGGCCGGGTGGTTCGGGAAGGTTCCGTCGAGCTTGAAGTAGAGGTCGATGATTTCCAGCGGAAGTCCCGGAAGGATGGCGTCGCCGAGCACGGCCGGGGTGGTGAGCCCGCCCATGCCGTTGCCGGCGTCGACAACGACCTTCAGCGGGCGGATGCCGGAGAGATCGACCAGCGAGCGCAGGTAGTCGGCGTAGTCGGCGAGCACGTCGACCTCGGAGACGGTTCCCTCGGGGCCTTCGGTGGAAACCGGCAGGCCCTCGTCGAGGTACGTCTGGGCCAGGTCGCGGATGTCAAAGAGCCCGGTGTCGGAGGACACCGGAACAGCGCCGGCCTTGGCCATCTTGATGCCGTTGTAGGCAGCGGGGTTGTGGCTGGCCGTGAAGACCACGCCGGCGCAGCCCAGGGACCCCGCGGCGAAGTACAGCTCGTCGGTGGAAATCAACCCGAGCATCTTCGGGTTGGCGCCGCGGTAGGCGGCTCCGCGGGCAAAGGCCGCGGCGAATTCCGGGGAGGACGGACGCATGTCGCCGCCGACCAGGACGTCCTGGCCGGACAGGCCCAGCACGTCGACGAAGGCGGCGCCGATGGCCTCGACCGCTTCGGCAGTAATGGAGGCCCCGACAATGCCGCGCACGTCGTAGGCCTTGAAGGACTCTGAAAGATCGATTTCCACACTCACAGTCAAGAGCTTAGCGGTTGGGGCCCGGCAAGCGCGGATTCTGCGCAGCGAAGGTGAGTAGCACCATAGGACTCGGGCGGCTGTGCGGGGAAGCGCGCTCCGAACTGTCTCCGGACACTGGGATACTGGGGAGCATGGACGCTTACTCACCCAGCATTGAAACGGATCTGCGAGCCCAGGCGACTGCAATTTTGCGGTCCCTGGTCGGCCGGGATGACGCCGATTTCCACGAGGGCCAGTATGAGGCGATCGAGGCGCTGGTTGACGGCGGTCGCCGGGCCTTGGTGGTGCAGCGCACCGGTTGGGGAAAGTCGGCCGTGTACTTCGTGGCCTCCCTGTTGTTGCGCGCCCGCGGTGCCGGGCCCACGCTCATCGTTTCGCCCCTGTTGGCACTGATGCGCGACCAGGTGGCGGCCGCGTCGCGCGCCGGGGTGCGTGCCGAGGCTATCAACTCCGCCAACGCCCTTGACTGGGAACAGATCGCGCAGAAGCTCGCCAACGACGAGCTGGATGTGCTGCTGGTATCGCCCGAACGCCTGAACAACCCGGTGTTCCGCGACACCCAGCTCCCCGCGCTGGTCGAGCGCATGGGTCTGCTGGTGATCGACGAAGCCCACTGCATTTCCGACTGGGGGCATGACTTCCGGCCGGACTACCGGCGCATCAAGGACCTGATCACCGCGCTGCCAAGCACCATTCCGGTGCTGGCCACGACCGCCACGGCCAACGAGCGAGTGGTCCACGACGTCCAGGAACAGCTTGCCGTGGGCGGGGCCGACGTCTTCACCCTGCGCGGGTCCCTCGCACGTGATTCGCTGCGCCTGGGAGTGCTGCGGCTTCCCTCGCCGCGAACCCAGTTCGCGTGGCTGCTCACCCACCTGAACGACTTCCACGGTTCGGGCATCATCTACACCCTGACGGTCTCCGCCGCGGAGGACATCACCCGGTTGCTCTCTGAGGCCGGGCACAAGGTGCTGGCTTACTCCGGGCGCACCGACACCGAGGAGCGCCACCGCGCGGAATTGGCGCTGAAGAACAACGAGGTCAAGGCGCTGGTCGCGACCAGCGCCCTGGGCATGGGCTTTGACAAGCCGGACCTGGGATTCGTTGTCCACGTCGGGGCACCCAGCTCGCCGGTGGCGTACTACCAGCAGGTGGGCCGCGCCGGCCGCGGCAGCATCAACGCCGACGTGCTGCTGCTGCCCGGCACCGAGGACCGCGAAATCTGGCGGTACTTCGCCACCAGCTCCATGCCCGACGAGGAACGCGCCCACGCTGTCCTGCAGGAACTGGGCGCGGCCGCGGGCCCGATGTCGGTTCCGGCACTGGAATCGCGGGTCAACATCCGCAGGACCCCGCTGGAGCTCCTGCTCAAGGTGCTGGCCGTGGACGGCGCGGTGGAACGGGTGTCCGGCGGCTGGATCCGCACCGGGAACCAGTGGTACTACGACGCCGAACGCTACACGCGCGTTGCCGCGGCCCGGGTGGCCGAGCAAAACGCCATGATTGACTATGAGAATTCACGCGGCTGCCGCATGGAGTTCCTGGCCAAGGCACTCGACGACCCCGCGGCCGCCCCGTGCGGCAAGTGCGACAACTGCGCCGGGGTCTGGTTCAGCGACGAAATCCAGGAATCGGCCAAGGACTCGGCGCAGACGGCGCTGGGCCGGGTCGGTGCCCTGCTCGAGGCCCGGCGCATGTATCCCGGCGGCATGGAAAAGCTCGGGGTCCCGCTCAAGGGCAAGATCAAGCCGGAATTCCAGGCCGAAGACGGACGGGCGCTGGCGCGCCTCACCGACCTCGGTTGGGGCGGGCGGCTGCGCGCGCTGCTGGAAAACAGCGACGAGCCCGATGCGCCGATCGCCAAACCCATGCTTGATGCCTGCGTCAAGGTCTTGAGCGAATGGAAATGGGAAACCCGTCCGGTTGCCGTGGTGTCGATGCCGTCGCGGAAGCGGCCCCAACTGGTGGGCTCCTTTGCCCACGGGATCTCGGAGATCGGCCGCCTGCCGTACCTGGGCCAGCTCGAGTACCGGGGCGGGGGACCGCGCGGCGAATCGGGCGGCAACTCCGCCTTCAGGCTCGCGGCGGTCTGGGACCAGTTTGTGGTTCCGGCCGAGATGGCCGAGCGGTTGGCCGGCGCACCGGGCCCCATCCTGCTCATCGATGACCTGGCTGATAGCCGCTGGTCGTTGACCGAAGCTGCACGTGTCCTGCGCGCCGCGGGTGCTCCGGGCGTGCTGCCCTTCGTGCTGGCCCAGGCCGGGTAGTTCCTGCTCTGGAACTGCGTCCGGGACGGGCATAAAATGAGCCGAACGTCAAGCGATTTGTTGCGTTCGTCTTCAATAAGGAAGTGTTGTCATGGCTGAGTTCATGGACGTCCACCACAATATGAAGGGCTTGTCCGAGGCCGATCTCAAGGCCGCGCACGAGGCCGATCTCGCAATCCAGGCCGAGGAAAACGTGCAGTTCAAGCAGGCATGGGCCGACCCGGACAGCGGCACGGTCTTCTGCCTGTCCGAGGCCCCGTCCGCGGAGGCGGTGCAAAGGATCCACGAGCGCGCAGGCCATCTGGCCGATGAGATCCACGCGGTCCCGCTTGTAGTCTGAGCCGGCTCCCGTCCCTGGCGGTTGAACAGGCACGAACCGCTACATGGCAATCGGCCCGCACCCCTTTATCCGCCGTTGCGGCGGAAAGGGGTGCGGGCCGATTGCGTTCGGCGGTAGCAGTGCTAGCTTCCGATGGGACGCAGGCGAAGGCCCTGCATGCCGCCGTCGACGGCCAGGGCCACGCCGTTGGTCGAACCCGAGAGCGGGCTGGCCAGGTAGGCGACGGCACCGGCAACCTCTTCCGCCGCAACCATCCGGCCGTGGGGCTGCCGCGCGTTCAACGCGGCCCGCTCGGCAACTGGGTCTTCCGCCGCATCCATGAGCCGGCCGATCCACGGGGTGTCGGCCGTGCCGGGGTTCACCGCATTGACGCGGATTCCCTCGCGTACGTGGTCGGCGGCCATGGCCAGGGTCAGCGAGTACACGGCGCCCTTGGACGCCGAGTACAGCGCACGCTGCGGCAGGCCCGCGGTCGCGGCAATCGAACAGGTGTTGACGATGGCTGCTGCCTTTGATTCACGCAGGTGCGGCAGGGCGGCGCGGGAGACCCGGGCCATGCCGACCACGTTGATGTTCAGCACGCGCAGCCACTCGTCGTCGGGATTGTCGGCGACGGTGCCCTGGGCGCCGATTCCGGCGTTGTTGATGACAATGTCGATCCCACCCAGGGCAAGGGCGGCCCCGGAGACGGCGTCGTTCACGGAGTCGGAGTTCGCGACATCGCAGGTGAAGGGGATATGTCGGGCATCGGCGGTTGAGGTGTTGATGTCCAAGACTGCAACCGCGGCTCCGCGGTCGGCAAGGGTCGCCGCAATTGCCGCTCCGATGCCGGAGGCACCGCCGGTGACAATTGCGCGCAGGCCGGCCATGTCCTGGGTCGTGGGTGTGGAAGTTGACTCGCTCATGCGTTGACCTGCTCTCGGAAGAATACCTGGCGTTGGCGGCCAAGGTGCTGGATTTCGAACTCCCCGACGTCGCCCTCGGCGAGATACGGGAAGCGGCCGGACAGTGCGACGCCCTCCGGCGTGCCGGTGAGGATGACATCGCCCGGTTCCAGGGCCATGTACTGGCTCAGGTGGTGGACCACGGTGGGCAGGTCGAAGATGAAGTCCGCGGTGCTCGAGTCCTGGCGGATGTCCCCGTTGATCCAGGAGCGGCAGCCCAGGTTGTGCCCGTCGATTTCATCGGCCGGGACCAGGAACGGGCCCAGCGGGGTGGACTGCGGCAGGGACTTGCCCTTGGTCCACTGTCCGGCCGCGCCGGGGATCTGGTATTCGCGTTCGGACAGGTCGTTGGCGATCAGCAAGCCGGCGATGACGTCCTTGGCTGCCTCCGCGGAGGGCAGGTACTTGGCGTGGGCGCCGATGACGATTCCCAGCTCGACTTCCCAGTCGTACTTCTGGGCAGAGGGCGGGATCGGGGCCGGGTCGAACGGGCCCGCAACGGTGTTGGCGGGCTTGAGGAACACCACGGGAATCGTCGGCGGTTCGGCGCCCGACTCGCGGGCATGGGCCGCGTAGTTCATGCCGATGCAGATGACGTTTCCGGGGCGTGCGACGGGCGAGCCGATGCGTTCGCCCGTCGGGGCGGCGCTGAAGGCCTCGTCCTCGGACAGGCTCCAGCCCAGTTCCGGGTAGCTTCCGGCGGCGAGCCCCGCACGGACCGCGGCAATGCCGTCTCCCGCGAGGAAGGCCCCGTTGATGTCGGGTGTGGTGTTGGAAATATCGAAGGCTCGTCCCTCGTTGTCCAGCGCGATGGGGCGTTCCGCTCCGGGTTCGCCGATTCGTGCAAACTTCATTTTGACTCCAAGCATCGGATGATTCGAGTGTGCTGATTCACAACTTTAGCTCAAAGTGAACCTTTGACAACATAAACATCCGATGTCTACTCTCGAAGTAGACGAATGCGATCTTGCCCGCCGGCCCGGCCGGCCCGGGCGAAAGCGGCAACCCCCACGAAACCGCGGGAACCACCACCTGGAGGACACATGAGCACCATTACGGCCTTGAGCACCACCGATGTCCGATTCCCCACCTCTCGGGATCTTGACGGCTCCGATGCCATGAACACGGATCCCGACTACTCGGCGGCCTACGTGGTGCTGGAAACCGACGCCGCGGACGGGCTCGAGGGACACGGTTTCGTGTTCACCATCGGACGCGGCAACGACGTGCAGGCCACCGCAATCCAGGCCCTTGCGCCATTCCTCGTGGGACGAAACATCGAGGAATTGCTGGGCGACATGGGAGCGACCTGGCGTTGGCTGGTTCATGACTCGCAGCTGCGCTGGCTCGGCCCGGAAAAGGGCGTCATGCACATGGCGATCGGGGCGGTCGTCAACGCACTCTGGGACCTCAAGGCCAAGCGCGAAGGCAAACCACTCTGGGCGCTGCTTGCTTCGATGAGTCCCGAGGAACTCGTTGATCTCGTGGATTTCCGCTACCTTTCCGACGCGCTGACCCGCGAAGATGCGCTGGAAATCCTCAACAAGGCGCTCCCGGGCCGCGCGGCGCGCACCGAGGAACTGCTGGCCAAGGGATACCCGGCGTACACCACCACCCCTGGATGGCTCGGATACTCCGATGAAAAGCTCTCCCGCCTGGCGGCGGAAGCCGTTCGCGACGGCTTCACCCAAATCAAGCTGAAGGTCGGCGCGGACCTCGCCGATGACATTCGGCGCCTGCGCACGGCGCGCGCGGTGGTCGGCCCCGACATCAAGATCGCGGTCGACGCGAACCAACGCTGGGATGTCGCCGAGGCCATCGAGTGGATGAGCCACCTGGCCGAATTCGACATCGCCTGGATCGAAGAGCCCACCAGCCCCGATGACATCCTGGGCCACGCGGCCATCGCCCGCGGAGTCCACCCGATCCCCGTGGCCACCGGCGAGCACTGCCAGAACCGGGTGCTCTTCAAGCAGTTCCTGCAGGCCGACGCGCTGCAGGTGCTGCAGATCGATGCAGCCCGCGTGGCGGGGGTCAACGAAAACATCGCGATCCTGTTGCTTGCGGCAAAGTTCGGCGTCCGGGTCTGCCCGCACGCGGGAGGCGTGGGGCTGTGCGAGGCGGTCCAGCACCTGTCCATGTTCGACTTCATTGCCGTGTCCGGAACCGCCGAGGACCGCTACATCGAATTCGTTGACCACCTGCACGAACACTTTGTCGAGCCAATCAACGTCCACTCCGGCGCCTACTGGCCGCCGAGCGTGCCCGGGGCCGGAACACAGATGATTGCCCAAACGCTTGCCGACTTCGAGTTCCCCAATGGTGTTGAATGGGCAAGTGACTTGGCACTCAGTGGTGCTCCGTCGATGAATAGCAACACAGGGACAACGGAGGCCTGAGACCCGATGGAAACCATTGCACTGAACACCCGGCTCAAGCCGGGCAGGGAAGCCGACTACGACCGGATCCACGCTTCGCTTGCGCCCCAACTGCACGCGGCACTCAAGACCGCCGGGGTGCAGGACTGGCGCATCTGGCGCAACGGCCGCGAACTGTTCCATCTGGTCCAGGTCGAGGACTACCGCGCCATGCGCCTTGAGCTCGCCGAGCACCCGGTCAACATCGCCTGGCAGGCCCAAATGGCGGAACTGCTCGAGGTCGGCGACGACTACTCCGGCGACGACAGCGGGATCCCGCTGGTCTGGTCGTTCGCCCAGGACCCGGCGGGGGAGCAACGGTGATGCGCGAGTCCCTGATTGGCCTCGGTTTCGGCGACCCTGATTCCGGGCGGAACCTCGGATTCGGCGCGGCGGCCCTAGGCAATCTTTACCGCCCGATGGACGATGCCGTCGCGCAGGCAACCCTGCAGGGGGCCTACGATTCCGGCGCCCGCTACTTCGACACGGCACCGCACTACGGGCTCGGGCTCTCCGAGTCCCGCCTCGGTGCGTGGATTGGCGGCGGCGTCATCCGCGAGGACCTCGTGCTCTCCAGCAAGGTCGGTCGGGTCCTTGAACCCAACGCCGGCTTTGCCGGGGAGCTCGATGGCGAGGGGTTCGCGGTCCCCGCCACCACCCGCAGGCGCTGGGACCCCTCGGAGGCGGGCATCCGGGCCAGCATCGAGTCTTCCCTGAAGCGCCTGGGCACCGACTACCTGGACATCGTCTTCCTGCACGACCCCGACGCCTACGACCTCGAATCGGGCATCGCCCAGGGCCTGCCTGCGCTCGAAAAGCTCCGCGCGGAGGGCCTCGTCCAGGCCATCGGAGTGGGCACGAACTCCACCGACGCCGCCGTCGAATGCGTGCGCCGGGCCGACCTTGACCTGGTGATGCTCGCCGGGCGGTACACGCTGCTGGAGCAGCCCGCCGCGGCCGAACTCTTGCCCCTGTGCATGGAAAGGTCTGTCGGCATCGTCAATGTGGGCGTGTACAACTCCGGCCTGCTGGCTTCCCCTGTGGTTCCGGAGAACGCGAACTACAACTACGAACCGGCCCCCGCGCACATCCTTGACCGTGCGCGGGCGCTGGCCGCGGTGGCTGCTGAGTTCGGCACGGACCTGCCCACCGCCGCCGTCCATTTTGCGATGCAGCACCCGAGCATCGTCTCGGTGATGCTCGGTGCTTCCACCTCGGAGCAGGCGCGGGCGAACGTGGCCCGTGCACATTCACCGGTTGACGAGGGCCTGTGGGATGCATTGGTCAAACGGGGGTTGCTCGATGGCGCGTTGGCCATCCGCTAGGCGGAACCCGAATACGGAGGGCGCCCCGCGGCGATCCTCCCGTCCACCCCGAGGGGGAAAATGATGGAGCGACTGGACGCACACCTGCACCTGTGGCAGCTTGGCGACCCCGGAGCGTACCCGTGGCTCACCCCGGAGCTGGGGGAGCTGTATGCCGACTTCACCCCGGCCATGGCGGAGAAGGAACTGCGGAACAGCGCCGTCGATGGCGCGATCCTGGTGCAGGCCGCCGACGCCCTGGTCGACACCGAGTTCATGCTCGGCGTTGCGGCCGAGCACGACTGGGTGCTCGGCGTCGTCGGATGGGTGGATCTCGGCTCCCCGCAAGCACTCGAGGACCAGCTGGAATCGTGGCGCGCGTCGGGCCCATTGTGCGGGGTGCGCCATTTGGTGCACGACGACCCGCGGGCGGACTTCCTTGAGCGGCCCGAGGTTTCGGCGTCCCTTGAACTGCTGGCCAAGCACGATATCCCGCTGGATATCCCCGACGCTTTCCCGCGACACCTGGACCAGGCCCTCCGTGTGGCCACGGAACACCCGGACCTGCGGATCGTGATCGACCACCTGGCCAAGCCGCCGCTGGGTTCCGTGGACGCGGCATTTGCCGCGTGGCGGGATTCCCTCGCGCGGCTGGCACAACTGCCCCGGGTTTTCACCAAGCTCTCGGGCCTGCGCATCCCGCATGCCGGCTATGACGTTTCCACGTTGCGGCCGGCCTTCGAGGTGGCGCTGGATGCCTTCGGCCCGGACCGCATGATGTACGGCGGTGACTGGCCGATGACGGTTCCGGCCGGTGGCTATGCGCCGACCCTGGAGGTGCTGGAAGCCCTGGTGGGCACGCTCGCCGTGGCCGAACAGGAGTCCGTCTGGGCAGGGACCGCGCGACGGGTCTACCCAAACCTCCGATGAAAGATCGGATGAATCAAGTTCGAATTTGATTGAAAATGCTATTGTTTGCAGCTTTTGGGTTGCATGTGATCTGATTCACGAGTAGTTTTTTACTAAACATCCGATGTTAGGAGGGTATGGATATGAGCGAGTACTTGCTGGAGATCGACGGGGTCGACAAAAGCTTCCCCGGCGTTCGCGCCCTGGCGAACATGCAACTCAACGTCCGCCCCGGTGAAGTGTTGGCGTTGGTCGGCGAGAACGGCGCCGGAAAATCAACGCTGATGAAGCTCCTGTCCGGGATCTACGTCCCGGATGCGGGAACCTTCCGCATCGGCGGCAACACGGTGGACATCAGCGGCCCGAAGCACGCGCAGGAGCTCGGCGTCAGCATCATCCACCAGGAATTCAACCTGATGCGCGACCTGACCGTCGCCCAGAACATCTTCCTGGGGCGCGAACCCATGCGGGGTCCGTTCATCAACGACTCGGCGCTCAACCGCCAGGCCCGCGAGCTTTTCGATCGGATCGGCGTGGACCTCAACCCGGTCCAGCAGGTTGCCGAACTGACCGTCGCCAAGCAGCAGATGGTCGAGATCGCCAAGGCGCTGAGCTTCGACGCGAAGCTGCTGATCCTCGACGAGCCGACCGCCGCGCTCAACGATGCCGAGGTCGAAACCCTGCACCGGATCATCCGCCGGTTCATCACCCCGGAAACCGGCGCCATCTACATTTCGCACCGCATGGACGAACTCAAGGTCATCTCCAACCGCATCACCGTGATCCGCGACGGCGAATACGTTGACACCCTCGACACCGAGACCACCACCATGCCGGAAGTCATCTCCCTGATGGTCGGGCGCGAAGTCTCCGGAACCGCCCGCCCGGCACACATTCCCGCGGGCAGCGAAACCCGGCTGGAGGTGCGCAACCTTTCCACCAAGGAACTGCTGCACGACATTTCATTCAGCATCGCCAAGGGAGAGATCCTGGGCTTCGCCGGGCTCATGGGCGCCGGCCGCACCGAAGTCGCCAGGGCGATCGTGGGGGCGGACAAGATCAGCTCCGGCACGATCATCCTCAACGGGCAGGCCGTGAGCATCCCGAATCCCGCCAGGGCCGCCCAGCTGCGCATCGGCTACCTCTCCGAGGACCGCAAGCACCTGGGGCTCATGCTGGAGGCCGACGTCGCGCAGAACATCATGCTTTCCTCCCTGAAGGAGATCAGCAAGTTCGGTTTCATCAACGGACGCATGCTCAAGTACATCTCCACGGAACAGGTCGAGCGGTTGCGGATCAAGACGCCGTCGATCCACCAGGAGGCCAAGAACCTCTCCGGCGGCAACCAGCAAAAGATCGTGATCGCCAAATGGCTGGTCAAGGACTGCGACGTGCTGATCTTCGACGAGCCCACGCGCGGCATCGACGTGGGTGCCAAGGACGAGATCTACCGACTGCTCAACGAACTTGCCGCCAGCGGCAAGTCGATCATCATGATCTCCTCCGAGCTGCCGGAAGTCTTGCGCATGTCGCATCGCATCGCGGTGATGTCGGAGGGCCGGATCACCGGTTTCCTCGAAAACGCCGAGGCCACCCAGGAACGCATCATGGAACTTGCCACGCAGAGTGAACGAGGAGTAAAAACAGCATGAGCACCACCACCTCGGTTGAAAACGGCAGCCGCTCGCCGTCGGCCAAGCCGCCCCTGAAACGCAAGGAATCGGACCTCATGGTCCGGGCCCGCGCCAGCATGCAGCAGCTGATGGCCTTCGGCTCGCTGATCGTCCTGGTCATCCTCTTCGGCGTCATCAACCCGCTGTTCCTGACCCCGTCGAACCTCTCCGACATCCTGCTCTCCACGGTGGTCATCGGATTGCTGGCGCTCGGCGCCACCTTCGTGATCATCACCGGCGGCATCGACCTCTCGGTGGGCACCGGCATGTCCCTGACTTCGGTCATGGTCGGCGTGACGCTGACCTACATGGGACTTCCACTCGCCTTCGGCGTGATCGCCGGCATCCTGGCCGGGGCGTTGATCGGCTTGATCAACGGCGTGCTCATCTCCTACCTGCGCATCCCGCCATTCATCGCCACGCTGGCCATGATGATGGTCGCCCAGGGCCTCGCCCTGGTCATCTCCGGCACCAAGCCGATCTACTTCAACGACACCCCCGGATTCAGCCAGCTGGCACTGGGCAAGTCGATCCCGGGCCTGATCATCCCCAACGCCGTCTTCATCTTCTTCATCGCGGCCGTCATCGCCGGCGTCGTGCTGTCCAAGACGCTGATCGGACGCTACACCTACTCGATCGGCTCCAACGAGCAGGCAACGGCGCTGTCGGGCATCAACGTCCGCCGCTGGAAGATGTGGATCTACACCCTCGCCGGCACCTTCACCGGCCTGGCCGGCGTGGTCATCGCCTCACGCCTGAACTCGGCGCAGCCGGGCCAGGGCGCGGGCTACGAGCTTCAGGCCATCGCCGCCGTCGTCATCGGAGGGACCTCGCTCCAGGGCGGCAAGGGATCGATCGTCGGCACTGTGATCGGCGCGCTGATCATGTCAGTGCTCACCAGCGGCCTGCGCATCATCAACGTCCCGCAGGAATGGCAATCCGTGGCCATCGGCAGCGTCATCCTGCTCGCCGTGTACCTGGACATGCTGCGCCGCAAGGACAAGAGCGGCGGCTAAGCGCAGCCTTTAGCCCGGCCGCACCAAGGATTTTCACCACCCCGGATCCCGTTGCCCTACCCGCACCATGTCCGGGACCGAAACACACCCACCATCACCACTCGCAGTACATCCCGCTTTTCCCGTCACGAAATAGGAGTACACGTCATGTTCCGCAAGAAGCTCATTGGTCTGGCAGCAGTGTCGATGCTGGCCCTGACTCTGTCCGCATGTGACACCAGCAGCACACCGGACGCCGGTGCGGCCAGCAGCAGCGACGGCAAGAAGCCATACGTGGCAATCGTTTCCAAGGGCTTCCAGCACCAGTTCTGGCAGTCGGTCAAGGCCGGCGCGGAGCAGGCAGCCACCGAATACGGCGTGGAGGTCACCTTCGAAGGACCGAACACGGAAAAGGACGTGGCACAGCAGATCGAGATGCTGACCACCGCCATGTCCAAGAGCCCGGCAGCCCTGGGCATCGCCGCGCTCGACTCGCAGGCAGCCACCCCGATCCTGGATGAAGCCAAGGCCAAGAACATTCCGGTGATCGCCTTCGACTCCGGCGTCGACTCGACGATCCCAGTGGCGACCGCCTCGACCGACAACAAGGCGGCAGCGGCCGAGGCCGCCAAGCACATGGCCGAACTCATCGGCGGCAAGGGCGAGATCGCAGTGGTCGCCCACGACCAGACGTCCACCTCCGGCAAGGACCGCCGTGACGGCTTCACCGAGTACATGGCGGCCAACAACCCGGACATCAAGATCGTCACCGTCCAGTACGGCGGCGGCGACCAACTGGAATCGGCCAACCTGGCCAAGACCATCATCAACGGCAACCCGAACCTCAAGGGCATCTACGGCACCAACGAAGGCTCCGCCATCGGCGTGGTCAAGGCCGTCGAGGAGCTCGGCCTGAAGGGCAAGCTCACGGTCGTCGGCTTCGACTCCGGCAAGGCCCAGATGGACGCGATCCGCTCGGGCCTGATGGCCGGCGCCGTCACCCAGAACCCCGTCGGCATCGGCTACGAGACCGTCAAGGCTGCTGCTGCGGCCATCAAGGGCGAGACCGTCGAGAAGGTCATCGACACGGGCTTCTACTGGTACGACGCCAAGAACATCGACGACGCGAAGATCAAGGCCAACCTCTACGAGTAGGCCCGCAAAGCTGCCGCCCACTGCGGAAGTTGCACGCTAAGAAGCACGGGTTGCCTCGGCCATGCCGGCCGGGGCAACCCGTGTTCAATATGAAAGCCCGGTTTCACCGTCTCCGCCCGTCTGGCGAGGGGAGAGTGTGAAGCCGGGCTTTCTTGTGCCAAAAAGCGTGGCCCGGGGATCCGCCATGTTGGATTCCCGGGCCACGGAGAAACCTTGCTATCAGCCGGCCGTGGACTGCTTGAGCCAGGTCTCCACGCCGGAGACGTGCGCCGTGACAAGGGCCTTGGCCAATTCGGTGTCACCGGAGCGAATCGCCGAAAGGATCGCTTGGTGCTCGTCCAGTGTGCGTTGAACCGCGTGGTCCTGGGTCAGCCCGCGCCAGATGCGAGCGCGCACGGTGTTGCTGGACAGTGCTTCCAAGAGGGTTCCGAGGTAGGCGTTTCCCGCCGCTTCGGCAATGATCGAGTGGAAAAGCAGGTCATGGGTGACCAGCTCCTGGATATCAGTGTCCGCGGTGACCGCGTGCACGGATTCCTCGAGCCTTGCAAGATGTTCTTCGCTGCGCCGCTGGGCCGCCAAACCCGCCGCGGAGGGTTCGAGGATCCGCCGGACCTCGAGCAGTTCAAGGATTGATGAATCTTGATGCAGCTCGACAACGAACGACATTGCCTCGGTGAGCAGGTGCGGTTCAAGGCTGGTGACGTAGGTTCCGTCTCCGCGACGCACATCCAGGACCCGGATGAGTTCCAGTGCTTTGACCGCTTCGCGAAGCGACGAGCGGGAAAGACCGAGACGCTCCGAAAGTTCCTTTTCCGGGGGGAGCCGGTCTCCGGGCGAAAGCTCTCCGCCAAGAATCATTTCTTTGATGCGCGTGATCGCTGCGTCTGTGACTGCCATGTACCCAGTCTAGACATCGGATGTCTGGACTGGAACCAAGATGACCGTATTGGTCGGCCTGTGGACTCTGTTGACAACCCGAAGTTTCCGGGGTCTCCGGCTTCGCCCTCGACCCCGGAGGGCCGTAGTCTAGAGGTATGGAAACTCTGCTTTGGGTCGTCGTTCCGCTGCTCATCCTCGGTCTTGGCTGGCTGTGGCTGACGCGGCTGCGCGCCAAGAACTCGGCCGAGGTTTCAGTCGCGATCACGCCGGAAACGGCCGAGTCCGCAGCCTTGAGGCTCACGGGTGAGGGGCACCGCGCCGTCTACAGATCCCTGGCGCAGGGCGATTTCATGGCAGCGGTTCAGAATTACAAGGCCATGACCGGCGAAGGATACAAGGCCAGCATCATCGCCGTGCGCAGTCTGGAGCGCTACCCGCAAATTCGCAAGGAACCTGTCGACGGCTTGACCATTTCCCAGCAGCTCGAGAACGAACGCCAAGCCGAACTCGCCGCCAACGAAACCGCCGACAAGGGCACGGACGAAACAAGCCCGAGCGTCGCTGCCTCGATCCCTTCGCTCGACGATTCGGCAACCTCCCCGGTGAACGAGGTTTCACCCCAGGAAGCACTATCCATTCCCAGCGCCCCCGCCCCCGCCATCGGGGACGATGACGCATGGGTTGTGCCCAGCGATTGGGCTCAGGAATTCGGTAGCGAAGCCGAAAAAACCTCAACGCAGTTCAAGGTTTCCTACCTCGTGGACGGGGAACCCCAGGAGTTTGCCAGCGAAGACCTGCCGCCGGCCGAGTACGACCAATTCATGTCATTGGTGCGCGACCATGACTTGCCGGGCGCCGCAACGCTGATTGCCAAGCATTCGGGGCTGGACCAGGGCGAAATACTGCGCATGCTGGTTTCCTCGCCGCTGGGCGGCGGGAACTCGTCATCGGCAAACATCGCAGACTTTAGTTTCGAGGGGCAGGGACCGGACGGAGCCGTCCACTTCAGTGTCAACGATCTGGCTGAGCCCGAGCGCACCGAGTTCCTTGAGCACCTTCGCATGGGCGAACTTGATGAGGCCACCGTGATTGTCGCCCGTTGCACGGGCCTTCCCGATGAGATGGTTCGAACCTTGCTCAACGCATTCGGCGACGGCGACAAGTAACTTCTCCGTGTAGTCCTCCGACACCAGGAACCGCGTTTTTCGGCCCATGATTTGGCCGGAAACACGCGGTTTTCTTGTTCTTGGGGACCTTCTTCGGAATTGCCCCAAGACGCAAAAAAGCCCCCTACCTAAGTAGGGGGCCATTTGGCGGACACGGGGAGATTTGAACTCCCGGTCGAGTTTAACCCCGACACTTCATTAGCAGTGAAGCCCATTCGGCCGCTCTGGCACGTGTCCTTTTGCTGTTTCCAGCTCCCCTAGACTACCTAAAGCGGGCGCTGCTTACAAAACGAGAATCGGCCACGTCACAAAAACGTTGGTTTCCCGCGGATTAATGACGGATCAGGACCCGATATTTCGCCACAGGAACTCGTAGCTGGTGGCCAACATGGTGGCAGAAGCTGCATTGTCGGAGGCTCCTGCATGACCGCCATCGAGGGACTCGTGGTACCTGACGTTCGAAACACCCATGTCCATCATCTTGGCCGCCATTTTCCGTGCCTGGACCGGTCCCACGCGGTCATCGCTCGTGGCGCTCCAAATGAGCGAGGCTGGGTATTCGGTTCCGGCGGGCAACGCGTCGTCAAGCCGGTGGTAAGGGGAGAACGTGCGGATGAACTCCCAATCCCCGGGCACGTCGGGGTCCCCGTACTCGGCGATCCACGAATGGCCTGCGGCCAACCGGGTGTAACGGCGCATGTCAAGCAGCGGGACGCCGCAGGAAACGGCTCCGAAGAGTTCGGGGTAGCCGGTGATCATGTTGCCCATGAGCAGTCCGCCGTTCGAACGCCCGGTTGCGGCAAGGTGCCTGGGCGAGGTCACTCCACGGGCCACGAGGTCCCGGGCGACGGCGGCGAAGTCCTCATAGGCGCGATGGCGGTTTTCGCGAAGTGCGGCACGGTGCCAGCGCGGACCGTACTCCCCGCCGCCGCGGATGTTCGCCACGACGTAGCTGCCGCGGCGCCCGTCGGGGGTGCTGCGGGTCAGCCAGCCAGGCCCCAGCGTGCCCACGTATCCGGGCGTCATGCTTGCCTGGAACCCGCCGTAGCCGTTCATCAGGACCGGGTTCAGCCCGTCGAGGGGCAAATCCGCCGGGGAAACCTGGAAGTACGGAACGCGTGTCCCGTCATCGGACACCGCAAAATGCTGGGACACCTCGAACTCCGTGGCGTCGAAGCGTGCAGGGGCGGCCTTGACGACCCTCGGCGGGGATGCCGGCGCGGACGTGGAACCGATGGTGCCGCGGGCAACCGTCGTCGGGGTCAGGAAACCGGTGATGGTGAGCCAGTAGTCGTCGGCGCACTCCGGGTCAAGGTCGTCGACGGACGAGATGCTGAAGCTGTGCAGCGGCGCCCCCGCCTCGATCGGAGCCAGGGCAAAATCGAGGGAGGGGTCGCAGACCAGGATCTGCGAGGAAACATCCTGCAGGACATTGAGCAGCAGGTAGTTGGCGGTGAAATCGATCGACTGGAGCGAGGTGCTGTCAGTGGGAACGAAGATCTCCCGCAGGGAGGGAGTCCCGGCCATGAATTCTTCGAGGTCGGCCAGCAAGAGCGACCCGGGCACGTGGGTTTTGCCGTAGCGGGTCCAGGAGGTTTGCGGGGAAAACAGCACCCAGTTCCGGTGGAGCGACACCCCGACGTCCGTGGGCACCTCGATATGGACCCACGAATCCCCATGGCGGAGGTAGGTCTTGGCGTTGTAGAAGTCGATCACGTCGTGTGCCACGTCGCGTTCGAACCCGGGAGTGGGGTCGTGCGACACGTAGGCGAGCACGTGGGATTCGTCGATGGCGAAAACCTCGGGTGCCTGTTCCAGCTCCTGGGAGCGCGACAGCCTCCGGACGGTGCGGGCGTACGACGAGCGCGTCAGGGACCCCTCGCCCACCTCGGTTGCCACAAACAGCGTGTCCTCATCCAGCCAGGAAACGTTGGTCTTGGCGACTGGAAGGTCAAAGCCACCGGGCACGAACGAACGGGTGGCAATGTCGAACTCGCGCACCCGGACCTGGTCGCCGCCGTCGGGGGAGAGCTTGATCAGGGCGCGGGCATAGTGGTTGCCCGGTTTCGGGCGCAGCATCTGCGCGCCGGAGAACACCCAGTCGACGTTGTCTTCGGCGGCAAGCGCATCGACATCGAGCAGCACCTCCCACAGCGGGTCCTCGCGCTGGTAGGAATCCCAGGTGGTGCGCTGCCAGAGTCCCTTGGGATGCTCGGCATCGCGCCAGAAGTTGTAGTAGTGCTCGCCGCGCTTGGTCACCATGGGAATGCGGTCGGTGGCATCGAGAACACTGAGGATGGCGTCCCGGCTCGCCTCGAAGTCCGCGTCAAAGAGCTCGGATTCGGTGCGGGCGTTCTGTCCCAGCACCCATTCCATGGCCCGTGGGGAGTCGAGCTCCTCGAGCCACTGCAACGGGTCGGCCGTCTCGTCCGAGGTGGTTCCGAGGTGTGGCTCGGACGGCGGAGTCGGTCCGCTCCCGGTGGCGTCGTGCAGCACCAGCGTCGATGCGTCTGCCGGCGTGGCATCAGGGATGGTCCGGGGCGAAGAAGAAGTCATGTGTTCAGTCTATGGAACTAGGCAAGACGCGTTTGAAATCTTTCCGTCGCAACAGGTGTCATCCCCAATTTGTAGAACTCTGTGGGTAGGTTGAGTGGACCTATCACGCCCATGGAAGGAAGATTGATGCAGTTTGGAGAACGGATCGCCGCACTGGCGACGAAGATTCAGCAACAACGCAGCATTATCGAAACAGAAGAAGCGACGAAGAACGCATTCATCATGCCTTTCATTTCGACGATCCTCGGGTACGACGTTTTTGACCCGTTGGAAGTGGTGCCGGAATTCACTGCTGATATCGGGATCAAGAAGGGCGAGAAAATTGACTATGCCATTGTTCGCGATGGGGAAGTCCAGATCCTGATCGAGTGCAAGAAATCTCCTGCGGGGTTGAAGTACGAACACGCATCTCAGCTCTATCGCTATTTCGCCGCGACCAACGCCCGGATCGCCATTTTGACCAACGGCGAGGTCTACCAGTTCTACACGGATCTTGATGCGCCAAACAAGATGGATTCGAAACCGTTCTTGATCTTGGACATGAACGACATCGACGAAACTCTGATCCCAGAGCTTCGGAAGTTGTCTCGAGATACCTTCGACCTCGATTCCATCATTAGCTCCGCGGGGGAGCTGAGGTACATCGGCGAAATCAAACGAGTGATTGCTGCGAATTTCCAAGAGCCCACACCCGATTGGGTCAAGTTCTTGTCCACCGGCGTCTACGAGGGTCAATTCACCCAGCGCGTACGGGACCAATTTACGGGTTTGGTTGCCAAAGCATCCAAACAATTCCTGAGTGACCAAGTGAACGAACGAATTAAGGCAGCGCTCGGCGAGCCCAACGTGCCCGCGATTTCATCGGCAGAACTTGTGGCAAGCGTGACGAGCACGCCCATCGTCGAGGCGGACCTTGAAGTGGATGACGGCGTCGACACGACGCTGGAGGAGCTTGAAGGATTCCATATTGTCCGCGCCATCGTCTGTAAGGACGTGAAAGCCAATCGCGTAGCCTACCGCGATGCGAAATCGTACTTCGCGGTTTTGCTGGACGACAACAATCGCAAGCCGATCGCGCGACTGCACTTCAACCGGACACAAAAATACCTAGGTATCTTTGGGCCGGACAAAATCGAGACCCGAATCCCGATTCAGAGTCTGGACGAGATTTATGAGCACGCCGAGGCCTTGCGCGCAACGGTTGAAAGCCACATGGCAGCGTAGCCGCTCAACACAGCCTTTCCTTGCGTTTGATCACTTGGGCACATCCGGATTGCAGGGTGTGCCCAAGTGACCCGGACACCCGCGGGGGACTAGGCTGAAACCCGTGAGTGAGCAGCAGAATTCCGGACTAGAACCGTACACAATCGCCGTCGTCGGTGCCGGGCCGCGTGGCACCTCGGTGTTGGAGCGACTTTTGGCCGCCTTGCGTCAGGCCGAAGGCCGAGGCCGGCCGATCCGGCTCCTGGTCTTCGACCAGTTCGAACCCGGTGCCGGACGTGTCTGGTCCACGGCTCAGTCGCGGCTGTTCCTGATGAACACGCCGTCGGTTTTCCCCACCGTCGCACCCGAGCGCACGCACCCGGACGAGCCCGGGTTGAGCTTTGAGCAGTGGCGGGCTTCCGGTGGCGACGGCGCGCTCCTGAGCACCGTCGAGGCCCAGGAAATCGCGGAACTGGAACGCGGGTCCTACCCGCCGCGCGCCCTGTACGGGCGCTACCTGCGACACGTCTTTGAGTCGGTCGCAGCGGCCCTGCGTCACCTGGAACAGGTCGTCGAGGTCCGCTTTGTGCGCTCCGAGGTCCTCAGCCTGGTCCGCGACGGCGCCCGCTACCTACTGGCCGCGCAACCCGTGGACGATTCCTACCCGCATCCACACGCCCAGGGGACACCCGTGGAATTCACCGCGGACGCGGTGGTGCTGGCGCTCGGGCACGTTCCGGCGCACCTGAACCCCGCCCAGTCGGCGATCTCCGAGGAAGCCGACGAGATTGCCCTGACCTACCAAGGCCCGAACGTGCCAAGCGACGTTCCGTGGGAAAAGATCCCGGCCGGGCAGACCGCTCTCGTTCGCGGCCTGGGCCTGAACTTCTTCGACGTGATGGTCGAATTGACCGTGGGTCGCGGCGGCGAATTCCGTGCGGTCAACGGCGGCCCGGGGCAGGCGCTCGAATACTGGGCCTCCGGATTCGAACCCAAGATCGTGGCGGCCTCGCGCCGCGGCACGCCGTACCGGGCCAAGGCCTGCATTGAGGACTTCATTCCGCAGTCGGTTCGCCTGGAGTACTTCGACAGCGAGGTGATCGTCCAGCGGATCGCCGAGCAACGGGTCACCAATCCGGAGGCCACCGCCGAATTCGGGGCCCACGTGTGGCCGCTGCTGCACCGCGACGTGCTGCTGGCCTACTACCGCACCGCCGCCGCCAGGACCCCCGGTCGCTTCACGCTCGACCCCGACGAATTCCTGCGCCGGCTCGTTTTGGTGCTTGACGCGGAGCACCAGGCCGGGTCCCGGGTGTGGCTGTCCGAGGCCCAGAAGCTGGTGGCCGACCACGCCCCGAAACTTGGCTTCCTTGACGTGCCGGGACTCGGGCACCCCTTCGCCGAACGCGGGTTCGGGTCGGCGAGGGAATACCAGAATGCCGTGCTGGAATACCTGGAAGCCGATGCGCTGTCTTCCGCAGGCGGGGAGAAGGACCCGTTGAAGATGGCCATCGGGACGCTGAACGCCGGGCGCATGGAGCTCAAGAACATGATCGCCGAGGGGCTGATCTCCGACGAGTCACGCCTGAACGAGGTCCAGGGCTGGTTCGAGCCCCTGGTTGAGGGACTCTCCTCCGGGCCGCCGGTGCAGCGCATCGAGGAACTGGCGGCGCTCGCGCGTGCCTCCGTCGTCGAGTTCATCGGACCGGATCCGGAATTCGGGATCGACCCCGCCTCTGCCGCGTTCATCGCATCTTCCCCGTGGGTCGATGCGCCCAGCTACACCGCGCCGGTCCTGGTCGAGGCCATGATGCCCGCCAACAGGGTGCTGCAGACGGCCTCGCCGCTCCTGCGCCAATTGCTCGACGACGGGCTTGCCGCGCCGCTGACCATGCGCAATGCCGCAGGCGAACCCATCCCGGGGCAGGGCCTTGACGTGGTGGGGGAGCCGTACCGACTGGTCGATGCCCGCGGGCTGGCGCACCGTGCGGTCTTCGTGCTGGGCCTGCAGCTTTCCTCGGTGCAGTGGGGCACCGCCATCGCCGCACAGGCGGGGGCGCCGCTTGACGGTGCGGCCCGGACCCTGGGCGACGCCCGGGACATCGCCCACGAACTGGTGCGGTTGAGCTACAACCACCCGCTGTAGGACGCCCGCAAGGCCGACGGCCGGCGAAGGTCCGGAAACACAAGAGAGGCAGTCCCCTTGATCAGGGAACTGCCTCTTTTTCTTGAGCGGATGGTAAGAGATTTGAACTCTTGGTACGGGGTTACCGCACACTGGTTTTCAAGACCAGCTCCTTAGGCCGCTCGGACAACCATCCAGACCAAAAAAGTATACGCCAGCAGAGGCGTGCCCGCGGACCACCTGCGATTTGAGCGCGGGCGTGTCGAAATGCGGCGCCCGGTTTCACGCCTGGCGGGTGCGATCATGGGGGAAAAGCGAAACGATCCAGGGAAAGCAGGCGACGATGCGTGCCATTGAATATCGGGGTGCAGGCGGAACTGAAGTCATGGCGGAAACCGAACGCCCGGTTCCCGTCCCGGGGGCCGGCGAGGTGCTGGTGAAGGTGGCGGCCTTCGGACTGAACCGGGCGGATGTGCAGCAAAGGATCGGGGTCTACCCGCCGCCGCCGGGCGCCAGCGACATCCCTGGCCTCGAGGTTTCGGGCATCGTGGAGGCCGTCGGCCGGGAGGCCGACGCATCTCTTGTCGGCAAGCGTGTCTGTGCGCTGCTGGCCGGTGGCGGGTACGCGCAGTATGTCGCGGTGCCCGAGGGCCACGTGCTTGAGCTTCCGGACTCGGTCGACCTGGTGGATGCCGCCGGGTTCATGGAGGTCGCGGCGACGGTCGTCTCCAACCTGTTCCTCGAGGCGAACCTGAGGGAGGGGCAAAACGTGCTGATCCACGGCGGCGCCGGGGGGATCGGCTCGATGGCCATCCAGCTCTGCACCGCGGCCGGCGCCACGGTGTTTGTCACGGCATCCAGCGACGAGAAGATCGCCCATTGCCTGGCGCTGGGGGCACACCACGGAATCAACTACCGGAACGAGGACTTCGTCCAGCGCACCGGGGAACTCACCGGCGGGGCCGGCGTCGACGTCATCCTGGACGTGGTGGGTGCCAAGTACCTGGCAGCGAACGTGCGGGCGCTCGCCGTGGACGGAACCCTGGTGGTCATCGGACTGATCGGCGGGGCCAAGGCGGAGCTGAACCTGGGTGCGCTGATGGCCAAGCGGGCCCGCATCGTCGGCACCACGTTGCGCGCCAGGCCGACCGAACAGAAGGCCCTGATCGTGGACGAGGTGCGCCGGCGGGTGCTGCCTTTGCTCGAATCGGGGCGGCTGGACCTGGCGATCGACCGCCGGTTTACGTTCGATGACGTCCGTTCGGCGCACGAATACTTCGATTCGGGGAATCACACCGGAAAAATCGTCGTCAGGGCCTGACCACGTTTTCCCCAAGGTCTACGGTGGGTGGTGAGTGCAGGGTGTCTTGCGACACAGGGGGGACTACTCCTGCGCCCACAACTCGCACCCCACCCATCTGTACCCCGTGAGAGGAAAACAATGAGTCAGCATCGCAGCACGGCGCCGGATTTGCCTCCGGCAGGTGTAGCCCCGGAGACGATCGAGGCGGAAGCAAGGAAATGGACGCCAACCAAGATCGTGATCTGGGTTGCCATCGCACTGCTGGGCGGCGTCGCCTGGTCGGTGCTGGCGTTCTCGCGCGGCGAGACCATCAACGCCATTTGGTTTGTCTTCGCGGCCGTCTGCACCTACCTGATTGCCTACCGCTTCTACGCCAAGCTCATCGAGCGCAAGATCGCCAAGCCCAATGACTTCCGGGCCACCCCCGCCGAGTACAACAACAACGGCAAGGACTTCATGCCGACCGACCGCCGGGTGCTCTTCGGGCACCACTTCGCGGCGATCGCCGGCGCGGGCCCGCTGGTCGGCCCGATCCTCGCCGCCCAAATGGGCTACCTTCCGGGCACCATCTGGATCATCATCGGCGTGGTCCTGGCCGGTGCGGTCCAGGACTACCTGGTCATGTTCTTCTCCATGCGCCGCGGCGGGCGTTCGCTGGGCCAGATGGCCCGCGAGGAGCTCGGCGTCATCGGCGGCACCGCCGCGCTGATCGCCACCCTGGCCATCATGGTCATCATCGTGGCCATCCTGGCCCTCGTGGTGGTCAACGCGCTGGGCGAATCCGCCTGGGGCGTGTACTCGGTGGGCCTGACCATCCCGATCGCCCTGTTCATGGGCGTCTACCTGCGCTTCATCCGCCCGGGCAAGGTCATGGAGATCTCCGTGATCGGCTTTGCGCTGCTGATGTTCGCGATCATTTCCGGCCGCTGGGTTGCCGAATCGGCATGGGGATCCGAATTCTTCCACCTGGACCGAACCACACTGGCGTGGTTCATCATCTTCTATGGCTTCATCGCCGCGGTGCTTCCGGTGTGGCTGCTGCTGGCCCCGCGCGACTACCTCTCGACCTTCATGAAGATCGGCGTGATCGGCCTGCTGGCCGTCGCCATCATCGTGGTTCGCCCCGAAATCAGCGTCCCGGCGATCTCCGAGTTCGCGGGCACCGACAAGGGCCCCGTGGTTGCCGGGCACCTGTTCCCGTTCCTCTTTGTCACGATCGCCTGCGGCGCCCTGTCCGGCTTCCACGCGCTGATCTCCTCCGGCACCACCCCGAAGCTGGTCGAAAAGGAACGCCAGACCCGCTTCCTGGGCTACGGCGGCATGCTCATGGAATCCTTCGTGGCGATCATGGCCCTGGTAGCGGCGATCTCCATTGACCGCGGCATCTACTTCGCGATGAATTCCTCCGCCGCGGCAACCGGCGGAACCGTCGAGGGCGCGGTGGCGTTCGTGAACTCGCTGGGCCTGACCGGCGTGAACCTGACCCCGGGCATGCTGACCGACCTGGCCGCGGGCGTGGGCGAGGAAAGCGTTGTCTCGCGCACCGGCGGCGCCCCGACCCTGGCCGTGGGCATCGCGCACATCATGCAGCAGTGGTTCGGCGGCGTGGGCATGATGAGCTTCTGGTACCACTTCGCCATCATGTTCGAGGCGCTGTTCATCCTCACCGCCGTTGACGCCGGAACCCGCGTGGCCCGCTTCATGCTTCAGGACACCATCGGCAACGTCATCCCGAGGTTCAAGGACACCTCGTGGCGTCCGGGTGCCTGGACCTGTACCGCGATCATGGTCGCCGGGTGGGGGTACATCCTCATCCTGGGCGTCACCGACCCGCTGGGCGGCATCAACACCTTCTTCCCGCTCTTCGGCATCTCCAACCAGCTGCTGGCGGCCATTGCGCTGGCGGTTGTCATGACGATCGTGGCCAAGCGCGGCAACTTCAAGTACCTGTGGATCGTGGTGCTGCCGCTGGCGTTCGCCACTGTCGTCACGGTGTACGCGTCGTTCCTGAAGATCTTCTCCCCGGTCCCGGCCGTGGGCTACTTCGCGCAGCACAACGCGTTCAAGGGCGCGCTGGAGCGTGGGGAAACCAGCTTCGGATCCGCCAAGAACATCGAAGCCATGGAGGCCGTGGTTCGCAACACCGGCGTCCAGGGCTGGCTCTCGGTGATCTTCCTGGCGCTTTCGGTGATCGTGATCGTCGCGGCCATCATCGCCACCATCAGGGCCTACCCCAACGGGGGCGGCCGCAACACCGAGGATCCGGAGTTCCCCTCAAAGTTCTACGCACCGAGCGGCATCATCTCCTCGCCGTCCGAGAAGGAACTCGAGGCCGCATGGAAGCAGGTTCCGGCGGAGCACCAGGTCATCCGGGGCGGTCACTGACCGTGGGCACCGGGCAGGAATCGGCTCCGGGAGCACAGCGCTCGGTCGTGGCGCGGGCATGTTCCGCGACGTGGCAGGGTGCCCGCTTATTCGTGCGCTACTTCGAGGGTGTGCTGGGCGCGGACAAGTACCGCGTGTACCTCGCGCACCAGGCGCGCACCCATCCCGGCGTGCAACCCATGAGTGAGCGCGAGTTCTGGCGCGACTACACCGACTGGCAAGAGAGGAACCCGCAGGGACGCTGCTGCTAGGCACAAATGCGCATCGGGAGATGGCGGGCCGCCGAACCACGTTCGGAAGCCCGCCATTTCGCTGCCCGGAAGGGGCGCCCGCCGGTCGCGTTCCCGAAACCCTCGGAAAGCTCCCTCCCCGCGGTAGGCCGCCCGTGGCAAGATGGTGCCATGACCGAGCAAAGCGCGCAGATCCCGGAAGACCAGCAGGCAGCAAACCCGCCATCGCCGGGCGCCACTCCATGGCCGTCGGTACCCGGTTTCGCCGCGGGGCAACACAATGTTCCGCAGGAGGTTAAGCCAATACCCATGGGGCGCGGCCCCGCGGACGGCCCCGCACCGGGAGCCAGGCCGGTTCCCTCCGCGCAGCCGGAACGCGACGGCCAGCAGATCATGGGTGTGGGGGAACCCGCGAAGCTCATGCGTATAGGCGGCATGATCAAGCAGCTTTTGGACGAGGTCCGATCCGCGCCCCTGGACGAGCAGGCCCGCGCCCGGATGGCGGACATCCACGAGCGCTCCGTGCACGAACTCGAGACAGGGCTGTCCCCGGAACTGGCCGCCGAGCTGCACCGGATCCGGCTGCCCTTCGGGGAGGGTGAAACACCCACCACCGCGGAGCTGCGCGTGGCACAGGCCCAGTTGGTTGGCTGGCTCGAGGGGGTCTTCCACGGGCTGCAGGCCGCCATGGCGGCACAGCAGCTTGCCAACCAGCAGCTGGCCCAGCGCATGGCCCTGCGCCAACTGCCACCGGGCACCCAGGTTGCCCCGGGCATCATCATCAACGAGCAGGGCGAACCCGAGCGCATGGGCCCCGACGGACTCCGCAGGACGGAAGGCCCCGCGGAGTCCGGGGGCAAGGAACCCCCGGAGGGAAGCAGCGGGTACGGCCAATACCTCTAGACTGGTATTCCAGACGAATGCGGCCCTCACGCCGCCAAGGCGCACGGCCTTGAAACCAGCAGAAGCAAGGGTACAAACGCAGATGGGGCTGTTCTCCACCGCGCGCAATGCGCGTCGTGACGCCAAGGAACTCGGCGACGGAGTGTGGCGACGCGCCTACGACCGGTTTGGCCGCTCGCTGGACCGGGTGCACCAGGTCCTCGAGGGCATTGAGGACGACGACCTGCACAACGCGTTGATCCTGATCGCCAACCATCTGGCGGAGCTGCAATCCAGGGTCCGCGTGATCTGCGTCGAGGCCCAGGCCAAGAACCCCAGCACCGGCGAAAACGTTCCGCACGAGCTCTATGCCGTGCACCGCATGCTGTCCAAGGCAGCCAACGACTTGGCAACCACCGCGCAGGTCGCCGCGATGTCACGCCTGGACGGCGAACGCTGGGGCTATGCCTCGGCCGGACTGGAAAACGTCGCCATGCGCGCCGACCTGGTTGCCGAGGGGATCAGCGCGGCCGAGGCCGAAATGGCCAAGCACCGCTAGACGTTTTGCAATGCACGTGAGCGAGGGGCTGTCGACCGGAGAATCCGGGCCGACAGCCCCTCGCTCGTCGCGAGTGGCGCTTATTTCTTGATGCCCGCGAACTTCACGATTTCCCCGGTGTAAGCACCACAAGTGCCAACCTCGGTGGTCGGCCATGCCGTGAACGTCGTGGTCGGGGTGGCCCCGGTGTCGAGGATGAACTTTGAGTCCCTGCCTTCGGAGAACCAGCCGTCCCGGGGCATGATTCGCAGCGGGTGTTCGGCCACCATGTCATCGGGAAGTACTTCGCCTTCGATCGATCCCGACGCTGTGGAGCCCGCGGGGAAGGACATGATCTTGTTTCCGGACTTTGTAACGGTGGCGATGCAGGAGTGGGCGTCGGCATCGGTGTACGAGTGGAACTCCGATGCCTTGAACCACGCGGGCGCGCTCTTGGGCGTTCCGGTATAGGAATGGGCCAGCTCAAAGGTTGCGAACTGGGCCAATAGTGCGCCGTTGAATTCGTTGTCGGGAATCCGCAGATAGGTTCCGTCCAGGGTCATGAGGCTCGAGGCTTTGTCCCAGGAGCCTGAAGCCAGTTTCTTCGGGTCCGAGACCATGATGCCGTAGGGGCCCGGAACGGGATTGACGAGGCTCAGGTCGGACTGCTTGGTCGCGACAACCACCAGATCGGCTGACTGCTGGTTCTTGCCCAGCAGGGAGGTGTCGCGGCCGCCGAGATCGATTGGAGTCCATGGGCCGTCGGCGTGGTCGGTGATCTCACCGTTGCCCGCGACAGTGAAGGTGTTCAGCAGCCAGCCGGTGCGCTGTAGCACTTGGGGATCCGTTGGAAGTGCGGGACGCAACCAGCCGGTGATGCGCTTTCCGTCGGCTTCCCTGAATGCCGCTCGATGGTCCGGGTCGTTGGCGTCGAATTCACTGCTGGACGGGGAAGGGGACATCGACGGTGTTGGGGCATCCGGTTGCGGGGCGGCCGGTTGTGGGGCATTGCCCCAGGGGCCGAGGACTGCGATGCCTGCAACGATTGCGGTGGAGGCGGCAACGGCCAGGTAAATGCCCCATCGACGTCCCTTCGAAGTGCGATGTGTCGATGAACCGGACATCCGGGTTTCTCCCTTCGTGCCCCGTGCAAGGGGTACGACCTGCTGTGAAATCGAAGGAACATAGGTGCCGGACGGTATGGCGGCACTGGTTGAACGGCTGTGCTCCATGGCTCTGGCCTGATCGTCGGTGAATGGATCCGATGCGCGCAACAGGAGTTCCGCGTGCGGGTCGAGTCCTCCATCCGAGCGGGGGGTTGAATGCGTAGTCATGACCGTGCCACCTTTCCCAAAGAACCAAGCAATGCTGAATCGGATGCAAGCGCCGTGGCGAATGCCTTGCGTGCACGGTGCAGGCGGACCCGGACGGCCCCGGGGCTGCTGTCGAGGATGACTGCGATTTCCTCTGCGGTGAACGAATCCCAGTAGGTGAGCAAGAGCAGCTCCCGTGCCGGTTCCTTCATCGTTGCCAGTGCCTGGGCTACCTGGGGGTTCTCAACCCTTGGGCGCATGTGTTCAAGAGCCAGTGCGCTGCGGAGCCTGGAAGCCTTGGCCGACGTCCGGTATGCGCCGCGCAGGAGGTTCCGGGCAATCGCCACCACATAGGCGGCCTCGGGTTGGGCGCCACCCAGCACCTTTTCCCAGACGATCACGAACACCTCGCCGGTGAGGTCCTCTGCCAGGTGTGCGGGAACGATCCGTCTGGCCAGATATCGGAAGACTGTGTCGTGGCAGTCGGCATGCACGGCGGCGAACCGTTCTTCGGGTGCCGGCCCGGGCCGCGAAAGCATTGTCACTTGGTCCATGCTCCTTCTATGTCCGAAAGCTGCCCGAGTGTTACACACCGCAGCCAAGAATTTTTCTCAAGTTTCAACGAAACCTTGAAACGGTTGCTTAACATTTCGCCCAGCGCTGATCACGGCGTGCAGTTGCCTGCGCTCGCAACGCGCGGTGGCAGGATGAAAACATGACGAACCTTGTTTCCCCAGAGCTCACATTCCACGACGGCAACACCATCCCGCAGCTTGGCTACGGCGTATGGAAGGTCGAAGACACCGTTGCCACAGACGTTGTCCAGCAGGCCTTCGACGCCGGCTACCGCCACATCGACACCGCCAAGATCTACGGAAACGAGGAGGGCGTCGGTCGCGCACTTGCCGCCACCGACGTTCCGCGTGAAGACATGTTCATCACCACCAAGGTCTGGAACGCGGACCAGGGCTTCGAAGAAACCCTTGCGGCCTTCGACGCCTCCATGGAACGCCTGGGCCTGGAATACCTCGACCTGTACCTGATCCACTGGCTGCAGCCCAAGCAGGGCAAGTACGTGGACACCTGGCGTGCACTGATCGAGCTGCAGAAGTCCGGTCGCGTGAAGTCGATCGGCGTTTGCAACTTCACTGTCGAGGCGCTCGCCGAACTCGAGGAAGCCACCGGCGTGCTTCCGGTCATCAACCAGGTCGAAACCCACCCGTACTTCCCGCAGACGGCACTGCGCGAGTTCGAGGCGTCCAAGGGCATCAAGCACCAGTCCTGGTCGCCGCTGGGCCAGGGCAGCGAACTGCTGAGCGACCCGGTGTTGGTTGCCATCGCCGAAAAGCACCAGGCGTCCCCCGCACAGGTCGTTATCGCCTGGCACCTGGAGCTGGGCAACATCGTGATCCCCAAGTCGGTCACGCCGTCGCGCATCGTCGAGAACTTCGAAGGCCTTTCCGTCCGCTTGGATGCCGAGGATGTCGAGGCGATCAACGCCTTGGACAAGGGCCTCGAAGGCCGCATCAGCGCCGACCCGGCCGTCAGCGACTTCGCCTAAACGTCGGTTTTCCTCCCGGCTGCGCCAGGGGGAAGCGTCTTGCCGTGGGGATCCGTTCAGGCGGGTCCCCACGGCAATTTAATGCCGGTGTCGGGCAGCAGTTAGGCCAAGATTGACCACGGCTGCACGGTGCGGTCATCGTCGGCCAAAAGGCTACCCGCCCAATCGTTGCGCAGTTCCCCGCGCAATGCGGCTCCCAGGCGAGCGATTCCCTCGAAGTGGAAGCCCAGCTTCTGGGCGACGCGTGCCGAGCCGAAGTTCCCCGCGTAGGCGTTCCAACCGATGCGGGCCAATCCCAAGCCTGCCGGAGCCGGCGCGAGGGAAAAGTCCAATACGGCGTTGCACGCTTCGGTCAGCAAACCCTGGCCACGGAACGCCGGGTCCATCCAGAAGCCCAAGTCGGCGGATCCGTTGCCTACCCGGTACAGGCCCACAACCCCGGCCAGGGTGCCGGCGGATCGGATGGTCCACGTGTACTCGGTGTCTTCGCTCCACGTCTTGTCGGTGTGTGTGGTTGCGTATTCGATTGCGTGTTCGCGCAAATAGGGAACCGGAATCGGCACCCAGCTCTGGGTTTCGGGATCCTGGCATGCGGCGAAGATGGCGTCAATGTCATCGGCTGCGGGTGGGACGAGGTCAAGGTTCTCGGTCTGCAGCGAAAGTTTTTCCATGGAAAAAGCCTATCGGCTCAACACTGTGAAGAACCCGCGTTGCCAAGCCCAAGCCTTGGTGGCGCCTGCATTGAGGTCGGTGTCCCAAGGAGTGTAGAGGCGGAAGCCGCGCTTGCCGGGCTTCTTGGCTGTGGCCAAGATGCCGGCCTTGGCCAGTTCGTGGGCGGGAAACTTGAAGCATCCGTAGCCGTGCTTGGTTTCGGCGGCGATCCAGAACTCGTCCACGTCGTCCCCTGCGGTGTAGGGCCGGGTAACACCCCCTGCATCGCGCTGCCACAGCGTGACAAACAACCCGGCCTTGGTGGGCGTGACCTTCGCGGAACGGAACACCACGTGGATTTCGGCACCGTGCGCGCCGTTGAGCGCAAGGCTACAACCCGAATAGGCGCGGGCCTCCGGATTCGGATCGGGGAAATACCCGGTGACGCCCTGGCCTGCCGGCAGCGGTGCATGGGCGAGGAGCTTGGCCAGTGCGGGCGGGACGAGCGACGTTCGATGAGGCATCGGAAGTTCCTGCTTCCAGGTTCGGCCCGGTGGCTTCGCCCTGGGGAAGGATTCGAGGTCGGTGTTAAATGAAAAACCCCCGGAATGCCGGGGGTAAATCAGAGCCTCCTGCCAGAATCGAACTGGCGACCTTTTCATTACGAGTGAAACGCTCTACCAACTGAGCTAAGGAGGCACCGTGGCGTATTAGCACCACAAGTGACTACTTTATAGGAGCGGATCGGCAGCGGTCAAAACGACGTGCCGACACGTTCCAAAGACTTCGGTCGCGCGGGTCTAGCAGGTGAGCCCGTCGGCGGGAACCTTGCCGTCAATCAAGTACGATTCCACAGCGTTGGAGATGCATTCGTTCGAGCGGCCGTAGGCTGTGTGCCCGTGCCCCTTGAAGGTCACCAGGACGGCGGAATCGAGCTGTTCGGCTAATGCCTCGGCCCATTTGTACGGTGTGGCGGGGTCCCCGGTGGTGCCGACGACGACGATCGGGGCTGCGCCTGCGGCCTTGAGCACGCCGGGGTTCCCCGTCGGCGGGTACTTCCAGTCCTGGCACCCTATGGCACCAAACGCCGTGTACTTGCCGAAGACCGGTGCAGCAGCGATTAACTCGCGTTCTTGGGCGCGCATGGCCTCGATACTTGGGTTCATGGGGTAGTCGAGGCAGTTGATTGCAGAGAACGCGGCATTTCCGTTGCTGGGGTAGCTTCCGTCTTCCTCGCGGCCGGCGGCAAGATCGGCAAAGAACTGGATGTCATCGACATTCCCGGCAATGACGTTTCGTAGGGCCTCGGTGAGGGCAAACCAGCTGTCATTGTTGTACAGCGGGAGGATGAAGCCATTCATGAAGTCGTTGATCGGCACTTTCCTGCCATCGGTGGCCAGCATCGGAGTGCGTTCGACCCCGTCGAGCACACCCCGGAGTTGTGTCAGGGCCTCCTCGAGGTTGCCGGTGAATGGACAGTTGCCCGAGTCCAGGCAGTCCTGCATGTAGGCGCGGATTTCGTTTTCGAATCCGACGGCCTGGTCCATGGTGATTTCCGGGTCGCTCAGCGTTGGATCCAGCGCGCCGTCAAGAACCAAACGGCCGACGTTGTGCGGGAAAAGCTCTGCATAGTGGGCGCCGAGGTAGGTGCCGTAGGAATAGCCCAGGTAGTTCAGCTGCTTGTCACCGAGCAGGGCCCGCATGACGTCCAGGTCCCGCGCCGCAGACTTGGTGTCGACAAAGCCAAGGGACGGGCCGGTGCGCTGTGCGCACTGCGCAGCGTATGTGGCGCTGGCTTTGCGCAGTATCGCCAAACCGGCATCGGTGCTGGTGTCGAATTCTTCCTGGCGGCTGGCATCCTGTTCGGCAGCTGTCTCGCATTTGACCGGGGTCGAGGATCCCACGCCGCGCGGGTCGAAGCCAACGATGTCGAAGCTGCGTTGTAGATCCTGCCCGAAAAGGGTGGTGCCCGCATCCTTGACGAGGTCAAGGCCAGATCCGCCGGGACCGCCGGGATTGACCAGCAGCGATCCCTGGGCGTCCTTGCCCGGGAGCTTGTTCATGGCAAGAGTCATGGTTTCGCCCTCGGGCTTGGAATAGTCCATGGGCACGGTGATTTTCGCGCACTCGAGGGCCTCGTCGCACTTGGTCCATTTCAGCTTCTGCTTGTAGAACTTCTCAAGGCCGGCGGGGATTGCGTCCGCCGCTGGCGGCCGGGTCGATGAGGTGGCGGAATCCGTCGAGCTTTGTACGGTCGAAGTCGGGTCGGCCGTAGTGACTGGACCACATGCCGTCAGCAACAGGGCCGCAGCGCCCAACGCTGCAATCACGGACACTGGGCGTCTGAAGGCTCTCATGCTGGCTCCTAAGGCTGGTGGGGCGGAATATTCGGTTATTTGCTGGGCCGCAGGGCGACCATCATGGCCTCGACGGCCAAAAGCGGTGCAACGTTTGCACCGATGCGGGTACGTGCCTCGGCGATGGCATCGATCTTGGCCACCGTCGCTTCGGGTCGCGACGCAGCGGCGTAGGACCGCAGGTCATCGGCCAGATAGTCGTTGACAAGTTCGGTGCCGGAGTTCATCTGCAGCATCAGGACGTCGCGGAAAAACGTGGTCAGGTCGATCAGCGAGCGATCCAGGGCATCGTGCGTGGAACGGCGGGCCCGGCGCTTGGCGTTTTCTTCCAGCGCCTTGAACTGGCTGCGCTGCTGGGGCGGAACCGGGGCGTCGGCGTCCAGCCCGAGGGCCGTGCGCAGTGCGGTGGCCTCGGCCTCGGCGCGTTCGGTCGCGGCGGCGGTGGCCTCGGCAGTGGAAAGGTCCACCAGCTCGGCCGCTGCCATCACCGCGTCGGCGACCCCGCGGACGCGCAGCGGCATGCGCACGGTGCGGTCGCGGCGACGCCTGGCGTCCTCGTCGCGGGCAAGACGCCTGGCAATGCCGATGTGCGACTGGGAGATGCGGGCAGCGAAGTCGGCCTGGGCCTCCGAAAGCCCGTCGCGGCGGACCAGCAGTTCGGCAACGGCGGCCCTGGTGGGCACCGAAAGCGACACCGAGCGGCAGCGCGAACGGATCGTCACCAGCACGTCGGCGGGGGAGGGGGCGCACAGGATCCAGATGGTGTGCGGGGGAGGCTCCTCGATGGACTTGAGCAGCACGTTGGTGGTGCGCTCGGTCATCCGGTCGGCGTCCTCGACGATGATCACGCGCCACGGGGCGGTGGAGGGACGGTCCTGGGCCTTGGTGATCAGCTCGCGGACGTCTTCGATCTGGTAGTTGACCTTCTCGGTGGCGATCAGCGCGACATCGGGGTGGGTGCCGGCCAGCACGGTCACGCAGGCCTTGCACTGTCCGCAGCCGCGGTTTGCCGCATCGGGGACCGTGCATTGCAGGGCGGCGGCGAAGGCCCGCGCGGCGTTCGAGCGCCCGGAGCCGGGAGGGCCGGTGAACAACCAGGCGTGTGACGGGTTGCCTTCGGCCACGGCGCGGGAAAGCGCTGTGATGGTTTTCCCCTGGCCCGGCAGGTCGTCCCAGACACTCACGACAGGTACCCGGAGGCTTCCGGAAGGGCGGCGACGGCGCTGCTGATGGCGGCGGCAAGTTCGTCGACGCTCTTTGTCGCATCGAGAACCACGTAGCGCTGCGGGTCGCGGCCGGCAAAGTGGAGGAAGGCCTCGCGGATGCGGGCATGGAACTCGTCAGGTTCCGATTCCAGCCGGTCCTCGGCCACGGGTGCCCCGTCGACTCCGGTGGTGCGTCGCGAACGGCCCGCCGCGGGGGCGACGTCCAGCAGCACCGTCAGGTCGGGGCCAAGCCCGCCGGTGGCGAATTCGTTGATGGAACGCACCGCATCCTCGCCCAGGGCGCGGCCGATGCCCTGGTAGGCCAGGGAGGAGTCGATGAACCTGTCGCAGACCACCATGGTGCCGGCGGCCAGCGCCGGGCGGATCACCTGTTCGACGTGGGCGGCGCGTGCAGCCGCGTACATCAGGGCCTCGGTGCGCGCGTCGACGGTGCCCTGCCCGTGGTCCAGCACCAGGGAACGGAGCTTTTCGCCGATCTGGGTGCCACCGGGTTCGCGGGTTTGCAGGACGGCGTGGCCGTTTTTGCGCAGCTCGGCGCTCAGCAGGGCAGCCTGCGTCGATTTCCCGGCGCCGTCCCCGCCTTCGAAGACAATGAAGCGGCCTGCTGATCTAGGATTCTGCTGCGTCGAACTCACCGTCCTAGCCTATCTCTATTGGGGTGGGACGGTGAGTCGTCCGGACGGGCAGTTGGGCCGTTGGTTCCCGAGTTGGCCGGGCCGGATGGCGCCGCTGCCGAGGCTGTCACAGCGCAGCGGCGGTTCGTCATCGAGCTGGGGGCGCGGGCCGGGCCCGGAGTAACCTGAAAAGCATGACTGCCAGTGACAAGACTTCCTGGGCCCCGGACACCATCGTGGTGGCAGCCGGACGCCCGCCGCACGAAACCGACCAGCCGGTGAACCCGCCCATCGTGCTTTCCTCGACGTTCTACTCGCTGGGGGAATCAGGCGCGGGGGAGAAGGTCTACGGACGGTTCACCAACCCGACGTGGGACCCGCTGGAAGCGACGATCGCACAGCTCGAGGACTGCGAACTGCCGGCCCTTGCCTACGCCTCGGGCATGGCCGCGGTCGCCGCGGGACTCTCGCTGCTTCCCGTCGGTGGAACGCTCGTGATTCCGCGCCATGCCTACAACGGGTCGCTGGCCCTGGTCGCCGAGCTGGAAAAGACACTGGGCCTGACGGTGCGCCGCGTGGAGCTGGCCGACACCGAGGCGACGATCGCCGCGTTCGACGGGGCGGACATGGCCTGGCTTGAATCGCCGACCAACCCGATGTTGGAGGTCGCGGACCTTCCGGAGCTGCTGAAGGCGGCGCGCGCCATGGGCGTGCTCACCGTCGTGGACAACACCTTCTCCACCCCGCTGCTCCAGCGCCCGCTGCAGCTCGGCGCCGACGTCGTGGTGCATTCGGCCACCAAGTACATGGGCGGGCACTCTGACGTGGTGCTCGGCGCCGTGGTGACCCGCAACCCCGAGCTGCACGCCAGGCTGCACGGGATGCGCACCCTGCACGGCGCGATCCCCGGACCGTTCGAGGCCTGGCTGACGCTGCGCGGCATCCGGACCATGGCGCTGCGCCTGGAAAAGGCCGAGGCCAACGCGCGCGAGCTCGCCGCCAGGCTCAGCGGGCACCCGGCGATCTCCCGGGTCCGCTACCCGGGCCTGCCCGACGACCCGGGCCACGCCCGCGCCGCGGCGCAGATGGACGGGTTCGGTTCCATCCTGTGCATCGAACTGGAAGCCGGCGCCGCCGCGGCCGACGCGATGCTGGCGAAGCTGCGCCTGTGGACCCCTGCCACGAGCCTGGGCGGGGTCGAATCCCTGGCCGAACGCCGCCGCCGCCATGCCGGAGAGCCGGAGTCGGTGCCGGAAAACCTGGTGCGGTTGAGCGTCGGAATCGAGAACGTCGAGGACCTCTACCGGGACCTGGACCAGGCGCTGGCGCGTTCCTGACCCCGAAACGCGGAACTCGGCGGGCAGCATTGCGGCACCCGCGGGGTTGATGCGGCTAAGCTGAAACCATGTTTTATGCCCTAGCGTTTGAGTTTTACCTGATGAAAGCGCTCAGCATCGTTGCGGCCGTCATTGCGATCATGGCCCTGGTCGATGCCGTGCGCCGTCCCGCCGCGAACTTCGTGCGCGAGGGCAAGCGGACCAAGCCGTTCTGGATGGCGATGACCGGCGCCGCGGTGCTGGTGTGCGGCCTGACGGCGCTTTCCGCCGGCGGCGGTGGCGGCGTCTTCCAGCTCATCGGCGCCTGCATCGCCTGCGTGTACATGGCGGACGTGAAGCCCGCGGTGTCGGGCAAGGGCGGCTACTACCCGTACTAGACGGGCAGCCTGCCCGCAAGGCGCAAGAATTCGGTCGCGGCGGCGACATCCCGTTTGCGGGGTGTTGCTGCCGCGATTTTTTGCGTTGATGGGTGGTTGACCGGCTGCCGGCCGGGCTCAGCCGGCGTGGGCGAGTGCGCCGGTGCGCGGGGCCACGGCTTCCCAACGGACGGTCATTTCGCCCAGGCGCCAGCGCGCCGCCGAATCGCAGATGGGCCAGCCGGTTGCGCGCAGCGTGCGGCACATTGCCACGAACCGCTGCTTGTTGCCGAACGACGCCAAGGGGGCCGCGGCCAGCCAGGCCGCGTCCGCGGCCCGCAGGAAGTCATGGATCCGCTCGCCCTCGATGTTGCGGTGGATCAGTGCCTTCGGCAGCCGTTCCGCGACATCCGAGGGAAGCGTGAAGGCCCCGAAGCGCAGGGAGATGCTCAGGGATTGCGGTCCGTCCCTGGTGACGGCGACCCAGGAACTGCGTCGGCCGATCTCGTCGCAGGTGCCCTCGATGAGCACCCCGTTCTCGGTGAGCCTGGAACACATGGTGTCCCAGATGCCGGCGACGTCGGCCTCGTCGTACTGGCGCAGGACGTTGAAGGCGCGAATGACGGTGACGGGGGAGGACACCGGGATCTCGAACCCGCCCAGACGGAATTCGAGGCCATCGACGTCAAGCGCGGTGCCGCGTGCCACGCGCTCGGGTTCGATTTCGATGCCGAAGACCATGGCCTGCGGGGAGACCGCGCGCACCCGTTCAAAGAACTCGACGGCGGTGGCGGGCGATGCGCCGTATCCAAGATCGACGGCAATGGGAGGTGCGCCGGTGACGGCGGGGCGCAAACGCCAGCCCTGGGGACCCGTCATCCAGCGGTCGACCCGGCGCATCCGGTTGGGGTTTGTGGTGCCACGGGTGGCATGGCCCAAGGGGCGACCGGTTCGCGACCGTCCGCCGAGCCGAGTCGCTTTCTGAACCATTGATTTAATCCTAAAGTGTCCGACACCGCGACGCCTAGGAGTCACGAAACAAAGTAAGGCACTTCACCCTCGATAGAATGGGTTCATGACTTACACCCTGATCCTGCTTCGCCACGGGCAAAGCGAGTGGAACGAGAAGAACCTGTTCACCGGTTGGTACGACGTCACGCTCACCGAGCAGGGCCGTGCCGAAGCCACCCGCGGCGGCGAGCTGCTCACCGAGGCCGGCCTGGCCCCGTCGGTGCTGCACACCTCGCTGCTGAAGCGGGCCATCATCACCGCCAACCTGGCGCTCGAGTCCGCGGACCTGAGCTGGATCCCGGTCAAGCGCAGCTGGCGCCTGAACGAACGCCACTACGGCGCCCTGCAGGGCAAGGACAAGGCGCAGACCTTGGCCGAATACGGCGAAGAGCAGTTCATGGAATGGCGCCGCAGCTACGACACCCCGCCGCCGCCGCTGGCCGACGATTCGGAATTCAGCCAGATCAACGATCCGCGCTACGCGGACCTGGGTGACGACGCCCCGCGCACCGAGTGCCTCAAGGACGTCCTCGTGCGCATGCTTCCGTACTGGGAAGACGAGATCAAGCCGGATCTGGCCTCGGGCAAGACCGTTCTGGTCACCGCGCACGGCAACTCGCTGCGCGCACTGGTCAAGCACCTTGACGGCATCAGCGACGAGGACATCGCCGGGCTGAACATCCCGACCGGCATCCCGCTGGTGTACGAACTGAACGAAGACTTCACCCCGGTGACCCCGGGTGGCAAGTACCTTGACGCTGCCGCTGCTGCGGACGCCATCAAGGCCGTTGCAAACCAGGGCCGCCACTAAGGACCCGATTTTCCCCGCCGCTGCGGGGAGCCGATGGGCTTGTTTTCCTTCCCCGCACGGGAAGGAAAACAAGCCCATCGGTGTTTAATAGATCGGTGTTTAAACGATCGGCGCGGAAGACGGAAAGGTGCTGAGGCTCTTCGAGCTGAACGTCGACATCGCCCGGATTGTCGGCGAATACCCGCAGACCCATGGTGGAGATGCCGGCCCGAGACGCCTCCGAATGCCGGAGCGGCGGTGGCCGATTGACCGCAACCGGACTTAATTTGTTAACGCAAAGAGATAAATCGGGTGCAAGAGGGTGCACGCACTGGTTGATGCGGTACTGTGCTGTCTCGACGTACCCCTGAATCACGTAAGGATCGCAATTCGTGGCAACTGACTATGATGAAGTCCGTCCGGACGTAGCCGAGGCCCGCAAGGCCTCCCTTGACGCGGTAAAGTCCGCCAACGCCCCTGACGCACGCAGCGTGGGATTGGATCTGGACGAGGCCGACACCTCCGACGGCGTTGAACTGCCGGGTGGCGATCTGTCCAACGAGGAACTGACGGTCACCGTTGTTCCGCAAAAGGAAGACGAGTTCCTCTGTGGTTCGTGCTTCCTGATTCGCCACCGCTCGCAGCTTGCCCGCGAAGCCAACGGCGTGGGCTACTGCCTCGAGTGCGAGGGCTAGCACCGGGCCTTTGGACCTACCGACAAACAAATACCGCTGGCCTTGCAATGGCCGGGGAAAAACCCCGAGCACAAGCAAGACCAGCGGTTTGCTGTCTTAAGCGGACAAGCGGATGACTAGAAGGCCTCGCTTACCGGCTCCCATTCGCCGGTGACGAGGTAGGAAACCTTGCGGGCAACCGACACGCCGTGGTCGCCGAAGCGTTCCAGGTACCGGCTGGTCAGCGTGACGTCGGCGGTCGTTGGAGCGGACTCGTTCCAATCTGCACCGGCCACGACCTTGAAGATCGAGGCGTGCAACTTGTTGATCTTGGCGTTGAGCTCGATGATTTCGCGGGCGATGGTCAGATCGCGAGTGTCCAGCAACGTTCCCAGCTTCTGCGCAATGACTATGTCGAGCTCCGCCATTTCGGTGAAGATGGGTGCCACCGACGCCGGAACGACCGGCTGCGGGAAACGCAGGCGAGCCAGCTGGGCGACGTGTCGGGCCAAGTCGCCCATGCGCTCAAGGGAAGCGCTCATGCGCAGGGAGCCCACGATCATGCGCAGGTCCGATGCGACCGGACCTTGCAGGGCCAATACGTCGATGGCCCGCTCGTCGAGCTGGGTCTGCAGAAAATCGATCTTCGCGTCCTCGGCGATGACTTCCTGGGCCAATTCGATGTCTGCATTGCGGAAAGACTCGAAAGCCCGTTCCATGGCCGAAGCCACTAGCTGCGACATCTGAATGAGCTCTTCACCGATTTGCTGCAAATCGGCCTGGAAAACCTTACGCACGCGGGCGTCCTTTCGTGATGGTGGCACCGTGTCCGGCACGGACGACGGAACTGTTCATGTCCATTCTTACAGCACCGGATGAACCAATTGGGGGTTCAAGGTGAACGTTTAGTGAATGAGTTTCGCGAATACGTGATTCTGCCCAATCCGGCATGTACGGGGCAGATAGGCTAGAGAGTGTGAACGATGTCTTGCTTTCCGTGATTGCGGGCCTGGTCGGTTTGGCCCTGGGTGTTGTGGGCATCATGGCGTACCGCGGCTCCGTCCGGAGCCGGCGTGGCCTGCCCGCCGTGGGGGAACCAACCCTGCCCGAGGGTTCCGCTGCCGTGCTCTCGGTCATCGGACGAGCCTTTGTCATCCTCGACGAGGTCGACGGGGTGGTGCGGGCCAATCCCGCTTCCTACGCCTACGGGTTGGTACGCGGGCACACGCTGATCCACGATGAACTGCGGTTGCTGGCACGCAAGGTGCGCGCCGACGGCGTCATCGCCGAGCGTGAATTCGAGCTGCCCCGGGGCACCATGGGTTCCTCGAGCCTGATCGTCCATGTGCGCGTCGCGCCGCTGGGGGACGAATACATCCTCCTGCTGGCCGACGACCGCACCGAAATCACGCGCACCGAGGCCGTCCGCAATGACTTCGTGGCCAACGTGTCCCACGAGCTCAAGACGCCGGTGGGCGCCATTTCCCTGCTGGCCGAGGCCATCGAAGGGGCTGCCGACGACCAGGTAGCGGTCCGCCGCTTCACCGCGAGGTTGCACAAGGAATCGGCGCGGCTCGCGGCCCTGGTCCAGGACATCATCGAACTTTCCCGGCTGCAGGGCACCAACGTGATGCTGCAGGGTGAAATCGTCGACATCAACGAGGTGCTGGCCGAGGCGGTTGACCGCAACAAGCTCCCGGCCGAGGAAAAGCGCATCAAGATCATGGTGGGCGGAACCGTCGACCAGCCGGTCTTCGGCGATCGAGACCTGTTGATGACCGCACTGCGCAACCTGATAGACAACGCGATCCGCTACTCGCCGGCAGACACCACCGTCGGCGTGGGCGTGCGCCACCGCGACGGCCTGATCCAGATCTCCGTCACCGACCAGGGGCCGGGCATTTCCGCCGATGAACAGGAACGCATCTTCGAGCGGTTCTACCGCATCGACGCGGCCCGTTCGCGGCAAACCGGCGGCACCGGACTGGGCCTGAGCATCGTCAAGCACGTGGTGGCCAACCACGGCGGCGAGATCACCGTATGGTCCCAGCCTGGCCAAGGATCGACCTTCACCGTTCGCCTGCCAATTTTGGACGAAACACCTGACCAAGACGCGGTAGCTCCCGCAGAGATTAACCCCAAACACAACACGGCCCAAGCGCGCACCGCGCGGCCGGAAGGAGGACGGGGATGACCCGTATTTTGTTGGTTGAGGACGAGGAATCGCTCTCAGATCCACTGTCGTACCTGCTGGAGAAGGAAGGCTTCGAGGTCCGCGTCGCCGATGACGGGCTTAGCGCCGTCACGGAATTCGAGCGCCACGGGGCCGACCTGGTGCTGCTGGACCTGATGCTCCCGGGGCAACCCGGAACCGAGGTGTTCCGGCAGATCCGTGCCACCTCGCAGGTGCCGGTGATCATGCTGACCGCCAAGGATTCGGAGATCGACAAGGTCGTCGGGCTCGAACTCGGTGCCGATGACTACGTCACGAAGCCCTATTCCTCGCGTGAACTTGTCGCCCGCATCCGTGCGGTGCTGCGCAGGCAGGGCGAGAGCGAGGAGCTGGTCAGCAACATCGTCGCCGCGGGCCCTGTCCGCATGGACGTCGAGCGGCACGTGGTTTCGGTGCGCAGCACCCCGGTCTCCATGCCGCTGAAGGAGTTCGAGCTCCTGGAGTTGCTGCTTCGCAACACCGGTCGCGTGCTCACCCGCGGCCAGCTCATCGACCGCGTGTGGGGCTCGGACTACGTGGGGGACACCAAGACCCTCGACGTGCACGTCAAGCGCCTGCGTTCAAAGATCGAACCGGATCCGGCGGCCCCGGTGCACCTCGTGACGGTGCGCGGGCTCGGCTACAAGTTCGAGGCCTAAACGCCGCTCGGCCCAAGAGCCGGAACCACAACCACATATCGCGCGTCGGCCCCGGGGACACGGTTCCCCGGGGCCGACGCATGCGTTGGGGCCACCTGCCGGGGCAACAAAAAACCGGGGTGTGTCCCGATCTTGGTGAAGATCTGGACACACCCCGGTTCTGTGAAGCGTTGGATTGCCGTGCGGCAAAGCGCGAAGTGGTTAGTGGTGCTCTTCGGACTTCGGCGACGGGGTCAGGTGGGTAAGTTCGCTCGGGTCGAAGCCGCCCGGGACGAACTCGCGGTAGGACTCCAGGGTGCCGTCGACAACCGGGATGCCGACTTCCTCCGAGGACCCGCCGACGCTGAGCGTTGCCTTGGCCTGCTTGCCCGGGATTACGCCGGCGGAGGGCAGGATCGTCTTGTTGGCTTCATCTTCAAGCTTGACGGACGTCTTGGCCGGAACGTTGATGCTGACCGAACCGGTAGCAAGCGCTACCGTCAGGGTCTGCGGGGTGGCGGTGTTGTTCACAACGGAACCCAGAAGGCGGGCCTCATCGGTTGCACTCTTGGTGACGATCAGCATATTGCGCACGTCAAGATCGGCAACATTCAGAATGATGCCATCGGAAGCGGCGTACTGGAAGGTCGTTGCTTGTTCGTTGATGGCGCCACAGCTGGTAACGCCAAGGGCCAACATGGCCAGGGCAGCTGCCGCAACGGCGCGGCGTCCACGGTTTTTCTGTGCGGTCATCACGGCACAAACTCCTCAATCAGTTTCGAGTTCGGGTGAGCTAGCGGGCACACAGGATGCACCCGAGGGAGCCACTCTCCCTCCTAGCCTAATCGCTTTTCCCCGGAATGCATGATTTGGCCCCCGGAGCAAGCGTCATCAAGGCGCTGATCATGACTGGAATCGGCACCGAAACCGGCAAATTGCATAGCACTAGTTTTGCCACTTGGGAAGAGCTAAATCCGCGCCATTACAAGGGAGTAGGGGAGTCGGTCGAACCATTTTCCGCAATTCCCGTGATAAACTAGTAAGTGGGAAAGGGGTTTATCCACATGGTTTTTGAGGTTGGCGAGACAGTTGTCTACCCGCACCACGGTGCAGCAATGATCGAAGAGATCAAGATGCGCACCATCAAGGGCGAAGAGAAGATGTATCTCAAGCTTAAGGTTGCCCAAGGCGATCTGACGATTGAGGTTCCGGCCGAAAATGTCGATCTTGTTGGTGTGCGCGATGTAGTTGGCCAAGAAGGCTTGGATCACGTCTTTGACGTGTTGCGGGCCGAGTTTACGGAGGAACCCACTAACTGGTCCCGCCGTTACAAGGCGAACCTGGAGAAGCTTGCTTCAGGTGACGTCATCAAGGTTGCCGAGGTCGTGCGAGACCTTTGGCGCCGAGACCACGACCGTGGCCTTTCCGCCGGCGAAAAGCGTATGTTGGCAAAGGCCCGCCAGATCCTGATCAGCGAACTTGCGCTGGCCAAGAAACTTGACGAAGACAAAGCCGAAAGCGTGCTTGACGAGGTTCTTGCCTCGTAGCAACCACAAATTTTGCAATGCTTGATCCCGATGGGGTCCGAAACATCGAAAGATGTTGCGGACCCCATCGGCGTTTTAAGCGTCCAAGCGCCTCCCTCCCGGGGAGGACACGGCAACACGGATAGGCTGGTGTGGTGAGTGCAGAAAACCCGAAAAGCGCCAAGCCGACCAAGCGCACGGCCGTCATCGTCGTGGCGGCCGGATCCGGAACCCGGCTGGGGTACGGCATGCCCAAGGCACTGGTTCCCCTGAACAACCGGACGCTGCTGGAGCATGCGCTCGACCGCATCGCCATGGCAACTTGCGCCGACGAGGTCATCGTCGTCTTGCCCGCGGGGGACAGCGAGCTGGGGGCGCTCTGCGCCAGGCACGAGTTGCGCCCGCGGACGGTCATCGGGGGAAGCACCCGCAACGACTCGGTGCGAGCGGGCCTGTCCGCGCTCGGCCCAGGCGTCGAACAGGTATTGATCCACGACGCCGCACGGTGCTTGACCCCGCCGGAGGTCTTCGACTCCGTGGCGGGAGCACTTGCCGGTGGCGCAACGTCCGTGATCCCGGTGCTGCCGGTGGTGGACACCATCAAGACCGTCTCCCAGGACACGGGGGCCGAACAACCGCACGTGACTGGAACCCCCGCCCGTGAGTTCCTGCGCGCCGTGCAAACACCGCAGGGCTTCCACGCGGCCACGCTGATCGAGGCCCATGCCCAAGCCGACGGCTGGGACAAAGCCCGGGCCGAAGAAATCACCGACGACGCGATGCTCATGGAACGGCTCGGGGAACGCGTGGACACCGTCCCCGGATCCCCGGAGGCCCTGAAAATCACAACCCCCATGGACCTGCTCCTGGCACAGTCGTTGCTGGGCTCGGGCACAACGGAAGGCGCCACCATGAACCAGCCCGACGATCAAGCGATGCAGGCGGCTGCCCCCATGCTCATCCCGCGCACGGGCATCGGCATCGACGTCCACGCGGTCGCCGACGCTTCCGAACCACGCGACATGTGGCTGGCAGGACTGCACTTCCCCGGGGTCCAAGGACTCTCCGGGCATTCCGACGGGGACGCTGTGGCCCATGCCGCCTGCGACGCGCTCTTTTCCGCCGCCGGGATCGGGGACCTGGGCACCCACTTCGGAACCGACCGCCCGGAATACGCGGGCGCCTCGGGAACCACCCTGCTCGCAGAGGCCGCACGCCTGGTGCGCGAGGCCGGTTTCGAAATCGGCAACGTGGCCGTCCAGTTCGTGGGGCGCCGCCCCAAGTTCGCGGCACGCCGGCTGGAGGCCGACGCCGTGCTCAGCAAGGCGGCCGGCGCTCCCGTCACCGTCACCGCCACGACCTCCGACGGCTTGGGCTACGAGGGCACGGGGGACGGGCTGACCGCCTACGCCACCGCGCTGGTGTATTCGGTCAAACGCTGAGCCCCGCGGGAGGTCCGCCTGTGAATCCGCGCGGCCTCGGATAACCTTGGGGAGTGAGCATCCGTTTTTATGACACCAAGCAGGCAACCACCCGGGACTTCGTCCCCCTGATCGAGGGCAAGGTCGGGCTGTACTACTGCGGTGCCACGGTGCAGGGCATGCCGCACGTGGGCCACGTGCGCAGCGCCATCGCCTTCGACATCCTCACCCGCTGGCTGGAAAACCGCGGCTACGAGGTCACCGTGGTGCGCAATGTGACGGACATTGACGACAAGATCCTGGAGAAGTCCGCGGCCTCCTTCGGCGAGGACTTCGAGGGCGACGAGGACTACTTCGCCAACGAACCCTGGTTCGCGCTGGCCTACCGCTTCGAGCAGGAGTTCGCCTCCGCGTACGACACCCTGGGCGTGCGCCGACCGACCTACGAGCCGCGCGCCACCGGGCACATCACCGAGATGCACCAGCTGATCAATACGCTGATCGAACGCGGCCACGCCTACCCGGCGCTTGACGGCTCCGGCGACGTGTACTTCGACGTGCGCTCCTTCCCGGCCTACGGCTCGCTGACCCACCAGAACGTCGACGACATGCAGGGCGCCCCGGACGCCGATCCGCGCGGCAAGCGCGATCCGCGCGACTTCGCCCTCTGGAAGGGCCACAAGGCCACCGACCCGGAAACCGCCTCCTGGCCGAGCCCCTGGGGCGCCGGCCGCCCGGGCTGGCACCTGGAATGCTCCGCCATGGTCACCAAGTACCTCGGCACCGCCTTCGACATCCACGGCGGCGGCCTCGACCTGCGCTTCCCGCACCACGAGAACGAGATGGCCCAGTCGATGGCCGCCGGCCACGACTTCGCCAACTTCTGGATGCACAACGGCATGGTCACCTACCAGGGCGAGAAGATGTCCAAGTCGATCGGCAACACCATTTCGCCGGCGCAGATGCTGGAACTGGCCACCCCCCGCGTGGTCCGCTACTTCCTGGGCCAAGCGCACTACCGCTCCCAGCTGGACTACCGCCCCGAATCCCTGGCGGAGGCCGGAGCCGCGGTGGAGCGCATCGACGGGTTCGTCGCCAACGCGCTGGCCCGCATCCACGGTGTCGGCCCGAACGACGACTTCTCCATCGACATGCACCACTTCGAGGTCACCGAGGCCTTCGCCGCCGCGATGAACGACGACCTCAATGTGCCCCAGGCCCTGGCCGCGCTGCACGAAACGGTGCGCCGCGGCAACACCGCGCTTGCCGCCGGCGACACGGACACCGCCGACGAGGCGATGCAGCAGGTCATGGCCATGACCTACGCCCTCGGCCTGGATGACACCATCGAACAGGGCGGTGCCGCGAACGCTGCACAGGGCGCTGCGCTCGACGTCTTGGTCGCAGCGCAGCTTGCCGACCGCGCGGCCGCCCGCGCGGCCAAGGACTGGGCCCGGTCGGACGCCATCCGCGACACCCTGGCCGCCGCCGGAATCGTCGTGGAGGATTCCGCGGACGGCGCCCGCTGGAGCCTGAAAGCGTAAGTTGCCCCACAAAGCGCATTATTTTTGCGCAACGTGTCGCTAAAATAGGTAGGCGGCGAGTGAAATCGCCGTGCAATCCGCCCCGACCCAAGGAATACACCATCATGTCTGCTGCACAGAAGCGCTCCGGCGCCGTACGCAAGAGCAAGAAGGGCCCCTCCGTCGGAACCGGCGGATACGGCCGCAAGGCCCTCGAAGGCAAGGGCCCGACGCCCAAGGCCGAGGACCGCCCGTACCACAAGGCCTTCAAGAACAAGGAGCTCGCCGAGCGCTCCGCCGCCAAGCGCGCACCGTCCAAGGGCGGCGCACCATCGCGCGGCCGCAGCGGCGGACGTGCCAAGGGCAGCGAAGAATTGGTCACCGGCCGCAACTCGGTCGTCGAGGCATTGCGCGCAGGCATCCCGGCCAAGGCCATGTACATCGCCATCCGCATCGACGTTGACGAGCGCGTGCGCGAATCCCTGAAGATCGCCGCCGAGCGCGGCATCCCGGTGATGGAAACCGGCAAGCCGGAACTCGACCGCATGACCGACGAGGCCATCCACCAGGGCCTGGTCCTGCAGATTCCGCCGTACGACTACAAGGATGCGTTGGAGACCGTCAAGTCGACCATCGCCAAGTTCAACAAGGGCCACGTCAAGAACGCCCCGTTGTTCATTGCGCTCGACGGCATCACCGATCCGCGCAACCTCGGCGCGATCATCCGTTCGGCCTCGGCCTTCAACGCCCACGCAGTGATCGTCCCGGAGCGCCGCTCCGTCGGCCTGACCGCCTCGGCCTGGAAGACCAGCGCCGGCGCCGCTGTTCGCGTTCCCGTGACCCGCGCTCCGAACCTTAACTCCACGCTCAAGGGCATGAAGGAAGCCGGCGTCTTCGTGATCGGCCTGGACGGCGACGGTGACGTTTCGCTTCCCGACCTCGGCCTGGCCACCGAGCCGCTGTGCATCGTGGTTGGTTCCGAGGGCAAGGGCCTGTCCCGCCTGGTCCGCGAAAACTGCGATTCGATCGTGTCGATCCCGATCAACTCCGGCATGGAGTCGCTGAACGCGTCGATGGCCGTGGGCATCACCCTCTACGAGGTTTCGCGCAAGCGCAGCGTCTAAGCGCCCTTGGCTTCCCTGCGCCGAACCGCGCAGGGCGGCATAGAACAAACGACGGTGGTTCCCGGATCCAACAAGGATCCGGGAACCACTCTCGTTTAACGGCTATTCCCAGGCAGGGTGATTCTCGGTAGCGTGGGTGGCGAGCCGGATTATTGCTTGAGCAGTTCAAATGCGCACGACCGACGCAACCACGATTTGGCCGGGCGGCGCCTGTGAGGGGAGCGGGGATGTTGCCATGGGGCAGTCGCAGATCGAATCCGATGACTATGCACCACACCGACTCGATGAATCGTTGGGTGCGCCGTTGCATGTGCAGCTCCCCGTGCTCGAAGCCGTCGACCGCGGGGAGTACAGGGCTCCGCATGCCGTGCTCGGACCCCACCTGAACCTGGTCGGGCACGTCGGAGTACGGACCCTGCAGCGCGGAGTCGGCGGCGTGAATGTTCTCAGCGGCGCCGGGACATTCCCCATGCACCGCGAGCTCGGGGACATCTGGGTTGCGCTGCTCGAATCCAAGGAGATCGGGCGCGTTCCCGATTACCGGATCCAGCGGATCGCGGTGGACGGGTCGACGGTGACCCTTGACGATCCTTATAGGCATGCGCCCCGGCTGGGGGAACTGGAGCTGTACCGGTTGCGGACCGGGGGCCCGGAAGTGCAGCGGCATTTGCTCGGCGCACACCTGCAGCACTACACATCTCCCATGGGGGAGGTTGAAGGCACGGGATTCGTGGTTCACTGCGAAGACGTGACGGCAGTGAGGGTTTGCGGGGACTTCAATATCTGGAATGGGTCGACCCACGCCATGCGGAGGCTCGGAAATAGCTGGATTTGGGAGATCTTCATTCCAGGCGTCGGTCTAGGCACCAAGTACCGGTTCGAGTACCTGGAACCCACCGGTACATGGGTTGAGTATGCCGATCCGCTCGGGCACTACTCCACCGAGGACCCCGACACCATCTGTCTGGTGCAGGCCGAGGGATTCGAAGGCGAGGAATGAGCTCCCCTGAATAGCGTAGGCGACCCCCAAGGAGTAGTGAGCCAGTTCACAGGAGTCGGTTCGGGCTAAATTGCCGTCTTTTCGAAGGCCGAGGGGCTGTGGCCCCCGTCTTTGCGGGGTTTCCGGGTGCCGGGCGGCGGGACACCTGCCGTTTGGACATCCGGGGCAAAGG
>NZ_JBIVTO010000004.1:0-304466 GCF_044756805.1 Paeniglutamicibacter sp. NPDC091659
GTCTCGCAGATGGCCCCGGCGATCAAGGCGGTCCGCGCGACCGGCACCGCGGTGGCCGAGGTGGCGCTGTGCTACACCGGCAACCTGCTGGATCCGAACGAGGACCTGTACACGCTGGACTACTACCTGAACCTGGCCCAGGAAATCGTCGACGCCGGCGCGCACATCCTGGCGATCAAGGACATGGCCGGGCTCCTGCGCCCGGCCGCCGCGGCGAAGCTTGTCACGGCCCTGCGCGAGCGCTTCGAGCTGCCCGTGCACCTGCACACCCACGACACTGCCGGCGGCCAGATGGCCACCCTGATGGCCGCGATCAACGCGGGCGTCGACGCCGTGGACGTGGCGGCGGCCTCGATGGCCGGGACCACCTCCCAGCCCTCCTCCTCGGCGCTGATCGCCGCGCTGGAGAACACCGAGCGCGACACCGGCATCTCCCTGGAGGCCGCGGCTTCCCTGGAGCCGTACTGGGAATCGGTGCGCGCCATGTATGCGCCGTTCGAGTCCGGGCTCACGGCCCCGACCGGCCGCGTCTACCGCCACGAGATCCCGGGCGGCCAGCTCTCCAACCTGCGCCAGCAGGCCATCGCGCTGGGCCTGGGGGAGCGCTTCGAGGCCATCGAGGACATGTACACCGCGGCGAACCACATCCTGGGCCGCCTGGTGAAGGTCACCCCGTCCTCCAAGGTGGTGGGCGATTTGGCCCTGGCGCTGGTGGGCATGGGCGTGGACCCCGACGAGTTCGCGGCCGACCCGAAGTCCTTCGACATCCCGGACTCCGTCATCCAGTTCCTCTCCGGTGAGCTGGGCAACCCGCCGGGCGGCTGGCCGGAACCGTTCCGTTCCAAGGCGCTGGAGGGCCGCGTCGTGCACCCGCGCCTCGAGGTGCTGGAGCCGGAGGATTCCGCGGCGCTGAACGCGGATTCGGAGACCCGCCGCGCCACGCTGAACCGCCTGCTCTTCGCCGGCCCGACGCGCGACTTCGCCGCAACCCTGGAGACGTACGGGGACCTGTCCTCGCTGCACACCCGCGACTACCTCTACGGCCTGGTCAAGGGCCGCGAGCACGTGGTCTCGCTGGGCAAGGGCGTGCGCCTGCTGGTGTCCCTGCAGTCGATCTCCGAGGCCGACGACAAGGGCATGCGCACCGTGATGGTCACGCTCAACGGGCAGTCGCGCCAGCTGATGGTGCGCGACAATTCGGTGGAGTCCACCGCGGTGCTCGCGGAGAAGGCCGACACGTCCAACCACGGCCACATCGCCGCCCCGTTCGCCGGTGCCGTCACGGCCAAGGTCGCCGTGGGCGATACGGTCGAGGCCGGCGCCACGGTGGCGACGATCGAGGCCATGAAGATGGAGGCCGGCATCACCTCCACGGTCGCCGGCACCGTGAGCCGTCTGGCCATCGGCGGCACCGCGCAGGTGCAGGGCGGCGACCTGCTGCTCGTCGTCGTGCCGGCCTAACCGGCGGAAGCGGGTACGCCGGCCGTGCACCAACCACGCATTGACTGCGGGTGATGCGCGGCCGGCGCACCGGATGGACACATGAGCGAGGATGGACCCCGAACCGGGCGTTCGTCCTCGCTCTCGTGTTATGGTGCGATTCTGCGACCGATCCACAGGTTCGGCCGTCCACGGAAAAGCTACTTCGAAAAACAAGCAGTGCGAGAACAGCCACTGCGAAAAGGGGTCGGGTTTCATGCCAGGGAGTTCTGCGGGTTTCTTCGCCAGGTTGTTCCGCAAGCGCGGTGCCGCCACGGAGGCGGCCGCGCCGTCGGCACATGAGGCGTCCGAATCGAATACGAAGGCCCCGGCGGGATTGCACGCCGCGGCAGTCCCGGCGGATTCCGTCGCCGAGGCGGCGGGGGAGCAGCCCGGAGGACGATCCGATGCCACCGCCGGAGCCCCGGGGATCGTCACCGTCGTTGCTCTGGAACCGCATGCGGGGCTCGCGACGCTGTGTGCGGCGCTTGAGTACCGGCTGGAAGACCACGGGATGCAGGTCCGCGGTGCCGGCCCTGGCCTGATGCGTGCCGCCTTCGACGGCACGCTCAAGGGCACGGACGTCCTGGTCCTGCTGGCGCCCGCCGCGGCCGCCGCAACGGGGACCTTCCAGGAGAAGCTGGACTGGTTGGTGGCCAACGACAACGCCGGGCTCGTGGAACGCACGGTTTTCGTCGTCAACTACGGCGCCACGGAGGACGGCGGCGCGCTCGAGCTGCCCGCGTCCCTGGACAGGCCCGTGGTCGTGCTGCCGCATGACGCGGCGCTGGGCCTGCCGGCACCCGAACGCCGGGCACCGCGCAGGGCCGCCCGCCACGCGCTGGACCAACTGGTTTCCGAAATTTCCGCGATCCGGGCGGGCCGCTAGGCCATGGCGCACCACGAGCCCGCACGCTACGAGGCCGCACACTACGATCTTGCGATCATCGGGTCGGGCTCCGGCAACTCGTTGATCACCCCGTTCTGGGACGACAAGAAGGTCGCCATCATCGACGCCGGCATCTTCGGCGGCACCTGCCTCAACGTCGGGTGCATCCCCACCAAGATGTTCGCCTACCCGGCGCAGCTTGCCGCAAGCGCCGTCCAGGCGCGCGAGCTCGGGGTGAACCTCGTGCACGAGGGCAGCGACTGGGCGGCGATCCGGGACCGGATCTTCGGGCGCATCGACGCGATCTCCGAGGGCGGCCGGCACTACCGGGCCGACGAGCTGGAGAACGTCGACCTCTACCAGGAGCACGTCACCGTCACCGCGGACCACCGGCTGTTGACCGATTCCGGCACGACGATCGACGCCAAGAAGATCGTGATCGCCGCCGGCTCGCGCGCCGTGCTGCCGCAGGTGCCCGGGATCGAGCTGCCCGGCATCCACACCTCGGACACCATCATGCGCCTCGAGGCGATGCCCGAACGCCTGGTCGTCGTCGGCGGCGGCTACGTCGCCAGCGAGTTTGCCGCGGTGTTCGCCTCCTTCGGCTCGACGGTGACCCAGGTGAACCGCTCCGGCGCGCTGTTGCGGGAACAGGACGCCGACATCTCCGCCGCATTCACCGACGCCGCGGCCAGGCGCTGGAACGTCGAGCTCGACGCAAACCTTTTGCGCATCGAGCAGCGCGAGGGCCACCTGCGCCTGCACTTTGCCCGCGCCGGGGGCGAACTGGTGCTCGACGCCGACACCGTGCTGGTCGCGGTGGGCCGCCGGCCCAACACCGACACTCTGGGCGTTGCCGCGCTCGGCCTGGACCTGCGCGCCAACGGCGCCCTGCGCGTCGACGAGTACCAGCGCGTGATGCGCGGCGGGGAACCCGTCGAGGGGATGTTCGCGCTGGGCGACGTGGCCAACGTCGACCAGCTCAAGCACGTGGCCAACCGCGAGGCGCGGGTGGTGGTCCACAACCTGGAGAACCCCTCGGCGATGTGGACCATGGACCGCAGCGCGGTGCCCGCCGCGGTGTTCAGCAACCCGCAGGTCGCGGCCGTCGGGCTCACCGAGGCCCAGGCGATCGATGCGCACGGGGCCAACGACGTCGCCACGTCGACCCAGCCCTTCGGGTCCACCGCCTACGGCTGGGCGATGGAGGACACCGAGGGCATCGTGAAGCTGGTGGCCCACAAGGGCACCCGCCGGCTGCTCGGCGCCCACATCATGGGACACGAGGCGGCGCTGCTGATCCAGCCGCTCATCCAGGCCATGGCGACGGACCTGGACCTCGTCGAGATGGCGCGCGGGCAGTTCTGGATCCACCCGGCGCTCAGCGAGGTCGTGGAGAACGCGTTGCTGTCGCTGGGCCTCGCAGGCCGTCCGGGGGATCCGCTCTAGGACTGTTTCCTTCCGGCGCTGCGGCCGTCCCCGAGGGGGAGCCGCCCGAAGGCCTTGCCCGATGACCTGCCCAATGGCACAAAAATGCGGGGCGGGATGGACACCGTGGGTGTCCGTCCCGCCCCGCATTCGTGAAGCGTGCTGCCGGGTCCGGCCCGGCGTTGCCGCGGCGCTCAGGCGCGCGGCTTCACGCCCCCGTAGATCTCCTCGACAACCGACTCGAAGTCCTTCAGGACCTGGGCGCGCTTGATCTTCATCGACGGGGTCAGGTGCCCGGATTCCTCGGTGAAGTCGGTCGGCACGACCCGGAACTCCTTGATCTGCTCGGCGCGCGAGACGCTGGCGTTCGCCTTGGCGACCAGCGCCGCGATCGCCTCGCGGACCTGCGGCATCACGGCCGCCTGCGCGGTGGTGGTGCCCGCCGGAAGGTGGTGGCGCTCCAGCCAGCCCGGCAGGGCCTCCGCGTCCAGGGTGACCAGCGCGGAAATGAACGGGCGGGCGTCGCCCACCACCACGCACTGGGACACCAGTGCGTCGGCGCGGATCTGGTCCTCGAGCATCGCGGGGACCACGTTCTTGCCGCTGGCCGTGACGATGATTTCCTTCTTGCGCCCGGTGATGCGCAGGAAGCCGTCGGCATCCAGCTCGCCGATGTCCCCGGTGCGGAACCAGCCGTCCACGAAGGTCTCGGCGGTGAGGTCCGGGCGGTTGTAGTAGCCGCGCATCACGCAGAAGCCCTTGGCCAGGATCTCCCCGTCCTCGGCGATCCGCACGCCGTTGCCCGGCAGCGGGCGCCCGACCGTGCCGATCTTGATCTGCTTCGGGGTGTTCACGGTGATCGGCGCGGTGGTCTCGGTGAGGCCGTAGCCCTCCAGGACCGTGAGCCCGATGCCGTGGAAGAAGTGGCCCAGCCGTTCGCCCAGCGGGGCGCCGCCGGAGACGGCGTGCACCACGTTTCCGCCCATGGCGGCGCGGATCTTCGAGTACAGCAGCACGTCGAAAAGCTTGTGCTTGAGCTTCAGGACCAGCGGCACCTTGCCGTCCTGCTCGGCGCGGGAGAAGGCGATCGCGGTGTCGGCGCCGGCGTGGAAGATCTTGCCCTTGCCACCGTCCTCGGCCTTGAGCATCGAGGAGTTGTAGACCTTCTCGAAGACGCGCGGCACGGCCAGGATGAAGTTCGGCTTGAACGACTGCAGGTCGCCCATCAGGTTCTTCACGTCGGCGGTGTGCGCGACCCTGACCCCCGCGGCCACGCTGAGCACCGAGATGTAGCGGGCGAACACGTGGGCCAGCGGCAGGAACATGATGGTCGATGCGCCGGGGTACACGCACTCGGGCAGCGCCGCGGCGGCGTTGTCGCTGAGCTCCACGAAGTTCGAGTGGGTCAGCTCGCAGCCCTTGGGCCGCCCGGTGGTGCCGGAGGTGTAGATGATGGTGGCCAGCGAGTCGAGCCCGGCGGCGGAGCGGCGTTCCTCCAGGACAGCGTCGGCCACGTCCCTGCCGGCCTCGCGCAGGGCGTCCAGGCCGTTGCCGTCGATCTGCCACACGTGGCCGAGCTCGTCCAGGCCTTCCTGGTGGGCGGCCTGGCGGACCACGTTCTCGTGGCGCGGCGCCTCGACCACCACGGCGGCGGCGTGCGAATCGCCGAGGATCCAGGCCACCTGGCTGGGGGAGGAGGTTTCGTAGACCGGGACCGTGACGCAGCCGGCAAACCAGATGGCGAAGTCGACAAGCGTCCACTCGTATCGGGTTCGGGCCATCAGGCCGATGCGGGCGCCGGGCGCGATGCCGCTGGCGATGAATCCCTTGGCCAGGGCCGAGGCGTCCGCGGCGAACTCGGACGCGGAGATGTCGATCCAGCTGCCGTTGGGTCCGGGCTTGGCGAGCAGCGGCGGATTTGCCGCGGAACGTGCGTGGCGCAGCAGCAAATCGGTGACGTTGGTCTGCGGCGGCGTCTCCACCATCGGTGGGACAACTAATTCCTGCATCGGGGCTCCTTCGGTCGGAGGGCCGGGATCTGCATGCCTGCTACCGGTCCCACTACCACCATCCTAGTGGCTTGCGTCACATTGTGTACTCACTGGTAACTTACGGGGATTTTCCGGTCTTGGCAACAGGGCCGACGGCGTTTGCGGTGGCGGGAGCGGGATGCGCGATTCCCGGCACCCTAGACGCGGGCACCGTCGTCGCCCTCGTGGCGGAAGCGCGGCAGCCGGGCAAAAAGGAATCCGCCCGCGGCCAGTGCCACGACGCACAGCCCGATCCAGAGCGGCATGGGAGCTCGCCTCCAGAAAATGGCAAGTATCAGCAGCATCAGCGGAGCCCCCGCCGCGGCCGTCCAGGCGAGGGTGAGCAGCGGGTTCCCGGAGCCGAGCGCCGGGGGGTCCTCCGGGATGAAGCCCTCGTGGTCATCGGCCGCCTCGTAGTCGCGCGGGCCGCCGAGTGCCGGGTGCATCCGGAAGAGCGTCGGGTCCACGCCGCCGGTGCTTCCGGTGCTGCCCGATCCCGGGCCCGTCTCGGGGCTTGGTTCCCGGGGCAGGGCCGGCCCGGCCGCAGGAGCTTCTTCCAGCCGGCGCACCAGGTCCTCCCAGATGGCGTCGTCTGAATCGCCGGACGATGCCGGCTCGTGAAACGGATCAGTCATGGTGCGCGCTGCTCAACTTCCTGAAAAACTCGATCGACTCGTTGAAGATTTCGTCGGCCTCGTAGTCAAGCGTGGCCACGTGGTAGCTCCGTTCCAGGCGGCGGACCTGGACGGGAAGGTTCTCGTCCAGCCCGGAGCGCAGCACCTCGATGCTGCTTTCGGGAACCACGTGGTCCTGGTCGGACCTGAAGACGATGATGGGAGAGGTGATCTTCGGCAGGCCCTGCGTCGCGGCCTTGAACAGCTTGCGCAGCTGGTGGACGCCGCCGATGGGCGTGCGGGTATAGGCATGCTCGTCGCCACCGGGCTTGGCGATGTCGTTGGCGATCGACTTGATCGACGGCAGGAAAAAGCGCAGCACGCCGGTGAACTTGACCACAGGGGATTCGATGGTCAGCCCGGGGTTGATCAACGCCAGGCCCGCCGGGGAGTGCGTTGCCGCAACGTGCAGCGCCAGTGCCCCGCCCATCGACATGCCCGCCACGTACACCCGCGAATGCCTGGCCGCGAGCGCCTCGTAGGCCCGCTCCACCGCCGAAATGATGTCCGAGTGCGGCGTCCGGGAGAGCTCCTGCCAGGTGGTCACGTGCCCGGGAAGCACCGGCAGGTCCACGGTGTATCCCGCCTTGGCGAATGCCTGGGCCCAGGGCAGCATGCTGGCCGGACCCGCGGTGAACCCGTGGATGACCAGAACGGCCTCGCCGTTGTCCCCCTGGTGCTGGAACGGCGCGTTGACTTCTGCGTCCTGGCCGGAAACCTTCTGGTTGCTTGGCACGGTTTTCTCCCTCGCATGGGTTTGGCCGAACGGCGCTCTCGGCACGGGCCGGGGTATGACCTTTGGCAATGTTTTGCCTACAGTTAGAGCCTAACGGAGAACGACTGAATCATCACTTGATTTGAGGTGCGGGCATTTTCGCGCGCCGCCAGCACAATCCCATACCGGCCCGGAAGGCACACACCACATGTTTTACCTGTTCATGAAGCGGTTCATCGTCGGACCGCTGGTAACGGTGTTCTTCAGGCCGTGGGTCAAGGGGATCGAGCACATCCCCGAAACCGGGGGAGCGATCATCGCCAGCAACCACCTCTCGGTCTCCGACTCGATCTTCCTGCCCGTGGCGGTCGACCGCCCGGTGATCTTCCTGGCCAAGAGCGACTACTTCAACGGCAAGGGCCTCAAGGGCCGCGTTACCGCGTGGTTCTTCCGGATGATCAACCAGCTGCCGATGGACCGCTCCGGCGGTGCCGCCAGCGCGAACTCGCTCGGTGCCGGCGCCCAGGCATTGGTCGACGGCCAGCTGCTGGGCATCTACCCGGAGGGCACGCGCAGCCCCGACGGGCGGCTCTACCGCGGCAAGCTCGGCGTGGCCAAGCTCGCCCTGGAGGCAGGGGTCCCCGTGATCCCGGTGGCGATGATCGGCACCGACAAGGTCCAGCCGATCGGCAAGCGCGTGCCGAACATCCGCCGCGTAGGCATGATCATCGGCGAGCCGCTGGACTTCTCCCGCTACGCCGGCATGAGCGAGGACCGCTTTGTGCAGCGCTCGGTCACCGACGAGATCATGTACGCGATCATGCGCCTCTCCGGACAGGAATACGTGGACTCCTACGCCGCAACGGTGAAGGCCCGGCTCGACGCCGAACGCCGCGAACAGCAGGGCAAGAAGTAGCCGCCGCCGGGCGCGCACCGTGGGTTGACCGCGCACTGTGAACGGCCCGATGCCTTGGGTTACGCGCCGGATACCCGCGCGGCGGGTGCGGCGGTTTACGCTTAGAGGGTGACTCAGCTATCTTCGAACTCTTCTTTGCCAGGCCGTTCGCCGGCGGGCCCCGCAGCCGACCCAGCACTGGATGTTTGGCGCACCCTGCCGATCGCCCAGCAGCCGACCTGGAACGACAACCCGCACTATGCCGAGTCCATTCGTGAACTCGGCTCCCGCCCTCCGCTGGTCTTCGCCGGCGAGGTCGACGTGCTGCGCGAGCGCCTGGCCGCCGCGGCACAGGGCAAGGCCTTCCTGCTCCAGGGCGGGGACTGCGCCGAGACCTTCGACGGCGCCACCGCCGACAAGATCTCCGCCCGCGTGCGCACCATCCTGCAGATGGCCGTCGTGCTGACCTACGGCGCCTCCATGCCGGTCATCAAGATGGGCCGCATGGCCGGCCAGTTCGCCAAGCCGCGCTCCTCCAACGACGAGACCCGCGACGGCGTGACGTTGCCGGCCTTCCGCGGCGACATCGTCAACGGCTACGACTTCACCCCGGAATCCCGCGCCCACGACCCGCGCCGCATGGTGCAGGCCTACAACACCTCCTCGGCCACGCTGAACCTGATCCGCGCCTTCACCCAGGGCGGCTTCGCCGACCTGCGCGACGTGCACTCCTGGAACAAGGGCTTCACGACGAACCCGGCGCACACCGCCTACGAGCAGCTCGCCGGCGAGATCGACCGCGCGGTCAAGTTCATGGACGCCTGCGGAGCGGACTTCGAGGCGCTCAAGCGCACCGAGTTCTTCGCCTCCCACGAGGCCCTGCTGCTGGACTACGAGCGCGCGCTGACGCGCACCGACTCGCGCACCGAGTTGCCCTACGACACCTCCGGCCACTTCCTGTGGATCGGTGAGCGCACCCGCCAGCTCGACGGCGCGCACGTGGACTTCCTCTCCCGCGTCCGCAACCCGATCGGCGTCAAGCTCGGCCCGACCACCTCCCCGGAGGACGCACTGGCGCTGATCGACAAGCTGGACCCGAACCGCGAGCCGGGCCGCCTGACCTTCATCACCCGGATGGGCGCGAAGAACATCCGCGAGAAGCTGCCGAACCTGGTCGAGAAGGTCACCGCCTCCGGCGCCCAGGTCCTCTGGGTCACCGACCCGATGCACGGCAACACCGTGACCAGCGGCAACGGCTACAAGACCCGCAACTTCGACGACGTCATGGACGAGGTCCGCGGCTTCTTCGAGGTGCACGACTCGCTGGGCACCTTCCCGGGCGGCCTGCACGTGGAGATGACCGGCGACGACGTGGCCGAATGCCTCGGCGGCGCCGACCCGATCCGCCAGGAACAGTTCGACGACCTGTACGAGTCGGTCTGCGACCCGCGCCTGAACCACCGCCAGTCCCTGGAGATGGCGTTCCTGGTCTCGGGTGCGCTGGCCAAGCGCGGACAGCGCGGCTAACACCACCACGGCTTAAACACGATGGCCGGGTTCCTTCCACCATTCAAGGTGGAACGAACCCGGCCATCGGACTTTGTGCGGCCTTGTTCCAAATCCCGGGAGGAACCCTCGACCGGTGGATCGCGTAGAACTCCGGCAGGCCCGCATCCTCGACGATCCGCGGGGCCGGTTGAAGCCCCATGGCTGCAGCCGGCCGGCAGGAATGCGCGAGCCAGGCCGGCAGTTCGCTAGACGACGACCAGCTTGATGGTCGATCCCTCCGGGGCGGTGCCGCCGGACGGGCTCTGGGTGCGCACGGTGCCGAAGAACCCGCCGAGGAACTCCTCGACCTCGACCTGGAAGCCGAGCGCCTCCAGCGTCGTGCGGGCCTCGCCCACCTGTTTGCCCTGCACGTCCGGGACCTCGATCATGCGCGGGCCGCGGGAGACGACGTAGGTGACGGTGGAACCGCGTTCCGCCTTTCCGCCCGCGGGCTTCTGCGAAATGATCGCGCCCTTGGGGACCGTGCGGCTGTACTCCTTGGAGTCCTCGGAGCCTTTCAGCCCCGCATCCTTGAGCGCGGCGTTGGCCTTTGCGGGGCTGAGCCCCAGCACCGAGGGCACATCGACGGGCGCCGGCCCGCGGGAGACGACAACCGCGACCTTGCTGTTGCGCCGAACCTTGTCGCCGACCTCCGGCTTGTGGCTGATCACCACGCCCTTGTCGACCTCCTCGGAGTACTTCCTGGACACCTCGCCGAGGGCCAGGTGGGCCTCCGCCAGGTCCTTTTCGGCAGCGGCCAGCTTGCGGCCGGTCAGGTTCGGCACGGCAAAGAGCTCCGGGCCCTTGGAAACGCTCAGCTCCAGGCCTTGAAACCTGCGGATCGTTTCCCCTGCGGCGGGTTCACTTCCCACCACGAGGCCGCGCTCGATCTTCTCGTCGAAAACTTCCTTGGTGGTGGCGGCGACGCCCTGGGACTCGAGCCGCGAGACGGCGTCGGCGCTGGCCAGACCGGTCAGCGTCGGAACCGTGAAGGGAGCGCCCGGGCCCATGCCGAAGAACAAGCCGATCGCCACTACCGCCGCCGCAAGCATCGTCAGCAGCACGGCAATGAGCCACTTGCGCCGCGCGGGGGACTTCGGGGCGAGCTGGTGCGTGGGGATCTGTGCTTCCTTTTTCCACGCGAGTTCGGCAGCACGGGCGCTCTTCTTGGCCTGCCGAGCCGAGAGCGGGCGCTGGCCCGACACCGCTTCAAGCTGCCCGGTGTTGCCGCCGGCCGAACCCTGCCGCGAAAGCACGCTTGTCTGGTCGGACCGTGGCTGCAGCAACGTGGTTTCCTGCGACGGCGCGAGCATCGCCTGCGTCCTGTCATCGGAGAGCGACGCCGCTTCCGGACCGCCGTCCTGCGCGAACGCCGGGAGGGCCGCGGTGGCGTCGTGCTGCGCCACATGGACGGCGGTTTCGCCCGCCGCGCCGGCCAATGCTGCGGCCGCCGCGCTTTCTGCGGCGGAATTGCGGAACAGCTGCGCCTGGGCCAGCCGGTCGTGCACCGTGGTGTGCGGGACGGCGGCCGGTGGAATGAGGTCGGTGATGCCGCCCAGGGTCTCCGCATCGAGGTCCAGCTGGTCGCGGGTCAGCGACTGCTGGATCTGCTTGAGATCGCTGAGCAGGAACGATGCGTCCTGCGGGCGGTCCTCCGGGTCCTTGTTGGTGCAGTAGGCGACCAGCTCGTCGAGCTCGGGGGAGAGCCCCGGCACGATCGCCGAGGGAGCCGGCACGCGGTCGTTGATGTGCTTGAACGCCAGCCCGTAGGCGCTTTCGGAGGTGAACGGCTGCTGCCCGGTGAGCAGCTCGTAGGCGATGATGCCCACCGCGTAGATGTCGCTGCGTTCGTCCGCCGGGTCGCCCACGGCAAGCTCGGGGGAGATGTAGGCGGCGGTGCCGAAGAAGGTCGTGGCGTTGGTGTGCGCGGAGGCGGCGCGGGCCAGCCCGAAGTCGGCGACCTTCACGCGTCCGTCGTCGGAAATCAGCACGTTGGCGGGCTTCATGTCCCGGTGGACGATGCCTTCGGCGTGCGCGACGGAGAGCCCGGTGCAGATTGCCTGCAGCACGGCGAGGGTCTGGCGCGGGGTGAAGCGGCCGCGTTCGGCCAGCACCTCGCGCAGGTTCAGCCCGCGCACGTATTCCATGACCAGGTAGGCGGCGTCGCCCGAGACGTGGTGGTCGCGGACGCCCACGATGTTCGGGTGGGTCAGCCCGGCGGAGATGATGGCCTCGGCGGCGAAGCGCTCGAGCACCACCGGGTCGGAGGCCATGTGCGCGTGCAGCACCTTGACGGCCACCGTGCGGTGCAGGCGGGTGTCCATGGCGCGGTACACGGTGGACATGCCGCCGTCGGCGATGCGTGCATCCAGCCGGTAGCGGCCATCGAGCGTGGCGCCAATGCGTGGGTCGGTTCGGGGCTCTGTCACTTATCGATCGTAACTATGGGTGCGGATATCGGGTCGTTCCAACACGAATCCGTACAGGTTTATTGCTGCCGGTGTTCGGATCGGGAGGTACGGAGGTGCAAAATCGGGGGCCGGCTCCAATGGAACCGGCCCCCGATCGAAATCTTGGTGCTGTGAAGCGTCAGGAAGCGCGACGGGCGCGTGCAGCCCGGCGCTTGAGCGCACGGCGCTCGTCTTCGCTCATGCCACCCCAGACGCCGGCATCCTGGCCGGATTCGATGGCCCATTGCAGGCAGGTGTCGACGACGGGGCAACGTCGGCAGACACTCTTGGCTTCTTCAATCTGGAGCAGGGCCGGTCCGGTGTTTCCAACCGGGAAAAACAGCTCCGGGTCCTTGTCCAGACAGGCCGCGCGGCTACGCCAATCCATGCTTGATGATGCTCCTTGAAAGTAGGTCTGAGGAAGAACTGCCCAAGGCTTGCAGCCGGGGCGAAAACAGCATGACGGGAGAATTGAGCTCGCCCGAACGACTGCCTAACAAGGTTTTCATGTTACGTTCACGTAAACAAGGGGCCGGTGTTGTAAATAGGCCCGCAGTCTTGAGTGCTTCGTCACAAGCTGCCGAAACGGGGTGTCGACTAACAGGTTTCGACGCCGCTGACAAGGGTGTTGTTCGGCACCTTCGCCGCAGTTCGGCCCGGTTCCGGACCCCTCCGCTTTCGCTTCGCCCGGTGCGCCCGGCTAGATTTGAGTGGTGATGAACCAGCCTGCCGTGCAACCTTCCAATCCCGCTCCCAAGCGCCGTCCGGTTTCGGTGCTGATCATCTGCGCCCTGCTGGTGCTCGAGGGCGCCGCGGTGCTCGCCTACGGTGCGGGCTATGCGATGCAGCTGGGCGATCCCGGGGCGTTGGGCCTGGGCGCGCGGCTGTTCATGCTGGTGCTGATCCTTGGTGCCGGCGCATGGCAGCTGCTGGTCGCCCACTTCTTCTTCCGTGCCCGGGCCTGGACCCGTGCCGCGGTGCTGGTCTGGCAGGTCTTCCAAATCATCCTGGCCTTCCAGTTCGTCATGCCCGGCAACGCGCTGATGGCCTGGCTGTGGCTGGTCCCGGCCGCGGTTGTCACGGTGCTGCTTTTCGATCCGCGCACCACCGGGTTCCTGGGTGACCGGCCCTCCGCGGGCAGTGCCGAAGGACGATCCGGCGACGCCGCCTAGCCCAACCGACGCCCGGGCCCAACCGCGGGTTGGTCCCGAGGGCGAACCGTCATGAACCGTCCGCGCACTGGATCTGGCGCAGCGTTCCGTTGTCGACGACCAGCGCCCTGCCCGGAATGCTGCGGGGATCGGGAACGAACCTGAACCCGGCAGGGTCGGCGTCGGTAAGCGAGCGCGGATCGAGCACCAGGAAGCTGCGCTGGTCGCGCACCGCCGCGCCGAGGCCCAGCTCCATGAGGATACGCGCGGAAGGCTCGGTGCTGAAGACCACCTGGATCCGCGCCGCGCCGAGGATTTCCAAGGCCCGTGCCGCCTCCCGCACGCGCAGGTCGGCCCTGTCGATCAGGACCAGGCCCACCCGCCCGTCCGTGGCCACGATCGGGCCGGATGCGAGACGCACCTCCTGCAACTGCCCGGGGTGCGAGGGAAGCACGTCGTCCAGCCCGAATCGCAGGCATGATTGGTTCCCGGCCAGACCGCACGCCGACAGATAGCTGAACAATCCGCCCTTCCCGGAGCCGTCATGCCCGATGACCACCCCGATCGGCCCCGGCGACCACATGAACGCCCGGTTGTCCGGACCGCACACGCCGACAGCCAGTGCCGACGGGCGCCAGCCCGACCCGTTCCCGGGCGGCATCCCTGAGGCCAATGCCGGTGCCGGTGCCGAAATCGCCGGGCGGAACGCGTCCAGATCCGAGGGCCGCAATAGCTCCGGCAGCGGGTCAGAGTGCAGCCACCCGGTCGGAACCGGCCCCGGGGGATGGCCGGCCACGGCCGTCGGATCGAGCAGCTGGAATTCGGTGCCCGTCTCCGGTTCGCCCGGGCCCACCAGCAGGCCGCGTCCCGGAACCGGGCCGACTCGTTTGAGCTTGGGCCAGCCCATCAGGACCTCGGGTCCCGCGCCGCGGGGAAAATACCAACGCGTTTCGCACAGGGACGCGGCCCTGGAGCCGGCCAGTTCGCGGTCCCCGCAGAGCACAAGCGCCCGGCCCGGTGACTGCGCGGTGCGCGCAAAGGCGCCAAGCGCGGCCTCCAGCAGCGCATAGCCGGAGGCCCCCAACGCCTGCGCCCAACCGCCGAGGCCGCTGACCACCAGCACCAGCGGGGCGGTGTGTGCGGCATCGTCCAGTTGCCGGACGAGTTCCTGGATGCGCCAGGGATCCTGCGGCCCGAAATACCCGCCGACCCCGGGATGCGCGGCGAGGTCCGGCTGCGTGCCGTTGCCATCGAGCACGAGGCAGGGCGCGGTCCATGCCCGCCGGTTCAGTGTCCGGACCAGGAGCTCCGGCACGTTTTCGGCGCCGGACCCGGGGAGGCCGCACACCGCCAGCCCGCCGCATGAGTCGAGGTCAAGGAGCATCGCCGTGGGACGGGCCGATTCCACGCGGTCCACCAGCCCGACGACGACGGCGTCGCCGGGGACCGCAAGCAAGGACGCCCGGGGCAGCTGCACCAGCACCTCGGGCAGCGCGGGGGAGAAGGGGCTTGCCGCGCGTTCATGGCCGGACCAGATGAGGCGGATTTGTTCGACGGCCGCCGCAAGCCCGCCGATCGCAGTCTGGGGTCCCGACGCTTGTCCATCCTGCCCTGGTGCATCCAACCGTTGTTCATCAGGAACTGGCCCGTCGAGTGCTTGCTGCCACAGGCGCGCGCGCAGGCTCCTGCCCCAGGCCCGGAGCGTTGCCCCGGTGCCGGCCACGGCGTTGATGTGCACCCTGAACTTCAGCGGGGCCTCGCCGCCGAGCCGAAGGAACGCCCAGCCCGGTTCACCGGGATCCAGGTGAGCGGCCGCGTCGGTGCCGATCAGGTCGGTCGACTCGAATTCGCCGGTCGTGCGCAGCGCGATGACACTGGAAATGTTGGCGCGCAGCTGCGCGTTCAGGGTCCCGGCGGGGCGTTGGGTGCTGAGCACCAGGTGGATGCCCAGCGACCTGCCCACGGTGGCCACCTGAACGATCTGCTCCAGAGCCCCGGGCAGCTCGGTGGCGAAGACGCGGAATTCGTCGATGACCACCACCAGCGCTGGCAGCAGCGGGTCGGCCTCGGTGCGCGATTCCAGGTAGCCGGCGATGTCTGTGGCGTGGTGCGCCGCCAGCAGGCGTTCGCGGCGGCGCAACTCGCAGGAGAGCTGCTCCAGCACGCGGCGGGCAGCCGCGGCGTCGAGATCGGACACCAGGTTTTGCACGTGCGGCAGCGCGGCCAGCGGAGCCAGTGTTGCCCCGCCCTTGAAATCCACCAGCACGAAGGCCAGTTCGTGAGGTCCGTGGCCGCGCGCCAGGCCAAGGACCAGCGAGCGCAGCAACTCCGACTTGCCGGATCCCGTGGTCCCAGCGACCAGCAGGTGCGGCCCGTGGCGGATCAGGTCCAGCCGGACAGGACCGGAGGCCGCATCGCCGATGACGGTGCCCAGGGCCTGCGGGAGCGGCCCGTGTGTCCGCTTGCCGGTGTCCGTCGGGAGCCCCGGCGCGGGAAGCCGCGGCCAACCCCCGGTTCCGGCCGAGAACTCCCGGCGGACGGCCCGGGCCAGGGCGTCGAAGCCCAGTGCGGCCGACTCGATCCGCAGACCCTCGGTGGTTGCCGCCACCCCGAGCCACGGGTTGCGGGCCAACGCCGCTTCGTCGAGCAGCAGCAGGCCCGAGGCGCCGAGGGTGACCTGTGCGTGTACCTGGTTCGGTGTTCCGCCGCAGTACACCCAGGCCATCGGAGCACCCGATTTGGTTCCCGGCGCCGCGGCGGAACCGGGCGGCGGCTCCGGCCGGGCCGCGTTCCCCGCGGCGGCGGTTCCCTCGACGGTGTTTCCGTTTCCCGGTGCCACCAAGACGATGGTCGGCACCGTCCCGACGCCGCCGATCCCGACGCCGCCGATCCCGACGCCGCCGATCTCAACCCCGCGGAGCATGAGGAACTCGGCGGGCAGGAACTCCGCCGGACCCACCACAAGCATCCGCAGCGCCCCGCTGTGCAGCAACGGCAACCAGCGCACCAGCACGGCCCGCAGTGGCCCGCCCCACTGGGCGGCCCCGCCCTCAAGCGCCAGGACCAGCCCGTCGTGTATGGCCAACAGCGCCGGGGAACGGTGCTCGGGATCGCCGCGAGGTTCGGGCGACGCGGCCCCCGAAGCCGCCCCGGATACCGAGCGAACCCATGCCCGCTGCAGCGCATGCCCCGGCACCATCGGCGGGAATCCGTCCGGGGCCGTGGTGGTGGCCCGGCACAGGCCGGCGGCCACCGCGCCGATCGGGGCGGCCAGCTCCTCGCGCCGTTCCGCGTCCCTGGCGCGGGCCAGCGAGGCGGCGCGCCGGTAGGCCCGTCGGGCCCGGAGCATGAAAAACGCGGGCAGACCCCCGGTGAGGAGGGACAACGTGGAGAAGAGCAGGAAAAAGGCGCTGCCGGTCATCAGGTAGAGCCCGGCGCCCAGCACCAGCGGGGTGAGCGCCCCCAGCAGCACGGTGCCCGGGTGCGACGGCGGTTCCCGTCCGTCGATCGCGATGGGCTGCAGGGGCCAAGGGCCGCGACCGGTCTCGCGAGGCTGCGCGGCCAGCAGCGCAAGGGTGCTGCCGCCGGCCGTGAAGCGCTCCCCGAGCAGCATCCGCCGTTCGCGGATCCTTGCCCCGACCAGCCAGAGCCCGTTTGCGGAGCCCTCGTCGCTGAGCACGATGGAGGTCTCCGACACCCGGAGCACCGCGTGAAGCCGCGAGAGCCACGGATCGTCGATGCGGAAATCGACGTTGCCGCGCCCCAGCGAATACACGCCCCGGCGCAGAGGCAGCATCCCGCCCGGATCGGGGCCTTCCACGACGACCAGCGCGGCGGCCGCACCGGGGCCGTTGCGCTCCGCCAACCCGCCGGGCTGCCCTTCCTGCAACCCGTCAGCCAACCAATCAGCAGGCCCGTCCGGCTGTCCCTCCATCGGCATGTCGCACAGGAAGATCTCGCCGGACGCGGGCAACCGATCGACCTCGGACAGGGGGATCGGCCCCCAAAACCAGCAGGCCTCCGGCCAGCGCCCGCCCAGCGCCCCGGCCAGCAGCGGGCCGCTGCACTCCCGGACGGAAACCAGTTCAAGCAGGGCACGTCGCTGCGGATGCCCCGAGCACAACCGGATGAATAGCCGATCGGCCATTTTCTGCCTTTCTGCGCGGATCCACGGCGGCGGGCCCCGGCGCCCCGCCGCATCGAAAATTCCTGACTCAACCGTAAGAACGCAAGTGGGAAGCCGGTACCCGGGTGGCGCGGACTGTGGACGAATGCCCCGCGGCCCGCACCGGTTATCAACAGATTCCCCCGCGCCCTTGTTTGGCCGCCGCGGCCGCGGGTATTCTCGCCGTAAATGTGGGGATCCCGGCGTCACATGGGGCAAGACAGACGGCCCGAAGCACACGCGTTCTACGACACGCCGGATTCCGCCGAACCTTGGGTGGAACGGCTTGGGTGGAACGAAGCGGGGGCGAAGTTGTGGACGCAATAAACATCGTGGTCGATGAGGTGCGCGAACTCATCCGCCGGCACGGGCTGGATCCGTCCACCCAGCTGGGGGACGTGCGCCGGCTGGCCGAGGACGTGGTGCGCGACTACGACGAGCGCTCGCTCATGGGGGTGCTGCCCCCGCTGGGGGACCTGACGGCCGCCAGGCGGCGCGTGCTCGATGCCGTCGCCGGGCTCGGGGCGCTGCAGCCGCTGCTGGACGACCCGGAGATCGAGGAAATCTGGATCAACGGCCCGCACGAGGTCTTCGTGGCCCGCGGGGGCACCTCCGAGCTGACGTCGATCAGGATCCCCGAGCCCGAGATCCCCGCGCTGGTCGAGCGCATGCTCAAGGCCTCGGGCCGCCGGCTTGACCTCTCGCAGCCCTTCGTCGACTGCCAGCTGGCCGACGGCTCCCGCTTGCACGTGGTCATCCCGGACATCACCCGGAGGCACTGGGCGGTGAACATCCGCAAGTTCGTCGCCAGGGCCAGCAGGCTGGAGCACCTGGTGGAGCTCGGGACCATCACCCCGCAGGGGGCCCACTACCTGGACGTGGCGGTCGCGGCGGGGCTGAACGTGCTGGTCTCCGGCGCCACGCAGGCCGGCAAGACCACGATGCTCAACTGCCTGACCTCCTCGATCGGCAGCCGCGAACGCGTGATCACCATCGAGGAGATCTTCGAGCTGAAGGTCAACCTGCGCGATGTCGTCGGATTGCAGACCAGGCAGCAGAACCTGGAGGGCACCGGCGAGATCGACATGCGCAAGCTGGTCAAGGAGGCGCTGCGCATGCGCCCGGACCGGCTGATCGTCGGGGAGGTGCGGCAGGCCGAAGCCCTGGACATGCTGATTGCCCTGAACTCGGGCCTGCCCGGCCTAAGTACCATCCACGCGAACTCGGCGCACGACGCCGTCACCAAGCTGTGCACGCTCCCGCTGCTGGCGGGCGAGAACATCTCCAGCGCTTTCGTCATTCCGACCGTCGCCGCGTGCATCGACCTGGTGGTGCATTGCCGGCGCGATGCCCCCGGGCGGCGCTACGTGGGGGAGATCCTGGGCCTGGGCCGCCGGGTGGAAAACGGCGCCATCGAGACCACCACGCTCTTCGAGGCCGTCGACGGGGTGCTGCAGCTGCAGCCGGCCGCCGACCTGGCCCACCAGAAGCTGCTCGACGCCGGGATCGACGTGGCCGAACTCGGGCGGGCCGTGGCATGAGCCTGCTGCTGGGACTCACCCTGGGATTCGGGCTGCTGCTGATCTTCCGGTCCTTCACCCCCGCCACGGCGCGCACCCGGGAGGCGCGCCCTTCGCGGATCGACACCCTGCTGCTGCACGCCGGGATGGACAAGGTCACCCGGGCCGGCTTCATCTCCGCGTCCGTCACCAGCGCCGTGGTCGCCGGACTCACGGTGCTGGTGCTCACCGGCGCGTTCATGATCGCGCTGACCTTCACCGGGTTCGGGGCCTTCGCGCCCTGGGCCATCGTGCACCGGCAGGCCGGAAAGCGCCGCGCCGCCCTGCGCGAACAGTGGCCCGACGTCGTGGACCACCTGCGCTCGGCCATCCGCGCGGGGCTCTCGCTGCCGGAGGCGCTCACCCAGCTGGGCAAGCAGGGGCCCGAGGCGCTGCGTCCGGCCTTCACCGACTTCGGGCTCGACTACCGGGCCACCGCCCGCTTCGAGGAGTCGCTCGAGCGCCTGGCGCAGCGGCTCGCGGACCCGGTTGCTGACAAGATCGTCGCGGCCCTGCGCATCACCCGTGAGGTCGGCGGCACCGACCTGGGCGAGATGCTCGGCACGCTCAGCTCCTTCCTGCGAGACGCTGCCCGCACCCGCGGGGAGCTGGAGGCACGCCAGTCCTGGACCGTGTCCGCGGCGCGGCTGGCCGTCGCGGCCCCCTGGGTCATCTTGTTGCTGCTGGCCGGACAACCGGCGGCCGTCGCCGCCTACTCCACCGTGACCGGCATGCTGGTGCTGCTCACCGGCCTGGGCGTGTCCTTCGTCTGCTACCGGGCGATGATGCGCATCGGTCGGCTCCCGGCCGAGGAACGGGTCTTCACATGAGCCCCACGACGATCCTCGCGCTGGCCCTGGGACTGTGCCTGGGCAGCGGCCTCTGGCTGGTGCTGGTCAGGCTGCCTGCCATGCGCCCGATCAGCTTCGCGGACCGCATGGCCCCGCACCTGCGCACCGGACGCACCAGCTCCCGCACGTTCGGCGAGCCGCTCGCGGCGCAAACCCCGTTCGGTCCGCTGGGCCGCATCCTGGGCCCGGCGCTCGCCGACCTCGCCCGCTTCACGCACCGGCTGAACCCCGGCAACGAGGCGTTGGCCCGGCGGCTGGCCCGCGCCGGCCTGGCGATCGGCGTGCTGGATTTCCGCGCCCAGCAGCTGCTCTGGTCCGCGGGACTGACCCTCGCCGGTGCCGGGTACATCGGTCTCAACCTGGCCAACGGGGCCTTCAACCCGATGCTGGCGCTGGTGGTGCTGGCCTTCTGCGGGCTCGGCGGCTACCTGCTGCGCGACTGGTACCTGGGCGAGCAGATCGCCCGCCGCAGCAAGCGGATCCTGAACCAGTTCCCGACGATCGCCGAGCTGATGGCGCTCGCGGTCGGCGCGGGGGAGAGCACCATCGGCTCCATCGAGCGCGTGGCCCGCACCTCCAAGGGGGCGCTCAGCGAGGAGTTCTCGATGGCGCTGGCCGATGTCCGCTCCGGCTCGACGCTGGTGGCCGCGCTTGCCGCGATGTCCGACCGCATCCAGCTCACCGCCATGACCCGCTTCGTCGACGCGATCACCGTCGCCAGCGAACGCGGCACGCCGATCGCCCAGGTCATGCGCGCCCAGGCGCAGGACGTGCGCGACGCGGCCAAGCGCGACCTGATGGAAACGGCGGGCAAGAAGGAGATCGGCATGATGGTGCCGATCGTCTTCGGCATCCTCCCGCTGACCATCGTCTTTGCCGTCTACCCGGGGCTGTCGCTGATCGACATGAGCTACTGATGTCTGCCGGCCGGGGGTCCACACGCGAAACAGCCCGGATCGCCACGCGAATCAACACGCGAATCAGCACGCGGGGCACTTCGTGCAACACCACGATGGGCACCCCGCCCATCCGCCGCTTCGCCGCATTCCAGACCCCGGGCGAAGGGGCACAACCACGGGTCAAACCCTAGGAGGAACCGTCATGCGAAAGACACACAGGATCGGCTATTTGTTGTTCGGCGTTGGCTTGTGGGTGGCCGCCTGCACCGGCAACCTGGCGCGACGGGTCCGGCGCGACGAGCGCGGCGACGTGCCCGGCTGGGTCATGATCACGCTCATGAGCGCGCTGCTGGTTGCCGCGCTGCTGGCCATCGCGGGCCCGCGCCTGCAAGAGCTGTTCAACCAGGCGATCGACAGCGTTTCGGGCCTGGGCTAGAACGGCGGCGGCCCGCCCCATGTTCCCGTTACACGCCATGTCCCCGTACCGGGCCGTGCCTTCGTCCCGAGGAAGGTCGGCGCGCCGAGCGGAGTCCCCGCGCCCTCGCGCGGCCGCCTTGGACCGCGCCGCCACGACTGCCGCTGACCTCGGAACCGGAACCGGAACCGACACCCGCGGAAGCCAGCGGGGTTCCGCGGTGGCCGAATTCGTCATGGTCAGCGCATTGCTCATCGCCGTCTTCCTCGGGGTGGTGCAACTGGCGCTGGCGCTGCACGTGCGCAACACCCTGATGGATGCCGCCGCCAGCGGCGCCCGCCACGGCACGCTGGCCGACCGCGGTGCCGCCGACGGGGTGCAACGCACCAGGGAACTGATCTCCGGGGCGTTGAACGACGGGTTCGCCCGCGACGTCGAGGGTCGGATCATCGAGATCGGCGGCCGTCCGGGCCTGGTGATCACCGTGCGGGCGGAAATCCCGTTGATCGGCATGGTTCAGGGCTTCGGCGAGTTCGTGGTGCACGGGGAATCGGTGCGTTATGGGTAGGCGACGCACCCTTGCCCCGAAGCCTCCCCACTCTGGCCGCGGTGCCGGCACGGGGACGGGCCACATCCGTTCGGCGCCGGCCGGAGACCGTGACGCCGGATCGGCGGTGATCGAGTTCATTTTCCTGGTGGTGCTGCTCATGGTGCCGCTGATCTACCTGGTGATCGGTGCCGCACAGCTCCAGTCGGCGACCTATGCGGCGGTGGGCGCGGCCGACCACGGGGCCAAGGTCTTTGTCACTGCCGACACCGAGGCCCAGGCCGGTGACCGCGTGGCCGATGCGGTGAACCGCGCGGCTGCCAACATGGGCATCGACCGCGGCCGGGCGAGCTTCAGCTACAGCTGCAACGGGGCGTGCCTTTCGCCGGGCAGCACGGTCACGGTGAGCGTCTCGATCGACACGGTGCTGCCGTTGCTGCCGCAGGGCTGGAACTGGCGGACCGGTGAAATCAGCTCAAGCACCACCCACCGGGTGGACCGGTATGGGTAGCCCGGGCGCTGGCCGCCGCCACGGCGCCACCGGCAACCGCAACGCCGACCGCACTCGGGGCCGTGTGACCCGTGCCCGCGGAAGCGCCTTGCGGGTGGCGGACGCCGAAGCCGGGCAGTCGATCATCCTGATCATCGGCATGATCGCGCTGGCCCTGCTCACGATCAGCGTCGTGTTGGCCGCCACCGCCGTCAACGTCCAGGCCCGGAAGCTGCTCGCTGTGGCCGACGGGGCCGTCGCCGCGGCGGCGGACAACTTCGAGCTCGATGCCACGGGGCAGGCGGATGCAACGCTGCGCCTGGACCCCGCCGAGGTCCGGTCGGCCGCTGGAAAGTACCTCGACGACATCGGCGCCGGTTCGGATTTCGCGGAATTGCGCATTGTGTCGGCAGGCGTCCAGGGCGACGGGCTGACCGCGCACCTGCGGCTCGGCGCCACGGTCCACCCGCCGATCGTAGGCTGGGTGGTGCCCGCCGGGGTGGGCATCTCGGTGGAATCCAAGGCGCGCACCCTGCTCTCCAGATAGCCGGATGCCCCGGTGCCGTTTCTCCAGCGGGGGAGGGCCGAACACCTGCCGGGCGGAAATAACCCGTCGTCCGCCAAGAGATGGCCCGCAAATGTCGTAGGCTGGAACCACCATGGCTTCAACTGACTTCCCCGCAGAAATCCGCGCACTGCGCTCCACCTACGCCTCGATCGAAGAGGTGTCCGATGTTCCGCGCATTCGCGCCGACATCGAGATGCTCTCCGAGGAAGCCGGCGTGCCGAATCTCTGGGACAACCCTGCCGCCGCCCAGGTCGTGACCTCCAAGCTTTCGCACCGCCAGTCGGAACTCGAACGGCTGACCACCATCGCCACCCGCATCGACGACCTCGAGGTGCTTGTCGAGCTCGCAGAGATGGAGGCCGACGAGGATTCGCTGCGCGAGGCGGAAGACGAGCTCAAGTCGGTGCGCAAGGCGCTCGCCGACCTCGAGGTCGTCACGCTGCTGTCGGGCGAATTCGATTCGCGCGAGGCCGTTGTGACGATCCGCGCCGGCGCCGGCGGCGTTGATGCCGCGGACTTCGCCGAAATGCTGATGCGGATGTACCTGCGCTGGGCGGAAAAGCATGGCTATTCCACCCGGGTCATGGACACCTCCTACGCCGAAGAGGCCGGGCTGAAGTCCGCGACCTTCGAAGTCAACGCGCCCTACGCCTTCGGCACCCTGTCCGTCGAGGCCGGCACCCACCGCCTCGTGCGCATTTCCCCCTTCGACAATCAGGGGCGCCGCCAGACCTCGTTTGCCGCGGTCGAGGTCATTCCTCTGATCGAGCAAACCGACTCCATCGAGATCCCGGAAAACGAGATCCGGGTCGATGTGTTCCGGTCCTCGGGCCCGGGCGGCCAGTCGGTGAACACCACCGACTCGGCGGTGCGCATGACCCACATTCCCACGGGCATCGTGGTGTCGATGCAGAACGAGAAGTCGCAGATCCAGAACCGTGCCGCGGCCCTTCGCGTGCTGCAGTCCCGGTTGATGCTGGTGAAAAAGGCGGAGCAGGACGCCCAGAAGAAGGAAATGGCCGGCGATGTGAAGGCGTCGTGGGGCGACCAGATGCGCTCCTACGTGTTGAACCCGTACCAAATGGTCAAGGACCTTCGCACCGAGCACGAGGTCGGCAACACCTCCGCCGTACTTGACGGGGACATCGACGACTTCATCGATGCCGGCATCCGCTGGCGTGCAACCCAGCGCCGCCCGGTCGCCTAGAAACCAAACGCCGGATGAGGCGATTCTCCCGGCTCGAAGCCCTCGTTGATATCCGTATCGACGAGGGCTTCTTCGTATTCGGTCGCACATCGGCCCCGAACGCGGCCTGGCCACAGCCGGCGTTTTCGCTGTTTCGGGGCATGCCTCGAGGGCGGGCTGGATCAGGCTCGCAGCGTTCTGCGATGAGACACACAGTTTCGTGACACGCCTGTTATGAGCGCCGTGCAGCCGTCGCGGTGCCGATAGAGTGCAAGAGCTGGCCTTGAATCTCCCTTAAAACAAAAGTCCCGTTCCATGGATCCTTCTGCCGGCGATCCGACGGGCAGAGCTGTGATGATTAGATTCGAAAACGTCACTATGGTCTACGACCAGAAGTCACGTCCAGGTTTGGACAACATCAGTATCGAGATCGATCGTGGCGACTTTGCGTTCCTTGTCGGCGCCTCGGGATCCGGTAAGTCCACTTTCCTGAGCCTGGTGCTGAGGGAACTCGTCGCAACCAGCGGTTCGGTACACGTGGCCGGGCAGAACGTGGCGCGAATTCCCTCATGGCGCGTGCCCAAGCTGCGCCGCGGCATCGGCGTCGTTTTCCAGGATTTCCGCCTGCTTCCGCAAAAGAACGTTTTCGACAACGTTGCCTTTGCCATGCAGGTCATTGGCGAGAGCCGAAATTCCATTCGCGAGCACGTTCCCGAGGTCCTGAAAATGGTGGGCCTTGAGGGGAAGGAAAAGCGAAAACCGAACGAGCTTTCCGGCGGCGAGCAGCAGCGTGTCGCCATTGCCCGTGCCATCGCCAACAAGCCGGCGATCTTGTTGGCCGATGAGCCAACCGGCAACCTGGACCCCGCAACCAGTGTCGGCATCATGAATGTCCTGGACCGCATCAACCAGAACGGCACCACGGTCCTGATGGCCACGCACGATGACGGCATCGTGAACTCGATGCGTCGCCGCGTGATCGAGCTTTCCGCAGGCAAGATCATGCGTGACGAGACGGCCGGTGAGTACACCTCGATGATTCCGGTGATCAACCAGGACGGCACACGCGAGTTGCGAGTTGCCGGACCCGGCGAGCTGAGCAAGGGCGCACCCAGCAGCCAAGCCTTCGCCCCGTTCGACACAGAGGATGACATGCCATGAGGCTCGGATTTATTCTTGGCGAAGTAGGCTACGGCCTGCGCCGCAACCTTTCCATGGTGATTTCCGTTGTGCTGGTCACGTTTGTTTCGTTGACCTTCGTGGGCGCCGCAGCCCTCTTGCAAATGCAGATCACGCAAATGAAGGGCTACTGGTACGACAAGGTCCAGGTTGCGGTCTTCCTTTGCGGCGAAGACTACGGATCGGCCACCTGCGCCGACGGTGCAGTGACCGACGCGCAGCGCAGCGACATCCAGGCCATGCTCGAATCAGCCGCGGTCAAACCGTACGTGGCCAGCTTTGAACACGAATCCAAGGAACAGGCGCTCGCGCACTTCCGTCAGCAGTTTGAAAACTCTGCCATTGTCGACACCGTCACGGCTGACCAACTTCCGGAATCTTTCCGGGTGTCCCTGGTCGACCCCGAAAAATACGACGTGATCAACGAGCTCTTCTCATCCATGAAGGGCGTTGACGTCGTGATCGACCAGCGTGACCTTCTTGAAAAAATCTTCTCGATCATCAATATCGCTTCGGTCGTGGCCATCGGCATTGCCGGCGTCATGATTGTTTGCGCGGTGCTCTTGGTGGGAACAACGATCAGGCTGTCCGCGTTCACGCGGCGACGCGAAACAGGGATCATGCGTTTGGTCGGCGCGTCAAAGGCCTCGATCCAGCTGCCCTTTGTGGTGGAGGGCGTTATCGCCGGCCTGTTGGGTGCGCTATTGGCATCCGGCGTGCTGTGGGGCATGGCCAGGTTCTTCATTGACGGCAAGCTTGCCCAGGAGTATCCGGATACGGCATTTATCTCCACCGGCGAGGTTTTCATGGTCGCACCGGCGTTGATCCTACTCGGCGTGGTTTTGGCTGGTGTATCGTCGATCGTAACCTTGCGGCGCTACTTGAAGGTTTAGTGCGTCGTATTTTCATGTTTGTCACTAAGAAGTTATCGGGACAAAGGAAACTTATGTTGGCCAAAGCAGTATGGTTTCGGGTCGCACGTGCAGGAGTAGTGGGCGCGATTTCAGCTGCACTGCTGGTCTCAGGCGGGGTAGGTGCACACTCTGATGAGCTAGACGATCGCAAGGTCGAGATCCAGCAAAACATCGAAGACTTGTCGGAAGACATGGAATTCCTTGACGCCGACATCAAAGCTGCCGACTCGGAGCTCCGGGAATATCAGGCCCAGCTGCCGAGTGCCCGTCTGGCATTGGCCGATGCCCAGGGGCGTGTGCAACGAGCTTCCGATGAGGTTGCCGATCTTGAGCGGCGTCTCCAAGCAGCGCGTGAGACGCGTGACCAACTAAACGTGAAGATGGCTGAGGACAAGGCCAAGCTCGAGGACACCAAGAAAATCATCGGCCAGATCGCAACCCAGGCCTACAAGCGGGGCGGCGTTTCCTCAGACTTGACCTTGATGCTCAACGTGAGTTCAACGGGAAATCTTGCGACCGGAATGGACTTGGCGGATCAGGCCATGCGTTCTCAGAACGCTGCCTTGGATTCCCTGAGCCAGCAATCGGCAACGGACGCAAACGCGAAGCTGCGCCTTGCTGCAGTCGAAAAAGAGATTGCCGATTTCAAGGCCCAGGCAGACGCGGCATTGGCCCGCGAAGAAGTAGCGCGCAATGAGGCTGAATCCAAGAAACAGGAACTTGATGGAATCATTTCCAAAACGGAGTCGCTGAGTGCCGAATTATTGGCCAAGCGTCCACAGATCCAGGAAAAGCTGAAGGCGCAGGAGTCCGCCCAGGCCCGGAACAATGCGGCCCTCAAGGAACGTCAGGATCGAATAATCCGCGAGGCCGCGGAAAAGAAGCGCAAGGCCGAGGAAGCCGAACGCCAGCGGATTGCCGAGGCAAAGGCCAAATGGGAGCGTGAAGAAACCGCTCGGGCGGAAAAGGCTAGGAAAGAGGCTGCTGCCACCAAAAAGCCGAACAAGTATGTGAAGCCGCAGTATGTCCCTCCCAAGTCCCAGGCTCCTGAAGCCGAACGTAGTTCTTGGGGTTTGATCAAGCCCGTTAGCGGAGGTCGTCAGACTTCGAGCTTCGGTTGGCGTCCAACTCCCGCGGGGACCATCGATTATGGCGGACGCGGTGGTTACGTACATGCCGGTGTGGACTGGGGCTTTGGCGGCCAGTGCGGTTCGCCGGTGCGGGCTGCGGCTGACGGTGAGGTTTGGTTTGCCGGATGGGGCGGAACTTCCGGCAACAAGGTCACAATCAGCCATGGCGTGATTCGAGGCAAGGCCCTCGCAACGAACTACCACCACATGCAGAGTCTGAACGTCAGAAACGGGCAGCATGTCAAGCAGGGTCAGGTCATTGGCTATGTCGGCACGACAGGCAACTCCACCGGTTGTCACATGCACTTCGAGACCATCGTCAACGGTACAGCCGTGAACCCATTGGGACTTCTCTAGCGGTAAACTGTAATTTCGCAGAACTATGAAGTCTTACGTGGAGAGGAGCTGCCGACATGGCTAAAAAAGACCCGGAGGAACGGATCATTGCGAGCAATCGCAAGGCCCGGCATGACTATGAAATCCTCGATACCTTTGAAGCCGGAATGGTGCTTAGCGGCACCGAGGTGAAGTCGCTTCGCGAAGGCAAGGCATCGCTTGTTGACGGGTTTGGCCAGTTCTACCGTGACGAGTTGTACATCGAGAACGTCTACATTCCCGAGTACCTCAACGGTTCCTGGACCAATCATGCGGCACGCCGCCGACGCAAGCTGCTGCTGCACCGCCAGGAACTGACGAAGATCGAACGAAAGATCTCCGAGTCCGGCCTGACGATCGTTCCACTGAGTCTTTACTTCAAAAACGGGCGCGCCAAGATCGAGATCGGCGTGGCCCGAGGCAAGAAGGAATACGACAAGCGCCAGTCCCTGCGGGAGAAGCAAGACAATCGCGAAGCGTTGCGCACCATGCGTGAACGCAACCGGGGAAACCGCGAGTAAAATTGGGAATAGACGTAACGCATTTGTGCGTTATACTAGGTATCCACGGATAAAACCGTGGAGTTGGAACGGTGCAAGCCGTTCGTTGACAACAAAATACGGGGATGATCGGTTTCGACGGTGTGAGTCGCGACATGTGAAGCGGGCCGAGGATGCAAAGTTATCTCGTAAACGCTCTTTGCAAAACAATAAGTGCCGACTCAAAGCGCACTGACTTCGCTCTCGCTGCCTAAGCAGCCAGACCAGTCCGTTAGCCAGGGGATGCTATCGCCCCTGATCCTAACGTCATTTAGATAGCCACTGCGGGAAGTTAGTGTTACCGGAACGACCTGCATAATTTAGGTAACTGTGCTCGGATCAGCCGCTTGTTTGCGTGACGGCTGGAGCAGAGAAATTCCACTGCAAACTGCGCCCGGAGAAGACCTGGCAACACCACATCGGACGGGAGTTCAATTCTCCCCATCTCCACAATTACCGGCTCCGGAATCCACGTGATTCCGGAGCCGGATTTGTTTAACTTGCAGTGGGCCTCGGTCGGCGAATTCTAGGGGTGTTGCAACGACCACTAGAACTCAAGGTCCCTTGAGTTCTAGCTCCCTGCTTGTCCCGTGCCCTGTGCGAAAGCTTGTAGCCGGTTCCCTAAGCGGGCAGTGTTCGCAATGCGCAGGGGTGATTCGCCAGCGGAATCCGCTTCGATTCAGAAAAGTGGTCGCTGGGTCTGTGCCTGTTGTCCCCAGTAGGAGTTGCGTCGTGGCTTTTGCTCGGGGTCGATGTACTCGGGCAGGATCACGGCAGGCAAGCCGTCATCGTTAAGGACATCCTTGATCTGGCTCGTATGGACGGCATGGTGATGCGAGCTGCAATGAGGAGCGCCGTCTTTCACGCGGGTCAGCCCGCCCTCCGACCACGGCTTGAGGTGGTGGATCTCGCAGTGCTCCGGAGGGACCGTGCACCCCGGAACGATGCATCCGCCGTCCCTGGCCAAGATGGCTTGGCGCATGTAGTCGGGGAAGTATCTTTCGGCGCGCCCGAGGTCCAGGATCTGGCTTTGGCCGTTGAGCACCATGGGGATCACTTCCGCCTCGCAGAGTGCGCGGCGAAGATCGCCCGGCGAAACGGGTACCCCGTGCTGGGTGAGGCCCGCGTCCCCGGCCAAGCCGAGCAACGTGGTGAGCTGGCAGTATACGACCATGGTGGATCGGGGCAACCCGGTCTTGCCCGGTTGGTTGGCGCCGCCGGCCGACCGCATGATGTTGAGCAGAGTTTGCAGGTGTCGCATCGCCGGGGTGAGTCCGTCATCGCCCGGGGAGGTGCTGTTGAGCCCGCCTGGCGGGAACTCGCCGTTGTCCCCGGTGTGATCGCCGGTGGGGGCGGTGCCCGGAACTGGATCGCTCGATTGGGTCCCGCGTCGGGGGATGGCCTTGCCAAGATCCGTGTAGGCGGCCACCGGGCGCTCTTCGACGGGGGTTCCCGGCGCCACTGCCCATTCGGGAATGCGGGGCGAGCGGTCCTGGTCGGACGTCGTGCCGGCATCGGCTTCGGCCCCACCGGAGGAGCCGGTCCAGCTGCCATTCTCCTCGGCGATGGTGGAGCCCGGCTCAGCGCTGCGAGCGTCGTCGGCCAGGGCCCTGCGATTGCCTGCGTTGGTGCGGGGGTTGTCAGAGAGCGCGAAGTGCGAAAAGAACAGCTCTGCATCGACATTGCGCACGCAGATGCTCAGGTAGGTGAAATGGGTGGTGCGGCGGGTGAGGAAGATTCCGGTCTTCGCTCGGATTTCCTCGTCACCGGGCTCGGCTTCACGCACTTGGGTGAGGTTCTGCTCGATGGTGTCGAAGAGCTTGTTGGTGGCTTGCTCGTTCTGCGTGAGCATCGAGTCGAGGATCTGCGCCTCTACCTCCGCGGCGAGGCGCGCTGCGTGGGGTTGCCGGAAGATGGCGGGGCGCAACCTGTCGAGTTTCTTGGCCCCGCGTACTGCCTCGCGTGCACCGAGCCTGCCGTTGCACAGGGCTCCGGCGATTCCGGGGTACCGGACGGGCTCACGAATCCCATTGATGTCGGTGTGCGGCAGCAGGACGTCGGCTGCCTGCACGCGATCACGGGCCTCGAAGAAGCTGATGCCCAGGGACTTCTGCAGGAAATCGGGGGTGTCCTTGTGCGGCGGCCGGCCGGAGGGAACCGACCGGGGATCCTCCGGAAGTGCCTCCGTGCCCGCGAGGAAGCCCTTCGGGTCGGTGACGATGCCGCGCAGCTGGTTCAGGGTTTCGATGGGCAGCTCATGGGCAAGGGTGGACCGTGCCGCGTCCGCGGCCAGGATTTGGCTGAATCCGATGCGCCTGTGGGCCCGCTCGATGACCATGCCCAGCAGTGCGGCGATGGTGGGGGAGCCGTGGTCGGCAGCGATGTCGGTGGCGAGTCCGACGAAGAGCTCTTCCGCGGCGAGCAGGGCGCGCACCCGGTCGGCCCGGGACCTTGGAGGCCCGGGCCGACCGGGTGACGCGGATTCTCCGCGCTCCTTGGCCAGGAGATCGACGAACTGCTCGGTGTTCATGCCACGATCATGGGCCGCGTGCGGTGTGTGCCGAAAGCACGTGGCAGCGCGATGTGGAAAACCCGCCAGTGGCGGACCGTGGGGCCGGGCAGCGTGTGGCTCGTTGGGGTCGCCCGGAGCGTCGACATAGACTTGAGATGTAAGTGTTGAGCTTGGCGAAGGCTCAGCAATGACGAGTTTTGGTGAGGTTAGACCACATGCAGCAGCAACCAGCGTCCAGCAATGGGAAACCATCGGAGAATTCCGGTGTCGCAGGTGCCCGAGGCGATGTTGTGCGCCCTGCCACGGAGGAAGTGACAGTCCCGAAACCGGGGCCACGGCAACCGGCCAAGACGAAGGCACAAACGCAGGCACAGGCACACGAGAAGCCGGCACTGAGGCCCGGACCAAAGTTCGCTTCGAAGCCGGGCAAGCCGGTGGAAGCGGTCACGCGCGTGGTGAAGTCCGGACCCGGGGAAGCGCCCAAGCCTGCCGTCGGCCCGAAGCCGGGTGCGGGGATTGCCGCCGGGCCTGGGGTCGCCGATGGTGCGGGTGCCCGGCCGGGTCGCGCCGCAGGCGGGCAGGCGACGTCGGTCGTGAGGCCCACGCCGGCCATGATGAAGCCGCACCGTGTCCAGCCCGCGGCCAAGGCGGGTGCCGCTAGCGAATCGACCGCAGGCCCGGCCGCGGCCGCACAGCGCCCTGTCGCGGGTAGGCCGCAGGTCGTGGTGCCGGTGGCGAAGCCCGGGAAACCGGCACCGGCAAAGGTGCCCGCGCCTAGCGCCGCTGCGCCGGGGACCGTCGCTGTGCCCGCGCAACCCGTTCCCACGGTGGAAACACTGCCGGACAGCTCCGCTCCGGGAACACATGCCGTTGCGGGTGCCAAACCAGTTCGAGGAGGCAACGCGGTTCCGGGCGCGAAGCCTGCTCCCGTTGTGCGGGAAAGCGGCGATGCGCCTCGGACGGCGGATGGGGTGGCCGACCGGGCCGCAGCATCCGTCCCGGAGGAGCCGGTGGTCACCGGGGAAGACAAGCAGGTTGCCATGCCGGAATCGGTTGTTCCCGCTGCCGATGAATTGCCGGATGCGCACGTCCTCCCGGAATCCGACGAAACGGCCGCAGAAGGACGTCCGGGAGAGCCCGCGCCGGACGCGTTGGTGCTGCCGGCCGAAGACGCCGCAACCGGACAGGAAACCGTCTCGTCCGCTGAGCAGGCGTCGTCCGCTGGACCGGCCGCCGGGGGAACGCCCGTTGAAGATGCCGAAACGGCGGTGGCGGAAGTCCCTGGGACTGCAGGTGAGCCTGTGGTCGTGGAAGCCCCGTCGGCTGCATCGGCTGCATCGGCCGAGGGCCGGGCGAGCGGCAGCGTGCGCACCGCGGCGCTCACGGCGCTGATGGCCGTCTCGTTTGTGCTGGAGGTCGCGCTGCTCGGCGCCGGCGCGCTGTGGGCCCTGGGTGCGCTGCCGCTGGCTCCCGTGCTCGCCGTGCTGGTCACGGTGATCCCGCTGATGGTCTTCTGGGGCCTGTTCATGTCCCCGAAGGCGCGCTACCGAGTTTCCCCCGTGCCGCACGCGTTGCTGGGCCATGCGCTCTTCGCCGCGGGGGCCGTGCTGCTGGTTGTTGCCGGGCAGCCGGCGTTGGCGATCGCCATGGGCGCGCTCACTGTGGTCAGCGTCGTGTTGACGATGCTGGTTCGCGGCCAGGATTCCGCGGGGAATGCCGGGAAGCCGGGGCATGCCGCGGCCGCGAAGCGCCGACGGAAATCGAAGGGCTCGGGGCGCCGCGCCGCCCGTTAGAAGTTCCGGGGGCGCCGCTTCGGCGTGCAATCGGCGGGAGCCGTGTCGACCCAGGTCGCGCCTGTGGTCGACACAGCCCGCAGCAGGGGTTTACGACCCGGAATCGGCGGGCAGGACCCACATCATGGTGGCGTCGATGTCGCTGAGCTGCGGGTGCGGCAGCTCGATGACGGCGCCGGGGGCGATGCCGAGCTCGGTGCAGCGGCGCAGCCAGGCCGGGTCCTCATCGCTGATCCGGCTCACGATCGCGCGCGTGGGCGCTGCGGTTCCGGCGTCGACATGGATGAAGCGGTCAAGCCGGATGGCCGGCGGCATCGCCACGGTGCCGTCGGGCCCCGGGATAGGGTCGCCGTGCGGGTCCGCGGCCGGGTGGCCGAGCCGCGCGGCGAGTGCCTCGATGAAGCGGTCGGAGACCGTGTGCTCGAGCTGTTCGGCCTCGTTGTGCACCTCGTCCCAGGAGTAGCCGAGCTCGTTGAGCAGGAACGTCTCGATGAGCCGGTGCCGGCGCACCACGGAGAGCGCCGCAAGGCGCCCGGCGGGGGTGAACTCGATGGCGCCGTAGCGCGGGTGCACCAGCAGGTCCTTGCCGGCGAGCTTGGCCACCATGGAGGTCGCCGAGGCGGGCGCGACGCCCAGTTGCGCGGCGATGTTCCCGGTGGTCACGGGGTCGTTTTCCCACTCGGTGAGCGCGTGCAGCGCCTTGAGGTAGTTCTCCTCGCTGGCTGTCAGCGCGTCTGGATGCGGGCGGTGCATCAGCGGCCGGCGTTCAGGATGTCCAGGGCCGCATCGTGCAGCAGGCCGTTGCTGGCGACGGCGTTGCCGCCGTCGCAGCCCTCGACGCCCTCCACCGAGGTGAAGCGCCCGCCGGCCTCGCGCACGATCGGCACCAGGGCGGCCATGTCGTAGAGGTTCAGCTCGGGTTCGGCGGCCAGGTCCACGGCGCCCTCGGCGACCATGCAGTAGGACCAGAAGTCCCCGTAGGCGCGGGTGCGCCAGAGGGCGTCGGTGAGCTCGATGAAGTTCTCGCGCTGCCCGCGCTCCTTCCAGCCCGAGAGCGAGGAGTAGGACAGCGAGGCGTCTTCCAGCTTGGAGACCGAGGAGACCTGCAGCTTGTGTGCGGAGGACATCGACTTGCCGGTGTAGGCGCCCATGTCCTTTGCTGCCCACCAGCGCCGGCCCAGCGCCGGGGCGGAGACCAGCCCGACCACCGGTTCCCCGTCCTCGATCAGCGCGATCAGCGTGGCCCAGACCGGGACGCCGCGCACGAAGTTCTTGGTGCCGTCGATCGGGTCGATGACCCAGTGGCGGTTCGACTTGCCGGTGGTGCCGAATTCCTCGCCGGTGACGGCGTCGCGCGGGCGGGCCCGGTGCAGGTGCGAGCGGATCGCTTCCTCGGCGGCCTTGTCCGCGTCGGAGACCGGGGTGAGGTCCGGCTTGGTCTCCACCACCAGGTCCACGGCCTTGAAGCGGGAGAGGGTCAACGAGTCGACCGAGTCCGCAATCACGTGGGCCAGCCGCAGGTCGTCGTTGTACGTCATCACATCGGAGTTCATGCTGTTAAACCTATCCCACCCGGGCCCGCGGGGGCCGATCCGTGTCCGGCCCGCGTCGGGCCGGACGGGAAGCCGCGCCGGCTAGAAGGAGCCCAGTTCCTTGGCCTCGGTGGTCTCGTCCTGGCCGAGCAGGCGGCGGAAGGAATCCAGCCGGGCGGTGCCGATCGGACCCGCCTCGCCGGAGGCCACCCAGGCGTCGAGCGCGCAATGCGGCTCGGAGGCCTTGTGCGTGCAGCCGCGTTCGCAGTCCGCGGCGATCGGCTCCAGGTCGTCGAACGCCTTGAGGATGTTCTCCGGGTCCACCAGGGCCAGCCCGAAGGAGCGGATGCCCGGGGTGTCGATGATCCAGGTGCCCGACGGGGCGTCGTCCACGCGCAGCGCGAGCGCGGAGGAGGAGGTGTGGCGGCCGCGGCCGGTGACGGCGTTGACGTTTCCGGTGGCACGCTCGGCGCCGGTGAGCGCGTTCACGAGCGTCGACTTGCCCACGCCGGAGTGCCCGATGACCACCGAGACCTTGCCGGCGAGGTGCTCGCGCAGCAGCTCCACGGGGGTGCCGGCCAGGCGTGCGGAGAGCCCGTCGGCGCTTCGCGCGTCGATGCCCGTGGCATCCTGCGCGGTGGTGCGGGAGATGACGATGTCGATGTCCAGGTGCCGGTAGTTCTCCAGGAACGGCTCCGGGTCGCGCACGTCGGCCTTGGTCACGCAGAGCAGCGGGCGGATGCCGGCGTCGAACGCGGCCACGACCGCGCGGTCGATGAAGCCGGTGCGCGGCTCCGGGTTCGCCGCGGCCACCACGATCACCAGCTGGTCCACGTTGGCGACCACCACGCGCTCCACCGGGTCGGTGTCGTCGGCGCTGCGGCGCAGCAGCGTCGAGCGTTCCTCGATGCGCACCAGCCGGGCCAGCGTGTCCGGCTCGCCGGTGGTGTCGCCGACCAGCGCGACGAAGTCCCCGGGCACCACGGGGTTGCGGCGCAGCTCGCGGGCGCGGGCGGAGATCACGATGCGCTCGCTCGCGGTGTCCTCGTCGAGGATCGCGGTGTAGCGTCCGCGGTCCACGGTGATGATGCGGCCGATCACCGCCTCCTCGTACGCGGGGCGGTCCTTGGTGCGCGGGCGGGTGCCCTTTTTGTTCGGGCGGGTGCGGACCGTGAAGTCTTCCCAATCCTCGGTGTTGCGTGCCATGTGCTTAGTGTGCGGCCTTTCCGCTGGTGGCCAGCGTCATCCAGAGTGCGGGGAAGTCGGGCATGGTCTTGGCGGTGGTGGCGATGTCGATCACGCGCACGCCCTCAACGGCCAGGCCGATGATGGCGCCGGCGGTGGCCATGCGGTGGTCGGCGTAGGTGCCGAAGTCCCCGCCGTGCAGGTTTGCCGGTTCGATCAGCAGCCCGTCCTCGAGCTCGGTGACCTTGCCGCCCAGGTTGTTGATCTCGGTGGCCAGCGCGGCCAGCCGGTCGGTCTCGTGCCCGCGCAGGTGCGCGATGCCGGTCAGCCGCGAGGGGCCGGTGGCCAGGGCGCAGAGCGCGGCCAGCGTGGGTGCGAGCTCGGAGGCGTCGGCGAAGTCGATGCCGTTGATCTCGGCGGGCCCGGTGACCTCCAGCGTGCCGTCGGCCAGGTGGCGGACCTGGGCGCCCATGGCGCCGAGGATCTCGCGCCAGCGGTCGCCGACCTGCGTGGTGGCGGCCGGCCAGTGCGGGATGCGCACGGTGCCGGCGGTGACCAGGGCCGCGGCCAGGAACGGGCCGGCGTTGGAGAGGTCCGGCTCCATGACCTTGTCGAAGGCGCCGATGGTTCCGGGTTCGACCTTCCAGCTGCGCGCGTCGGGCCGGGTGACGGTGACGCCGAGCTCGCCGAGGGTCTGCACGGTCATTTCGATGTGGTCGGGGCTGGCGATCGGGCCCGGGGCCGCGGTGATTTCCAGCCCGTCCGCGGTGCGGGCGCCGATCAGCAGCAGCGCGCTGATGAACTGGGAGGAGCTGGCCCCGTCGACCACGATGGATCCGCCGGCAAGGGTTCCGGTGCCGCTGACCGTGAACGGCAGCATGCCGGCGGCGCCGTGCTCGGCCACCTGCACGCCCAGGTCCTTCAGGGCGGCGACGATGGGCGCCATGGGGCGCAGGCGCGCGTGCGGGTCCCCGTCGAAGGAGAACTCCCCGCGCACCAGGGCCGCCAGCGGCGGCACGAAGCGCATCACGGTTCCGGCCAGGCCGCAGTCGATGGCGACGTTTTCAGGAGCGGCTCCCGTGTCGGCGGTCTCGCCGGCCGCGGCCAGCGGGGTGACCAGCAGGTCGATCGTGCCGTCGGGCTGCGGAAGCACCTCGATGCCCGCGCCGATCGCGCGCAGCGCCGCGATCATCAGGTCGGAGTCGCGCGAGGCCAGGGCGTTGCGGATCCGCGAGGTGCCGTCGGCCAGGGCCGCGAGCAGCAGATAACGGTTGGTCAGCGACTTGGAGGCGGGCACGACGACCGTGCCGTTCACTGGCGTGCCCGGATGCGGGGCGTCCCATAACTGATCAACGGTGTTCTGCATGCTCATCGGCTGCCTCCGGTGGTGAACGTGTGGCCGGGGTTGGCCCCGGCCAAGGGGGATCGGGTGTGCTGTGTAAAACACGGGCGGACCGCGAAACCTGGGCCGTGGCCCGGACGCAGTGCCTGCCCTCAATCCTAGCCGTTCGCGCGGCGCGCCGGGGGAGCGTGCGCCGAGCGGGCGGCACGCGGGCAACGGGAGCCGGCGGGGAGCGATGGAATAGTGCGGGGATGCCCGGTGTTACCTCTTTACCGGATGTTGCGTTTGTCCGCACCCGCCCCGATGTTTGGGCGGCGGCGAGACGCGATCGGCCGGTGTCGAAGGTTGCCAACAGGTGGAGGAACATATGGTTGTGCTAGAGGCCGCTGCCCCGAGTGCCGTAGCGGCGCCGCTACGCGTAGACTGGGCCGTGATGACCGAAGATACCCAGGGCACCGACACCGTACCGGCAGCCGATGAGACCGAAGCACAGCGCCGCGAGCGCTTCGAGCGCGATGCCCTGCAATATGTCGACCAGCTGTATTCGGCCGCAATGCGCATGGCACGGAACCCCTCCGACGCGGAAGACCTGGTCCAGGAGGCCTACACCAAGGCGTATTCGGCGTTCCACCAGTACAAGCCCGGGACCAACCTGAAGGCCTGGCTGTACCGGATCCTGACCAACACGTACATCAACCTGTACCGCAAGCGGCAGCGCGAGCCGTTGCGCACCAGCACCGACACCGTCGAGGACTGGCAGATGGCACAGGCCGCCGAACACACACCCACGGGGTTGCGATCGGCCGAGGTCGAGGCGCTGGACCACCTCCCGGATTCGGACGTGAAAAACGCGTTGCAGGCCATTGCGGAGGAATTCCGTCTCGCCGTGTACTTCGTCGACGTGGAGGGCTTCCCGTACAAGGAGGCAGCGGAAATCCTGGGTGTGCCGATCGGCACGGTGATGTCACGGCTGCACCGCGGACGTAAACAATTGCGAGAATTGCTGGCCGACTACGCCCATGAGCGTGGCGGCGGCCAGCCACCAAAGACCCAAGGGGCGGCCAAGCCCGGAGCGGAGAAGAAGTAATGGGTGACTGCTATTCATTGGGCGACTGCGACGACAAGCGCATCGTTCGCCTCTACGAGTACCTCGATGGCGCCCTGTCGCTGCAGGACCTCTCGGAGGTCAAGGCCCACCTGGAACACTGCAACGAATGTGCCGAGGAATACGACCTGGAGTGCATCATCCGTTCGGTGGTGCGCCGCAGCTGCCAGGAAATCGCGCCTGAGACGTTGAAGTCGAAGATCATTTCCCGGATCAGTGAGATCCGCGTGGAAATCGGCCACGGCTAGGTAGCCCGGCCCCCGCGGGGAGCCCCGGGCCGTCTGCCCTCGGTTGGCCCGCGGAAACATAAAAGTGTGGCCCCGAGACTTGTTTGCAGGTCTCGGGGCCACACTTTTATTCGTGGCGCGGTGCCCGGCAGACGGGAACCAGCGGCGAATTAGCTGTTGGGACGCTTGCCGTGGTTGGCGCCGCCGCGCTTACGGTCTTTACGCTTACGTGAACGCTTGCTCATGTGATGACTCCTTGTGTGTCGCAGGCCATAGTTGGACTTTTGCAAGTCTTTCACAGACTGCGCCAGATGCCCAATATGCGCGCCGACGCGCGGAAACTAGCTTGCAGCGGGCTCCGGCAGACCCAGCCAGGAGTACCAGCCGCGGTGCAGCACCAGCCACGCCATGAGCCCGTAGCCGGCCTGGCCGGGGAGCCCGCCGTTGGCGTTCAGGTCGCTGCGCCACTGGGCGTGGTTCTGAAGCGGGGTAAAGGTGTCCACGTAGTGGTGGCGCCGGCGCGTGGCCACGTCCCCGTACACGTGGGAGAGCTCGGCCAGGCGGTGGTTGCGTTCGGGATCCAGGCCCGGGGCCGGTCCCACGACGAGTGCCTTGATGCTCATCTGGGATGCCGAGTCGAGGATGTTCGCCAGGTTCAACCGGCTGCGCGCCGTGGAAAGGCCCAGGTCAAGGTCGCGGTCGGAGAGCGCGACGACAAGCCGGTTGTCGACGTTCTCGCCGAAGCGGCGCGACGCCTCGTCGAACCATCGGGTGCTCAACGCCTCGGAACCCTCGCCGGGTGCCGCGAGCGTGTAGCTCTCGATGCGCACCTCGTTGCTGGTGGTCCGTGCCAATACGCGCCCGTACCAGCCCAGGGCCCGGGGATCCCCGTGGCCGGCCAGGAGTTCGTCGCCAATGGCGGTGAGTCGGATAGTGCGGTATTCCACGAATGACCTTTCTGGGGCGGGTACGCACCAACACTAGCAGTCGGTTAAGTGCCTCAGGGGCGGGACACTGTCGCGTCCCGCCCCTGAGGCACTGTCAATTCACCGTTTCACCGGTGCCATCCGGCGTTCTAGCGCTGGAAGGCCTTGGTGATCAGCTGGGCCTGCTCCACTTCGTGGCGCTTGTGCGTGCCGGTCGAGGTGGCGGCGGAGGCCTTGCGGGAGACCAGGCGGATGTGCTTGTTCAGCTCGCCCGGCAGGTTCAGCCCGACGAACGGCCACGGGCCCTGGTTCGCAGGTTCGTCCTGCGCCCAGAGGACCTCGGCGTTCGGGTACTTGGCCAGCTCGGCGGCGATCGCCTCGGCGGGCAGCGGGTAAAGCTGCTCGACGCGGATGATCGCCGTCTTGGTGTCCTCGGCCTTGGTGCGGGCCGCGGCCAGGTCGTAGTACAGGCGGCCGGAAACCAGCAGCACGCGATCGACGTCGGCCGGGTTCAGGTTGGCCGTGTCCGCGATGACCTCCTGGAAGGTGCCGGTGGTGAAGTCCTCCACCGAGGAAGCCGCGGCCTTCAGGCGCAACAGCTGCTTCGGGGTGAAGATGACCAACGGCTTGCGCGGACGGGCGTAGGCCTGGCGGCGCAACAGGTGGAAGTGGTTGGCGCCGGTGGACGGCTGGGCCACGACCATGTTCTGCTCGGCACACATCTGCAGGAAGCGTTCGATGCGGGCGGAGGAGTGGTCCGGGCCCTGTCCCTCGTAGCCGTGCGGAAGCATCATGACCAGCGAGGAGCGCTGGCCCCACTTCTGCTCTGCGGAGGAGATGAACTCGTCGATCACGGTCTGCGCGCCGTTGACGAAGTCGCCGAACTGCGCCTCCCAGAGCACCAGGGCGTCCGGGCGTTCCACCGAGTAGCCGTACTCGAAGCCGAGCGCGGCGTATTCGGAGAGCAGGGAGTCGTAGATCGCCAGCGGTGCCTGGTCCTCGGAGAGGTTCAGCAGCGGGTACCACTCGTCGCCGTTGAGGCGGTCGTGGAAGACCGCGTGGCGCTGCACGAAGGTGCCGCGTCGCGAATCCTGGCCCACCAGTCGAACCGGCACGCCTTCCATGGACAGCGAACCGAAGGCGGCGATTTCAGCCATGCCCCAGTCGATGCCGCCCTCGCGGCTCATCTTCTCGCGGCGCTCCAGCAGCACCTTGAGCTTCGGGTGCACCGTGAAGTCGGCCGGGATCGCCACGTGTGCGGCACCGATGTGGGCCAGTGTCTCGGCGCTGATCCGCGTCGGGTTCTCCCTGACAGGGGCGGCCTCGTCGTCGCGCTGGGCTGCGGGCAGTTCCAGGTCGTTGACGGCGGAGGTGCCGGCGGTGATCACCGGGATCGGGGAGGTCTGGGCCGCGTGGGTCTCGGCGAAGACGCGCTCCAGGCGTTCCTGGTAGTCGCGCAATGCCTGGTCGGCCTCGTCCTGCGTGATGTCGCCGCGGCCGACGAGGGCCTCGGTGTACAGCTTGCGGGTCGAGCGCTTTGCCTCGATCAGGTTGTACATCATCGGCTGCGTCATCGACGGGTCGTCGCCCTCGTTGTGGCCGCGTCGGCGGTAGCACACGAGGTCGATGACGACGTCCTTGTTGAAGCGCTGGCGGTACTTGAATGCCAGCTGCGAGATGCGCACCACGGATTCCGGGTCATCGCCGTTGACGTGGAAGACCGGTGCCTGGACCTGCTTGGCGACGTCGGTGGCGTACACCGAGGAGCGCGAGGAGGTCGGGGCGGTGGTGAAGCCGACCTGGTTGTTCACGATCACGTGGATCGTGCCGCCGGTCTTGTAGCCCGGGAGCTGCGAGAACGCGAGGGTCTCGGAGACGACGCCCTGGCCCGCGAAGGCCGCGTCGCCGTGCACCAGGATCGGAAGCACGTTGTAGTCGGCGGAATCCGACTTGTCCTGCTTGGCGCGCACGATGCCCTCGAGCACCGGGTCGACGGCCTCGAGGTGCGAGGGGTTGGCGGCCAGGTAGACGCGGGTCTGGTTGCCCGAGTCCGAGGTGTAGGAACCCTCGGTGCCCAGGTGGTACTTCACGTCGCCGGAGCCCTGGACCGAGCCCGGGGTCGCGGTGCCCTCGAATTCGCGGAAGACCTGTGCGTAGGTCTTGCCGGCGATGTTGGTCAGCACGTTCAGGCGGCCGCGGTGGGCCATGCCGATGCCGACCTCGTCGATGCCCTCGTCGGCGGCGTCGGAGATGATGCCGTCAAGCAGCGGAATCAGGGATTCGCCACCCTCGAGGGAGAAGCGCTTCTGGCCGACGAACTTGGTCTGCAGGAAGGTCTCGAACGCCTCGGCGGCGTTCAGCTTGCCCAGGATGCGGAACTGTTCCTCGCGGGTCGGCTTGGAGTACTTGTGCTCCAGCTCGTCCTGGAACCACTTGCGTTCCACCGGATCCTGGATGTGCATGTACTCGATGCCGGTGGTGCGGCAGTAGGCATCGCGCAGCACGCCGAGGATGTCGCGCAGCAACAGGCGGTCCTTGCCGCCGAAGCCGCCGGTGACCCATTCGCGGTCCAGGTCCCAGAGGGTCAGGCCGTAGGTCTGGATGTCAAGGTCCGGGTGGCGGCGCTGGACGTATTCCAGCGGGTTGGTGTCGGCCATCAGGTGGCCGCGCACGCGGTAGGAGTGGATCAGCTGCTGGATGCGGGCGATCTTGTTGACCTGGAGCTCGACGTCGACCTGGTTGTCGACTGCCCAGCGGACCGGCTCGTAGGGGATGCGCAGCGCTTCGAAGATCTCGTCGTAGAAGCCCTGTTCGCCCAGCAGCAGGGACTCGATCAGGCGAAGGAACTCGCCCGAGCCGGCACCCTGGATGACGCGGTGGTCGTAGGTGGAGGTCAGCGTGATGACCTTGCCGACGCCCTGGAGGGCGACGGTCTTTTCGGCCGCACCGCGGAAGGCCGCCGGGTATTCCAGCGCGCCGACGCCGACGATGGTGGCCTGGCCCTTGGAGAGGCGCGGGACCGAGTGAACGGTGCCGATGCCGCCGGGGTTGGTCAGCGAGACGGTGGTGCCCGCGTAGTCGTCCGCGGTGAGCTTGTTGGCGCGGGCGCGCTTGATCAGGCCTTCGTAGGTGTCCCAGAACTCGTTGAAGTTCAGGGTCTCGGCGGCCTTGATGTTCGGCACGGCGAGCATGCGCGAGCCGTCCGGCTTGGGCATGTCGATGGCGATGCCGAAGTTCACGTGGCCCGGCTGGATGGCAACGGGCTTGCCGTCGATCTCGGCGTAGGTGACGTTCTGCGAGGGGAAGAGCTTCAGTGCCCGCACCACGGCAAAGCCGATGATGTGGGTGAAGGAGATCTTGCCGCCGCGGGCGCGCTTGAGGTGGTTGTTGATGACCACGCGGTTGTCGATGAGCAGCTTGGCCGGCACGGCGCGCACGGTGGTCGCCGTCGGAACCGTCAGGCTCTGCTCCATGTTGGTGACGATGGCCTTGGCCGGGCCGCGCAGCGGGGTGCGCTTTTCCTCGCCGGTGGCCGCGGGAACCGCGGTCTTCGGCAGCTGTGCCGGGATCGGCTGTGCCTTGGTTATCGGGGCCGGATCCGCAGGCACCCGGGGGGCTGCGGCAGCCGCAGGGGTGGCCGTGGAGGATTCAGCGGAGGAACTGGCAGTGGAGCCGGTCATGTCCACGATGCGGGCCTGGGTGGCCGCACGGGGCGTTCCCGTCGGTGCACTGGTAGCAGGCGCTGGCGCGGCGGCCGGAGCCGCGGGGGCCGGGACGTCGGAGGCACTTGCCTGATCCGAATTGAGGGACGCGAAGATGTCCCACCATTTCTTGTCTACCGAGTTCTTGTCCTTGAGGAACTGCTGATACAGCTCGTCGACTAGCCATTCGTTCCCGCCGAACTCTTCGGTGAGTCGGTGGTGCGATTGATCTGGCACGGTATTACGCCTCTTCCCTGATTTCCGTTTGTCCAAGCGCCGCCGTGACACTAACCATCACGAGGGCATAGTTCTAGACCTGCTAAGTAGTCTAGTGACTATTGACCCGCAGATGGGAATCATTGAGTTGGGCATCACACGCCAGTTGCGCCAAGCGGTCGGATCCGGCGCCGGGGCGGTCCGGGCGGGATCTCGGGCGCACGTCTCCTCCCGATGCCGTGCGCGGCATCAATGCCCGGTTTCGCCCCACGTCAGCAAGGAGCGGGACAAGCTTGTAGGGTGCCTGGCCAGCAGCGGCCGGCGTGTTGAATGGCCCCGGCCGGGCCGAAGATGAGGGTCGGGGCTACGGCGTGTCGCGGGCCCCACAGTCCAGGGAGGGCCGTCCTGCGCCGTCACGGCGCCGGAGCAGGGGCGGGACCTCTTCGAAGGTCGCATGGCCAGGGATTGTTTCCGCGTCGGTTCGGGCGAATGCAGGTCGGGGTTCGGTTAGACTGAATCCATAATGGACAGCCACTCTCTGTGCCGGCCAGTCGTGAATACACGCGGTGCCGGCCATATACGTCAATGTTTGCCCAGTTCTGCATCAGCATCGGAGCCTTCTAGTCCGGCGCAGACAAAGCATAAGAACCACTGCACGCCATCGCTGATGCGCCAGTGCACTACCGCCGCCGGGGCGGTGAAACACTAAATGGAATGGTTACTCCTGGTCGTCGGCCTCCTGCTGATCCTTGGCACGGGCTTCTTCGTCGCAGTCGAGTTTTCCTTGGTTGCCCTTGACCCCGCCACCGTCGAAAAGGCCGTGAAGGACGGGGACAAGAAGGCCGAAGCACTGCTTCGCTGCCTCAAGTCGCTCTCCACGCAACTTTCCTCCTGCCAGCTCGGCATCACCATGACCACCCTGCTGACCGGTTACGTGATGGAACCCTCCGTTGGCAAGCTGCTGCAGGGCCCCCTGCATGCAGCGGGCCTGGGGGACTCGGCGGTTCCTGTCAGCCTGGTCACCGCCATGGTGCTTGCCACGCTGCTCTCCATGGTCATCGGTGAACTGGTGCCGAAGAACCTGGCGATCGCCAAGGCCTTCCACATCGGCCGCGCCGTGGCCCGCCCCCAACTGGTCTTCACCGCGATCTTCAAGCCCGCCATCGTGATGCTCAACGGGTTCTCCAACAAGGTGCTGCACCTCTTTGGTCTGGAGGCCAAGGAGGAAATTTCCGGCGCCCGTTCCCCGGCGGAGCTCGCTTCGCTGGTGCGCCGCTCCGCGGAGCTCGGAACCCTTGACAAGGACGCCGCGCTGTTCGTGGACCGCACGCTGCGCTTCTCCGACCGCTCGGCGGCCGACGTGATGACCCCGCGCACCAAGATGCGCACCATCGAACACGACGCCCACGTCCAGGACCTCATCGCACTGGCCAAGGAGACCGGATACTCGCGTTTCCCCGTCACCGACGGGTCCAGCGACGAAATCAAGGGCGTCTGCCACGTGAAGACCATCATCGCCATCCCGCGCGACAAGCGCGAGGGCAAGGAAGTCGGCGAGAACAAGACCCCCGTGATCTTTGTGCCCGAGACCGTGCACCTTGACCACCTGCTGGTGCAATTGCGCTCGGCCAACCTGCAGATGGCCATCGTGCTTGACGAGTACGGCGGAACCGCCGGAATGGTCACCCTGGAGGACCTGATCGAGGAAATCGTCGGCGAAGTCGCGGATGAACACGACTCGGCGCTGCCCGAGGTGCGCCAGCTCGAGGACGGAAGCTGGATGATCCCGGGCATGTTCCGCCCCGACCAGGTCAATGAACTGATCGGCGAGGTGGAAATCCCCGAGGATGCCGCCTACGAAACTGTGGGTGGATTTGTCATGGCCGAACTCGGCAGGATCCCGTCGGTGGGCGAAGAGGTCGCCACGGAAGGCGGCACCTTCGTTGTCACGGCGCTGGACAGGCGCCGCGTCGCGGAGCTGCACTTCACGCCGCGCGCCAACCCCGATGACGACGAGGCTGTCACCATCAGCCCCGATGAGGATTCGGAGGCGGGCGCATGAGCGACTGGGCGGGAATCTTCTGGCTTGTCATCCTCTTGCTGGGCAACGCGTTCTTCGTGGCGGCGGAATTCGCCGTCATGTCGGCGCGCCGTTCCCAGATCGAACCGTTGGCCGATGCCGGCGACAAGCGCGCCATCCGTGCGCTGCGCGCCATGGAATCGGTGTCCCTCATGCTGGCCGTCTGCCAGTTGGGCATCACCGTCTGTTCACTGTTGATCCTCAACGTGGCCGAGCCTGCGATCCACCACCTCTTCGTGGTGCCGCTGGAATTCGTCGGCATACCCGAGGCGCTGGCAGGAACCATCGCGTTCATCTTTGCGCTGCTGATCGTCACGTTCCTGCACGTGACCTTCGGCGAAATGGTCCCCAAGAACATCTCGGTGTCCATGGCGGACAAGGCCGTGCTGGTCTTGGCCGGCCCGCTGCTGCTGCTGGCCAAGCTGGTGCACCCGGTCGTGGTCTCGCTGAACGCGATCGCCAACGCGTTCCTGCGCCTGATGAAGGTCGAGCCCAAGAACGAGGTGACCTCCGCGTTCACCGCCGAGGAGGTGCAGTCGATCATTGCCAGCTCCGCGAAGTCCGGGGCCATGCACAAGGAGGATGCGCTGCGGCTGTCCAAGGCGCTGGAGTTCTCCAACCTCACGGCCGAGGGCACCATGGTCAAGCGCGACCGCGTGGTGTCCCTGGAGCTCGGGGCCACGGTGGAGCAGTTCGAGCGCACCGTGGGACGCACCGGGTTCTCCCGCATCGTGATCAGCGACGGCAACGACTTCGTCGGCTACTGGCATCTGAAGGACGTCATGTCGCTGCCCGATTCCCAGTACCGCGAGCCGGTGTCGAACGTCGAGCTGCGCACCATGGGCGTGGTGGCCCCCGGCGCCGAGATCGAGGACGCCATGGAACAGATGCGCGCCGCCGGCGAGCACCTGGCCCGAGTGGTGGATCCGTCCGGAAACACGCTCGGGGTCCTGTTCCTTGAGGACGTGCTGGAGCAGTTGGTCGGCGAGATCGACGACCAGAACCAGAAGCGCGGCATCCGGCGCGAGAACCGGAGCGCCCAATAATGCGAATGACTCGCATTTGAGATAGTCTGGTGTTCCAGCTTCCTCCGAAAGGGCCCGCGAACACCGCATGCGCAGACCACTGAGCGTCCTCACCGTCCTCGTCTCGGCATTGTTGCTTTCCGCTTGCGCCACCACGGCGCCGGCCGAAGGCGCCGCCGGGACCGGCGGTGGGGACTCCGTGCTTAACGTGGTCGCCTCGACCTCCGTGTATGCCGACGTGGCACGCGCCGTCGGCGGGGAAAACGTCGAGGTGAAGGCGATCGTCGACAAGACCTCGCAGGACCCGCACTCCTACGAGGCCACTGCCCGGGACATGCTCGCCCTGTCCAAGGCGGACGTGATCATCGCCAACGGCGACGGCTACGACCCGTTCATGGAATCGCTGGCCGGCGGGCTGGAATTGCCGCCGGGCGCGATCATGCATGCCGTCGACTTCGCCGAAAGGTCCGACTCCCACGAGGGCCACGACGAGCATGCGGAAGCCGACGAGCATGCCGAGGCGGAGGTGCAGGAAGAGGCTGCCGAACCCGCCGGGGGATCCCACGCCGGGCACGACCACTCGGGCCCCAACGAGCACGTCTGGTACGACGTGCACACCGTCGGCGCCCTGGCCGAGGGCCTCGCCGACAAGTTCGCGTCGCTCAAGCCCGAGAAGGCCGCCGAGTTCGAAGCCGCGGCGCACGCCTTCGAAGCCCGGGTGGATTCCCTGGCCGGACGCATCGACGCCCTGCGGCCCGCCGCCGAGGGCAAGACGTTCGCGATGACCGAACCCGTTTCCTACTACCTGCTCACCGAGGCCGGGCTGAAGGACGCGACGCCCTCCGGCTTCAGTGCCGCGATGGAATCCGGCGACGACGTGTCCCCGCTGCTGCTCAAGCGCCTGAACGACGGCCTGGTCAACAGGGAGTATGCGCTGCTGGCGCTGAACACCCAGACCTCGGGACCGCAGACGGACAAGGTGCGCTCGATCGCCGAGGCAGCCGGCGTCCCGATCATCAGCATGACCGAAACACTGCCCCCGGGGCAGGACTACATTTCCTGGATGGATTCAAACGTGCAACAACTCGAGGTGGCCCTTGGAAACCAGTGACCCTTTGATCGAACCCGTCGTCCGGCTGCGCGATGCCTCGCTGAGTTTCGGGAACCGCCTGCTCTGGGACGGGTTGAACCTCGACATTGCGCCGGGCGAGTTCCTGGCCGTGCTGGGTCCCAACGGATCCGGAAAGACCACGATGCTGCGGACCCTGCTGGGGCTGCAGCAGCTCTCCGGCGGAACCGTCGAGGTGGCGGGGAAGCCCGCGACCCGTGGCTCGCGCCTGGTGGGAACCATCCCGCAGCAGCGTCCCTTTGCCGAGAACACCCCGTTGCGCGCCCGCGACCTGGTGGCGCTGGGCATCGACGGCCACCACTGGGGCATCAGGATCAAGCGCAAGGCCATCCGCAAGCGCGTCGACGAGCTGCTTGAACTGGTCGGGGCCTCCTCCTACGCGGACCGGCCCGTCGGGGTGCTTTCCGGCGGCGAGCAGCAGCGGCTGCGCGCGGCGCAGGCACTGGCGGACAACCCGCGGCTGCTGCTCTGCGACGAGCCCCTGCTCTCCCTTGACCTGCACCACCAGCAGGCGGTCTCCGGGCTGATCCACCGCCAGGCCTGCGACCGCGGGTCCGCCGTGGTGTTCGTGACCCACGAGATCAACCCGATCCTGCAATACGTCGACAGGGTGCTGTACCTGGCGGGCGGCCGCTTCCACGTGGGCACCCCCGCCGAGGTCATGCGATCGGACGTGCTCTCGGACCTCTACGGAAGCCCGATCGAGGTCTTCGAATCCAACGGCCGCATCGTGGTGGTCGGCATGCCCGAGAACGTCAGCCACACCCACCCGACGGCAGGAGCCTGAGCGCATGGATCTGCAAGATATCTGGAACACGGTCTTCAGCTTCCAGGACTACGCCGAAATCCTGCCGCTGGTCACCAATTCGCTGATCGCCGGCGCCCTGCTGGGCCTGGTGGGAGGCATGATCGGCATCTTCGTGATGCTCCGCGACATGGCCTTCGCGGTGCACGGCATCGCCGAGCTTTCCTTTGCCGGTGCGGCCTTTGCGCTGCTGATCGGCGCGAACGTGGTGTTCGGTTCGCTGATCGGGTCGGTTGTCGCAGCCCTGGTGCTGGGCATGATGGGCGCCGCGGCCAAGGACCGGAACTCCATCATCGGGGTGCTCATGCCCTTCGGGCTTGGCCTGGGCATCCTCTTCCTGGCCCTCTACGAGGGGCGCAGCGCCAACAAGTTCGGGCTGCTGACCGGGCAGATCGTGGCCGTCGACCAGGTTCAGCTGGGCCTGCTGGCCGTCTGCTCCGTGGTGGTGCTCATCGCGCTGGTTGCCATGTGGCGCCCGCTGACCTTCATCAGCGTGGACCCGGCGGTGGCGACGGCCCGCGGCATTCCCGCCGCGAAGCTTTCGGTGGCCTTCATGCTGGTGCTCGGCCTGGCCGTGGCTCTGTCCATCCAGGTCGTTGGTTCGCTGCTGGTGCTTTCCCTGCTGATCACCCCGGCCGCCGCGGCCATGCGCGTGAGCGCAAACCCGGTCATCACCGTGAGCCTTTCGGTGTTCTTCGCGGTGACGTCCGTGGTGGGCGGCATCCTGCTGGCACTGGCCGGCAGCCTGCCGATCAGCCCCTACGTGACGACGATTTCGTTCCTCATCTACGTCGTCTGCCGGCTGATCGCCTGGCGCCGCGACCGGGTGCGGCACCTCAAGACGGCGGCGCTGGCGGCCTAGCAGGGTCCCGCCGGCCAGACCGGACCGTTAACGATCTCGGGCGGAACACCATCCACAGGATGGGGTTCCGCCCGAGGCGTTTAAGATGTGTGGCGGTCTTGCGACCGGCCGGATTGCCGCTGGCGCTTGGTGCTATTGGACGGCCGCAGAGCAGGCGGGGCACAACCCGTAGATCTCCACGGTGTGGGTGGGATCGGTGAAGCCGTTCTCGGCTGCCACGCGCGCGGCCCATTGCTCGACGGCGGGCGCCTCGACCTCGACGGCCTTGCCGCAGGTGCGGCACACCAGGTGGTGGTGGTGGTGCTCGGCCTGGCACTGGCGGTACATGGACTCGCCGTCGGCGCTGCGCAGCACGTCCACCAGGCCGTCCTCGGCCATGGACAGCAACAAGCGGTAGACGGTTGCCAGCGAGACCTTGTCGCCCTCGTCGACGAGCCAGCGGTGGAGCTCCTGGGCCGTCACGAAGTCGTCGACTTGGCCCAGGGCCGCGACAACCGCCAGGCGCTGTTTGGTGACGCGCTGCTCGGAACCGCGCCGCTCGGTCGTGGGATTGGTCATGGGTGGAAGCACTCCTATAGATCAGCACAACATCGTCGGTGGGCGTCATGGGCGCCGGAAACGGCGCGGCAACAAAACACCGATGACTCCCCAAGTTTACCAGTGGGCGTCTTGTTCCGGTCGGGTCGGGTGCTGGTGCGAACGCGGCCCCCGCATTTAGGGTGGCACCATGGATCTGCAAAAGTTCTCCCATGCATGTGTACGCATCCAATCCGCCGGCAGGGCCCTGGCGATCGACCCGGGAAACTTCAACCCGGTGGCCGAAGCGCTGGAGGGGGTCGAGGCCGTGCTGGTGACCCACGAGCACGCCGACCACCTGGACCTCGAGCCCGTGGTGGAGACGCTGAAAAACCGTCCGGACATGAGCCTCCACGCGCCTGCGTCGGTGGCGGCGCGGGTGTTGGAGGCTGCCGTCGCCGCCGGGGTGGCCGATGCGACGGCGCGCATCCACGCGGTGGCAGCGGGGGAGTCCTTCAGCGTTGCCGGCCTGGAGGTCTCGGCCCACGGCGGCGAGCACGCGCTGATCCATGCGGCGCTCCCGCGGGTTGCCAACCTCGGGTACTTCGTCGATGGTCGGCTCTACCACCCGGGGGACAGTTACCACGTGCCCGAGGGCATCGACGTGGAAACGCTGCTCATTCCCGCACACGCTCCGTGGGCAAAGATCGGCGAGACCATCGATTTCCTTATCGCGGTGGGCGCCGCGCAAAATTATCCGATCCACGACGGGCTGCTCAACGCCCGCGGCCTGGCGATGATGGACGGGCACCTGACCCGGGTGGCCAACGAACACGGGCTGTCCTACCGGCGGATTGCCGACGGCGAACCCGTGTCGCTGGACAGCTAGCGGGCCCGGAAGCGGGGCGGCGCGCATGGACGCACGGCGGCGGTGGGCCACGGCGGCAGCGCTGGGCGGCGTCCTGCTGCTGGCCTCCGGGTGCGCCGGCCAACCCGGGGTCGCATGCCCGGAGCTGGCCTTGCTGGAAGGATTCCCCGTGGTGGTGGAAGCCGGGGTTGCGCCGGCCGTTGCACTGGAATACGTCGAACTGAAGGCCTGCCAGGACGGAACCTGCCACCGGCAGGACATCGTCGTGGTTCCCGGCAGCACCAGTGTGGATGCGGGTTGTTCCCCGGCGGCATCTGCGAACGGCGACACCCCGTGTTCGGCATTGGCAGTGCCCGACGGGACGCTGGTTGGCTACTGGGCCACCGGGGACTTCGGACCCGGCCCTATCGACGTCGAAGCCTCGGCTCCGGGGTTCGGCCCGGTCCGCGGCACGGTGGAGGGCCGCCTGGAAAGTTCTGGCAGCGGAGCCTGCCTGCAACGGGTCTTCCAGACGCCGCTGCGCATCGGTGCCGGCGGGATCGAATCGCCGGCGGGTTAGCCCCAGATGCCGGTTTCCAGCAGGCGTTCGATCCGTCCGGCGTACGGTGCCGGGTCAAGCCCGGCACCGTCAAGCCAGGATTCGTTGTAGTAGGACGCGGCGTAGCGGTCCCCGTTGTCGCAGAGCAGCGTGACAACCGAGCCGCGCTCGCCCTTGGCGCGCATGTTGGCGATGATCTGCCAGGCCAGCCAGAGGTTGGTTCCCGTGGACGGACCCGCGCACAGGTGGGCGAAATCCTGCAGGTGGCGCATCGCGGCCACGGAGGCCGCATCCGGCACGGTGGCGATGAAGTCGATGACCGAGGGCACGAAGCTCGGTTCCGGGCGGGCCCGGCCGATGCCCTCGATGCGGCTGGCGCGGCCCGTGGCCAGCGCCGGGTCGGTGCCCGCGTCCCAGGCGTGCCAGGCGGCGCTGAAGGCCGACCCCTCCGGGTCCGCAACGGCCAGCCGGGTGGGGTGGCGGTGGTAGCGCGCGTAGCGGCCGATGGTTGCCGAGGTGCCGCCGGTTCCGGCGCCGACCACGATCCACGACGGGATCGGGTGTTCCTCCATGGCGAGCTGTTCGAAGATCGACTCGGCGATGTTGTTGTTGCCGCGCCAGTCCGTGGCCCGCTCGGCGTAGGTGAACTGGTCCATGTAGTGGCCGTTGGTCTCCGCGGCCAGCTGCTCGGCCACCTGGTAGACCGCGGACGGGTTCTCGACCAGGTGGCAGGTGCCCCCGGTGGCCTCGATCAGCGCGATCTTCTCGCGGCTGGTGCTTGCGGCCATGACGGCGATGAACGGCAGCCCGAGCAGCTTGGCGTAGTACGCCTCGGAGACCGCGGTGGAACCGCTGGAGGCTTCCACGATCGTGGTTCCTTCGGTGATCCAGCCGTTGACCAGGCCGTAGAGGAAGAGCGAGCGGGCCAGCCGGTGCTTGAGGCTTCCGGTGCGGTGCGTCGACTCGTCCTTGAGGTACAGGTCGATGCCCCATTCGCGGGGCAGCTCGAGCCTGTGCAGGTGGGTGTCCGCCGAACGCATGGATTCGGCGTCGATGGTGCGCACCGCCGCATCGACCCACGCACGGGAGGAGGAGGGCTCGGGCAGCGAAATCAGGGGTGTTTTGTCCACGCTTCCACCCTACCCAAATACCCGGCCGGATGGCGCGAATGGGCGTCCCGGCACCGGTAGAGTCGTGGTGACCGCAGGTATTTTCACACGTTCAGGAGATCGTCCATGGCACTGCACCCGCTGATCGAGGCACAGGAATTGCACGCGTTGCTCGCTGCACCGGGCGACGTGGTGTTGCTCGATGTGCGGTGGGCCTTGGACGACCCGAACGGGCACGCGCACTATCTGAACGGGCACCTGCCCGGGGCGGTGTTCGTGGACCTGCACCATGAGCTCGCGGCGGAACCGACGCCGGAGTCCGGCCGCCACCCGCTGCCAACGGCCGGGGCATTCCAGGCCGCCGCACGACGCTGGGGCATCAATCCGGACTCGCAGGTCGTCGTCTACGACGCAACGCGCGCGCTTGCGGCCGCCCGCGCCTGGTGGCTGCTGCGTCATGCCGGGTTCGAGAACGTACGCGTGCTCAACGGAGGGCTGGACGCCTGGACCGGCGCCGGATATCCCCTCGAACAAGGCGAACACACGGCGACTGTGGGGACAGTGGAGCTGGGCTGGGGCGCCTTGCCGACCATCGACATCGACCAGGCCGAGCATTTTCCTGGCGCGTTGCTTGATGCGCGCGCCTTCGAACGCTACACCGGTGCCACCGAACCCATCGACCCACGCGCGGGCCACATTCCCGGCGCGCTGAGCAACCCGACCACCGAAAATCTGGGCGCAGACGGCAGGTTCCTGGAATCGTCAGAGTTGGCCGAACGTTTCGCGCGGTTGGGCGTTGCGGCCGGGGGAGCGCCGGTGGCTGCCTATTGCGGCTCCGGAGTCACCGCGGCACACCAGATCCTGGCTTTGGAAACCATCGGCATCAAGGCCGCGCTTTTCCCGGGCTCGTGGTCGCAGTATTCATCTGACCCGGCGCGCACCCCGGCAATCGGCGAGACTCCGTAGGCCTTCGTCGGCCTGTTGCTTTCAACCGGTGCCCGGCTGCTGGATGCAGGTTCCATCCGTTGTCCTGCGTGTCCGCCGGGAGTTCGCCGCAGAAAGTGAACAACCAACACGTCAGGCATTGTTTTTGTTGCCGGTATCACCGGCTTTTGTCCAAGGTCGGCGGGCGGGGATAGGCTCGTTCCAAGGACAGGATCCAGCCGTCGCACCAGGAGCAGACAAATGGCCATGCAAACCGGTTCGGTGCGGGCATCGGGCAAGGCCCAGGCGCCCGGGCCCGTCGTGGCCCTGGGGATCCTCGGTATTTCAATCTGGTTCATCACGATCAGCGACAACACGTTTCTGCTCTTGCTGCCGTTGGGTATCGCGGTGCTCTCCGCCAAGCGGGTGCGGGCCAACACGTGGTATCTGCTGCCGCTGCTTCCATGCGCGCTCTTTAGTCCTTTGGCTGGCGTTGGCGACGGTCGCCATGTGGACGGCTCTGGGGTAGCGGCCCGTGTCTCGTTTCGGTAGGCGTAGCGCGCTGGCACCCGCGCCCGCCAAGGAGTAAGTTCAAAAGCATGATTGGTCGCCCGGTACCCCCGCCACACAATGCCGCACAACGCATCAAGGACCGCGCCGAGACGCTCGCCAAACGGGCCGAAGCTGCAGCGTCCGGCGAAGCCCATAGCCCGAAGAAAGTCCGGGCGCTGGGCATCGTCGAGGAACACGGACCGCTCACCGAGCTGGAAATCGAGCGCCGGCAACCCGGTGCCCGGGACGTGGTCATCGAGCTTGAATACTGCGGGCTGTGCCACAGCGATGTCCACGCCGGACGCGGCGAGTGGGGCGCCAAGAAGCTGCCGCTTGTCACGGGACACGAAATGGTCGGCATCATCCGCGAGATTGGCGGACAGGTGAACGACCTCGCCGTCGGGGCGCGCGTGGGCGTGGGATGCCTCGTGGATTCCTGCCGGGAATGCGAAGCCTGCCTTGCGGGACTCGAACAATTCTGCCGACGCGGCGTGGGCACCTACGGGTCCACCGACCCGAAGACCGGCGAATACACGCAAGGCGGCTACTCGCAGAGCATCGTGGTGGACCGCGATTTCGTGCTGCGCATCCCCGATTCGCTGGACCCGGCCTCCGCGGCCCCGCTGCTCTGCGCCGGCATCACCAGCTACTCGCCGCTGCGCCACCACAAGGTCGGGCCCGGCAGCAAGGTCGGCGTGCTGGGTCTGGGCGGGCTCGGACACATGGCGGTGAAGCTGGCCGTGGCCATGGGCGCCAGCGTCACGGTGTTCACGCGCAGCGAGGAGAAGCGCGAATCCGCGTTGGCGCTGGGTGCCGAAACCGTTGCCAACACCTCGGACGCGGCGCAGTTGAATGCGGCCGACGACTCGCTGAACCTGGTCATCGACACGGTCTCCGCGCCGCACGACATCGGCGTGTACCTGCGGACGCTCAAGCGCGACGGGGCGCTGGTGCAACTCTCGCTCCCGGCCGACGGCATGCCCGCGTTCGACACCCGAGCACTGCTCTTCAAACGTCTGAGCTACACCGGATCGCCCATCGGATCGATCCGCGAGACCCAGGAAATGCTGGACTTCTGCGCGGAGCACGGCATTGCCGCCGACATCGAACTCACCGACGCAAACCACGTCAACGAGGCCTGGGACCGCATGGTCGCCTCCGACGTGAAATACAGATTTGTCCTAGATATCGCCACACTCGGCGAGACAGCCAAGGAGGGTGCATGAGCACACTGTTCACCAAGATCATCAACGGGGAAATCCCGGGCCGCTTCGTCTGGAAGGATGAGCAAGCCGTAGCGTTCCTGACCATCGGTCCGATCACGCACGGCCACACACTGGTGGTTCCGCGGGAGGAAATCGACAAATGGACAGAGGCTCCCGCCGAGCTGATGAACCACCTCACCGACGTCGCGGGCAAGATCGGCCACGCCCAGGTGCGTGCCTTCGGCGCCGAGCGCGCCGGGCTGATGATCGCGGGCTTCGAGGTTCCGCACCTGCACCTGCACGTGTGGCCGACTAACTCGCTGGCGGACTTCGACCTGGCCCGCGCGGATGCCAACCCGAACCCGGCCACGATGGATGAAAACGCGGAGAGGCTGCGCGCCGCACTGCGCGAGGACGGCCACGGGGAATTCGTTCCGGCCGCCTAACCAGCGCATGTAGCGAGCAAGCCTCCGTGTCGATCACCCGATCGGCACGGAGGCTTTTTGCTGCCCGGACACCCACATGGCGGGTGTCCGGGCCACCTGGCTACAGGTCCGGGCTTTCACCGTTCGCTATTTCCTCGATCCAGTCCACTGCCGTATCCGAGAGAAAGAACCCCTCGGCATCATCGGACCCAACCCATGGGGCATGGGCTGCGGAATCGCCCGTCACCGCCATGATCCGCTGAAGGATTTCTGCCGGCACGGCATCCCCGTTGTTGTTGATCATCCATTGCCGGGTTTCGGCATCCAGCCGGGGCCACCATTCTTCAATGCGCATGAACCCCATCATGGCATCGCCCCATCGCGAGGGGAACCGGCGTTCGGGTGTTGGTCGATACCCGCACGTCGGTTCGACCGACATTGAGGTCACCAGCCCCAGAACCCGGTGAGCTACCCGACAACGGCCTTGCCTTGGTCATAGCCGGCGCGGGCAGCGGGCGGACGCGTGGAGAGGTCCATCATGGTGCTGCCGAACGCTTCCAGGAAGGCGGCATCGGGCAGGACGGTCTCGGCCCGGCGGTGCCTTCGTCACCTGCCATTTGCCGAAAACCCGGGCGGCGGATCAGCCTCGGACGATCGGGACCACACGTCGTGAAAGTCCGGTATTGGATCCGGCTTCCCTGCCTCAACCGTTGAACTTGAATTCAACGGCAGTCTCCGAATCAACGCCGTTGATGATGCCCTTGTAGAAACTCTCGGCCTGCTCTTTCAGTTCCGTTTCCTTGGACTCGACGTATTGGTTCTTGGTTTCGTCGTCGAGAATGTCATTGACTATCTCGGTGGCGTCGATCTCCGGGGTGATCCAACTCAGTGCGCCGTTGTCCTCGTCGACCAACTTGAAGCTCTCGTCGTCGTGCCCGATGAAGATGAAACGGGGAATGGACACAATGTAGCTGTTATCGCCGGTCTGCTCGATTTCTACGGCCCTGCCATCGATACCTAGTTTGGCCTGGAAGCCATACTGCATGAGCGACATACGGTCGCTGCCCGGAATATCGATCCCGTGGAATTCGGTTTGCTGGTTCTTCTCCCGAAGGCCCTCGATGCCCAAACCGAGAAGCACAACCTGTTCATGGCGAGTTACCGCATCGCGGATTTGTGAATCGTGGCTCTCAGAGCTTGAATCAAGACTCAGGAAATTCGACAGCGCCAACGGTAGCTTGATCGCGCCAAACGCGGCCAATGAAACCAGCATGATGGACCCAACAATGCAGAACGTGATCAGCAGAACAGGCCACAGAAGCACTTTCTTTCTGAAGAAATTCAACGACGATTCCACACTTTCACTCAGCTGTTTTGGCTTTTGCCGTGTCCAAGTGTATTGCTCGACTGAGCTTGCGACCGCGACGTGACGCCGTGGTGAAGCCCTGCACGTCAAAGCCGAACGGCCAGGCAAGCTGCAAAACGGCAGCCGGCCCGGCCATTGTGGTCCGGAACAGGTTCGAATTTTCCCCTGTCTTAGCGGGCCGCGGCCAAGCCGTCCTTGATGGCCAGGCGGATCCGTTTCTCGGAGACCGAATACGCGGTGCCGAGTTCCTGGGCGAAGAGCGAGACGCGGAATTCCTCCAGCATCCACTTCACCGAGGCCAGCAGCGGGGGAGTGCTCATGCCCGGGATCAGCATGTCCAGCGCGGCGTCGTACTCGTCCTCGAGCGCCTGGATCTGCAGGGTCGCGGCATTGTCGCGGGTGACGTTGCCAGCCTTCAGCTTTTCCAGGCGCGTCTCGATCGCGGTGATGTAGCGCGGCAACTGGGCCAGCTGGGCGTACCCGGTGGCCGCCACGAAGCCGGGGTAGACCAGCTGGGACAGCTGGGTCTTCACGTCGTTGAGCGCGTTGATCAGCGCCATCGAAGACGCCGACTTGATCTCCTTGTTGATCTGGCGGGTGCCCGAAAGCACCTTCTCCACGATGGCCGTCACTGCGAAGACCGTGTCGATCAGCTCCGCACGCACCCTCTCGTAGAGGGCGTCGAAGTCGGCCTTGTTGAACGGCAGGGCCTCGGGCACCAGCTTGTCGACCGCTGCCATGGTGCAGTCCTGGATCAGCGACTCGACGCTGCCGTGCGGGTTCTGCGTGAAGACAAGCTTTTCCTTGTTGCTCAGGTGGTCCAGCACGTACCGGGACGGGGACGGCACCTTGAGCAGCAGCAGGCGGATCACGCCGGTGCGGTGGGCCGCGAGCTGCTCGGCCTCGTTGCGGAACACGGTGAGCCGGACATTGGTCTTGTCATCGCGTAGCGCCGGGTATGCAGTGACCTGCTGGCCGGCGACCTCGGAGACGACCTTGGGCGTGATGGTCCCGTTGAGGCCCAGCTGGTTGTCCCAGTCTGTGAGGCCCTTGCGTTCCCATACCGTGGTGGCCACTGCGCCGGACTTACCGCGGGCTGTCTGGGAATTTGCGGGTGCGTTCTTCCCGTTCCTGCCTGCGGTTCCCTTGGCGTCCCCGTCTCCTGCCTGCTTGCCCGAAGGCATCGAGGCGCCCGGCTTCACGCCGAGCGAGCGGGCGAGGGCCGACCGGTTGGCCGCGGCAAGGGTCTGCTGCAGCATCGCCAGGTCCTTGGCTTCGTCAAGGATCTTCGCGTCGGAGTCGATCACCTGGAAGGAGAACTTCAGGTGCTCCGGCAGGGCGTCCCAGTTCCATGAGTCCGGCGGGATCACCACGCCCTTGAGTCGGCGCAGCACCAGTTCCAGGGACGCGGCGAGGTCGTCGGTCTCCGGGTTGAAGTCCTTTTCCAGCGCTGCGACGGCGAGGCGCGCCACGTCCGGTGCCGGCACGAAGTTCTTGCGGATGGCCTTGGGCAGCGACTTGATCAGCGCCGTCACCAGCTCCACGCGCAGACCGGGGATGAGCCAGCGGAATCGCACCGGGTCGAGCTGGTTCAGGAAGAGCACCGGCACGCGCACTGACACGCCGTCGGATTCCCCGGCCGTGGCCGCCGGGTTGTACTCGTAGACCAGGTCCAGGTCCAGTGAACCGTGGCGCCAGGTGCGCGGGAACGCGGTCTCGTCGAGTTCCTGGGCATCGGCGAGCAGCAGGGCCTCGGGGTCGAAGTCCAGCAACGTCGGGTTCTCGTGGCGGGCGGTCTTCCACCAGCGGTCGAAGTGCCGTTCGGAGACCACGTTGGGGCCCAGCCGCTTGTCGTAGAACTCGAAGAGGTCTTCGTCGCTCACTCGCAGGTCGCGGCGGCGCATGCGGGTCTCGAGTTCCTCGATGTCCTCAAGCACTCGGCGGTTGCGGGCGAAGAACTTGTGGTGGGTCTTCCAGTCGCCTTCCACCAGGGCATGGCGGATGAACAGCTCGCGGCAGAGCTCGGGGTCGACCCGCGAGTACTGGATGCGGCGGCGCGGGACGATCGGCAGGCCGAAGAGCGTGACCTTCTCGTACCCCATGACGGCGCCGTTGTTCCGCGACCAGTGCGGTTCCGAATAGCTGCGCTTGAGCAGGTCGCCGGCGACCTCCTCGACCCACTTGGGGTCCAGTCGGGCGGCGGTCCGGGCCCAGAGGCGGCTGGTTTCAACCAGCTCGGCGGCCATGACCCACTCTGTCGACTTCTTGAACAGGGCGGAGCCGGGGAAGACGGAGAAGCGGGTTCCGCGGGCGCCGACGTACTCGCGCTTGCGCTCGTCCCAGGAGCCCACATGGCTCAGCAGGCCCGAGAGCAGCGAGACGTGGATGGCGTCCTCGTTGCCCGACGGGTCCACCGGGTCGGGGGAGAGCGTGATGCCCAGCGGCTTGGCCAGCTGGCGCAGCTGTGCGAACAGATCCTGCCATTCGCGCACGCGCAGGTAGTTGATGTATTCGTTCTTGCACAGGCGCCTGAACGCGGAGGAGGAGAGTTCCTTCTGCTGTTCCTGCAGGTAGCGCCAGAGGTTCAGCAACGAGGAGAAGTCGGACTTGTCGTCCACGAAGCGCTTGTGCAGTTCCTGGGCGCGTTCGCGCTTGCCGGTTTCCTCGCTGGGTCGCTCGCGCGGATCCTGGATGGACAGCGCCGCGGCCAGCACCATGACTTCCTTGGCGCAGCCCCGCTTGCCGGACTCGACGATCATGCGTCCCAGGCGGACGTCGACGGGCAGCTGGGCCAGGTGCTTGCCGACCTCGGTGACGGTGGCGTCGGTGCCCGTGTTCAGGGCGCCGAGCTCGCGCAGCAGGGAGACGCCGTCGGCGATCGACTTGGAATCCGGCGGCTGGACGAAGGGGAAGTCCGCGACGTCGCGTGCGGTGCGGACCACGCCCATGGAGCTCATCTGCAGGATGACCGCGGCGAGATTGGTGCGCAGGATTTCCGGGTCGGTGAACTCGGGGCGCGACTCGTAGTCTTCCTCGGAGTACAGGCGGAACGCGATGCCGTCGGACACGCGGCCGCAGCGGCCCGAGCGCTGGTTGGCGCTTGCCTGGGACACGCGTTCGATGGGCAGGCGCTGGACCTTGGTGCGGTGCGAGTAGCGCGAGATGCGGGCGGTGCCGGTGTCGATCACGTACTTGATGCCGGGCACGGTCAGCGAGGTCTCGGCGACGTTGGTGGCCAGCACGATGCGCCGGGCGGAGCCGGGGTGGAAGACGCGGTGTTGCTCGGCCAGCGAGAGCCTTGCGAACAGCGGCAGGATCTCGGTGCCGGAGAGCCGCTTGTTGGTCTGCACGCGGGCGCGCAGGGCCTCTGCAGCGTCGCGGATTTCGCGTTCGCCGGAGAAGAAGATCAGGATGTCTCCCGGGGCTTCCATGGCCAGCTCGTCGACCGCGTCGCAGATGGCGTCCAGCGGGTCGCGGTCCTCGACCTGGGCGTCCGGATCCAGCTCGTCCTCGTCCATGCCGTCGGCCGGGTTCAGCGGGCGGTAGCGCAGTTCCACGGGGAAGGTGCGCCCGGAAACCTCGATGATGGGGGCACCGACCGGCTCCGCACCGTCGGTGCCGGGGGCCGCGAAGTGCTCGGAGAAGCGCTCCGGGTCGATGGTCGCGGAGGTGATGACGATCTTGAGGTCCGGGCGCTTGGGCAGGATGCGGCGCAGGTAGCCCAGCAGGAAGTCGATGTTCAGGCTGCGCTCGTGGGCCTCGTCGATGATGATCGCGTTGTACTTCTTGAGCAGCTTGTCGCGCTGGATCTCGGCCAGCAGGATGCCGTCGGTCATCACCTTGACCTTGGTGTTGCGCGAGGTTTCGCCGGTGAACCGCACGTGGAAGCCGACCTCGTCGCCGATGGTCGTGCCAAGTTCCTCGGCGATGCGCTCGGCCACGGTGCGCGCGGCAAGGCGGCGCGGCTGGGTGTGGCCAATCATGCCCTTTTCGCCCAAGCCGAGCTCGAGCAGCATCTTGGGCAACTGGGTGGTCTTGCCCGATCCGGTCTCGCCGGCCACGATGACCACCTGGTGGTCCTTGATCGCCGACATGATGTCTTCACGACGTGCGGAAACGGGCAGTGCTTCGGGATAGGAAATCGTCAGAGCCATGGTCTCTCCAGTCTAGGCCAGCCCCGGGGCCCTCCCCGTTCCGGCGCACCGCCGGCACCGGCGCCGACGGATTACGCAGCCATAACGGCACGTGGCTTGCGGTTTTCGAATCGAGTGGGGGAAATCATGGCGAGATTCCCGAGTATCCGTCTGAAAGTTGGTGCAGTGAGATACAAAATGTCAATTTTGAGCATGTTTTGATCGTACTTTTTATCATCCGGGCGATTCTCAAGACCAATTCGTCTGGTATTTCATGGTTGATGGAAGAAATGTGAGTTGATTCACATGTAGTATCTAGGTGATTCATGAGGAGAACTTCCGGCCGCAGGCAAGGACGTACGAATCCTGAACGGGCCCCGACGCGGCAATTGTCGAAGACCGGGCATGACTCGCATGTCGTGAAAGGAAAAACATGAAACTCTTCAAGTCCGCCCAGATCGCTGCCGGCCTCGCCGCCACCGCCTTGGTGCTCTCCGCCTGTGGCGGTTCCACCCCGGCGCCGGGCGCCTCCGGTTCGGCCCCGGCCGCCGAAGGACCGGTTGTCATCGGCATCGGCCAGTACGTCTCCCACCCGTCCCTCGACGCCGTTGTCACGGGATTCAAGAAGGGAATGGCGGACGCCGGCTACACCGGCGACGACAAGGTGAAGTACGACTTCGCCAACGCCCAGGCAGATCAGGCCAACAACACCGCCATGATCGGCAAGTTCGCCGCCGACAAGGACATGGACCTCGTGCTTGCCGTCGCCACGCCGACCGCACAGGCCGCGGCCCAGGCCATCACCACCATTCCGGTGCTCTTCTCGGCAGTGACCGATCCGCTGGCAGCCAAGCTCGTTGCGAGCCTTGAGGCCCCTGGCGGCAACGTCACCGGCACCTCGGACAAGAACCCGGTCAAGGAACAGCTGGAACTTCTCAAGAAGATCAAGCCGGAAGCCAAGACCGTCGGCATCGTCTACTCCTCGGGTGAAGTCAACTCGCAGGTGCAGGTCGAGTGGGCCAAGGAAGCCGGCGCAGAGCTCGGCCTGACCATCGAAGCGAAGGCCATCTCGGCTTCCTCCGAGGTCCAGCAGGCCGCTGCCGGCCTGAACGTCGACGCCTTCTACGTTCCGACCGACAACGCGGTTGTTTCTGCTCTCGAGGGCCTGCTGCAGGTCTCCCAGGACAAGAAGATCCCGGTCATCTCCGCAGACGGCGAGTCCGTCAAGCGCGGCGCCACCGCCACCTACGGCCTGAACTACGAGAAGCTCGGCGAGCAGACCGCTGCCATGGCCGTGAAGCTGCTCAAGGGCGAGGCGAAGGCGGAAACCATGCCGGTTGAAACCATCACCACGGTCGAGCTGTACGTCAACACCGCCGCTGCCGAGAAGATCGGCCTGACCTTCCCGGCCGACCTGCTCTCCGAGGCAGTCGAAACCTACACCAAGTAATCCCGACCGGATTTTCGGTCTTCCGGTGGCCGGTCGGTCAACACCGACCGGCCACCGACATTAACCCAACACTCGAAACGCAAGGATCCACCCATGATCACCGCGGTTGAACTAGGCCTGATCTACGCGATCATGGCACTCGGGGTCTACTTGACCTTCCGCATTCTCGACTTCCCGGACCTGACGGTCGACGGAAGCTTCACCACGGGCGCGGCTGTCGCCTCCATCTCGATCGTCAATGGCGTCAACCCGTACATTGCCACGATCCTCGCCTTCTTCGTCGGCTCACTCGCCGGCGTTGTCACGGGTCTGCTCCACACCAAGGGCAAGATCGATGGCCTGCTTGCAGGCATCCTGACGATGATTGCCCTGTACTCGATCAACCTGCGCATCATGGGCAAGGCCAACACCCCGTTGTTGGGCGAAACAACCGTCATGTCGTTCCTGCGCGAAAACAAGCTGCTGGGGACGCCGACCTCGATCGGGCTCATGGTCCTCGGCTGCCTGGTCGTCGTGGCACTGATCGTCTGGTTCCTGCGCACCGACGTCGGGCTGGCCATGCGTGCCACCGGCGACAACGAGGAAATGATCCGTTCCTTCGGCGTCAGCACCGACAACCAGAAGATCCTCGGCCTGGCCATCTCCAACGGCTTTGTCGGCCTCGCCGGCGCGCTCATCGCCCAGTACCAGGGCTTCGCCGACATCGGCATGGGCATCGGCGTCATCCTGATCGGCCTGGCCTCGGTCATCGTCGGACAGGCGATCTTCGGCCAGAAGGCCATCTGGATTGCCTGCATCGCCGTGGTCTTCGGCTCGGTCATCTACCGCCTGGTCATCCAGTTGGCGCTGAACGCCGGCCTGGAGGTCAACGACATGAAGCTGATCTCCGCCGTACTGGTTGTCATCGCGCTGATCCTGCCACAATGGAAGGGCTTTTCGAAGTTCGCCAACCGCATCCGCATCAACGGAAAAGCAGTTGCTCCAAAGGAAGACGCGGTGAAGACCAATGCTTGAGATCAAGAACCTTAACAAGACCTTCTTCCCCGGCACCGTCAATGAGCGCAAGGCCCTGCGCGACGTGAACCTCACGCTCAATGACGCCGAGTTCGTCACGGTCATCGGCTCCAACGGTGCCGGCAAGTCGACAATCCTGAACATGGTTGGCGGCAAGCTGCGCCCGGACACCGGAACCGTGAGCATCGACGGCAAGGAAGTCACCAGGCTTCCGGACCACGCGCGCGCCAAGTACATCGGCCGGGTCTTCCAGGACCCGATGGCCGGCACCGCGCCGAACATGTCGATCGAAGAGAACATGGCGCTGGCCCTGGGCCGCGGCAAGTTCCGCGGCCTGGCCATGGGCGTGAACAAGGGCAAGCGCGACTTGTTCGTCGAGGAACTGAAGTCCCTCGAGCTCGGGCTGGAAAACCGCCTGAAGGCCAAGGTCGGCCTGCTCTCGGGCGGCCAGCGCCAGGCGCTGAGCCTGCTCATGGCGACGTTCTCCGGACCGAAGATCCTGCTGCTCGACGAGCACACCGCGGCCCTTGACCCGCAGCGTGCCGCCCTGGTGGCCCGGCTGACCGAGGAAATCGTCGAACGCCACAAGCTCACCACGCTGATGGTCACGCACAACATGGAACAGGCGTTGCGCCTGGGCACCCGCTTGATCATGATGCACGACGGCCAGATCATCCTCGACCTGGACTCGGAGCAGAAGGCCAAGATGACGGTTCCGGACCTGCTGCACGAGTTCGAGAAGATCAAGGGCGCACAGCTCGATGACCGGACACTGCTTCAGTAGTTCCAGACTGATCCGCAAGACCTGAAGAACGAAGGAGCCGCATCCCACCGGGTGCGGCTCCTTCGTCGTCCGTGCGACGGTGCGGTTAGTTTTATCAACGCACATGCCTACATGTGTGCGGGATATCAGAGTGGTGAGCACCGCGGCATGAAGGCGAAGTTCAGGCTGCCGCAGTCATCGATTGCGCCGGGCATTGGGGTCGATCGGATACCCAAATTCCTCCAGGCAGTCCAGAACCTCCTCCGGGCGGTAGGTGTAGAACGACCACCAGACGTCGTTACTGACGAGGATTCCTATGGTGTGATACGTGTTCAATCCCCTCGGCTCCCTGAAGACTAACTTGACCTTTGAATGCTCAAGAAACCACGGACCAAAAAAGCGGTCCAGCCCGTAGCGGAGTCTGAATTCGAGCTTTTCCTCCGAAACTTTCAGCCGTATCCCGCGCGGGAAAACTCTAGCGACCGAGGGCATCCAAGCTCCTCCAATGAATTCCGTGGTCATGCGATTATCTCCATGGGTTGAACTGGTGCGGTGTCTTAGTCCAGGTGTTGCTCATGCCGCCATGGACCTCCGCTGGAAGAATTGGGGCAAAGCCCAGTCCTAGGTTGAGTTCCCCTCCGACCTCGTCGCTGCGCGGAAGGGAGCCTATTGCAGCGCCGAGGTGAGCCGGGCGATGTTGTCCAGCACCGTGGAGCGCAGCGGCTGCCTGAGCCATTCCTCGAGGGTCAGCAACCGGCTGATGTCCCGGTAGTGGTCCTCGACCTCGCGCATCTGGTGCACGAAGCCGACATCGCGGACCAGCATCGAGACCTCCATGTTCAGGCCGAACGAGCGCATGTCCATGTTGCTGGACCCGATCAGGGCCACGTCGTCGTCGATCGTGAAGTGCTTGGAGTGCAGGATGTAGGGTGCCGGGTACATGTAGATGCGCACCCCGGCGCGCAGCAGCTCCTCGTAGTACGAACGCTGTGCGTGGTAGACCAGCGCCTGGTCGCCGATCTCGGAGACAAACAGGTCAACCGGCACGCCGCGGGCCACTGCCGAGGTGATCGCGTACATCAGCGCCTCGTCGGGCACGAAGTACGGGGAGGTGATGACCACGCGCTGCTGCGCGGAATGGATCATGCCCAGGAACAGGCGGAGGTTGTTCTCGCGCTCGAACCCGGGTCCCGAGGGGACCACCTGGGTGAGCATGGTGCCCTGGTCCTCCCGGTGGTCGATCAGCGACCCGCCGAGCCGGCTCAGCGAGTCGCCCGCTGCGACGAGTTCGGCGCGGCGCACGCTCTCGGTGAGCACCTCCCCGGTTTCCGAGTACCAGTCGGAAATGAACACGGCATCCAGGGCTGCGACGCCGGGCCCGCGGAGTTCGAGGACCAGCTCCTGCCACTTGAGGCCGCGTGCGATGTTCTTCTTCACGTTGTAGTCGCGCGAGATCATGTTCAGCGATCCCATGTAGCCGACCCTGCCGTCGACCACGAGGATCTTGCGGTGGTTACGCAGGTCCGGGCGCTGGAACTTGCCTTCCAGTGGCAGCAGCGGAAGCATCAGGGCCCACTGGGCCCCCATGCCGTCCAGGCGTGCCTTGGTTTCCTTGTAGAACGGCTTGCCGCGGCAGGCCCAGTGGTCGAAGAGGACATTGACGCGCACGCCTCGTGCCACGGCGCGTTCGAGCGCATCGAAGAACGGGGCGGTCGTCGTGTCGAGGCTGAAGATGTAGAACTGGACGTGGACGTAGTCGGTGGCCCGGTCCACGGCCTCGGCCATGACCGCGATGGTGTCGTCGTAGTCTTCCAGCAGGCGGCCGCTGCTTCCATGCGTCAGGGGGAGCCCGCCGTACTTCGAGTTCATTTCGGCCAGGGAGTTGAACCAGGCCGGGTTTCCCGAGAGGTCCTGGTTGCGGCGTTCCTCGATGGACACGGCACGCATGAAGGCGTTGATTTCGTCCTGCACCTCGCGGCGCTTGCGGGGGAGCTTGGGGCTTCCGATCAGGAGGAAGAAGACCACCCCGACGTAGGGGATCAGGAAGATGGCAAGCAGCCAGGCCATGCCGGAGGTCGGACGGCGGTTGCGCGGCACGAAAATGATTGCCAGCACGCGGATCGTGATGTCGATGACGATGAGCGTGATGGCCCACCACAGTGCGTTGTTGAACATTCGTGCTTCTTTCCCCTGCCGAGAACCATGATCTTGATGTTCACGCTAGTCGATGTGGGAATGATTGTCGGGGAAAACCCCGCAGAACACGGTTAACCGAGTGCCTCGCATTCGTCGTCGCGCGGGGAGAAGACCACCTGATTATTCTTTCCGTCAAAGGTCTTGACCGGCCGGCTGAAGTCCCAGGCCGGCCATCCCGGATCACCCATGGTTGCAAAGCAGACCCACGCCTCGTGCATGGCGCTGGCCAGGGAATGGGGTGCGGAGTTGCCGACCAAGCCCACGGAGTCCGGCAATGCGAGGTTGTCGAAGACGAAGGGCAGCTCGACGGCATGGGCCGCGCCGAGTTCCTCGACCGGGCTCTTCCATGCGAATTCGTAGACATGGGTCTGTGCCCGGGCATGGTATCGGGCGTCGGCGACCTTGCTCATCGGGACCCGAAGCAGTTTGTCCGTCAGCAGTGCACCGAGGATCTCGCCGGCGGTCGCACCGGGGCGGTTCCGCTGGAACACCTTCAGGGCGGAGCGCGGAATCCCGACCTTCCGTCGGGCCATTGCCAGGTAGAGTCCGTTGACCTTGGCGCCCAAGCCCGTGGGGACCAGCCACAGCCGGGCCTCCTCGGTGGTCGTTCCGATCATGAGCGGCACGTTGCTGCCCTCGCCGTCAATCAGCGCGGCCATCGGATCCACTGGAACCAGCTCCGGCTCGATGGCCAAGGCGAATTGCGGCCCGCCGGACAGCGCGGTGGCCCCGGAAAGGACCCTGGCTTGCGACGCAAGCAGCTCGGCTGGGGACTTCGCCAGGAAATCCTCGCGGGCATCCAGGATGCCAAGATCCTGGGCGATGCGTTGGGAAACCCGCCGTGCCTTGGACACCGGCTGCGCGCTCAACGGGGCACTTTGGATGATCGCCCGGGCCATCAAGCTGTTGGCCCGGGGATGGGCCAGCAGGGCGGCGAGCGTGTTGCCGCCGGCGGATTGGCCGCATGCCGTGACCTGGGCCGGGTTCCCGCCAAAGGCCTCGATGTTGGCCTTGACCCACTCAAGGGCGGCGATTTGATCGGCAAGGCCCAGGTTCATCGGTGCGTCCTCGAGCACCGAAAACCCTTCGATGCCCAGACGGTAGTTCACCGAAACAAAAACGATCGCATCCCGCGCAAAGGCGCTTCCGTCGTACCCGGGGAGTGCATTGGACCCATGGCTCAAGGATCCGCCGTGAAACCAGACCATGACCGGCCGCAAGGTGCTGCCCCTGTGGGCCGGGGCAAAGATGTTCACATTCAGGTACTCGTCCCCGGGAATGTTGACCGTGGGCAAAAGGCGTCCCAGGGGGCCTTCGTAGGCAACCTGCGGTGCCGTGGGACCCATGTTCGTGGCAGGCCGGGGCTCGGTCCAACGGTGGGGAAGGACCGGTAACGCAAAGCGAAGCTCCCCGACCGGCGCCGCGGCATAGGGAACGCCCAAATAGTGCTCGATCCCGCCGGCCAGGAATCCCTCGACCGGACCGGAGAGCGTTCGCCTGATCACCGGCACGATTTGCTGCTGATCGCTGACGCTCATGAGCTTCCCCTCCCACCTGTTTGCGTAGACAGATCCAAGACCAGATTAGCCGCGCAAGGTGGACATTGGCAGGGGGTCAAATGCGACCGGCGCCTCGCGGTCCGGAGGACGTGTTTTCACGGGCCCGGCCGAAGCCCCGGCTTGCTTCTGCCTCCGTCGCGGACCGTGTCCCGAGGGAAACGGCAACCGTCCGGGGTACATGAAGGCGTGGGCTGCCTGGACGCAACGGGGGATTGCCCGACTTGCCGGATTCCAGGGAAAGGCCACACCTCCGCGATCCCTGGTTTCGCGGGCTGCGCTCGCCGGAGTGCCGCCGCCGGGTCAGCATCCGATGGCGGTCGTGGCATACGGGGATGACGACCCGCCCGCGGGCACGCCGAGGCAGGGCTAACTCTCACCCATGTAGGTCCAGTGCCACGGTTCACCCTTGACCGTGTTCTTGAAACCAAAGGACCCGGCCCGCGATTCCATCCAACGCAACGCGTCGCCGTCCAGCTTCAAATCGACGCTCAGCCCCAAACCGTGGTCGCTTTCACCGACGGGTGCCGCGGTTCCTCCGTCCGAGAGCAAGCCATGGCGTTTGATGAGTCCTTCCTGCTCGGACAGGGTGCGGTACGCGGAATTGACCTGAAGCTCGTGTCCATCCCTGTGCAAGGCCCGTTTCATTTTCATGAACCGTTCGGCAGCCACGGGAATCAATTTGCGGCCGGGAGCTATTTCCTCCAACTCGGATGCGGGGATTTTCCCGTTGCCGTAGATCGCACCGAGCATGCCGATGTCCTCGGCGCCAAACCCTGCCGCTGTGGCCGTCGGCGTATTCGCAAAACCGGATGCCCCTGGATCCTTCGGCGGCCACAGCGCGTACGCGAAACCAAGCAACGAGACGATGAGTATCGACAGTGAGGTCGTCACAATGCCAATTCGCAGCATTCGGGAGAAAGGCGAGCGTGGTGTTTGCGAAGGAAATCTCATCATGCTCCAATCCTTCGCGTTTTTGGCTTCGGGCACATCAGGCCACGGTATCTATGTAAAAACCGCGGATGGTACCCAGGGATGATGGGTCCCGGTACCTCAGGTCGATCACGCCGGCACGCAATTACGCCTAACGTTGGAGTATGCAAACCCCTGTTCCTTTCGCCGCCGGCGTGGTGCCACTTCCGCAAACCTGCGCACCGGCGCGATCGGACGCAGGCATTTGGGCGTGATGAAGGCCCTGCCCGCCAAGCCGACCCGTTCCTGGATTCGATGGCAGCCCGATGCAATAGTTGCGGTTGTTTTCATCTCCGTCGTGGTTTTCGGACACGAATACTTCCTCGGGTGGCCGGGCTCCTGGCGCGGGCCCGATCCCGCGGACGCGGTCGCTTTCATCGGCATTGCAGCGCTCGGGGTGGCATGCGCCCGGGCCATGCCGGGCCTGGCGATTTCCTTGATCTGGCTGTCTACATTGCTGCAAGTCAACAACAGGTTCGACATCCTCCTCAGCCAGTTGGCCGCGCTCTATGTGGTGGGCATGGCCGCCCGTTTCGGCAGCAGGACCTGGGTTGCGCTCTCGGGATTGTCGATCCTCCTGGGCTCGGCACTCGGAACGCTGTACATGATCCGCATCGATTCATGGCTCGTGGGACCCGTCATTCGTGCCGTGGAATACAACCAGTGGCCCAGCAGCAACCAGGTCATCGCGGTTTTTGTTGCGACCGCGTCGATGATGACGCTGCCCTGGCTGCTGGGCCTGATGATCAGGCTCTTTGCCGGCAAGCAATCGGCCGAGCTCTACACGGCCCAGGCGCGTGAAGAGGCCGACAACGCGCTGGAACTTGCCCGGCTGCGGGCCGAGAACGCGGCCCTGGCACGAGACGTGCACGACGTGGTGGGGCACTCCCTGGCCGTGATCATTGCCCAGGCGGACGCGATCCGATTCATCCCGGATTCCGATGTCGCAAAGATCCGCGAAACGACGGGAACCATCGCCGAGGCGGCCCGCCGTTCCCTGGGGGAGGTGCGCCACGTGTTGTCGCAAACCGCGGAAGCGACGACGCCCGACCGCGGGAGCGAAAGCAGCGAGGCCCTGAAAACGGCGCAGCTCGGCCTCCTGCCCCCGAGGACCTCGGACATCTCGGCGATCCTGGACAATGTCAGGGCGACCGGATACGACGTCACGGAGGAAACTCTGGGGGAGCCGGTGCCGTTGCCGGCGGGGCTGCTACCGGTCATCAGGCGCATCATCCAGGAGATGCTGGCAAACGCACTGCACCACGGGACGGAAACAACGCCGATCTACGTCCGCCACTACTGGGGCGCCACGAGCTACACGCTCAGCGTGACAAACTATTTCGAGGTTTCCGCGCCGAATCCGCGAAGCGGAACAGGCCTCGGAGGAATGCGCGAACGGCTTGCCTCCGTTGCCGGAACGCTCAGCATCGATACGGACGAAGGCGACGGGGGTGCCCCGAGCATCTTCACGATCGCCGCAACATTTCCGCTAAACAATGAATGGACGGGCCGTTGAACGACCAAATGATCAGTGTTGTGTTGGTCGATGACCAGCAGCTTTTCCGGTCCGGGCTGGCAATCATCGTGGGCGCGCAAAGGGACATGGAAGTGGTGGGTCAGGCCGCCGACGGCACCGAGGCGCTGGAAGCCATCGCCGCGCACAAGCCGGACGTGGTGCTCATGGATGTGCAGATGTCGCCAATGGGCGGCGTCGAGGCAACGCGGAAGATCTTCTCCGACACCACCGGCCGATTCGAAAAGGTCCCGAAGGTCATCATGCTCACCACCTTCGACTGGGACCACCATGCGGCCACGGCGGTCCGGCATGGAGCCAGCGGGTTCCTCCTGAAAGACAGCACCCCGGAATTCGTCTGTGAATCGATCCGGGCGGTGCATGCCGGGAATTCGGTGATTGCCCCGCAGAATCTTGCCGCGCTGCTTGAAGCCGAACCGGTGCCGGTGCCCGATGTCCCCGCGCTTTTCGACGAGCTCACGGAGCGCGAAAAGGAGGTCTTTGCGGCGGTGGCACTGGGCCTGGCGAACCAGGAAATCTCGGCAAAATTGTTCCTGAGCGAGTCGACCGTCAAGACCCACATCGGGGCGATCCTGCGCAAGCTCGACCTGCGCGACCGGGTCCAGATTGTCGTCTACTCATACGAAAACGGGATCCGGCGCTAACCGGAATCGGCCCGTCCGCTTCCGGTGTATCGAGTATCACGTGGCGTGGATGCGGGGGATTGTCGGCATTGGCTGTAATGTTCGTAGCAGCCAATACGCCTTTCTCAAGGTTTGTTGCGGCTAGACCCCCACTGAGATTCGCCGTCGCTGTGGGGGTCGCTCTATTTAGCCTCCAAGCCGAATTCGGCTCTTCTCCGCAGATGCTCCAGGGTCTTTCGACTCTCCACCGCAGGCAAAGCCCGTCATACATTGGTGGTAGCGACCATGCGCTTCACACGGACGCGTAGCGGCGTCCCTCCATCGGTCCGACCGCCGCCTGCGGTTTGCGTGTCCAGCGTCTGGAAACTTCAGTCGTCATAAGGACATGCCATGACACTCACCGTCGTCATCTACGCGGTCATCACCTTCCTGGTCATCATTCTTGCCAGGCTGGCCGTCCACGTGGTCAAGCAATATGAAAAGGGCGTGGTCTTCCGCCTGGGCCGCGTCATCGGCGCGAGGCAGCCGGGCCTGATCGTCATCATCCCCGTGATCGACAGGCTGACGAAGGTCTCCCTGCGAATCATCACGCTGCCCATCCAGTCCCAGGGCATCATCACGCGGGACAACGTCAGCGTCGACATCTCCGCGGTCGCGTACTTCCGTGTCGTTGACGCCGTGAAGTCGGTGGTCGCCATCGAAAACGTCTACGCGGCCATCGACCAAATCGCCCAGACCACCCTGCGCAAGGTGGTCGGCCAGCACACCCTTGATGAGACTCTGGCCGAAACGGACGTCATCAACTCCGGGATCCGCGAAATCCTGGACGTGACAACGATCGAGTGGGGAGTCGAGGTGACCCTGGTCGAGCTCAAGGACATCCAGCTTCCCGAGAGCATGAAACGTGCGATGGCCCGCCAGGCCGAGGCAGAACGCGAGAAGCGGGCAAAGATCATCGCCGCACAGGGTGAGTCCCTGGCCGCAGCGGCGCTCGGTGATGCATCGGACACCATGATGGCCCACCCGCTGGCCCTCCAGCTGAGGAACCTCCAGACGCTGGTGGAGCTCGGGGTCGACAAGAATTCGACCGTTGTCTTCCCCGCCCCGCTGATGAGCACCATCAGCGAACTGGGCGCCTTCCTGGCCCGCGAAAACGACTCGGCGAACCGCGCGGCTGCATCCGTGACGGCGATTGCCGCGAAGCAGGGCGACGAGGAAGCCCGCCACCTGGCCGCGTAGCGCAGGGCCCGTCGGCGGACGGATCGGGGCAAAACAAAAAACCCCTTGTTTCGCGCATGATTGCTGCGAAACAAGGGGTTTTCCTTGGTGCCCTCGAAAGGATTCGAACCTTCGACCTTCCGCTCCGGAGGCGGACGCTCTATCCCCTGAGCTACGAGGGCGTGCTGGACTTCGACAACCGATTTCTCGGCGGATGTTTCATTTCCAGCGGGGAACGTAAAAGAGCTTAGCAGGTGTGAAGTGCCGAATCACAAATCGGGGGTCGGCGCGGCGGGAGCATGGGCCAAATGCCGCGTTGAGGTGTGCGACATGGCGGCGTCACAACAGCAAAAGACGCGCGCGACCCCGGGTTATCCTTGAGGGGTGACTCCTGAAGAACTCTCCACAGCCATTTCCGCTTGCCTCCGTGACGCTGTCGACGCCGGCCAGATTTCCGTTGAAGTACCCGAGACTGTGCGTGTGGAGCGACCGAAGAGTCGCGAGCACGGCGATTGGGCCACCAACATCGCCCTGCAGCTGGGCAAGAAGGCCGGGATGAACCCGCGCGACTTCGCCCAGATCCTTGCCACGCGCCTGGCCGACGCCGCGGGCGTCGCCAAGGTCGACATCGCCGGACCCGGCTTCCTGAACATCACCCTCGAGGCAGGTGCTGCCGGCGAGCTCGCCAAGGCCATCGTCGAGGCCGGCGCCGCCTACGGCACCAACGAGGCCCTGGTCGGCCACAACATCAACATGGAGTTCGTCTCCGCCAACCCGACCGGCCCGCTGCACATCGGACACACCCGCTGGGCCGCGCTGGGCGACTCGATCGCACGCGTGCTCAAGGCCAGCGGCGCGACCGTCACCTCCGAGTACTACATCAACGACGCCGGCAACCAGATGAACATCTTTGCCCAGTCCGTCTACAACCGCCTGCACGGCCTGCCGGTGCCGGAGGGTGGATACCCTGGTGGATACATCAAGGAACTGGCCGACACCGTCCTCTCCGACCACCCGGACATCCGCGAACTCACCGAGGTTGCCGCCCTGCCGGTCATCCGGCACGCCGCCTATGTGGCGCAGATGGCCGACATCAAGGAGACGCTCAACGACTTCGGCGTCGAGTTCGACATCTTCTTCTCCGAGGAGGAACTGCATTCCGGCGGCGCCGTCGAGGACGCCGTGGCCCGCCTGCGCGAGCAGGGCCACATCGACGACACCGACGGTGCCGTGTGGCTGCGCACCACCGATTTCGGTGATGACAAGGACCGCGTGCTGATCCGCGCCAACGGCGAGCCCACCTACTTCGCCGCCGACGCCGCCTACTACCTCTCCAAGAAGGACCGCGGCTTCACCGAGAAGATCTACCTGCTCGGCGCCGACCACCACGGCTACGTCAACCGCCTCAAGGCCATCGCGGCCGCCGCGGGCGACGACCCGAAGGTCAACATCGAGGTGCTGATCGGCCAGCTGATCTCCGTGAACGGCGCACGCCTTTCCAAGCGCGCCGGCAACATCATCGAGCTGCGCGACTTGATCAACTGGCTCGGCGCCGACGCGCTGCGCTACTCGCTGGGCCGCTACCCGGCCGACTCGCCGATGACGATCGACCCGGAGCAGCTGAAGAAGAACACCAACGACAACCCGGTGTTCTACGTCCAGTACGCCCACGCGCGCTCGGCCGCCGCTGCCCGCAACGCCGTCGAGAAGGGTGTCACCCGCACCGATTTCGATGCGACGCTGCTGACCCACGAAACGGAAAACGACCTGCTGGCAGCGCTGGGGCAGTTCCCGTCCGTCGTCGCCCAGGCCGCCACACACCGCGAACCGCACCGCGTGGCACGCCACATCGAGCTGCTTGCCGGCGCCTACCACTCCTGGTACGCCGCCTGCCGCGTCACCCCGATCGGCGACGAGCCGGTCGAGGCCATCCACCGCACCCGACTATGGCTGAACGACGCCACCACCCAGGTACTGGCCAACGGCCTTGGCCTGCTGGGCGTGTCCGCGCCGGAGAAGATGTAATCCCATGGCTATTTCCCCCCTTGCACCCGAGTGGCTTTCCTTCCCCGAAGACGCCAACGCCCTGCGCCCCATCGAGTGGGCCGCGGGCGTGGCCCGGACCGAGGGCGGGGAACTGGCCGTCCAGGGACTGCCGGTCTCGGAACTCGCCCAGCAGTTCGGCACCCCGCTGTTCGTGCTTGACGAGAACGACTTCCGGGCCCGTGCCCGCGGGTTCAAGCAGGCCTTTGACGCTGCCTTCGCAGACCTGTGCGGCGGCGTGGACGTCTACTACGCCGGCAAGGCATTCCTGAGCACCGAGGTGGCCCGCTGGGTCACCGCCGAGGGCCTGCGCCTGGACACCTGCTCCGGCGGGGAAATGGCAGTGGCCCGCGTGGCCGGCGTGCCCGCAGCGAACCTCTCGCTGCACGGCAACAACAAGTCGGTCACCGAGATCCGCACGGCCCTCGAGGCGGATCTGGGCCGCATCGTCGTCGACTCGCTCGACGAGCTGGAGCGCGTCGCGTTGCTGGCCCGGGAAACCGGCAAGCGCGCCAACGTCATGCTGCGGCTGACCCCCGGCGTGCACGCCAGCACCCACGAGTTCATCGCCACGGCGCACGAGGACCAGAAGTTCGGGCTCTCCATGATCCCCGTGGGCGGGGACGTTTCCCCGGCCGCAGCGGCCGTCAACTTTGCGCTGGAGCACGAGGAGCTGAACCTGCTGGGCCTGCACGCCCACATCGGCTCGCAGATCTTCGAGGCGGAGGGCTTTGCCCTGGCCGCGCAGAAGATGCTCGGCTTCCTGGCCGGGATCAAGGAAATCCATGGCGTGGAGCTCCCGGAACTGGACCTGGGCGGCGGCTACGGCATCGCCTACACCGAGGTCGACACCCCGAGCGCCCCGGCAACGCTTGCCGCGGCCATGGCCAAGGTCGTCGGCGAAACCGCCCTCGAGCTGGGCATCGCCGTGCCGCGCATCTCGATCGAACCGGGCCGCGCCATCGCCGGCACCTCCACCTTCACCCTCTACGAGGCCGGCGTGCGCAAGTCCGTCCAGGTGGAAACCGAGGACGGCATCCTGGTGCCGCGCCGCTACGTTTCGATCGACGGCGGCATGAGCGACAACGCCCGCCCGGTGCTCTACGACGCGGACTACACGGCCGTGCTGGCCTCGCGTGTGACGGCAAGTGAACCGATTATTTCCCGCGTGGTTGGCAAACACTGCGAGTCCGGTGACATAGTCGTAAGGGACGTTTACCTGCCCGAGGATGTTGCCGCCGGCGATCTGCTCGCCGTACCGGGAACCGGGGCCTACTGCTGGGCATTGGCCAGCAACTACAACTACCTTGGCCGCCCGGCCGTTGTTGCGGTGCGCGACGGTGCCGCACGCGCCATCATCCGCAGGGAAACCGAAGCCGATCTGTTGGCCCGCGACTTGGGAGCATAGTTAGAAACGTGAAGACACTGAAGGTGGCCCTGCTTGGCTGCGGCAATGTGGGGGCCCAGGTTGCACGCATCCTGCTGGACGATGCATCGGTGCTTGCCGACCGCGCCGGGGCAAAACTCAAGTTGACGGGCATTGCAGTACGCAATGTAGCAACCCAGCGCGACGGGCAGATTCCCGCCGAGCTGTTCACCACCGATTCGGCCGCCCTGGTCGACGAAGCGGACATCGTCATCGAGCTGCTCGGCGGCCTCGAGCCGGCCGGCGAGCTGATCGGCCGCGCGCTGAGCCGCGGCGCCTCTGTCATCACGGGAAACAAGGCGCTGCTTGCCGCCCGCGGCGCGGAACTGAGCGCGCTGGCCTTCGCCAACGACGCCCAGCTGCGCTACGAGGCCGCAGTCGCCGGCGCCATCCCGATCCTGCGCCCGATCTCCGACTCGCTCTCCGGAGACCGGATCACCAAGGTCATGGGCATCGTCAACGGCACCACCAACTTCATCCTCGACGCGATGGACACCACCGGCGCCCAGTTCGCTGACGTGCTCGCCGAGGCGCAGGCCCTGGGCTACGCCGAGGCGGACCCGACGGCCGACGTCGAGGGGCACGATGCCGCGGCCAAGGCCGCGATCCTCGCATCGCTTTCCTTCCACACGGATTTCGCCCTGGAAAACGTGTACTGCGAAGGCATCTCGAAGATCACCGCCGGCGACGTGGCCGCGGCCAAGGACGCCGGCATGGTCATCAAGCTGCTGGCCATCGCCGAACGCGGCGAGAACGGCATCGGCGTGCGCGTGCACCCGACGCTGCTGCCCCGCACCCACCCGCTGGCAGCCGTGCACGGCGCGTTCAACGCGGTCTTCGTCGAGGCGGAAAACGCCGGCGAGCTGATGTTCTACGGCCGCGGCGCCGGCGGATCGCCGACCGCATCCGCCGTGCTGGGCGACACCGTCGCGGTGGCACGCCGCGTGGTCTCCGGCGGCCCGCTGCCGGCCATCGCCGCCCAGCAGTCCGTCAAGGTCTTGGACTTCAGCGAGGCCGCGACCAGCTACGCCATCGGCCTGCGCGTCTCCGACGAACCGGGTGTGCTTGCCTTGATCGCCACGATCTTCGCCACGCACGGCGTCTCCATCGAGGCCCTGCGCCAGACCGTGAACCGGGATGCCGACACCGCGGTCGCCGAGCTGCGCATCGTCACCCACCGCTCCACCGAATCCGCCCTCTCCGCCACCGTTGCGGCAGTGGCGGAATTGGCTGCCGTCCAAGAAGTAATCTCTGTCCTGCGAGTTGAAGGAAACTAAGTGGCCCACCAGTGGCGCGGAGTCATCCGCGAATATGCCGACCGCCTGCCCGTTGACGAAAACACCAAGGTCATTACGCTCGGCGAGGGCGGAACACCCCTGGTGTTCGCCCCGGCACTGAGCGAACTGACAGGTTCGTCGGTCTACCTCAAGGTAGAGGGCATGAACCCGACCGGGTCCTTCAAGGACCGCGGCATGACCATGGCCATGACCGCCGCCGTTGCGGCCGGCGCCAAGGCAGTGGTGTGCGCATCCACCGGCAACACCTCGGCCTCCGCCGCCGCCTACGCAACCCAGGCCGGTCTCAAGTGCGCCGTGCTGGTTCCGGACGGAAAGATCTCCATGGGCAAGATGTCCCAGGCGATCGCGCACGGCGCGGACATCATCCAGATCGATGGCAACTTCGACAACTGCCTCGAGGTTGCCCGCAAGCTCAGCGAAAACTACCCGGTGTTCCTGGTGAACTCGGTGAACCCGGCGCGCATCGAGGGCCAGAAGACCGGCGCCTTCGAGGTCGTCGACTACCTGGGCGACGCCCCGGACTACCACGTGCTTCCGGTGGGCAACGCGGGCAACATCACCGCCTACTGGAAGGGCTACAAGGAGTACTCCTCCGAGTACACCAACCAGGCAGGCGACGTGCTGGCACCGGTGTCCACCAAGACGCCGATCATGTGGGGCTTCCAGGCCGCCGGCGCGGCACCGATCGTGCTGGGCCACCCGGTGACCGAACCCGACACCATTGCCACCGCCATCCGCATCGGCAACCCCGCATCCTGGAAGCAGGCCGAGGAAGCCCGCGACGAGTCCGGCGGGTTGATCGACTCGGTCACCGACGAGGAAATCCTCGCCGCGCACCGCTGGCTCTCCTCCCGCGAGGGCGTTTTCGTGGAGCCGGGCTCCGCCGCCGGTGTTGCCGGGCTGATCAAGCACCACGCCGCGGGCGAGGTGCCGACGGGCAAGACCATCGTGATCACCGTGACCGGCCACGGCCTGAAGGACCCGGACTGGGCCCTGAAGACCGAAGACGGTTCCGAGGTTTCACCGACCAAGGTCGATTTCGATGTTGTCGCCGTCGCCGGCGCGCTCGGCCTTGCTTAAACGCAATTCACCAAGGGAATAAACGCAACATGGCGCAAATACAGGCCGGACAGACGATTGCCGTGCACGTGCCGGCAACGACGGCCAACCTGGGGCCGGGCTTCGACGTGTTGGGCATGGCGTTGTCGGTGTTCGACACGCTGGTTGTCCACACCGTCGCGGAGCCCGGGGTAGTGGTCATGATGACGGGGGAGGGCGCAGACACGCTGCCCACCGATGAGACCCACCTGATCGCCAAGACCATCCTGGAACGCTGGGCCGAGCTCGGCTACGAGGCCTGCGGCCTGCGCCTTGAAGCGACAAACCGCATTCCCCACGGCCGCGGCATGGGCTCCAGCGCCGCTGCCATGGTCAGCGCCTTGGCTGCTGCCAACGCGCTGCTTCCCGCCGACGCGCAGGAGGGCCTGGAGGAGATCTTCCAGGCCTCCGCGCGCTGGGAAGGCCACCCGGACAATGTGGCGCCCGCCGTCTTCGGCGGACTCACGCTGTCATGGGTCGACGGCAGCGGATTCGGCACCCTGAACGGGGTGCTGCACGAATCGATCGTCCCGGTCATCGCCATTCCGGACGTCGAGCTTTCCACCCATGCGGCCCGCGGCCTGCTGCCGGAGACGGTTCCGCATGCTCTGGCCGCCGCCAACGGCGGGCGCGTGGGCCTTTTGATCCACGCATTGGCCCACGAACCGAGCGCATTGCTGCTTGGCACCGAGGACTTCCTGCACCAGTCCTTCCGGGCCCCGGCCATGGCGCCGAGCGCCGCACTGATCGCCCACCTGCGCTCGCTTGGCCACGCGGCCGTCGTATCGGGTGCCGGTCCCACGGTGCTGGTGCTTTGTGCCGGGACCGAGGAAGCGGAAACCGTCGCACGGACCATCGCGGAACACGCGGCGAACCACCGCGAAACTTCTTGGCGTGTCCAGATTCCGTCTGTGCCGCAAAGCGGTGTTAGAGTAGAAGTGCTTTAGCACAAGTCTCTAAAAGAACCACTCCAGATCTTGGGGATGGTTCATTGCGTTTAGTGCAACCGTCAAACGCCGCGTATTTGCGGCGCGCGACCGCCGCCAAACCAGTTTTAGCCAGGCGCGCAAGCACCCTCACACCATCCGATTGAGTTCATCGTCTTTGATGGGCATTCAGTCCTTTGATGTGTCCCACGCACGATCGACCGAGGTATTGGCCTTCACAGGGTCCGTGCACGGTTCAACCTTTCCCGCATCTGAAGCGGGCAAAGGGCAGTCAAACGTTGCGGATCTCTCTGATGCGATCCGCCCGACGAGGGGGAAGGAACCTTCGTGACCGAAACCACCAGCCTTAATGCAGGCGTGGAAGAAAACAACGCATCCAAGGGCGGCGGACTTGCCGGCCTTAAGCTTGCACAATTGCAGGCGCTTGCGTCCCAGCTGGGTATCACCGGCGGATCCCGGATGCGCAAGAGCGATCTTGTCACCGCGATTTCCAACCACCAGCGTGGCGGCTCCGTAGCCGACCGCGATGCCAAGGCCAAGGCCGAACCGAAGGTGGAAGCGGCAGCCGAAACCAAGACCGAGTCCAAGGCCAAGGCCCCGGCCCGGCGCACCGCCAAGTCGGCCGTGAAGACCGAATCCGAGGCTCCGGCCGAGGTTTCGGAGGCTCCAGCCTCCGAGGAACGCGCACCGCGCCGCGGCCGCAGCCGCCGTGCAGAATCCACCGGAACCGTTGCAGCTCCGGCAGCAGTGGCAACCGAAGCAGCAGAAGCCGTCGAGGCCCCTGTCGCTGAGGAGCGCGCACCGCGCCGCAACTCCCGCAACCGCCGCGCCGAGTCCGCTCCGAGCGCGCCTGCAGCCGAGAAGCCGGCAACGGCAAACGCCGAGGCCGCCGAGACCGCGACCGCCGTTGCAACCGAGGGCGAGACCGCCGAGGGCACCCACGAGGGCCGCCCGGAGCGCACCGACCGCCACGACCGCAATCGCAACCGCCGCGACCGCAACCGCAACCGCCGCGAAAGCAACGTCGAGCACGCCGAAACCGTCGAGGCCCCCGAGGCCGTCGAGGAAAAGGTTGCCGAGAAGCCCGCAGCACAGGCCGAGGAGCGCGTCCGCGAGTCCGCCGAGGACCGCAACGCCAACCGCCGCGAGCGCAACCGCGAACGCAACGAGCGCAACCGCGAACGCAACCGCGAACGCAACGAGCGTGGCGGCAACGAGCGCGGCAACGACCGCCCCGAGCGCAGCGAACGTGTGGATCGCAACGACCGCAACGACCGCAGTGACCGCAATTCGCGCAACCGCCGCAACCGCAACCAGCCGGATGTCGACGACACCGAGATGAACGAGAACGACGTGCTGTTGCCCGTCGCCGGCATCCTGGACGTCCTGGACAACTACGCGTTCATCCGCACCACCGGCTACCTTGCCGGCCCGAACGACGTCTACGTCACCCTGAACCAGGTCAAGAAGTACAACCTGCGCAAGGGCGACGCCGTGGTCGGTGCCATCCGTGCACCGCGCGAGAACGAAAACGTCAACACCCGTGCCAAGTTCAACGCACTGGTGAAGCTGACGGCCATCAACGGCAAGACCCCTGAAGAGAACGTCAACCGCGTTGACTTCTCCAAGCTGGTCCCGCTGTACCCGAAGGACCGCCTGCGCCTGGAAACCGACCCGAAGCTGGTCGGCCCGCGTGTCATCGACCTGGTTGCCCCGATCGGCAAGGGCCAGCGCGGCCTGATCGTTTCGCCGCCGAAGGCCGGCAAGACGCTGATCCTGCAGTCGATCGCGAACGCCATCACCATCAACAACCCAGAGGTCCACCTCATGATGGTGTTGGTTGACGAGCGTCCCGAAGAAGTCACCGACATGCAGCGCACCGTCAAGGGCGAGGTCATTGCCTCGACCTTCGACCGCCCGGCCGATGACCACACCACCGTCGCCGAGCTCGCCATCGAGCGCGCCAAGCGCCTGGTGGAAATGGGCATGGACGTCGTGGTCCTGCTTGACTCGATGACCCGCCTGGGCCGTGCGTACAACCTGGCGGCCCCGGCCTCCGGACGCATCCTCTCCGGTGGCGTCGATTCCTCGGCGCTGTACCCGCCGAAGCGCTTCTTCGGTGCCGCACGCAACATCGAAAACGGCGGCTCGCTGACCATCCTTGCAACCGCGCTCGTCGAGACCGGTTCCAAGATGGACGAGGTCATCTTCGAGGAGTTCAAGGGCACCGGCAACATGGAGCTCCGCCTGTCCCGCAAGCTCGCGGACAAGCGCATCTTCCCGGCCGTCGACGTCAACGAGTCGGGCACCCGCCGCGAAGAGAACCTGCTGTCCCCGGACGAGGTTCGCATCATGTGGCGCCTGCGCCGCGTGCTCTCGGGCCTCGACACGCAGCAGGCACTGGAAACCCTCACGGGCAAGATCCGCGAGACCTCTTCCAATGCCGAGTTCCTGATGCTCATCAACAAGACCACGCTGGGTTCCAAGAACGACGCCTAGCTACGCCACACGCCCGGTTTTGCCGTGCCCGCTTTCCAGCGGGCACGGCGGACCGGGCGTCGGTCGTTAACACCGCATTCCCCTTTTTGTTCCTAGAATGGAACTAGCCGTCGTGAAAGAAGTTGAAACCCATGTTTGAGTCCGTCAAGGGACTACTCGATGAGCACGCAGCCCTGCAGGCGCAGCTCTCGGATCCCGCCGTTTACCAGGACCAGGGCCTTGCCCGCAAGCTCGGCCGCCGTTCGGCCGAGCTCAACGGCATCGTCGAGGCGCACAAGCGCTGGAAGCAGATGACCGAGGACCTCGAGGCCGCCCGCGAAATGGCCGAAGAGGACCCGGACTTCGCCGACGAGGTCGCCGAGCTCGAGGAGCAGCTGCCCGCCGCCGAGGAAAAGCTCCGCCGCCTGCTGATCCCGCGCGACCCCAACGATGCACGCGATGTCATCCTTGAGGTCAAGGGCGGCGAAGGCGGCGACGAGGCCGCGCTGTTCGCGGCGGACCTGTTGCGCATGTACACCCGCTATGCGGAAACCAAGGGCTGGAAGACCGAGATGATCTCGTTCAACGAGTCCGACCTCGGCGGCTACAAGGACGCCCAGGTTGCCATCAAGGGCAAGTCCAACGACCCCGCCGAGGGCGTCTACGCACACCTGAAGTTCGAGGGCGGCGTGCACCGCGTGCAGCGCGTGCCGCAGACCGAGTCCCAGGGACGCATCCACACCTCGGCCGCCGGCGTGCTGATCCTCCCCGAGGTCGACGAGCCGGAAGAGGTCGAGATCCACGCGAACGACCTGAAGATCGACGTGTACCGCGCCTCGGGCCCGGGCGGCCAGTCGGTCAACACCACCGACTCCGCCGTGCGCATCACCCACCTCCCCACGGGCATCGTGGTGGCCATGCAGAACGAGAAGTCGCAGCTGCAGAACCGCGAGGCCGGCATGCGCGTGCTGCGTTCGCGCATCCTCGCCCACCACCAGGCGATCATCGACGCGGAGAACTCCGACATCCGCAAGTCGCAGGTGCGCACCATGGACCGCTCCGAGCGCATCCGCACCTACAACTACCCCGAAAACCGCATCGCCGACCACCGCACCGGGTACAAGGCCTACAACCTTGACGCCGTGATGAACGGCGACCTGGATCCGCTGATCAACTCCTGCATCGAGATGGACGAGCAGCAGCGCCTGGACGCCATCGGCGGGGACAAGGACTAAACAGCCATGTCCGACAAGTGTTTCGGCCAGCCTCTGGCTGAGGTGTTGGCCGAAGCCACGGCAACCTTGGCCGCGGCCGGCGTCCCCTCCCCGGCAGTGGACGCCGAGCTGTTGGCCGCCCACGTGCTGAACACCAGCCGCGGGCGGCTCAAGAGCCTGCAGATGATGGGGGAGTCCTTCTCCGTCGCGGACGATGTCGCCTATGCCAAGCTGGTGGCACGGCGGGCAACGCGCGAACCGCTGCAGCACCTCACCGGCGTCGCGTACTTCAGGTACCTGGAGCTCGAGGTGGGACCCGGCGTGTTTGTGCCGCGGCCGGAGACGGAAACGGTGGTGCAGATCGCCGTCGACTTCGCCAAGGAGCTGGAAGGTCCGCGCCTGGTGGACCTGGGGACGGGGTCCGGCGCCATCGCCGGTTCGCTGGCCCACGAGCTGTCCGGCGCCGAGGTGCACGCGGTGGAGCTTTCAGACCTCGCCTTCCCCTATGCGCAGCGCAACCTTGCCCCGCTGGGGGTCCACCTCATCCAGGGCGACATGCGGGACGCGTTTGCGGAACTCGACGGCACCTGCGACGTGGTGGTCTCCAACCCGCCGTACATCCCGGCCAACGCGGTTCCGCGCGAGCCGGAGGCCCGCGACCATGACCCGCGGATGGCGCTCTACGGCGGCGGCGAGGACGGCATGGTCATGCCGCGCGCGGCCGAGCGTTCGGCGGCAAGGCTGCTGCGTCCCGGGGGACTGTTCGTGATGGAGCATGCCGAGGTGCAGGCGCCGCAAATGGCCGCACTGTTTGAAGAGGGCGGCGTCTGGAGCAACATCCAGACGCACCGCGACTTGACCGGTCGAGACCGCTCGACCAGCGGAATCCGCCGCTAGCAGGACCCTACACATGGAAGAATGGACAGCGTGACTTCACGTTTTGACGCCCTAGATAGCCAGCAACGGGATGCCGGACTGGCCGCAGCGCAGGCTGCGCTCTCCGCGCAACGTTGCATTGTGATGCCCACGGACACCGTCTACGGCATCGCCGCCGACGCATTTTCCGCGCAGGCTGTGTCCACATTGCTGGCTTGCAAGGGCAGGGGACGGAACATGCCGCCCCCGGTTCTGATTCCCGCGATCCAGACCATGGACGGGCTTGCCGTCGATGTGCCCGACGATGCCCGGGCCCTGGCCGAGGAATTCTGGCCCGGCGCCCTCACCCTGATCCTGCAGGCCCAGCCGTCGCTGACCTGGGACCTGGGGGAGACCCGCGGAACCGTGGCGCTGCGCGTTCCCGACGACGAGGTGGCCCGCGACCTGCTGGCCGTCACCGGCCCGCTGGCCGTGTCCTCGGCCAACCGCACCGGCCGGCCCGCGGCGGCCACCGCGGCCGAGGCCTTCGAGCAGCTCGGCGAATCGGTCGACGTCTACCTCGAGGCAGGGCCGCGCCCCGTCAGCGGCGAGGCCCTGAGTTCCACCATCATCGACTGCACCCTGAATCCGCCGCGCTTGGTTCGCGAGGGCGCGCTCGGCCTGGAAGCGTTGCGCGTGGTCGTTCCTGGCCTGCTGGGTCTCGGCGAGGAGCCGCCGGTGGCGAATGCCGACGCTGAGCCGGAAACCGCCGCAGACCCAGAATCCGAAACGACTGAAGAAGACGCCGGGGAGGCCCGCGCGGCAACGGAGCCGGCCACCGACTCATGAGAACTTATCTCCTGCTGATCGGTGTCGCGTTCATAACCTCATACTTGCTGACGCCGGTGCTGCGCGCCGTCGGCGTCCGGTTCCTGCCCGAGGGCCCGGTGCGCCAGCGCGACATGCACAAGCGTCCGACCCCGAAGCTCGGCGGCGTGGCCATCATCGGAGCGATCTACCTCGGTCTCGCGATGGCCAGCCGGATCCCGTTCTTCGACGGGATCTTCCGGAACCCGGAACCGATCCAGGGCGTGGCCATTGCGCTGGCCGTGGTGTTGGTCATGGGTGTCATGGATGACCTGATGGACCTGAAATGGTGGATCAAGCTGATCGGGCAGACGTCCATCGGCTTGATCATCGCCGGACACGGGATCGTCATCAAGGCCCTGCCCGTCGGATCCGTGAATTTCGAATCGCAGGCGGCGCGCGTGGCGGTGACAGTCATCCTGATCGTCTTGATCATGAATGCCATCAACTTCATGGACGGCCTCGACGGGCTGGCCGCAGGGGTTTCCGCCATTGGCGCTGCAACGTTTTTCATTTACAGCTACTACCTGGCGACGCGCGTGAGCGCCGAGGACTACTCAAACTTCTCCGCGCTGCTGTGCGCGATACTCCTGGGTGCTGCGCTCGGGTTCCTGCCGCACAACTTCAACCCGGCCTCGATCTTCATGGGGGAGAGCGGGGTGCTCGCGATCGGGTTGCTGCTCGCGGTGTCCTCCATCGCCGTCACGGGCGACGTGTTGGGGGAGGACGCCTTCCGTTTCCGAAATGTACCCGCCTACATGCCCGTCATCCTTCCTGCCGCGGTGATCATACTCCCGCTCTTGGATCTGGGGCTGTCCGTCATCCGGCGCATGTCCCGCGGGCAGTCGCCGTTCCACGCCGACCAAGGACACATGCACCACCGCATGGTCCAGGGTGGGCACAGTGAGCAGACCACCGTCATTCTCATGTACCTTTGGGCTGCACTCTGCGCTTCGGGTGTGATGGCGTTTTCGTTGCTCAACCGCAAGATCGTTGTCCCCATTTATATTGCGGCGCTAATTTCTGTGGGGTTCGCCACATGGTGGCCGAAGATCCGGCTTGGCTACGCGCAGTTCAAGGCCGGTCGCGGGAAGTAGTCCCAGCGGCGCTCGGGCGAGTGTGGATTCCTCACGTCGAGCGGCCGTTCTATCTCGTGTAGAATTCAATGAGGCTTCCATTGGAGGCCAATCCCCACCAAACTCCTTGTTGCGCGGCAACCCTGCGTCAGGGGCTGCTGTATGCAAGGGAATAGGATGCAGATGATCAAGCCGGTTCGCGGCTCGAAGGCCAACGGTGCGCTTGCCGCCTCGTCGGCTCCGCGTTCCCCTTGGATGGGCATCCTGAAGACATGCACCGCCTACACGATCAGTGTCGGTACTGCCGCTTCCCTTGTGCTGTGGCCAATTCTCGGCGCGCAATTTGCTGGTTCCATCGGGTTTGGCATGGGTCTGGTCATCATATTTTTTGGTGTCAGCCTGCTCATCGCCGAACTGGCTGGCCGATATCGCAGCAGCTGGGCCCTTCCGGCCTTCTTGTTCACCTACGTGCTCAAGATCTTCGGCATGGGCTTCCTGGTTCTGTTTTCCGGGCTTCCCGATTGGGTTCACCGCCCCGCTTTCATGTGGGGGGCCATCGGATCCCTGGTCCTTTGGCAATTTGGTGAGATCCGCGCCTTCTCCAAGGCTCGCCTCCCCATCTTTGACGACGAAGAACCGACCACGCCCGGAAGCGGAGAGGCCCAGCATGGAAACCCACGCTAAGCACCCCGATGAAATGCCTCATGAACGACCGGTGCGTGAGTTCATCAACTACACCGTTGGCGGGCTCATCGCTTGGGGTTTGATAGGCTGGGGTCTGGATCTTTTACTGGACACCCGATGGATACTCTTCGTTGGTGCGCTGCTTGGTGCCACCGCGGGATACTTCTTGGCTAGCCATCATCAACGGCACCGACGCCGCGAAGACAGTACCGAGTAATGAGATCGACCACTAGAACTTCACACGGTGAGCGGCGCCCTGCGCCGAGTCACCAACTTTGCCCCATGACCGAAACTGCAGAGAGGACAGCGCGTTGACCGCGTTTGCGCTTCCGACGGCCACAGAACCATATGTCCCGCCGACAATTTCCGACACCCACCTTCCCGAGGTGTTTCCTTGGCTAGCCGAGTACGGGACCGGTTTCGGCAAGCAGATGATCATGATCATCCTTTCGATCATCTTGATCGTGTGGTTCTTCAAGTCCGCAATTAAGAACCCGAAGTTGGTTCCAGGCAAGGCTCAGTTCCTTGCAGAAAGCGCCTACGGCTTTGTTCGCAACTCCGTTGGCCGCGACATCATCGGCGAAAAGAACTTCCGCCCCTGGGTACCGCTGCTTTTCGCAACCTTCTTCTTCGTCCTGCTGAACAACCTCTTCGGCGCGATTCCGTTCCTTCAGATCCCATCGTTCTCGCACGCCGGTTCGGCGTACGCAATGGCGATCATCATCTACGGCACCTGGATTGCCGTAGGCGTGAAGAACCACGGTATCCGCTACTTCAAGTTGGCAGTCGTTCCTTCCGGCGTGCCGGGCTGGATCATGCCGCTGATGGTGCCGTTGGAAATCATCTCCAACTTCATCGTTCGCCCGCTGACTCACTCGCTGCGTTTGATGGCCACCATGCTGGCCGGCCACATGATCGTGATGCTTGCCGCCACCGGCGCACGCCACCTGATCGTGGTCCAGGAATCGCTGGCCCTGAACGCCGTTGGCGTTGCGGTCATCGCCGGTTCCGTTGCGATGTACTTCCTTGAACTCTTGATCATGGTCCTGCAGGCCTTCGTATTCACCCTGCTGACCGCCATCTACATCCAGGGTGCCCTGGATGCAGACGCCCACTAAGCATTCGGGCGCGCACTAAACCAACACAAAGCTTTCCCCTTCATCAGGGAATGACCTCACAACCTGCCGACAAAGTGTCGGTATCTTGAAAGGAACGAAATGGAACTCCACGGCTCCCTCAACATGATCGGCTACGGCCTGGCTGCTATCGGTTCGGCCATCGGCGTGGGCATGATCTTCGCTGCCTACATCAACGGCGTTGCTCGCCAGCCGGAAGCACAGCGCATCCTTCAGCCAATCGCCATGCTGGGCTTCGCCCTTGCAGAAGCACTGGCAATCTTGGGCTTGGTCTTCGCCTTCGTCATCGGCGCTTAGTTCCTTTGGTGGTGGCCCTGCCACTGTCGCAGGGCTATTGCAATTGGAACTTAAGAGATAAGGAAGAGTGAGAATGATCAGCAACGAATTGATCCTCGCTGCAGGTGCGGGTGCCAACCCGCTGCTTCCGAACCCGTGGGAAATTCTTGTCACTGCTGCAGGCTTTGCTGTCCTGTTGTTCATCGTGGTCAAGTACATTGCCCCGGCATTCGAGAAGTCCTACCAGGACCGCGTTACGGCCATCGAAGGTGGACTTGAGAAGGCTGAAGCCGCACAGGCAGAAGCCAACGCCACCCTTGAGCAGTACAAGGCCCAGCTGCTGGAAGCACGCACCGAAGCCAACCGCATCCGTGAGGACGCGCGCGAAGAAGGTGCCCAGATCCTGGCTGAGCTGAAGACCAAGGCCTCCGAGGAGTCCGCTCGTATCACCGAGCAGGCCCACCGTCAGATCGAAGCCGAGCGCGTTGCAGCAGTTACCTCGCTGCGCGCCGAGGTCGGAACCCTGGCAACTTCGCTGGCCAGCAAGATCGTCGACGACGCTCTTGAGAACGACGAGCGCGCAGCTCGCGTGGTCGATAAGTTCCTGGCAGATCTGGAAAACCAGCAGAACGCAGGTGCATCGAACTAATGGCAGGTGTATCGAGCGAGTCACTCGCCGCGGCGCTGGCGTCGTTGGAAACCAAGCTTGCACACGCGTCCTTGGAATTGTCGACAGAGCTGTTTGGTGCCCTTCGGGTCATCGACGGCGATGCAGGCCTGCGTCGCGCACTGACTGATCCCGCCCGTGGGGCATCGGACAAGGCAGGGCTTGTAGCCCAGCTGTTGCGCGGAAAGGTTTCGGCTGACGCCGAGGCCACCGTCGCTGGTCTTGCCACTTCGCGCTGGAGCTCGGCACGAGACATTGGCGATGCATTGGAGATCGTGGCAGCTAACGCTGCAATCATGGTCGCCGAACGTCAGGGCGGTTCCGCTGGCTTGGAGAGGCTCGAAGAAGACCTCTTCGCGTTCATCCGTGTTGTTGGGTCCAGTCATGATCTGCAGCGTGCACTTGATGATGCTCAGGCAACGACGGAAGCGAAATGCGCCTTGGCGCTCAAGCTTGTCCCGACTGCCAGTGAAGCATCTGCACTGCTGATCCGCCAGGCCGTCGCTTCGCCGCGTGGGCTCAAGCCCGTCGCACTGCTGGAGCGCTTCGTGGAATTGGTGGCTAAGCGTCAGGATCGCTGGATTGCCCAGGTAAGCGTCACCCGTGACCTCACCGCCGAGCAGTTCACGCGCCTGCAGGCAGGCCTGAATAACCTTTACGGTCGAGACTTGAAGATCAACGTCAACATCGACCCGGAACTAGTCGGCGGCCTCCGCGTGAAGGTGGGCGATGAAGTGGTAGACGCTTCCATCGCAACCCGCGTGTCGGATCTTCGCCGCCGGTTGGCAGGCTAGGTAGACCCCCTTCGGGGTCTGCCAGCCGGCCAGTCACCATAGACTGAATCAATTTTCGGTTACCGCACACGATAGAACCGCGGTAATCACAACTTAGGAGAGCAGGGACTGCAGATGGCCGATTTGACCATCAACGCCGACGACGTCCGCATTGCCTTGAATGAGTTCGCAGCGTCCTACGAACCGGGCAAAGCTGAGCGCACCGAGGTCGGCCGCGTAACCACGGCAAGTGACGGTATCGCCAAGGTGGAGGGTCTTCCCTCCGTCATGGCAAATGAGCTGCTTCGCTTCGAAGACGGCACCCTGGGCCTGGCCCAGAACCTTGACACCCGCGAAATCGGTGTCGTCGTCTTGGGCGACTTCACCGGCATCGCCGAAGGCCAGCGCGTAGAGCGCACCGGCGAGATCCTCTCGGTTCCAGTGGGCGACGCCTTCCTGGGCCGCGTGGTTGACCCGCTGGGCGAGCCGATTGATGACCTTGGACCGATCGCGTCCACCGGACGTCGTGTACTGGAAGCCCAGGCTCCCGGCGTAACCGAGCGTAAGTCGGTTCACGAACCGCTGCAGACCGGCATGAAGGCCATCGACGCGATGATCCCGATCGGCCGTGGCCAGCGTCAGCTGATCATTGGCGACCGTCAGACCGGCAAGACCGCTCTGGCCGTGGATGCCATCATCAACCAGAAGGCCAACTGGGCTTCGGGCGACACCAACAAGCAGGTCCGCTGCATCTACGTGGCAATTGGTCAGAAGGCTTCGACCATTGCCGCAGTGCGCCAGACCCTTGAAGACCACGGTGCACTGGAATACACGACGATCGTTGCCTCCCCGGCATCCGATCCGGCTGGCTTCAAGTACCTGGCACCGTACGCCGGCTCGGCCATTGGCCAGCAGTGGATGTACGACGGCAAGCACGTTCTGATCGTCTTTGATGATCTGTCCAAGCAGGCCGAAGCCTACCGCGCCGTTTCCCTGTTGCTGCGCCGTCCGCCAGGACGCGAAGCTTACCCGGGCGACGTGTTCTACCTGCACTCCCGCTTGCTCGAGCGTTGTGCAAAGCTCTCCGACGAGCTCGGTGCGGGCTCGATGACCGGTCTTCCGATCATCGAAACCAAGGCAAACGACGTATCGGCGTTCATCCCGACCAACGTCATTTCCATCACCGACGGCCAGATCTTCTTGCAGTCGGACCTCTTCAACGCCAACCAGCGTCCGGCAGTCGACGTGGGCGTTTCGGTGTCCCGCGTTGGTGGCTCGGCGCAGATCAAGGCCATGAAGAAGGTTGCCGGTACGTTGAAGCTTGAATTGGCTCAGTACCGCGACATGCAGGCCTTCGCCATGTTTGCCTCGGACCTGGATGCCGCTTCCAAGCAGCAGCTGACCCGTGGTGCACGCCTGATGGAACTGCTCAAGCAGGGACAGTACGCACCGTTCGCGGTCGAGGATCAGGTTGTCTCCGTGTGGGCCGGTACCAACGGCTACCTGGACGATGTCCCGGTTGAAGACGTTCGCCGCTTCGAGACCGACTTCCTGGCTCACCTCCGTCACCGCACCAACGTGCTGACCGTGATTGCCGAGACCGGCAAGCTCGAGGACGAGACCGTGGAATCGCTCAAGTCGAACATCGCCGATTTCAAGGCCGGCTTCTTCGGTGAAGGTGACGACAAGCTTGTCGCCGCCGGCCACGAAGAATTCGACGCCTTGGCCGAGGGATCCGTCGACCAGGAAAAGATCGTCAAGCAAAAGCGCTGACATCACCTTTAAGTAAGGGTTGCCGCGCCACCTCGCGCGGCGCGGCAACCCCTACAAAGGGATAAGGAAAGGACAAACATGGGAGCCCAGATCCGGGTCTACCGCCAGAAGATTGCATCGACGACGTCGATGGGCAAGATCTTCAAGGCGATGGAACTGATCGCTACTTCCCGTATTGGCAAGGCACGCGCGCGTGTCTCGGCTTCGCTGCCTTACGCCAATGCGATTACCCGTGCTGTTACTGCCGTCGCGTCACAGTCCGAGATCGATCACCCACTGACCACCGAGCCGGAATCAATCCGTCGCGCGGCAGTCTTGGTTATGACCTCGGACCGCGGACTCGCCGGGTCCTACTCCGCCAGCGTCTTGAAGCAGGCAGAGCACCTCGTTGAATTGCTCCATGAAGAAGGCAAGGACGTCAAGACCTACTTGGTCGGCCGCAAGGCGCAGGCGTACTTTGACTTCCGCGGACGCGATTACGCGAAGGTGTGGACCGGTGGAACCGACGCCCCGGAGTTTGAAACCGCACGCGAACTGCGCGAGGTCCTGCTCAAGGACTTCGCCGACGAATTTGAAGTGGGCGGCGTGGACGAAATCCACGTTGTATTCACCCAGTTCAAGTCCATGGTCGTTCAGGAACCGACGGTCATTCGTTTGCTGCCGCTTGAGGTTGTCGAGGAGGAGTCCGAGACTCCTGCCGACGAGCTGCTGCCGCTCTACGAATACGAGCCGGAACCGGAGCAGGTGCTTGACGCACTGCTTCCGCGTTACATCGAGTCGCGCATCTTCAATGCAATGTTGCAGGCAGCAGCTTCCGAGCTTGCCGCACGCCAGCGTGCCATGAAGACCGCCGGTGACAACGCCAAGGAACTGATCAAGAAGTACACGCGTCTTCGTAACAACGCCCGCCAGGCCGAGGTTACCCAGGAACTCTCCGAAATCGTTGCCGGCGCTGACGCGCTGAACGGCTAACCGAGATCTTCCCAAACACTTACATCCACGCCATCTACACAAATGAAGTGAGAGAGAGATGACTGCCCAACTTAACGAGCAGGGTACCGCTGCCACGACCGGTGCAACCGGCCGTATCGCACGCGTTATCGGCCCGGTTGTCGACGTCGAATTCCCCGCCGACTCCCTGCCTGCCATTTACAACGCTCTTTCCGCTGAGATCACCCTCAACGGCGAGACCAAGACCATCACCTTCGAAACCAGCCAGCACCTCGGTGACTCAATGGTTCGTGCGATCGCCCTGCAGGCCACCGACGGACTTGTCCGCGGTACCTCGGTGCTCGACTCGGGTGCCCCGATCTCCGTGCCAGTAGGCGACGGCGTCAAGGGTCACATCTTCAACGTTCTGGGCGAACCCCTCGACGTTCCGGCTTCGGAAATCCAGGTTTCCGAGCGCTGGCCGATCCACCGCAAGCCACCGGCATTCGCGAGCCTCGAAGGCTCGACCGAAATGCTGGAGACCGGCATCAAGTCGATCGACCTTTTGACCCCTTACATCAAGGGCGGCAAGATCGGTCTGTTCGGCGGCGCAGGCGTTGGCAAGACCGTGTTGATCCAGGAAATGATCACCCGTGTTGCACGTAACTTCGGTGGTACTTCGGTATTCGCCGGTGTTGGCGAGCGCACCCGTGAAGGTAACGACCTCTGGGTCGAAATGGAAGAAGCCAACGTTCTGAAGGACACCGCCTTGGTGTTCGGCCAGATGGATGAGCCGCCAGGAACGCGTCTTCGCGTGGCACTGTCCGCACTGACCATGGCGGAATACTTCCGCGATGTCCAGAACCAGGACGTTCTGCTCTTCATTGACAACATCTTCCGCTTCACCCAGGCCGGTTCCGAGGTGTCGACCCTTCTGGGCCGCATGCCTTCGGCCGTGGGTTACCAGCCGAACCTGGCCGACGAGATGGGTCTCCTTCAGGAGCGCATCACCTCGACCAAGGGCCACTCGATCACGTCGATGCAGGCCGTTTACGTGCCTGCAGATGACTACACCGACCCGGCTCCGGCAGCGACCTTCGCCCACTTGGACGCGACCACGGAACTTTCCCGTGAAATCGCTTCCCGTGGTCTGTACCCGGCCATCGATCCGCTGACCTCCACGTCGCGAATCCTTGACCCGCAGTACGTCGGTCACGACCACTACAACACCGCCGTGCGCGTCAAGCAGATCCTTCAGAAGAACAAGGAACTGCAGGACATCATCGCCATCCTCGGTGTCGACGAACTGTCCGAAGAAGACAAGATTGTTGTTTCGCGCGCACGTCGCATCCAGCAGTTCCTGTCCCAGAACACCTACACTGCAAAGCAGTTCACCGGTGTCGAGGGCTCGACGGTTGCCATCAAGGACACCATCGAAGGCTTCAACGCGATCTGCAACGGCGATGTCGACCACATCGCAGAGCAGGCATTCTTCAACATTGGCGGCATGGACGATGTCGAGCGCCAGTGGGCCAAGATCCAGGAATCGACCAAGTAATCATGGCCGAACTCCAAGTCGAAATTGTTGCTGCCGACCACTTCGTGTGGTCCGGCGCGGCAAAACTGGTCAAGGGACGTTCCAGCGAAGGCGAGATCGGGATCCTTCCCGACCACGCGCCGATGCTGGCCGTGCTGGCTGCCGGAGATCTGGAAATCGTACCGGTTTCCGGTCCCCGCTTCACGGTCCAGGTTGACGGCGGGTTCTTCTCCGTTGATGCCAACCGCGTTGTGATCGTTGCCGATAACGCCGTCATGGCCGAATCTGCCCCGGCGGGAACTCGATAGTCCTGCCTTGAACGAACTCGGCATTCCTGTACTCATCGTTCTGGCAGCCTTGCTGCTGGTGGTGATGTTCTTGGGCGCCATGGGAGTGCGCCGTATTCAGTTACGGCGCACTCTTGGCACATTCGACGCATCGATCTCCACGGCCCCCGGGAAGTGGATGATGGTTGTCGCTCGTTATGGAGCCGGAGAGCTTGAGTTTCTCAAGCTCTTTTCCGTCTCCCCGATTGCGGTGCACAAGTTTTTGCGTAGTTCCATTGAACTCAATGGATGGCGAAAGCCCGCGGAAGAAGAAAAGCACCTGGTACAGCCTGGTAGCGTCATCGTGATGGTGACCTATGAAGGCCGAGAAATATTGATTGCCATGGACTACGGGACCTATAACGGTCTCTCGGCCTGGCTGGAGGCCGGCCCCGTTGCGGGCGTCGGCACCTGGCGGCAAGACTAAACGCATTAAAGCAGTGGGGCGGGATGATGTTCATCATCCCGCCCCACTGCTTTAACTTTTCTTCGGGCCGGGCCGCGATTGCAACCTTTGCCGGCGTATGAAACGCCGGTGTGTTGCGACGGCCCGGGGGTTCAAAGAGTTTCTGAAGTCCTAGAGACCGACAACGCCGGTTGCCTGAGGACCCTTGGCGCCCTGGCCAACTTCGAATTCAACGCGCTGGTTTTCTTCCAGCGTGCGGAAGCCATTGGTCTGGATCTCCGAGTAGTGAACGAAAACGTCAGCCTCGGCGCCATCCGGAGTGATAAAGCCGAATCCCTTTTCGGCGTTAAACCACTTCACGGTTCCCTGAGCCATGTATTTCTCCTCATTTAGTGCGAAAAGCCGACCGGCGCACCGTGCGCCGGCCGTGATTGGTACAGAAGTGAGAAGAACACTGACATGGACTAAACCGCATCAGCCGCTTCACACCCGCAACCTAGCTTTGGCGGGTATGACTAACCAACACAAAGACTGAGTCCAGCATCACATGGCGATGTGATCTGGGTCAACACCTTTCGCATCGGTGCTAAACAGAAACTTCATAAATTGATTCACCGTTGCGGATGACCTGCAACAGGTTTAGGTTCTCATCCAGCAAAAGCAGGTCGGCGGCGAACCCCTGGTGGAGTTGTCCGGCCTCGTCGATCAGCCCAAGCACCTCTGCCGGGACCTTGGTGGCGGAGACCAGGGCCTCGGAAAGCGGGACGCCGCCTGCAACCGCCGAGCGAAGGACATCGAGCATGGTGGCCGTGCCGCCGGCCAGCGAACCGTTGGAGGTCAGGCGTGCCTCTCCGTTTGCGACGGTCACCTGTGCCGGGCCCAGGGTGTAGTTCCCGTCGGCCAGGCCCGCGGCCGCCATGGAGTCGGTGACCAGGGCGATGGAGTCGGCGCCGACCAGGTTGAAGACCGTGCGAACCGTCACCGGGTCGAGGTGCACGCCGTCGGCGATGAGCTCGACGATGATCTTGTTGGCTGCCGCGAGTTCCAGGCAGGCGGCAACGGGGCCGGGGGAGCGGTGGTGCAGCGACGGCATGCCGTTGAACAGGTGGGTCACGGTGGGGCGTTCGGTGAAGCCGTCCACTCCGGCGCTACCGAGTTCCTCGCGGGCCAGTTCCAGGGAGCTGGTCACAGCGGTGGCATCGGCGTCGGTGTGACCCAGTGAAGGGACGACGCCCTGGGACACCAGCTGCTCGAGCAGTGCGTCCGAGCCCCGGCGTTCGGGGGCATAGGTCATGGTGCGCAATTGTCCGGCCGAGGCTTCGATCAACGCGTCAACGAAATCGGGTTCCGGATCGGACAGGAATGACGGGTCCTGCGCACCGCAGCGGACGTCCGAAAGGTACGGGCCTTCGGCGTGGATGCCGGCGATGTCGCCGCGCTCAGCGAACTCGGCCAGCACCCGGGCGGATGCAAGCATGTCGCCGCGGTCCGCGGTCACCAGGGAGGCCAGCAGGGTGGTGGTCCCCGCGCGGTGCAGGAAGTCGATGGCCTTGCCGATGGCCTGCGCATCGCCTGAGGGGAAGTCCCCGCCCACGGCGCCGTGGCAGTGGAGGTCGATGAGGCCCGGGGTGATGATGGTTCCCTCCGGGGTGGTCCGCAGGTTAAAGCTGGCGGCATCCTCGAGGAAGGCAAACTCCGTTGCGTTCCCTGCGAAGGCGATGCGGTTGCCGTCGACCGCAACGATGCCGTCGGTGATTTCGGTTCCGTGCGAGAGGATGCGTCCGGTGAGTGCGTAGCGGGCCGGGGAGGCTGATGGAGTCATGACCCCATTCTAGGTCGCGGTGCGCATCTGACTACGGATTGACGTCCGCAATCGGCCGCGTGCCAATCGGGCGGCGCGCGGCCGGCACGTACGACAAAGGGTTGCCGGTTCAGTGGAGAACTGAACCGGCAACCCTTTGGGTTGGTGGAATCCTAGAAGAGCCGTGCGGCGCTGTCGTCGACTCCGCGCATGGCATCGTAGTCAAGCACGAGGCAATCGATGCCACGGTCGGTGGCCAGCGTGCGGGCCTGCGGCTTGATCTTCTGCGCGGCAAACACCCCGCGCACCGGCTTGAGCAGCGGGTCGCGGTTGAGCAGTTCCAGGTAGCGGGTCAACTGCTCGACGCCGTCGATGTCACCCACGCGCTTGAGCTCGATGGCGACGGTGGAGCCCCCTGCATCGCGGGCCAGGATGTCCACCGGGCCGATGGCCGTCATGTATTCGCGGCGGATCAGGGTGAATCCTGCGCCGACGGTCTCGATCTGGTCGGCCAGCAGTCGCTGCAGGTCGGATTCGACGCCGTCCTTGATCAGGCCGGGGTCGGTGCCGAGGTTGTGCTCGGTGTCGTGGATGATTTCCTTGATGTGCACCACCAGACGGTCATCGGACTTCTGGTGGGCGACGTGCCAGAGCTCGACGTCGCCCTCGGCGGCCTGCTCCTCGTCCGGTTCCACGATCCGCATGACGGCGGGCGGGCTCATCCAGTTCAGCGGCTTGTAGCTGCCGCCGTCTGAATGGACCAGGACCGAGCCGTCGGCCTTGACCAATAACAGGCGGGTCGCCAGGGGGAGGTGGGCACGCAAACGGCCCTCATAATCAACTGAACACTTGGCAATCACTAAACGCACACCGTGCACTCTACCGGGTTTCGGGCATCGGCAGTGGCCAAGAGTGTGCAGCGGCACAGGCACCACCGGGACTTGGGGCAGAATTGAGATATGGCCCGCTCGAATCGCCCCCGACGTTCAACCGCCCCCGCACCGCGTGGGGGACGGTCCAATAAATGGACCCGTCCGGAGCTCGGAAGCGACGAGCCGTGGCTGGAGAAGGCGCGCTACGGCGTGCAGCGCCTGCAGGACGCTCCGGACGGCCAATGGCACGTGCGCAAGATTTCTGCCACCGGTGCCGCCAAGACCTACAAGTGCCCCGGCTGTGACCAGTTCATCAAGCCGGGCATCGAGCACGTCGTGGCATGGCGCGCGGACCACTGGTCCGGTGACGACGCCTCGGCCGCGGCCCGCAGGCACTGGCATTCCAAGTGCTGGGATTCGCGTTCCTACAAGTACTAGCCGTCGGGGAACCGCGTGGCTAGCGGTGATCCTGCCGGGCGATGAAGACCTCGCGCAGGATGAGCATGGCGGCGGCGGCGGTGGGAATGGCCATGAGCGCCCCCGCCACGCCCATGAGGGTGCCGCCGGCGATCACCGAGATGACGGCCACGGCGCCGGGGACCGACACTGCTTTCTGCATGACCTTCGGGGAGACGAAGTAGGCCTCGACCTGCAGGTATCCGAAGTAGCAAATCGCATAGACGACGGCGCTCTGCCAACCCAGGGTCAGCGAGATCAGCGACACCAGGATGCCGGCGATCGCGGCGCCGATCAGCGGGATGAACGCCAGGATGGCGACCAGCAGGGTGAGCAGCGCGGCGAACGGGACCTGGAGTATGCTCATCAGGATCAGTGCGACGGTGGCGTTCACTACTGCGACAAAGGCCTGCCCCATGACGTAGTTGCCGACCGATCGGGTGATGGTGCTGCCAAGCTTCTCGATGTTTGCCCGCTTGGAGCGCGGCGCAAGCCTGTAGCCGAAGGCCATGAGCGACGGAAGCGAGGCGAGGAAGTAGATCGCCAGCACCAACACGATGAAGACACCGAACAGGCCCTGGGCAACGACGCTGCCGACACCCAGGACGCCGCCGAAGATCCCGCCCACGGCGCCGGTGTCGGAGAAGAACTTGCCGATTTCCTGGCTGAGGCGGTCGGAGACGTGGTACTGCTGGTCCAGTGAAACGAAGAATTCCGACTTCAGGAATTCGTCGACGATGCTCGGGGCACGTTCGATGAACTGCGCCGTCTGGGTGACGATGGTCGGGATGATGATGCCGATGAATCCTCCGGCAACGCCCAGGAGCAAGGCCATGGTGATCAGTACGCCGGCCGTGCGTGATAGCCCCCTGCCGACGAAGAACCGCACCACCGGGTCGAGCCCCAGGGCGATGAACAGGGCTATGGCAATCCAGATGACCAGCGAACCCACGTTGGTGAGCAGGAAGAATCCGAGCAACGCGAGACCGACGCCGACCGTGAAGAGGAATCCGAAGGCCACCGGGTGTGCCCGGTAACCGTTGACGGTTTCCGGCGCGGTTCCCGGGTCGTCGTGGCCGGGAGCCGGCGGGAACCCGAAGTTCTCGGGTGGCTTGATGCGCGAATCCAAGGTGTGTTGCGCTCTGCCGATCACGCGGCGCCACAACGGAGCCGCCGCCGCGGCCCCGTCAACTTCGTGGTCGCCTGCCTGCGGCTGCCTGCCCGTGAGTTTCCCGGGAATCTCCGGTGAATGGGTGCCGGGGTCGATTGGGCCGTTGGCGGGCACTTCCGGTCCCTTGGGTTCGTCCGCATCATGAGTAGTCACAGCCCGAGCCTAATACCTTTTGCGTTGGGCCGGAGGCGACGGGTGTCGGCATGCAGGGGCATGGAAAAGGATTGATCGGGTGCCGAAGACTCTGGTGGTTCTGGTTACATCTTGGAACACTAGGGAGTGCCCACTCGTTAGACTTAGGGTGTGCCACCAGTTCGAATTTTTTCGGTTGGCGCACTGAGGCCGATTCTCGACCCCCGTTCCGTTAGGTGTAATTGTGCGAAAGATTTTTTCAGCGATCGCGATCATTCTTGGGCTGGTAGCCCTGGTAGTGGGCATCGGTCAGCGAACCATCTGGGCTCCGCCCGAGACGCTGACCGCTTCCTTCTCCCAGCCTCCCGCTGCAGCCCCGGTGACTCTGATCCAGTCAGGCGTAGGCACTGTTTCCGGGCAGCCGGCGGTGATCACCATCAACGGCGAAGGCAAATTCAGCGCATCCATGGTGCGTAGTTCCGACGCCGAGGCATGGGTGGGCAAGGCTGCACACACCAACATCACGGGCATCGACGTCAGCAACAAGGTGCTCGAGGCGAACGCCGTCACGGGTGAGGACAACGTGCCGAACCCCGTCGGTGGCGACATCTTCGAGGCCACCCAAATGGCCGACAAGTCCATGACGTACCACTGGACGAACCCCGATGACGGTTCCTGGACGCTGCTGGTGGCTGCAGACGGCAAGGCCGCTGCGCCGACCGACATCACCGTCACCTGGCCCGGCGACACGGCGACCCCGTTGTCGATGCCGCTGATCATCATCGGCGCGCTCCTGCTTGCCGGCGGCCTGGCCGGTGCCGTTTTCCGCCCCAAGCCGCGTGGCGGAACCGGCGGTGGGCGCCGTGCGGCAGCCCGCGAAGCGGAAGCTGAAGCTGTAACGGGAACCCTTCCGCGGGTCCAGGAACCCAAGGACACCAATGGGTCCTCGACCACGCAGAAGGTTGTGGCAACCCTCGGCGTCCTCGCCATGATTGTGTTGCCCTCGACCCCGGCGTTGGCCAGTGCCGCTCCGAGCCCCAAAGAGGGTGTGAAGAAGGAGGAGCAGGTGTACCCCGTCGTGATGCAAGGCCAGCTTGAGCGGATCCTTGAAGCCATCTCGAAGTCAGTTGCGACCGCCGACAAGTCCAAGGATGCCAAGGACCTCGAAGAGCGCACCGCGGGTGCCCTGAAGATCCTGCGCACCGAAAACTACGGGCTGCGCAAAGACGGCGTGAAGGTCGACGCCGTTCCGGCCGTCAACACCTCGGTCATTCGGTCCGCGGCGGTGCCGACCCAGAATGCCGCCACCTTCCCGCGTTCCATCATGGTTGTCACGGCCAAGGACTCCGAGGCGTCGACGATCCCGATGGCGATGACCCTGACGCAGACCGCACCGCGCGAGGACTACAAGCTCGTATTCGCAACACCGATGCTTCCGGGCTCGACCTTCCCGGGTATCGCCGTGGGTGACACCGCGGTGAAGATGGCAACCGGCGATGCCGAGGGCCTGACCATGACCCCGAAGGACGCGTTGACCCGCCTGGCAAGTGTCATGGATGACGAGAAATCCAAGTATGCCGACGAGTTCTCCAAGAGCGCCTTCCTGACGCTCAACGCCAAGGGCCAGAACGAGCTGGTGAAGGCCAACAAGAACGCGAACATCACGTTCAAGCGAACAGTCAACGACAAGCAGACCACCGTCCTGGCGGTTCCCGGCGGAGGCGTCCTGGTCTCCGGCCACATCACGTCCGAGACCACTGCCAAGCCCAAGGAAACGGGCGGAACCATCGGATTGGATGCGACAACCGCCAAGATCACCGGGGCGAAGGAAACCAAGAAGGGCATTTCCATCACCTACGGCGAGCCGGTGCTGCTGTTCATCCCGGCCGCGGATTCCAAGGACAAGGTCAGCGTCGTCGCTGCCGAGGTCGTCACCAGGCGTGCCAACCTGCTGAAGTAGCCACTGCGGGCCCGTTCGGGGCCGGCCAGGCCAAGGCGAAGTGGATCGAATGAAAATTTCGGTCCACTTCGCCTTTCTTGTGGTCGCAGGTTTTCCCAGCGGGCGTGCTGCGGCCTAAAGTAGAAGCATGACCTCCAGCATGCCTGAACCCACTGCACCATCCTCACGCGGCGCCATTGATCTGGCGGCCCTGAAAAAGGTTCACCCGGAGCAGATCGATGCTCCGGAGAACAATGCCCCCAGCTGGGTGCGCACGATCGACCAGGCGCTCTTCCCCGAGATCGTTGCCCTCTCCCAGCAGGTTCCGGTGATCGTATCCCTCGGCAGCCCGCGCTCTCCGGCCTCGGTGCAGCTCGACGGGTTGCTGGCCTCGGTGGTCAACGCCAAGAACGGCTCCGTCGTCATGGCCACCGTCGACGCCGAAACCGAATCGACGATCGCCCAGGCATTCCAGGTCACCCAAATTCCCTCGGTCATCGCGCTGATCAACGGCCAGCCCGTCCCGATGTTCCAGGGCAGTGCCGAGGTCTCGCAGATCCAGTCGCTGCTCGACGAATTGCTGTCCCTGGGAATCCAGCACGGCGTCGCCGGTACGGTTGCACCCTTCAGCACCGGGACGGCGGCCGCCGAGGCGCCGCTGCCGCCGCTGCACCAGGCTGCCCTTGAGGCCATCGAGGCCGGGGATTTCCAGGCCGCCGAGATCGCTTACAAGCACGCCCTGAACGACAAGCCCAACGACACCGACGCCGCAATCGGCCTGAACCAGGTGCGCCTGCTCATGCGCGCCCAGGACCAGGACCTGGCCGCCGTCCGCGCCGCGGGCGCCGCTAACCCCGACGACCTCGAGGCCCAGCTGGCCGTTGCCGACATGGACGTCGTCGGCGGACACGTCGAGGACGCATTTGGCCGGCTGGTGAACTTCATCGGACGCAACTTCGGCGACGAGCGCGAGGCCGCCCGGGCACGCCTGGTCGAGCTGTACTCGATCGTGGGCGTCCACGACGAGCGCGTCGTGGCATCGCGCCAGAAGCTTGCGCGCGTGCTCTTCTAGCAAGAACCGGCGGTCGATTCCGCCGCGGCACGGGAAGGGGGAGGCCGGTCAGATTGACCGGGCTCCCCCTTTTTTCGTCTTCTTGGCTTCCCGGGGTTCTCAGCTTCCGGACCAGCGCCGCAGCGTGCTGTTGAGCAGTCCGATGAGCACCGCGGTCCACCAGCAGGCCTGGGACACGCTGAGGGCGAGCACCAGCCGGGCGCGCAGGCCGCGGGCGACCTCGCCGAACCTGGTGGTGCCGGGCATGGCCAGCAGCCGGTGCATGAGCGGGGCGATGGCCAGGCCGTTGAGCAGGATCACCAGCACGCAGACCAGCTTCACCCGCGTGGGGATGCTGCCGAGGTCCGGGTTGATGAACGCGCCGGAGGCCAGCAGCATGGCCAGCCCGCCCCAGATCAGCGGCTTGGCCGCCGACTCGAGCCGGCCGGGCTCGTGGATCTCGCGCTTGCCCAGCAGCCAGAGCAGGCCGATCCAGTCGATCACCAGGATGGTGCCGAACGCGACGACCAGTGCCAGGATGTGCACGGCGAGCCCGATGCGGTGCACCTCCTGGGCGGTGTCCAGGTTGTGGCCGATGAGCACGGAGGCCGACCAGCCCGCCGTGCAAAGGAGGGCCAGCAACACGCCCCTGGCCCGACCTGTCCGTGATGCCGTGGATCCGGGGGAAGGTGCGGGCTCGCGGGGAGGTGCGGACTCTCGGCTGGTCGCTTCCCCGGCGGGAAGCGCGGGTTGCTCGCGGGCAGGCGCCTGCGCCAGGGAACCGATCATGGTTGTTCCTTCACGACGGCGTCGGTGGCGCGCGCGGGCCGCCGGTTTGCGAGGAGTCGTTCGGCCAGGTTCATGGCTCGGGTGGCGAGCGCGCCGTAGGCGATGCCGACCACCAGCGAGACCGCAACGGCCAGTGCCGCGTACTGCTTGTCGAACAGCGGGAAGACCAGCCAGTGGGTGACGTAGATGTACAGCGAGGCCCCTGCCAGCACCGCGACGGCCCGGTGCAGGAAACGCGGCACGGAGATGGTCCCGATCCAGATGAGCATCAGCATGCCCACCATGATCGTGTTGTTGCGCAGGTCGTTGTCGAACAGCCCGGGAACGGAAAGCAGCGTCACCGCGGAGACGGCCGCGCGCTGCCACGCGGTGCGGGAAGCCGCGGCGGCCCAACCCAGGGCGAAGAGCCACAGCATCGGTCCCTGCCAGGGCATCCGGAGGACAACCACGTCGAAGCGCAGCAGCAGGTCGAGCCCCACCAGCGCCATCGGGAACGCCCAGGGCCACCTGCGCAGGAGCCGGTCGGCGGCCGGGATGGCCAGCAGCGCGGCAAGCCCCAGCAGGATGTAGACAAGTGCCTCCACGAACCAGAAATGTTCGTTGGTGCCGAACTTCGGTGTTCCCAGCAGCGAGTTGAGCAGGAGCACATTTGTCCAGTTGTACTTGTCGTTCACCGTCAAGGCGAACGCGATGACCGCCACGGTGGGCACCACGACCCGCGCCACGGCGCGCAGCTGCCGGCGCAGCCGCTCCCGCCGCGTGCCGGCCAGCATGAAGCGCGCAAAGTTGTAGCCGGCCAGTCCCATGAGCACATGGGCCGTGCCCTGCCACTTGAACAGGCCGATGTGCGAGGAAATGATGAAGACGATCGCCACTGCGCGCAGCACGATCCCGGTGTCCATCGGCGGCACCAGGGAGCGCAACGCGCGCAGGGCCTTGCCGCCCGTTTCCTCCCGCCGCGGCGCCGCGGCCAGGGCCTCCAGCTCCGCCACCGGCATCAGGTGCCACCCCGGCGGCAGGGCGCCCATCAGCTGCTCGAGCCGGACGGAGGCCGCGACGTAGGACAGCGAATCGCCGCCCAGGGACACGAACGTGTCGGTGCCGTCGATGTCCCCGCGCTCCAGGGCGTCGGCGATCGCCAACCGGACGGTGTCCCGTTGCGGGGCTGCCTTCCGCGAAGGATCGGTGGATGGGGTCGCGCCGCCGGGGCAGCGAGGCCCCGCGGCGGAGGGCGTGCCGCCCAGGGCCAGCACCGCGGGGTAGTCGGGCTTGCCGTTGGCCAGCCGGGGGAGTTCCTCCACCGGGTGCAGGGCGACGGCCCCGCGCGGCAGCCCGAGCTCCCGGGCCAGGATCCCGGTGATCATCGGAAGGTCGTGTTCGCCCTCGACGGCCGCAACGATGCCGTCGTCGGTGCCGGCGACGGCCGCGGCAACGCCCAGTGCGGTGAGCTTCCGCTCCACCTGTCCCAGGTCCACGCGCAGGCCGACGATCTTCACGAAGCGGCTGCGCCTGCCGGTGATTTCATACAGGCCCTCGGGGGTCCGTCGGGCCAGGTCCCCGGTGTGCAGCCTTTCCACGGTGCGCCCGGCGGCAAGGTCCTCGGGGGACTCGGCGTATCCGAGCATGACGTTGGGCCCGGTGTAGACCAGCTCGGAGGCGTCCATCCCGGGAACCGGTTCAAGGTGGAATTCGCCGCCCGGGATGGGCACGCCGATGGACGCGGGGTTGGCCTCCGCGAGGTCCGGCGGAAGGTAGGCCATGCGCGCGGTGGCCTCGGTCTGCCCGTACATGACAAACAGGTCCCAACCGCGGCTCTGGCCCAGTTGAGCGTAGGAGCGCACCTTCTCCGGGGCCAGACGACCGCCCGCCTGGGTGATGTGGCGCAGGGACGGCAGCTCCATGTCGGCGAACCCGACCCGTTCCAGCAGGTCGAAGGTGTAGGGGACGGCGGCGAAGGACGTCACCTTCCGGGAATGCATGAGATCCCAGAAACACGGGTCGACCACGGACAAGTTGGTCAGCGCGATCGCCGCGCCCATGGCCAGGTGGCTGTTGACCACCGACATGCCGTAGCAATAGGACAGTGGCAGCGTCGTGGCAGCCGTGTCGCCGGGGCGCAGGTCGAGGTAGTCGGCAATGGCCCGCGCGTTGGCCTGGATCCCGGCGGCGGAGAGCCGGACCAACTTGGGGGAGCCGGTGGAGCCCGAGGTGCTGAGCAGCAGCGCCAGTTCGGGGTGCAGCCGGTGGCCGGTGCCCTCGCGCCGCTCCTGCACCAGGGATGCCTGCCCGGCCGAGGTGATGACGACGTCCGGGTCGTAGGCCTCGACCAGTGCGGCCGAGGCGTCGCCCCCGCCCGCGGGGAGGACCAGCAGCGGGTGTCCGGCGGAGAGCGCTGCCAGATAGGCCACCAGCGACGGCAGGGAGTTCTCGGCCTCGAGCGCCACTAGCCGTCGAACCGGTCCCAGGGACCGCGCGGTCGACTCCACCCGGGCGGCAAGCTCGGCGTAGCTCAGCGACCCGTGGTCGTGGTGGATCGCGGTCCGGTCCCCGAAGCGCGCCAAACCGGCGGCGAAGGAGACGGCGGCCAAGGGGGCCGCGGCTAGGTCAGTTTGTGTTGTCATCGCCCCATAATTTATTAGGCATGGCTAACCTAATGCAAATGGATTAGCCCCCTCCGGCATGCCCTTAGTTGTCAACCTTCGGGCTGACGTCCGGATTAGTCCGTTGGGATGACTCCTCGGGACACGTCACACTGGTACTTTTTAGCCATGAGCAACTCTTACCTGGATCCCGGCACAGCGGCCCTGTCGATTCGTTCGCTGGGCAAGCGATTTGGCGAGAAGGTCGCCGTGAACGGCATTTCCCTGGATGTGCCCACAGGGTCGTTCTTTGGCCTGGTGGGGCCCAACGGCGCCGGCAAGACCACCGCCCTGTCCATGGCCACCGGGCTCATGCGCCCCGACGCCGGGCAGGTGTGGATCCACGGGATCGACGTCTGGGCCGAACCCGCAAAGGCCAAGGCGTCCCTGGGCGTGCTCGCCGACGGCGTGCGCCTCTTCGACAGGCTCTCGGGCCGCCAGCTCGTCACCTACTCGGGGCTGCTGCGCGGCATGGACCGGGCCACGGTCGATACGCGCACCGACGACCTGCTGCGCGTGCTTGACCTGGCCGACGCGGGAAGCAAGCTGGTCGTCGACTACTCCGCCGGCATGACCAAGAAGATCGCTCTGGCCACGGCGCTGATCCATTCCCCGCGAGTGCTGGTGCTCGACGAGCCGTTCGAGGCCGTCGACCCGGTCTCGGCGGCGAACATCCGCGACATCCTGTCCGACTACGTGGCGCACGGCGGCACCGTCATCGTCTCCTCCCACGTGATGGACCTGGTCCAGCGCATGTGCAGCCACGTCGCGGTGATCGCCAACGGCAACCTGCTGGCCGCGGGATCCGTGGACGAGGTCCGCGACGGAATGTCCCTGGAAGACCGCTTTGTCGACCTGGTCGGCGGGCGCGGATCGAATGAGGGACTCTCGTGGTTGCACACCTCCTAGGCCTCAAGCTCCTGCTGCTGCGCAATTCCTTCAGGCGCAGCCCTTGGCAGCTGGTCGGCGTCATCATTGGCGGTCTCTACGGCCTGGGCCTGATCATCGCGCTCGTGGCCGCCCTGGTCTACGTGGCCACCCTGGACACGGCCGACATCCTCCTGTACCTGGTGCTGGCAGTTTCGGCGATCACGCTGGGCTGGGCGCTCATCCCGCTGGTGGCCTTCGGGGTGGACCTGACCCTTGACCCTGCGCGCTTCACGACCTTCACGATCTCCCGGCCCAAGCTCGCCGCCGGCCTGCTGCTCTCCGGCTTCATCGGCATCCCCGGCCTGCTCACCCTGCTGCTCCTGGGCTCGCAGTTCCTGGCCTGGCGCTTCGACGCGGCGGCGCTGGCGGCCGCGGTGGTCTGCGGAGTGCTGGCGGCACTCATGTGCCTGGCGCTGGCCCGGCTGACCACCACCTCGATGACCCGGCTGACCGGCTCGCGGCGCTTCCGGGACGTGGCAGGCATCATCGCGATCGTCCCGCTGATCCTGCTGGGCCCGATCATCGGCACCGTGTCCGGCGGATTCGAATCGGCGCTCGGCTGGCTGCCGCGTCTCGCCGACGTGCTGGCCTGGACTCCGCTGGGCGTCTTTGCCGCCGTCCCGGGCGACCTGGCCGCCGGCGCGCCGCTGCTGGGCCTGCTGCGCTTCGTGCTCGGGCTGGCCTACCTCGGCGTGGTGGTATGGGCATGGGAGCGCTCGCTGCACAAGGCCATGGAGACGCCGATCGCCCCGTCCGCCAGCACCAAGGCCGTGGGAATGGGGCTCTTCAACTTCTTCCCGGCCACGCCGACCGGCGCCGTCGCGGCCCGCGCGCTGACCTACTGGCTCAAGGACCCGCGCTACGCGGCGAGCATCGTGATCGTCCCGCTGCTGCCGGTGGTCCTCTGGTTCGCGTCCTCGAACTCGGGATCCGGATCTCTCATGCTGGGGCTCGGCCCGTTCCTGGCCATCCTGCTGGCGTTCTCGATCTCCGCCGACGTCTCCTACGACTCGACGGCGTTCTCCCTGCACGTGCTCACGGGCGTCAGCGGCGTGGCCGACCGTGCCGGGCGGGTGATCGCCTGCGGCATGTTCGCGCTGCCCGTGACGCTGCTGGCCGCGATCCTGCCCCCGCTCTTCCTGGGGCGCCCGGAACTGCTGCCCGCCATGATCGGGCTGTCCGTGGGGGCGCTGCTCTCCGGATTCGGCGTAGCCTCGGTCTCCTCGGCCCGATTCACCTACGCGGTTCCGCTGCCGGGGGACAGCCCCTTCAAGACGCCGCCGGGCGCCGGGGCGCGCATGGCCGTGGTGCAGCTGTGCACCTTCGGCATCATGTTCGTCCTCCTGGTTCCGGCCTTGGGCCTCACCGTCGCGCAGCTCGTCACCGGGCAGGCGATCTACGGCTGGCTGGCGCTGCCGGTCGGGATCGTCCTCGGCGTGGTGCTGCTCATTCTCGGCATCAGGCTGGGCGGCCGCTGGCTGGAAAGCCGCATGCCGGAACTGATGCAGGCGGTCATGGTCAACAAGTAGGCATCCGGTGGTGCGACTTACCGCACCACCGGATTTCGACCTGTTTCGGTTTCCGGGTTGTTAGACTGGTGGACATGAGCATGCCCCTAGATCCGTTCAAAGACGACCCGCGTACAACTTCCGGCGGCGGTGCCACGACCATCGAGCGCACCGAAGTTGCCCAGGAAGTGGAGGCCGGCGACCACGAGCGCTTTGCCCACTATGTGCGCAAGGAAAAGATCATGGAGTCGGCCTTCTCCGGCGACCCGGTGATTGCCCTGTGCGGCAAGGTCTGGGTTCCGGGCCGCGACCCGAACAAGTTCCCGGTCTGCCCGGAATGCAAGGAAATCTACGAGTCCCTCTCCGGCGGCGGAGACAAGGGCAAGAAGTAACACCCCACACCAATCAAGTCCCTGGCCAACCCGTGCGCTTTTGCGCGGGCGATGGTTCCCGAGCGCCACGGAGGGTGTGTGCATGACAGATACGTTGTTCTCCCTTGGAGACAAACTGCCCATGGAGGATCGTCTTCCTCCGGCTTATCCCGAACGAGCTGCCTGGGGCACCGGCCCCAAGCTGCGTGCCTGGCAGGCGGAGGCTCTTAGCAAGTACTTCACCGCCGAGCCGAAGGACTTCCTGGCTGTGGCAACGCCCGGTGCAGGCAAGACGACCTTCGCGCTGCGCCTGGCCAAGGTGCTGGTCGACGCCAAGACCGTCAACCGCATCATCGTCGTGGCACCCACCGACCACCTCAAGAAGCAGTGGGCGGATGCCGCGGGCCGCGTGGGCCTGTCGATCGACCCCAACTTCAAGAACGCGGACGGCCGCCACGGCGACGGCTACATCGGCGTGGTGCTCACCTATGCCCAGGTGGCCTCCAAGCCGCTGCTGCACCGCGCCAAGACCGAGGCCGCACGCACCCTGGTGATCCTGGACGAGATCCACCACGGCGGCGACGCGCTTTCCTGGGGCGACGGCATCCGCGAGGCCTTCGAGCCCGCCACCCGCCGCCTGGCGCTGACCGGAACCCCGTTCCGCTCCGACACCGCGGCGATCCCCTTCGTCGACTACGTCGAGGGCAACGACGGCATCCGCCGTTCCAAGGCCGACTACACCTACGGCTACGGCAACGCCCTGAAGGACCACGTGGTCCGCCCGGTGCTGTTCATGGCCTACTCCGGATCGATGCGCTGGAAGACCAGTGCCGGCGAGGAAATGGAAGCCCAGCTCGGCGAGGGCTTCACCAAGGACATCACCGCGCACGCCTGGCGCACCGCGCTGGACCCGGCCGGCGACTGGATCCCCTCGGTGCTCGAGGCCGCGGACAAGCGGCTGACCCAGGTCCGCCGCACCGTGCCCGACGCCGGCGGCCTGGTCATCGCCACCGACCACGAGGACGCCCGCGCCTACTCGGCGCAGCTGGAGAAGATCACCGGCGAAAAGGTCACCACGATCCTTTCCGACGATGCCGGCGCCTCGAAGAAGATCGACGAGTTCTCCGCCGGCGACAGCCGCTGGATGGTTGCCGTGCGCATGGTGTCCGAGGGAGTCGACGTGCCGCGCCTGTGCGTGGGCGTGTATGCGACGTCCACCTCCACCCCGCTCTTCTTCGCCCAGGCGATCGGCCGCTACGTGCGAAGCCGGAAGCGCGGCGAGGTCGCCAGCGTGTTCCTGCCCTCGGTGCCGATCCTCATGGCCCTGGCCAACGAGATGGAAGCCGAGCGCGACCACGCGCTGGACAGGCCGGAAAAGCATGTCGAGGACCCGGACTACAACCCCGAGGATGCCCTGGTTGCCGAGGCCAACCGCGAGGAAAAGGCCAGCGACGAGCTGAACAAGCAGAAGTTCGAGGCGCTGCATTCCAACGCGTCCTTCGACCGCGTGCTCTTCGACGGCGGCGAGTTCGGAACCGGCGGTGCCGTGGGCTCCGAGGAGGAACAGGACTTCCTGGGCATCCCCGGGCTGCTGGACGCCGACCAGGTGGGCGTGCTGCTGCGCCAGCGCCAGGCCGAACAGGTCACCCGGCGCAAGGTGCGCAAGAGCCACGAGGAGGCAGCGGCGGCACCGGTCATCGACCACCGCGCGCTCATGGACATGCGTTCCCAGCTCTCTAAGAACGTGTCGGCCTGGAGCGCGCGCACCGGAACCCCGCACGGGGTCATCCACACCAAGCTACGCGAGGTCTGCGGCGGTCCGGCCGTGGCCCAGGCCAACGCCGAGCAGCTGCAGACGCGCCTGAACAAGCTGCAGGGCTGGTTCATCGGCAAAAAATAGCAGTGCATGCAACAAGGGTCCGCACCGAACGGAAGACCATTCCGTTTGGTGCGGACCATTCGTTTTTGATCGACGGCAAGAGCATCGCCGACGTCGAACGTTGTGTATTCGATGTCGGCAAGCAGCAGCGCACAGCATCTGCGGGTGTCCTGAATATCGGGGCCGATCTTCAGCGGGAACACATTGAGAACTACAGACGGGATCCAGTTCGTGGGAACAGCCACCAGCCAGGCAAAACCAACTACGTCCTTTGAAGGGCACCTCACGTTCGGCAGCATCCTGGAATCATCCGGAGTCGACCCGTCCCAAGTGCTGCTCCTCCGGCACACCTACAAGAAGGATGGCTTGACCGGGCCAGAGGACCTCACACCGGAGCGGGTCATGGCGTACGCCCGCGAGCAGAGCTCCGTTGTCTACAAGTTCCCCAAGGACCCGCCGTGCATCTGGCTGAACTTCATAGCGGCCGGCGGCACCCGCTGCAGGTTCATCGGCGCCTACGAGAATCACGGCGAATCGGATGCCGAGCGAACCGAAACCCGGCGTTTCTACAACCTCACGCCGTCGGATTGCCTCGCCGCATTCCGCGACCGACTGGTTATCGACTGGGGCACGGGAGCCATCAATTGGGCGAAACGTGGTGAATCAGGAATCGGCTTACAGGTCACCGAAATCGCAGACGCCCAGGCCGAGGGTTTCCCTGGCTTCGACAACCTGCTGCTCTCGTTCAGCGAGTTGCAAGCCGTCATTGAGGACTCACGCTACGGCGCCTGGCGAGAAGTGCTCAAGTCTGTCCAAGGCATTTACCTGATTGCAGACACAAGCACAGGGCAGCTGTACGTGGGGAAGGCCGATGGGGCGGAGCGTCTACTGGGACGTTGGGGCTCCTATGCGAAGACCGGCCACGGCGGCAACGTCGCGTTGCTTGAGTTGGACGCCTTGGACATGTCACACCGAAAGCACTTCCAGTTCAGCATCCTGAGGGTGTTCAGCCCCGGCGCCTCGACGGCAGAGATCGATGCCGCCGAGGCGCACTACAAGCGTGCATTTCTCACCCGGCAGTTCGGGTTGAACCGAAACTGACCGCGGCGCGGGCGCCGTCGTCAGCCCAGGGTCAACACGGTGACGCCCGCGGCGCGCAGTTCCTCGAAGACGGCTGCATTGTTGGCCGGATCCACCGCGGCGGTCAGCGGGGAAATCACCGTGGTGCTGAAGCCCTGCGCCCTGGCATCAAGGGCCGTGGCGCGCACGCAGTGGTCGGTGGCGATGCCCACCACGTCCACGGCGGCGATGCCTCGTTCGCGCAGCCAGTCGCCCAGCAGCGGGCCGGACTCGTCCTCGACCCCGGCGCCGGCGAGGGCCATGCGCCCCTCGAAGCCCGAGTAGGCCGCGTTGTAGCGCCCCTTGAGGAACGCCGCATCGATCAGGTGCACGGCCGGTGCCAGATTCGGGTGGAGGGCAGCGCCGTCGGTGCCGGCGACGCAGTGCACGGGCCAGGAATCCACGAAGTCCGGTGTGTCGGAGAAGTGGCTTCCCGGATCCATGTGCCAGTCCTGCGTGGCAACAACCGCGGAATAGCTCGCGCGCCGCGCCAGCAGGTCCTCCGCGATGGCGGTTGCCAGCAGGGAGCCGCCGGCCACCGCGAGGGAACCGCCCTCGCAGAAGTCGTTCTGCACATCCACGATGACCAGTGCACGCGGCTCTGGGTGGTGCGCCGCGGGGGAGTCGGTCTGGTTAAGTGGTTCGTTGCTCATGGTTGCTTTCCTTTCGGTGTGCGCACAACGCTGCCGGAGGGCACTGGCCCGGGTCAGTCGATGTAAACGGTCGGGATGACCGGCTCGCCGCGCTGCAGGCGGCGCGAGCTGCCGGGCATCTCCAGGATGGAGTCCTTGTGGCGCTGGGTTGCCCGGCGCACGCCCTCGGCGCCCATCCAGCCGTCCTGGATCTCGCCGTTGACGACGAACTGCCGGAGCAGCACGCGGTCGTTGGCGTCGGCTTCGGGCAGTTCGCCCACGCCGACCAGTTCCTCGGTGGCGCGCCCGCGCTCGTTGAGCCGGCGCAGCGCGAACTTGCGCCCGCCCACGGAGGCCTTGTTCTTCGCGGCCTTGGCGACCGAGACGAATTCGCCCGCGTCGTTGTGGCGGGCCACCAGCTTGTAGACCATCGAGGCGGTCGGGTGCCCGGAGCCGGTGACCAGCGAGGTGCCCACGCCGTAGGCGTCGACGGGGGCGGAGCCCAACGCGGCGATCGCGTACTCGTCCAGGTCGGAGGTGACCAGGATGCGGGTGTTCTCGTTGCCGAGGTCATCGAGCAGGTCGCGGACCCAGCGGGCCTGTTCCACCAGATCGCCCGAGTCCAGTCGCACGGCGCCGAGCTCCGGGCCGGCGACCTCGACAGCGGTCCGCACGCCGTTCTCCACGTCGTAGGTGTCGACCAGCAGCGTGGTGCCCGCGCCCATGGACGCGACCTGGGCCTTGAAGGCGGCGCGCTCGGAATCGTGGAGCAGCGTGAAGGAGTGGGCTGCGGTGCCGACGGTCTTCAGCCCGTAGCGGTGGCCGGCCTCGAGGTTGGAGGTCGAATCGAACCCGGCGATGATCGCTGCGCGTGCCGCGGCAACCGCCGATTCCTCGTGGGTGCGCCGCGAGCCCATTTCGATGCACGGGCGGGTGCCGGAGGAAGCGATCATGCGCGAGGCGGCGGAGGCGATCGCCGAGTCGTGGTTCAGCGCCGAGAGGATGAAGGTCTCCAGCACGCAGGCCTCGGCGAAGGTCGATTCGACGATCAGCACGGGCGAGTTGGGGAAGTAGATTTCCCCCTCGGCGTAGCCGTAGATGTTTCCGCTGAAGGAGAAATTGCGCAGGTAGTCGAGGGTCGTCTCGTCCACCACGTGGGTGTCGCGCAGGAAGGACAGTTGTTCCTCGCCGAAGCGGAACTCCTTGAGCCCCTCCAGGATGCGTCCCGTTCCCGCAACCACGCCGTAGCGACGGCCCTCGGGCAGGCGGCGGGCGAAGGCCTCGAACACGCTGGGCCGGTGGGCCGCGCCGGAGTGCAGGGAGGCCTGCAGCATGGTGAGCTCATAGTGGTCGGTGAACAGGGAGGTTGGCTGCTGCCACATGCGGTTGGCTCCTCGCAATGGGGAAGTGGCGGGGCCGCGCCGGGCGCGCCCCACGGGCTCGTGTTGCCGGTGGTCGGCCGCATGTGAGCTGGTCAGGAGCATGCCGCGCCGCCGGTGTCTTAGTAGATACTCTAGACCCGCCGGACCGCTTTCCGCCCCTCGGCGGCCGGGGCGCACGCAGCGCCGGTTGGGCGTCGCGGAGACGGGCCGGCGCCGCGCACGGCGGTTCGCACGGACCGAGTCCGGTCGTAGAATGGGAGCATGCCATTCATGACTGCGATGCCCGATGTGCTTGAGCACGTAGAGCAGGCCCAAGCGCTGCAAGCCGACCAACCCTACGTCTTGATTGTCTGGAACGATCCGGTCAATCTGATGAGCTACGTCAGCTACGTCTTCCGCTCCTACTTCGGCTACTCCGAGGCCAAGGCCGACGAGCTGATGATGCAGGTGCACCAGCAGGGCCGCAGCGTGGTGTCCACCGGCACCCGCGAGAAGATCGAAGCCGATGTCGCGGCCATGCACGGCTTCGGCCTGTGGGCGACGCTCTCCAAGGCGGACGCCGCATAACCATGGCACGAGCGTTCAAGAACACCATGCGTGGGTACTCCGCATCCCTGGAGAGTGCCGAGCGCAAGCTGCTGCGCGGACTCTTTGAAGACGTCATCCAGCTGCTGGAACCCGAACGCGAGGCGGACGAGGACCCGTTGTGGGCGATGGTCGGTCTTGACCCCAACGCCCACAAGGACCACTTCGCGGCCCCCACGGACCCGGCCACCAAGCGACTGCTTCCCGACGCGGACCCGAACGACCCGATCGCGGCCCTGGAATTCCGGCGCCTGAGCGAACGCGGCATCAGGGAACGCAAGATCGGCGCCCTGCGAGAGGCCGCGCTGCTCATGGAGTCCTCCACGGTGCTGCTCAGCGACGAGACGGCCCCGCGCTTTGCCGCGGCCATCAACGACGTGCGCCTGGTGCTGGCCGAGCGGCTGGGCCTGGAATCCGAGGAAGACGCCGAGCGCATCCACGCCCAGGACGACTGGTCCAAGGCCGACACCGTCGACGAGTACCTCGCCCTGGTCTACAATTTCGTCACCTGGCTGCAGGAATCCCTCATGCAGGCCATGCTTAAATCATTGTGAGCTGGGCTACAGTGTGGCGCGCTTGCTAGTTGTTGGGCGCGCCCACCTAGTAGTCTTTCGTAAACCATGACAAGTACGTCCACCAGCGAAACATTTCCGCTCGACAAGCCCCGGGCCAACGCCCCGCTCGGCATCTTTGATTCCGGGGTCGGCGGCCTGACCGTTTCGCGTGCCATCATCGACCAGCTTCCCGGCGAATCCACCATGTACGTGGGGGACACCGCGAACTCGCCCTACGGCCCGCTTCCCATCGCAGAGGTCCGCGCCAACGCGCTCGGCGTGATGGACGAACTGGTCGACGCCGGGGTCAAGCTCCTGGTCATCGCGTGCAACTCCGCCTCCGCCGCCGTCCTGCGCGACGCCCGCGAACGCTACACCGCCCGCTACGGCATCCCCGTGGTCGAGGTCATCCAACCCGCGGTGCGCCGCGCCGTCTCAGCCACCCGCAACGGCAAGATCGGCGTCATCGGCACCCTGGCCACCGTCGGATCGCGCGCCTACGAGGACGCCTTCGCCGCGGCCCCGCACCTGTCGGTCACCTCCGTGGCCTGCCCGCGCTTCGTCGAGTTCGTCGAGAACGGCATCACCACCGGCGCCGAACTCATGGAAACCGCCGAGGAATACCTGGCCCCGCTGAAGGCCGCCGGCGTGGACACCCTGGTGCTCGGCTGCACCCACTATCCGCTGCTCACCGGCGTGATCTCCTACGTCATGGGCGAGGACGTCACCCTGGTCTCCAGCGCCGAAGAAACGGCCAAGGACGTCTACCGCGCACTGATGCGCCACGACCTGGCCCGCGACGAGGCCGACGCGCCCACGCACCAGTTCCTGGCCACCGGGAACGCAGCAAGTTTTGAGGTCTTGGCCCGGCGTTTCCTGGGCCCCGAGGTTTTGGCGGTTGAACAGGTCGACCACGTCGCCGCCCACTATCCGACCGGCTCCATTGCCATGATCACTCCGGCAATGGTCGCCCTTTCGAAAGCGAGTGTGTCATGAAGCTGACGATCATAGGCTGTACCGGGTCATTCCCCGGTCCGGGATCGCCCGCCTCCTGTTATCTTGTCAGTGCGTTCGACGGTGAACGCCAGTGGAAGATCCTGCTGGACCTGGGCTCCGGGGCGCTTGGCGTGCTCCAGCGCTACACGGACATCAAGGACCTGGACGCGATCTTCATCTCGCACCTGCACCCGGACCACTGCATGGACCTGTGCGGCATGCACGTGGCCATCCGCTGGGATCCGGCCGGCTGGGGGCGCGAGCGCATGCTGGTGCACGGGCCCGCGGCGACCGCGGACCGCATGGCCACCGCCTACGGACTGCCGCTGGAGGAGGGCATGCACCCTGACTACGACTTCCAGAACTGGAAGGCGCACGAACCGGTGAAGATCGGCCCGTTCTCCATCACCCCGTACCCGGTGCTGCACCCCATCGAGGAGTCCTACGCGCTGCGCGTCGAGGCCACCGAACCGATGGCCGACGGGACCATGCGCACCTCCGTGCTCACGTACTCGGGTGACACGGATTCCTGCCCGGGCCTCATCGAGGCCGCCCGGGGCGCTGACATGTTCCTCTGCGAGGCCGCCTTCCAGGAGGGCCGTGACGATGCCATCAAGGGCGTGCACCTGACCGGTCGGCGCGCCGGCCAGGCCGCGACGGAGGCGGGGGTCGAGCGCCTGCTGCTGACCCACGTCCCGGTCTGGACCGACATCAATACCGTGGTCAACGAGGCCAAGGAGGTCTACTCCGGCGGCATCGCCGTGGCGGTCTCCGGCGTCACCTACGGGGTCTGGTCCGGTTCCCAGCTGGGCACGCCGAAGTCGCTGCCCACCGCGCCGGTCTCGATCGTGCGTTCGGCGCCCACCCGCGAGTGGCGGGGCGCAAAACCCAAGAAGAAGTAGCGCCGCGCAGCAGCATGGCGCGTGAAGGCGCATCCGGTCCCGCCGATTTCCGGTGGCACCGGATGTGTCTTTGGCTTTCCCCGCCGTTCACGCCCCAGGTGCACGGCGTGCGGTCCGGTTGGATGCGCGCACTAGACTTGAAGCCATGACTTCAGCATCGACTTCCGCAGCAGTGCGCGCCGACGGGCGCGCCGTAGACCAACTCCGCGAGATCACCATCACCCGTGGTTGGTCCAAGCAGGCCGAGGGCTCGGCCCTCATCGAATTCGGCAACACCAAGGTGCTGTGCACCGCCTCCTTCACCGCCGGCGTGCCGCGCTGGCTCAAGGGGGAGGGCACCGGCTGGGTCACCGCCGAGTACTCGATGCTGCCGCGCGCCACCAACACCCGCAACAGCCGCGAATCGGTCAAGGGCAAGATCGGCGGCCGCACCCACGAGATCTCCCGCCTGATCGGCCGCTCGCTGCGCGCCGTCATCGACACCAAGGCACTGGGCGAGAACACCATCGTGCTCGACTGCGACGTCCTGCAGGCCGACGGCGGCACCCGCACCGCGGCGATCACCGGCGCCTACGTGGCACTGGCCGAGGCCATCGAATGGGCCCGGGCCAACAACCTGGTCAAGAAGAACGCCAAGGTCCTCACCGACTCGGTCTCCGCGATCTCCGTGGGCATCATCGCCGGCACCCCGATGCTTGACCTGCCGTACGTCGAGGACGTCGACGCCGAGACCGACATGAACGTCGTAGTCACCGGCGGCGGCGACTTCGTCGAGGTCCAGGGCACCGCCGAGGGCGCACCGTTCAAGCGCGCCGAACTGGACGCGCTGCTGGACCTGGCGTTGGTCGGAACCACCGAGCTGGCCCGCATCCAGCGCGAAACCCTGGGCGAAAACGCATGAGCGTAGGCCCCCGTTTGGTGCTTGCCACCCACAACAAGGGCAAATTGCGCGAGTTGCGCGAGCTGCTGCGCGGCCAGGTGCCCGGGCTTGACGTCGACACCCAGGTCGTTGACGCCTCCGCGGTCGGCGCCCCCGACGTGGTCGAGGACGAGGTGACCTTCCAGGGCAACGCGCTGCTCAAGGCCCGCGCCGTCACCGCCGCCACCGGCCTGATCGCCATTGCCGACGACTCCGGCCTGTCGGTCGACGTGCTGGGCGGGGCCCCGGGCATCTTCTCGGCGCGCTGGGCTGGCCGCCACGGCGACGACCAGGCGAACATCGACCTGTTGCTCGCACAGCTTGGCGACGTCAAGGACGAGCACCGCGGTGCCTCGTTCGTGTGTGCCGCCGCTTTGGCGACCCCGGACGGGTACGTCGCTGTGGAGCTCGGGCACATGCCCGGCACGCTGCTGCGTGAGCGCCGGGGCGACGGAGGATTCGGCTACGACCCGATCCTGCAGCCGGAGGGCTACCAGATCTCGGTGGCCGAGCTGAGCCGCGAGGAAAAGAACGCGATCAGCCACCGCGGGCGTGCCTTCCGCGGTCTGCTGCCGCAGATCGTGAAGGCGCTGGCAGACCAGGACGCCAAGTAGGCATCGTCGCCGGTTCGGCGACAATGGAATGGGCGGTTCGCTTCAGTTCTTACCGAGTGGGCCGCCTTTTTCATGTCCTCATCGTGGCCATGGTCTGGTCGGAAACTGCTCCATGGGTTCATGCCGGAAGGCGGCGGGAGCCCGAGGCTGATGCCGGCACGCACGGCGTCGACGGCCAAGCCCTGTCCGCCATCCGGTTCCTGACTGCTGCGCAGGGGATACTGTGTGGTCGCATCCTGCCCAACGCAGCTCAGCACATAGAGTGGAAGCAAGCCGCAGTACGAAGAACGAACGGAGCAATAGTGGACACTTTTATTTTGGGGCCATCAAAGCGGGATGTCGCAGGCATGAAGAACGCTTTCGCGCTCGTGAAGAACACGGAAGTGATTTCGGTTCTGTTCAAGAATGCGCGCTATGGCAATTTCCTGGTCACCGGTGCTGCCCACCTGACGGTACTCGATGACCTCATGGTTGGCGGGGTGAACGCGGCTGCCGCTGCAAAGGATGCCAAGTCAGCAGATGGCGGCACCCTGCGACAGCGACAGCCGGACACGGAAGTACGTGCCTTCCCGGCAATCTTTGAGAGGCAGTTCGACCCGACGGAGATTGCGGCAGAACGCGTTGGACATGGCGATCTGGTGGTCGCTTCATTCGAACAGGAACCGTACGGTGATTTCGTGGTCACCGGCGTGGCCACCGCGGCCGAAGACGACAACTCCTACCTCATGGTCGGGCCGTGGATCCTCCATACCAAGAATGGGCCCGCCCCAAGGCTGAACGACGTGAAGCTCGTGGCCGCTGCCAGCAATCACGTCGCTCCCGTCCCGCCGCGCCGCGGACATGTGGAGTTCGAGGACTAGGCCTGGACTTTTTGCCCCGCACCGTGAACGATCCTGCATGTCCATCCCAATCCCCAACGGACATGCAGGGTCGTTGCAAATGGGGCATGCCCGGGATTCGGGCGCCCGCCGGAGGCCTCAATGCGCATGTCCCGTCCTTGACCGGGGCACGGCGCACCGGGTAGACATTGGGCATCGGAGATCGCGGGAAACGGGGCACCATGAAAAAGTTTTCACTCACGGCCATCGCGCGCACGCAGATGCGCACGGCAGCGACGGCTTCCAGCGGGCGCAGTGCCAGCACCGTCTTCGGCGGGCACGAGCACACGCTGCGGCAAACCGTCATGGGCCTGGCCGCCGGAACCGAGCTCAAGGAGCACCTCAACCCGGGCGAAGCCACGGTGATGGTGCTCAGCGGCCGCATCCGGCTGACCTCGGGCGAGGAGCATTGGGAAGGCCGCACCGGGGACCTGCTGGTCATGCCGCCGGGAACCTCGCAGATCACCGCCCTGGAGGAATCAGGGCTTTTGCTCAGCGTCGCCAAGACGGACAGGCCCGGCCCGGTCGCCACGGCGTAAGCCACGTCGCCGGCAGGCCCGGTGGCGCCCAAAGGCTATTTCTTGCGCTTGCGGGATCTGCCAGGGACCCCCTGCATGTCAAACACCGTGTCGCCCAGCGGCGCAGCGGCGTAGAGAGGGTCGTCCTTCAAGATTTCCCGCATTTCGCGGGCCGAGCGCAGCTTGGCTTCAAGCAAGCCGTCGAAGCACTTGGCCGCCGCCGGATTGGCCGCAGCACCGGGCACCGGAAAAGCACCGGGAGATCCAGGCTCAGGGCACCGAGATACTCGACGCTGTGGCCGGAACCGATTTCCGAGGAGACCAGTTTGGCGAGGCGAACGCCCTCCTGGATGAACTTCAGCTCAACTCCCCTCGAGCGAAACGCGTGGTTGCTGTTGAGCCCGCAGTAGAAGGACTGCTCCCATGCCAGCAGGTCTTCAACAAGCCCGCCGCTCAACCCGGTGTCGACATAATCCACCGGACCGTCGGCCCAGAGCACGGTGTCGGCGTAGTCGGGAAACATGCGGATGATTTCCGGGTTCCGGGAACTTGCGGGCTTCATGCGTTCATCGCACCGGCGGGCCGGCCGGTGAGTTCTTCGCCACATCTCGGCCGTCGTCACAGGAAACATCCGGACGGGTAGGGGAGACTGAATGGTGATGACGACTCTGATTGCGCTACAGGCCGCCACCGCCGATTCCTCCGGCGACAGCCTGATTTCCCGATTTGCCGACTGGGCCGTGGGCCTGATGGAAATCATCGGTGCCCCCGGCGCCGCTCTGGCCATCGCCATGGAGAACCTATTCCCGCCGCTGCCCTCCGAGGTGATCCTGCCGCTGGCCGGCTTCACCGCGAGCCGCGGATCGTTCTCTCTCTTCGAGGCGCTCCTGTGGACCACGCTTGGCTCGATCTTCGGCGCCTACGCACTCTACTGGGTGGGCCGCGCGCTGGGGCGCGAGCGCACCCGCAAGATCTTCGGCTGGCTTCCGCTGGTGGATCTGAACGACGTGGACAAGGTCGAGGGCTGGTTTGACCGCAACGGCTCCAAGGCCGTGTTCTTCGGCCGCATGATCCCGATCTTCCGCTCGTTGATTTCCATACCCGCGGGCATCACCAAGATGAACCAGGGCAAGTTCCTGGCGCTGACGGCCGCCGGTTCCCTGATCTGGAACTCGATCTTCGTACTTGCAGGCTTCTACCTGGGTGAAAACTGGCATGTCGTTGAAACCTACGCGGATGTCTTCCAGAAGATCGTCATCGTGGTCGTTGTCCTGCTGGTTGCCTTGTGGCTGGTGCTGAAGCTGCGCAAGCGCAAGGCCCAGCCGCTTCAGCCCGAGCAGGAAAGCGAAATCGTCGGTTAGCGGATAGGCCGTGTGACCGGATTTTTCGAGGCCCGGTCGTTGCATCTTCCCAAGCGGGAGCGCAACGACCGGGCTTTTTGCTGCCCTGAGAGGCCCCGGGTGCCGAAAATCTGCGCCGCTCGGATCTTGACACCGGGCAATCGCGGATCCTAGGTTAGTTACATGAGTAATGAACCAGTGAACCAATCAAGCGGTTGCCTCAGGGAATCCTCGGAGGTAGTACCCCATGAGCGTGATCGATGATTCCCGGCCGATCTTCCTGCAAATCGCGGAGTTGATCGAAAACGACATCGTTTCGGGAACCCTTGGCGAGGAATCACAGGTCCCCTCCACCAACGAATTCGCGGCCTACTACCGCATCAATCCGGCCACCGCTGCCAAGGGCGTCAACCTCTTGGTCGAAAGCGGAATCCTCTACAAGAAACGTGGAATTGGCATGTTTGTCTCAACCGGCGCGCGAGACCGATTGCTGGACGTCCGCCGCAAGGATTTCCAGGCACAGTACATCCAACCCCTGGCTCGGGAAGCGCGGAAACTCGGCATCAGTGGCGAGGAGCTAAACCTCATGATCAAACAATCACTCATCGCAGAAGTAGCTGAAGGGAGCGGCCCCCGATGAACGACCAACCAACACCCGCCATCGAGGTTCGCAACCTCGTCAAGGCGTACAAGGAACTCAACGCCTTGGACGGCATCTCGCTCACGCTCCAGGAGGGGAAGATCCACGGATTGCTGGGACGCAACGGTGCCGGCAAAACGACCCTGATGTCCATCCTGACCGGACAGGGCTACCCCACCAGCGGCGAGGCGCTGATCTACGGAAGCAACCCGTTCGAACACGACGAGACACTCTCGCGGATCTGTTTCATCCGCGAGTCCCAGAAGTACCCGGACGACTTCACGCCGAAGCAGGCGTTCATGGCGGCATCGCTCTTCTTCCGAAACTGGAACCAGGACCTTGCCGACCGCCTGGTGGAAGAGTTCTCCCTGCCGCTGAAGCGCCGGATCAAGAAACTTTCCCGGGGGCAGCTCTCGGCGGTCGGCGTCATCATCGGCATGGCGTCCCGGGCCGAGATCACCTTCTTCGACGAGCCGTACCTCGGTCTTGACGCCGTGGCCCGACAGATCTTCTACGACCGCCTGGTCGAGGATTTTTCGGAATACCCGCGCACGATCGTTTTGTCCTCGCACTTGATCGACGAAATCGCGAACCTGCTTGAACACGTGGTGGTCATCGACAAGGGCAGGATCATGCTCGACGAGGATGCCGAAACGCTGCGTGGATCCGCGGTGGCCGTCACCGGCAATTCGGAGAAGGTCGGCGCGTTCATCGACGGATACGAGGTGTTGCACCGCGATTCGCTCGGTTCACTGGCCTCGGTGACCATCAAGGCCAGGCTCACCGGCATGCAGCGGGAGATGGCAGCGGAACTGGGGCTCGAACTCTCCCCGGTGCCGCTCCAGCAGCTGGTGGTTCGCACCACGCTGGCAGAACAGTCCAAGGAAAACAACGAGGAAAGCCTGGAGGCCCTCAAATGAGCCGCATCGTCAACGTCGCGCGCATGCAACTGATCAACAAGTGGACCTTCCTGGGCATCCCGATGGTGATCCTGGTGGCAAGCACGACGTTCACCTTAGCCATCTGGGCCATCGTGTCAAGGAACTCGAGCGACGCTGTCCTGTTCTCCGGTTCGGGGCAGGCCGTCATGTGGTACTTCCTTGCGCTCGGGATCCAGTCGCTGACGCTGACGTTTCCCTTCTCACAGGCCATGAGCGTGTCGCGGAGAAGCTTCTACCTGGGAACCCTGGGCCTGTTCGCGGTGATCGCACTGGCGTACTCGGTGCTCTACTACGTGCTGGGGCTCATCGAAAAGGCAACCGGCGGGTGGGGCATGAACGGACAGCTCTTTGCGCTGGGATGGATTGCCGAGAACAACGCAGCGGTCCAGATCCTGTTCTACTTCGTGGCCATGGTGCTGCTGTTCATGATCGGGTTCTGGTGCGCCACCGTGTACCAGCGCTGGAAGGCCACCGGCATGCTGATCGTGGGCATCGGATTCGCGGTGATCGTGCTGGCGCTGATGGCGATGGTGACCTTCAACGACTGGTGGGTCCTCGTTGGCGGCTGGCTCGGCTCGCTGACCACCCTCGGGGTAGCACTGATACTGGGGACCATCTGCGTGCTGCTCGCCGGCGGCTCGTACGTGACCCTGCGGAAGGCAACCACTTAGGATCTACCCCCCGACGCTCTTGAAACCAAAGGTTGGCTCCCCGTTGCGACATGCGGGGAGTCAACCTTTTGTTGGGTGCACAGGGGGAATGCTGTAGGCGGAGGCACTGTCATTCCCGCCACATAAGATTGCCGCGGTTCCAAGAATGTCGGTCATCGGCTGTATCGTGTCACACGTGGCTTTGGACTTTACATCGATCGACTTTGAGACGGCTAACGGATTCCGCGGCTCTGCATGCAGCGTGGGCCTGAGCAAGGTCCGCAACGGAAAAATCATTGAGGAAGTCTCGTGGCTGATGCGTCCGCCTGCGGGTTTCGACCACTTCGATGCGCGCAACACGATGATCCACCACATCACCGCCGAGATGGTTGCCGATGCCCCGCGCTTCGGCGAACTGTTCATCCCCATGGCCAACTTCATCGGCGATGACACCCTCGTGGCGCACAACGCGGCCTTCGACCTCGGCGTGATCCGCTCCGCCCTGGAGGTTTCCGAACTCTCCGGCCCCGCCTACGACTACGCGTGTACCGTGAAGATGGCCCGGAAAACCTACGAGCTTTCTTCCTACTCGCTGCCCTTCGTCGCGGAGGAAGCGGGGTCGCCCATGGTGAACCACCACGACGCGCTCGCCGACGCCCACGCCTGCGCCGCCATCATGGTCGACATCGCCCATCGCCAAGCTGCGGATTCCGTGGCGATGGCGGCCGAGAAATTGAAAATCAAGATGGGCTTCGCGCAGGCATACCTCCCGGGTGACGAGCTTTCGAAGGCCACCCGCGATGCCCAGGGGTGGGCTGCCCGGGGCAACTCGGTTCCCGTCCAGCCCGACTGGGCGGCATGGCCGCAGGAAGGCAAGGATCCGGAGCCGAACCTCGAAGCCGATCCGGCGCACCCGCTGTACGGTGAAACCGTTGTCTTCACCGGAAACCTCGGCATCAGCCGACAGGTGGCAAAGGACAGCGCCGCCGAGCGGGGCGCCACCACGGCCAGCCGGGTCACCAAGGCCACCACGGTGCTGGTGGTCGGCGACGGGTTCGTCCCCGAGGATCTTGCCAACGGGCGGCTCACCGGCAAGGCCAAGCGGGTGCTGCGCCTCCAGGAAGCGGGCCAGCGCGTGGCCATCCTGGCCGAAGGCGAATTCCTTCAACTTATCGACGGGTTCGGAGCGGTCTAAGCCCGTTTTGCGCGCATGTCGCGAAGCGCGCCGAATCCCTCGCGGGCGAGCTGGCTCAGCGTGGCTTCGGGCAGGAAAGCGCGGGTCAGCCCGCCGGCAATGCGCGGCAGGTCGCTTTCGTCCCGGTACACCAAGTACATGGGCGCGACCCGGGGATTGAACTTGGCCTTGAAGGCATGCAACGAACCAAAACCGTAGAGCGGCTCCAGGGCCCTGGAGACCGAGGCGAGCACCCTGTCCACAGGTTCCTGCGCAGCCGTGTGCTGGGTGTGGGCCAGCGGCGCCCCCGACAGCGAGGCGAAATCGGCTCCTGAAGCCGAGAAGTGCTTGAGGGATGAACCGATGAGGAACTCCATGACCGACGCGAAGCCAAAGTCGCGCCGGCGCATGAGGTCCAGCGTCCAGCCGGAAATCTCGCCGCCCGGGGCATAGACCGGCAACCAGCTCAGGAATCCCTGGATCTCTCCCTGCGCATTCTCGGCCAGGGCAAGTTTCACCATGGGGTCGGCAGCCTCTTCCATGGTGCCAAGGGTGAACCGCATCTGGGGCAAGGACTTGTCGCCAACCCATGCCTTGGAGATCTCTTCGAGTTGGGACCTAACGCCCGCAGGTTCATCTGCCAGGCGGGTGACCCTGAACGAAACTTCCTCACGTGCGGCCCGGTTGAGCGCGGTGCGGATATCCGACCATTTCTTGCCCGCAAATTCCAGCCCCGGCAAATCGACCAGGGTGTCTTCTGCGATTTGCATGGCCCGCCAATGATCCGGCGGCGTGGCGAGGGGCGCGCTGGTGGAGAAGAAGAACGGGCAAAGGCCTGCTTTTTCGGCCGACGATGAGAACGCCGTCATGGCGGCATCCCGGTCCTCGACCGGGCCGATGGGCTCGGCCAATCCGATGGCGCACCCCATGTGGACCTGGTAGGTCACCAGCGACCCGCCGGGGGAGCGGAAATGCTGGTTCCCGCGCCACGTACTCATCCACGAGATGGTCCCGCCGCCGTACCTCCGCAGCTGGGCAACCACCGCTGGGGCATCCATGTCCCGGTGTCCAAGGGCGGTCGGCAGTCGTCGGAGCCTGCGCACGCCAAAGGCGCGCCAGCACAGCACGAGGTAGACAAGCATGAGGGTCCACAACGCCGCATGGGCCGCGGCAAACGAGGCAATGCCCGACCCGCGCTTGAGTTCCGGCCCGAGGGTCACGATAAGCGTCAAACCGATGATTCCACGCAGCACGTTCAGCACGGCCAAGACGATGGCAGCGACCCACGCGACACGGCGGCCGGAACGCAGTTCGCGAGCCAGGACAAGGACAAGCACGGCGTTGACAAGCACGGCAATGCGCCCGCCGCCGGCCTGGGTGGGGCCAAAGGGGCCGTTGGTGGGAACGATGATCGTCAGGATCTGGATGGTGACCAGCGAAAACAGTCCGACCCAGGCGATGAACCGCTGTTCGCGCAAGTTGGGCCTGGAAATGGTCCGGATTTTCCACAGGAGCACCAGGATGATCGCCGCGGCATGTTCAAGATCGCTGATTTCCCCGACGAGTGTCACGCTCACCACCGCGAAGCTGATCAAGAGAAACTGCCAGCGCAGCCTCCAGGGCTGCCGCAGGTAGCAAACAGCCAGGGTGAGGCATGCGAAGATGCCTCCGGTCGGACCGGTGTCCACGTCGCGGGACAGCGCATCGATCCAGGGCGATCCCAGGTCCCTGAAGAGCAGCAACACGGCGGCAACGACGGCGAGCGAAGCGAATTGGCCGAGGAAAAACGTCACGATCGCGGACTTTGTTCCGCGGGAAACCTCCAGCCACCCGACGCTGAACGGCAGCAGGAACATCACCAAAAGGTAGGAGGCCGGTTCACCGAGCACGAAGGTTCCGGTGATTGCGGTGAGCCAGTCGCCATTGCTGAACGCCGGCAAACCGTAGGCAAGGTCTTCGAACCACCTGTTGTTGCCAATGGTCCTGAACAGAGATCGGGTGATCAGGCCGCTGAGCAGAATGGCCCCCATGAGCGCAACGGTGAAGGGTGCCTTGGAGACCGCCCCGTATGCGGTGGCCCGCACGGTGCCGGCGAACTCGGACAGGCTGCGGCCCTTGGAAATTCCGGCGGGTGGCTTACCCGATGAGCCAGTCTCCGTCATGTGTTGCCCCTTTGCCACGTGCTTCGCTGAGATGCCGTCCGAAAGGCGGTGCTGCCGCGTTTCCGCGCTTCAAGCACTATCACTCGGATGGGACCGATCACTGCATGTCCGGCGAATCCCGGTGCAGGTCAAGATGCCGGACCGTGGAGCTGGACGTCCAGCGGTCCGGCAGCCGTCCTGGTTAGCTTCCGACGGTCAGCTTGATCCACCGCTCGTGCATCTGGTCGAGGATGGGATCGAGAACCGACGCGGGGCGGTGGGCCACGGCATCCGTCCCCAACACCGCTGCCAGCAACGCGCCTGCGAAGGAGGCGGTCTCGACATCAGGTTCTTCCCCGAGCAGTTCAAAGAGCGCGTCGTAGGCGGCCTGCGGGTCGGTGTTTTCCAGCGCTTCGGTGACAAAAGCCACCGCTGTGCGCAGCGCCTCGGCTGCCGTGCCCTTCAGACCGGCAACAAGCTCGGCCCATCGGGGCGCTGATGCCGAGCCGTTTTCCAGTGCGGCGCGCACGACAAGCGCAGCCTGGCCTGCTGCACGGTGGGCCAGCGGAGAACCGTGGGTCAGCGCGGCGGCGTCGGTTGCAAGTTTGTGTGTCGTTGACTCGTCGACGCGCGGCAGCAAGGCCATGAACGCCGCGCGGCTCAACACACCCGTGGTATCGGCGTCCGGGAAGGCAGGACGTCCAACGGAAGCCATATCCGAGTTCACCAGGGCCAACAGGTGCTGGGGATCGCCGGGTGCGAAGTCTTCTGCGCCTTCGAACGCCTCGTCGATCCAGCGCGGCTGCGGTACCGGCGAGCCCTCGGGGAATGACTTGATCACAAGCTTGTACCAACGCAGACCGGCCAGCCACATGCAGGCGGCCTCGTCCGAGGCAACGCCGTCGTTGGCCCACTCCAGGGCTTCAAGCAATCCATCAAGCAGGAACAGGGACAGCGTTTCGCTTTCGCCGGGTTCCTGGCCATCACGGGCGTGGGTGGCAGCGTCAACGGCGGCAAGCAGCACACCGAAAACTCGGTCGGAAAAATCAGCGGGAATCGCATACGGATCGATTGAATCAGTCACCCCACCAGTCTATGGGTTTTCCCCGGGGTGCCGAGTCGGTTATCAAAGCGTCCGGCGGCGTCGCTAGGCTTGGAGCCATGCGTATCTTGCACACCTCCGATTGGCACCTGGGCCGTTCCTTCCACGGGGCTTCCCTGCTGGCGGCACAGGAAGAATTCATCGACCGACTCCTGGACACCATCCGGGAGGAGAACATCGATGTGGTTCTCGTTGCCGGGGACGTCTACGACAGGGCCTTGCCGTCGGTCGACGCGGTGTCGCTCTTTGACAGGTCACTGGTCAGGCTGCGCCACGCCGGGGTCCAGCTGGTCATCACCAGCGGAAACCACGACTCGGCCCTGCGCCTGGGATTCGGCTCGGCATTGCTGGAACACGCCGGATTGCACCTGCGCACGCGCCTGGAGGACATTGCCAGGCCGGTGGTCATGGACGGAGAAGGCTTCGCGCTCGCCGTTTACGGACTGCCCTACCTGGAGCCGCGCATGGTCGCCGAACGACTGGGCGTTGAGGAGCCCGGCCATTCGCCTGTCGTCCATGCGGCACTGAACCTGGTGCGCGACGACCTGAAGGCCCGCCAAGCGGGTGCGGACAAGCCCGTTCACAGCATCGTCCTGGCGCACGTCTTTGCCGCCGGGGGAGCGGGCTCGGAATCCGAGCGTGAGTTGAGCATCGGCGGGCTGGACATCGTCCCCACCTCGCACTTCAACGACTTCAGTTATGCCGCGCTCGGACACCTTCACGGGCGCCAAAAACTTGCCCCGAGCATCCGCTACTCGGGTTCCCCCATCCCGTATTCCTTCTCGGAGGCAGGCCACAGCAAGGGTGCCTGGGTCCTTGAAGTGACGGCCGAGGGGCTGGGCGAGGTCAAGCACGTCGACTGGCCCGCACGGAAGCAACTACGCATCCTGCGCGGAAAGATCGACGAACTGCTCACCGACGAGCGGTACGCGTCGGCCAGCGATGCCTGGTGCCAGATCACGCTCACCGACAAGCACCGCCCGGCCGGGGCCATGGAACGGCTGCGCAGCAGGTTCCCCGACACCCTGGTGCTGAACTTCGAGCCCGATGAAAAGCCCGACGACACGGCACACAGCTATGCCGACCGGCTTGCGGAAGCCAAGTCGCCGATGGAGGTCTGTTCGGGATTCGTCGAGCACGTGCGCAAACGCCCGCTCAACGAGGCCGAGGATGACCTGCTCATCTCCGTCCTTGCCCAGGTACGCAGCGAAAAGGTTGAAAAATGAGGGTACACAGTCTCGAGTTAGAGGCCTTCGGTCCGTTCGCCAAGCGCGCCACCATCGACTTCGATGCACTCTCCGAGGGCGGGATCTTCCTGCTCAACGGTGAGACCGGTGCCGGCAAGACAAGCGTGCTCGACGGCATCTGCTATGCCCTTTACGGTTCGCTTCCCGGGGTCCGCCAGGGCAGCAAGTCGCTGCGCAGCGACCACGCGGAGGCGTCGGTGGCCCCCGAGGTCATCTGCGAATTCTCCACCGGGGGCCGACGCTTCGAGGTCACCCGCTCGCCCGCCTGGGACCGGCCGACCAAACGCGGCAAGAGCGGCACCACAACGGCCCAGGCACAGAGCCGCCTGCGTGAATTCGTCGGCGGAGGCTGGGTCGAAAAATCCACCCGGAACGACGAAGTCGGTGCCACCCTCAGCGAAATCCTGGGCCTGGACAAGGAGCAGTTCACCAAGGTGGCCATGCTGCCGCAGGGTGCCTTCGCTGCTTTCCTGCGGGCCAAGGACAAGGACCGCGAAGATCTACTGCGCTCGCTCTTTGACACCAGTGAATACGCACTCACCGAAAAGGTGCTGGCCGAACGATTCGCCCAGGCCAAGGCGGAGGCCGAGGCCGCCGAGCGAGACCAGCGGGCAACCGTCGACCAACTGGTCGCCGACGCGCTGACGACGCTGTACCCGGCCGAGGCCGGCTTGCCGGAGGACGCTGCGGGGTTGCGCGACTCGGCCGACTTTGACGCGCTGGGTGAATTCCTAGGCACCGCGCTGTCCGATGCCCGGCAGAAGTTGCGGCAGGAACTCGCGGAAGCGGACGCCCAGTCGGGAGCCGCACGCACCGCGGAAACCAAACTCAAGGAACGGGGGGCCCGGCATGCGCAGCTTGCCGAGCTGTCCACCCTGCGCGGGATCCATGAGGAGCAAAGCGCCGACGTTGCGGGGCTGGCCGCCAAGCTGAAGCTCGACGCTGCCGCGGCCGCGCTCAAGCCCTACCACCAGCAAGCACTCGGCGCCGCGGAAGCCACGGCAAACGCGGAGGCCAAGCTGCATGAAGCGATTTCCGACGCCGTCGATTTGGGTGCAGGATCCGCGGCTGCAGCCCTGGAGGTGGACGGAAACGACGAAGCATCCGCCGGGCTCTTTGCCTTGGCACAGGCTCCCGGGGTCGCGCTGGACACGGTGATGCAACTTGCCGAACATGCAAAGGCATCGGCAACCTCCGCCGTGCAGAAAGCCGCGGTCATCGAGGCGGCGCTGCCCGATGAACAGGAACTCGAGTTCACCCGGACCGAGCTGGGCAAGTTCAAGAACGCACTGGAATCCGAAGCGGCACTGCAATCCCGGCGCGCCAAAGACATCCAGGAGCTCAAGGCCGGACTCCCCGCCCTCCAGGCCGCATGCGCCACCGCGGACGCCCTGCTTGCCTCCCTGCCGGCGCTCCAGGAAGCGGTCGACGCAGCGAACGAACGCCGCGAGCAAGTGGCGGCGCGCGGTAAGGCCGAACGAGCCCAGCTCAAGGCACACTCCGAATTCAACGACGCCAAGAGCCACACGCTGACGCTGCGCGAGGCAGCGGCAGACCTTGTCTCCCTGCGCCTCGACCAGTCGGCCGCGACGCTGGCCTTGGAGCTGCGCGACGGCGAGGCTTGCATGGTCTGCGGTTCCGACGCGCACCCCAAGCCCGCAACCCTGCCCGAGGGCGAGCTCGTCGACTCCGACGCCATCGAACGAGCCCAGGAACAGGTCGCCAAGGCCGAGGTGGCCGAAGGCAAAACCGCTGCCCTGCTGGAAAAGGCAAACACCGCGCTGGCATTGATCCGGGACAGGATCGGCGACCTCGACCAGGAAACCGCCACGGCGGATTTCGACGCGGCCACGCTCACGCACCGGGCCGCCGCCGAGTCTTCCGCGGCCGCAACCAAGGCCGCCGCTGAACTTGCCCAGGAAACGGAAAAGCTCGAATCCCTGCAAAAAGACGAGGCCAAGGCGGCCACGGCCATCGAAGTCACCGGCACCAAGATTGCGGCGGCCGAGGCCCGCGTCGGCAAGCTCACCGAGTCACTTGCAGCTCTGGGCGGCGACGGACTGGACCTGCAAGAACTCCACACGACGCTCAAGGCCCGGGCAGCGGTCTTCGAATCCCTCGCCACGGCGGCCACGGCGCTGGCCGCAGCCCATGGCGCGGCAGCGGACGCGGACGCGCAGTGGGAGGCGAAACTCGCCCAGGCCGGCATCGCCGACACCGCCGCGTGGCTGGGTCAACTGCTGCCATCGGGTGAACGCGCCCGGAGCCAGCAACTGGTCGATGCCCACAACGAGCAGGCCGTGCGCATCAAGACGCTGGCCGAGGCCCCGGAAACAGCGCTCGCGCGCGCCGAGGCCGACTCCGGCACGGGGGCCCCGGAGGCCGAAGAGCTTGTCGCCGCCGCGGCAGCGGTGCGGGAATCCCTGGACCGCCGTGACGCGGTGCTTGCCGGCGATGCGGTGCTCGAAAGCTACACCGCCAGGCTGCAGGCCAACCGGGAAAGGCTTGCCGCCCTGGCCCGGGAGCAGGGGCCGGTCCTTGAACGGTTCAACACGCTCAAGTCGCTGGCCGATCTGGCCCGCGGTTTGGGGGAGAACCGGCTCAAGATGACCTTGAGCACCTACGTGCTCGCCGCCCGGCTGGAGGCCGTCGCGCTCGCGGCAACGCAGCGCCTGCTGCTGATGACGGGCCAACGCTACTCTCTGGTCCACGACGACACTCCGCGCGGAAACAACAAATCGGGGCTGGGACTGCAGATCCTCGATTCCTGGACCGGCGTCCGGCGCGACACCCAAACGCTTTCCGGCGGCGAATCGTTCATGGCCTCTCTGTCCCTGGCGTTGGGATTGGCGGATGTCATCCAGCACCAAAGCGGCGGCATCGACATCGAGACGCTGTTCGTGGACGAGGGCTTCGGCTCGCTTGACGCCGAAACCCTCGAGCAGGTCATGGACGCCCTCGAGGCCCTGCGCAGCGGCGGCCGGGTCATCGGCGTGGTCTCCCATGTGGCCGACATGAAGCAACGGATCACCACCCGGCTCAACGTCCACAAGGGGCGCAACGGGTCCACGGTGTCCATGGAAGTCGGAGGATAGCGCCGAGACGTATCTCGGATAGACTGTTAGACGTCTGAAAAGGGTTTTGTGCAACGGGAGGCAGGGACGGTGCACGCACGTTAGTGGAGCACACCCATTTTGAAATCCAAGACCACCCCCAAGACCCCAAGTGCCCAGGGTTCGCCCTATGCGGCGCTGCCGCCGCTGGTCGGCTGGGCCTTTTTCCCGCTGGGCTTCTTCGCCCGCCTGCCTCTGGCCATGCTCACCATCGGATCGATGACTCTGCTCATCGATTCGACGGGTTCCTACGCGATGGGCGGCATGGCCGCCGCCATGGTCGGCCTCGGCTCGGCCGTGGGCGGACCCACCGTCGGCTACTTCTCCGACCGCCTGGGCCAGCGCCGTGTGCTGATTCCGGTGGCGATCCTGCAATCACTGATGATCGCCGCACTGATGTGGTTTGGCGGCTCCGCCGCGCTGGCCCCCGTGGGAATCATCGTGTTGTTGGCCTTGCTGGCCGGTGCCACCGGCCCGCAGATCGGCCCGCTGGCGCGTGTGCGCTGGATGGCCTTGACCCGCAAGCGCGAGACCGGAGGACGTGAACTCTCCGCGGCACTGAGCTATGAAAGCATGGTCGACGAACTCGGCTTCGTGCTTGGCCCCGCGGCCGTCGGGCTCTTCGCCGCGCTGATCGCCCCCTGGTTGCCGCTGGCCATTGCCGCCGTCATGACACTCATCCTGGTGCCGCTTTTCGCGGTGCACCGCACCGAAAAGGCCGTCGTTCCCCAGGTCAAGAGCTCAACCAAGATCAAGTTGACGCGGAACCAGGTCGCCGGAATCTCGCTGGCCGTCGTCGGCATGATCGGCATGGGAACCTTCTTCGGGTCCAGTGCCGCCGGCACGCTGGCATTTGCCGGTGCCCAGGGCAACGCGAACATCGGCGGCCTGCTCTACGCGGCCGTGGGTTCGACAAGCGCCGCCGCCGCGCTGTCCGTTGCGTTCTGGCCGCACGGTTGGCCGCAGGCCAGCCGCTGGCTTGCCTGCGCCATCTTCATGGTGCCCGCAGCCCTGCTGCTGCAAATTCCTTCCGGGATCGGTTGGATGGTCGCGGCCCTGCTGCTGGTCGGGATCCCCGTCGGGCCGATCCTGGTCACCATCTTCACCCTTGGAGGCGAGGTCGCACCGGCCGAACGCCTCTCAACCGTCATGACCCTGCTGTCCTCGGGCATCGTCGTCGGGACGGCCGTTGGCAACGGCTTGGCCGGTGCCTTCGCCGATTCGTACGGCTACTCCGGTGCGTTTGGTGTTGCCGCCGCAGCCGCGGTACTCCTGCTGCTTTCCGGAACCGGCATGGCGGTGTTGCGTTCAAGCGCACAGCGCCGCATGCTGGCCGCCTAGTCGCGCCCGGCACTGCGCGAGCGGAACCCTGCTACCCGAGCTCCGCGGAGATCGCCAGGGCCGCTTCGCGCAGGCGGGCGCCGATTGCCTCGACCTCGCTGGTGTTCGAGCCGGTGCTGTAGACGACGGCAACGGCCGCCGGAAGCCGGCCGGGCACCTCGATGGGCGCGGCCACGGAGGAGAGCCCGGGAATCACCTCATCGATGCTTGTTGCGTAGCCCCTGCTTCGGGCCAATGCGGCATTCTGCCGGTACGGGGTCTCGTGGTTCAAGGCGTTCCACTGTTCCTCGGTGAGCGTGGACTGCATCGCAATGCCGGGGGCTCCGTGCCCGAACGGGTGCCGGGTGCCGGGGTGCTGAACCACAGTGGCGTGCACGTGGCGTGGTTCCACCGTCACCAGCGTGGTGCAGTCGGGCTGGTCCCAAACGGCAATGAATGCACACATCTTCAACTCGTTGGCCAAGACCGTGAGTTCCGGCAGTGCGGCGCTTTGCAGGTCCCGTTGCACCCCGCGGGCAAGCACGGCGAGACCCGGGGCCGCGTGGACGCGGCCCGATTCATCGCGGGTGACCAGCCGGTGCGATTCCAGGGTGCGCAGGATCCGGTAGGCAATCGAACGGTGCACGCCCAAGTCGGAAGCCAACTGGGCAATGGTTCGGGGTCCCGGTGCCTCGGCCAGGAGCTCCAGCATGCGGATGCCCCTGGAAAGAGTCTGTGAAGCTGGTGCAGATGTGTCCGATGGTGGCATGGTGGGGGGGACCCTTTCGCAATTTCGTTTCCCGGGCCACTGGCTTCTTGTTTGTCCAGTGAGTCTCAACTATGGTTTTAAACACAATTTCGCTATTAGAACCTTAGGTTCGATATTAGAACACTCTGGATCTGAGTGCGAGCCGGGCGGGGCAGCGGGAAATCCTGGGGAAATTCATGATGGTCACACGCAGGAAAATTGTCGCCGAGGGATCCATCCCCAGGAAGCTCGACGGCGCGACGTTGCATCACTTCCGCGGGAGCCTGGGCAGGTTTGCCACGGGCGTTGCCATCGTGACCTTCGACGGCGTGAGCCGGCGCCACGGCATCACCGTGAATTCCTTCACCTCGGTCTCCATGGAGCCTCCCTTGGTGCTTGTGTCCATCGCGCGCAGCAGCAAGGCGCACGACGAGCTCAAGGATCGCCCGTTCACCGTCAACATCCTCGGGGCCGAACAGCAGGCCCTGGCCATGCATTTTGCAGGACGTCCGGGTCTGGAACCCCTCTGGGTCGAGGGTGAAACCGCGCCGCGGCTTTCCGGAGTCCTGGCCTTTTTCTCATGCACGCCCTGGGCCGCCTACGACGGCGGCGACCACACCCTCTACCTTGGCCTGGTCCACGAGTTCAACTACCGCAAGGGCGATGCCCTCGCGTTCGCCAACAGCTCCTTCACCACCATCCCCGAAAGCCAGCTGGGCGTCGAAGAGCTTCTCTGAGGTCTTTTGCCTGCCCGCGGGTGCCAAACGGCACCGAGCCAGTCCCGAACACCAGTGAATCAGAATCGCAGAAGAGGTTGGAAAATGGGTATTCGTACAGGTCGGCAGTTTTTGGACAAACTAGACTCGATGACCCCGCACCTGGTCATCGACGGGGAAGTCGTCTCCCGGAATCTTACCGAGCACCCCGCGTTCAAGGAGCTGGCCCTCACCTACGCCAAGCTTTTCGACATGCAACACGACCCCAAGTACCAAGACGCGCTGACCTACGCCTCGCCAACTTCCGGGAACTTGGTCAACGCCTCGTTCCTGGTTCCGCGTTCGGCGGAGGACCTGAAGAAACGGCGGGCGGCGACCGCCACCTGGGCGGAGTACTCAAACGGTTTCCTGGGCCGCACCGGGGACTATATGAACTCCGCGCTCACCGCCCTGTCCACCGCCAAGAAGTTTTTTGAAAAAGCCGATCCCAAATTCGGCCAACGCATCGAGGCATACTACGAGTACGCCCGCGAAAACGACCTGCTGGCAACCCACACGCTGATTCCGCCACAGGTCAACCGCTCGGTCTCCGGCTCCGAGCAGCTCGGCGGGCAGCTCACGGCGCGAATCGTCGAGGAACGCGACGGCGGCATCGTCATCAGCGGTGCCCGCATGCTTGCCACGATCGCGCCGATCGCCGACGAACTTCTGGTCTTCCCCTCGACGGTGCTCCGCGGCACCCCCGAGGACGAGCCGTTCTCGTTCGCCTTCGCCATCCAGAACGACGCACCGGGCCTGCGCTACCTGTGTCGCACGGGACTGCACAACGGCGGCAACAAGCACGACGAGCCGCTGGCGAGCCGTTTTGACGAGATCGACGCCGTGGTCGTCTTCGACGACGTCTTCGTTCCCGCCGAGCGCGTCTTCATGCAGGGCCGCCCCGACCTGTGCAACGCCTGGTACCAGGAGACGGGCGCCGGTGCCCTGATGACCCACCAGGTGGTCACGCGCACCATCGCCAAGTCCGAGTTCTTCCTGGGCCTGGCTTCGGAGATCGCCGGGACCATCGGCATCGACGGCTTCCAGCACATCCAGGAGGACCTCGCCGAGTTGATCCGCTACGTCGAACTCGGCAAGGCGCTGGTCACCGCCTCCGAGGCGCTCGCGGCGCCGAGCGAGGACGGGGTGTTCCTGCCGCACTGGGAAACCCTGAACGCCGCGCGCAACTGGTACCCGAAGGCGTCCCAGCGTTTCCCGGAGATCATCAGGAAGTTCTGCGCCTCGGGCCTCATGGCGCTTCCTGGCCAGGCGGACCTCGAGGTGGCGCGAGATGACATCGAGATGTACTTGCAGGGCAAGAGCCTGACCGGGCCGGAGCGGATCCGCCTGTTCAAGCTCGCCTACGATGCGTCGATCACGGGCTTCTCCGGCCGCCAGGCGCTCTACGAGTACTTCTTCTTCGGCGACCCGGTCCGCATGGCCGGCGCGTTGGTCAACAGCTACGACCGCGAGCCCGTCCGCGCGCGCATCCGCGAGTTCCTCGCCCGCGAAGACTAGGGCCCGGCCGGACGGCGGTGCCGGACCAGTGACGCGCAGGGCGCCGCCCCGAGACGGCGCCCTGCACGTCGGTCTTAAATAGCTACACGTGGGAGTGCGGTTTCTGCTCGGAGGCGCGATGGTGTGACCGTCTGCCCGTTCGTCTCAAATTTCGACCACAGGGGTGAGCGAAGTCACGAACATGGGCTATCATGATCCTTGTCACATAACCGTCCGAACGGTCGGTAATAAGTGGTTTTCCCCTCATCATTCGAAGCGCACAGCGCCCCCACCCTTGGAGTTCCCATGGCTTCAGCTTCCCTGGCCGCAAACACCAAACGTTCCGAGGAACGTCGCGTCCTTGCGGGCACCCTGGTCGGCACCACCATCGAGTGGTACGACTTCTTCATCTTCGCGCAGCTCACCGCGACGTTGCTGACCCCGCTCTTCCTGAAGCCGTTGGGTGAATCCAACCCGGGCCTGGCCCAGATCCTGGCCTTCGCCATGATCGGCATCTCCTTCCTCTTCCGCCCGCTCGGCGCCATCGTCGCCGGCCACCTGGGCGACAAGTACGGGCGCAAGCGGGTCCTGGTCGCGACCCTGATCATGATGGGCGCGGCAACCGCGCTGATCGGCATGCTGCCGGTCTACGCACAGATCGGTTTCTGGGCCCCGCTGATGCTGGTGGTCCTGCGCATCGTCCAGGGCTTCTCCGCCGGCGGCGAATGGGGCGGCGCGGCGCTGATGGCCGTCGAGCACGCACCGGAAAATAAGCGCGGCTACTTCGGCGCCTACCCGCAGATCGGCGTGCCGATCGGCATGATCCTGGCCACCGGCATGCTCTACATCCTGCGCGTCTCGATGACCCCCGAGCAGTTCACGGCCTGGGGCTGGCGCATCCCGTTCCTGCTCTCGGTCGTGCTGATCGTCGTGGGCTACCTGATCCGCAAGGCCGTCGAGGAATCCCCGATCTTCAAGCAGCTGGCGCTGCGCAAGGCCTCGGAGCACACCCCGCTGAAGCAGCTCTTCCAGACGAACACCAAGGAAGTCATCCAGGCGGCCCTGATCTTCATCTCCAACAACGCCGCCGGCTACCTGGTCATTGCCTTCCTGATCTCCTACACCACCAAGGTGCTTCACATGCCCGCGGCCCCCGTGCTGCTGGCAACCACCATCGGTTCGGTCGGCTGGCTCGTCTTCACCCTGGTCGGTGGCTGGCTTTCGGACATCATCGGCCGCCGCAACACCTTTGTGTTGGGTTACGCGATTGTTTTCGTGTGGATGATCCCGATGTTCATGCTCATCGACACCGGCGACATCTTCCTCTACGGACTCTCGGTCTTCATCCTGACCATCGGCCTGGGCCTGTCCTACGGACCGCAGTCGGCCATGTACGCCGAGATGTTCCCGGCGCACATCCGCTACTCGGGCATCTCGATCGGCTACGCCCTCGGCGCGATCCTCGGCGGCGCCTTCGCCGCAACCGTTGCCCAGGTGCTGCTGGAGGAGACCGGCAAGTCGATATCGATCGCCATCTACATCATGGTCCTCACGGTCATCTCCGTGGCCGCGGTCTTCTGGGTCGGCGAAACCAAGGGCAACAACCTCCACGTCGAGGATGTCGATCCCGCCCTGCAGGCCGCGCACGACAAGGAACAGCACGGCCAGAACGCCTAAGGGCCACGTTCCGGCACACGACACATCGGGCCGGCCGATTCGCTTCCTCCCGCACAGGGCGGGGGAGCAGCGAGTCGGCCGGCCCTTTTGGCGCACCGGCACGCACGAACGCCTTCCGTGCGGATCTCAAAGGTGCGGGATCAGCGCCACGACCTCGTCGTCGGACACCGCATCGAAGCGGGAGTAGAAGGCGCTCACGGTATTGAACACCTTCGGCGAGATGGCACAGATGAACTCGTCGGCCTCGGCCTCGACTTCCTGGCGGGCGGCCAGCGTGGCCACCGGAACCGCCACGACGATGCGGGCAGCCCCCGCATGGCGCATGACTTCTATCGCCGCCAGCATGGTGGCGCCGGTTGCCATTCCGTCCTCGCACAGAATCACGGTCCGGTCCTTCACGGGCAGCACGATCTCCCCGACCAGCCTGTGCTGCAGGTCCATGAGCTCCGTGCGGGCCGCGGCCTCCACCTCGGCCAGGACCTCCTTGGTGAAGCGCTGTTGGGCGGGGCCCCAGACCCGGGCAACGTACTTCAAAGACACGTCGTCCCCGTAGGCCGCCAATGCGGCATAGGCGACTGTGCTGCGTTCGGGCAGGACGAGCCCGCTGACGGCAAGGGCGTCGACCTCGGCGCCCAGGTGCTTCGCGATTGCCGCCGCGACCGGGACTCCGCCGCTCAACAGGCCGAGGACCACCGTGTTTTCATCGGCGGCATGGTGCTCCAGCTCGGCAGCCAGGTACTCGCCGGCCTCGGCTCGGTCGGAAAATCGCGTGGGTGCAACGTGGTCCGGTGTCATGGGTCAAGTCTGCACCCTGGGTCGGGCCACGGCGATCCCCGGCAGCGCCGCGGCGCGGCGACGGGCACGGAATGCGGCTGTAGCATGTGTCCATGAAACGAATTGCAGCGCTCTTGCTTGTTCTGGTCGCAGCCTTGGGCCTCACCGGCTGCGCAACGTCTCCGGGGCAGGACGGGTCTTCCGTCGTTGGCCAGTGGGGTGGAGTGCCCGACGGTGCGCCCGTCCTCGTTTTCTCGGGAGAGGGCTCGTTCACCGGAAACGACGGTTGCAACACCTTGACCGGTTCCTGGAAGCAGGCCAACGACGTTGTCACCCTGGAAAACATGGCCACGACACTGATGGCGTGCGAGGGCGTCGACACATGGCTTTCACGAGCGTCCACCGCCAAGATCGAAGGCATGAACCTCACGGTGTTCGATGCCCAGGGCGGAGAAATCGGCGTGCTGGCACACGAGGGCACCAAGAACTGAGCCGGCTGGTTCCCCGGGGGGAACCGCCACGGGGCCGGTGCGGAGGGATGCCTGCTCTGTTCCGCGAAACCGGTCACGCACCGTGAGGCGGCACAAAAAGGTGTCGGCGTGCCCCCTCGCGAGGGGGCACGCCGACACCTGATTATTGGTTAGTGAGCGGCGCGGTGGCCTTCGCCCCGGCCCTTCACCAATCCGTAGATCCCGGCGACCACAACACCGCCAAGGATGGCCAGCACCCAAGTGCGAAGGTTGAAGAAACCGCCGAGTCCCGTATTGAAGATCATGGATCCGAGCCAGCCGCCCACAAGGGCGCCGACAACGCCGAGCACGAGTGATGTGATCCACCCGCCGTTGACCCTGCCAGGCATGAACTGCTTGACCAGGACGCCAACGATGAGTCCGAGAATGATCCAGCTAATGATGGTCATGATCTGCTCCTTCGAACAGGGGCCCGGCCATCCCGGTGACGGTGGGGCCGATTTGCCGGTAGATACCAGCGGCAACAACTTACGCCCGTTGCCGTGCCGAAGCAATGGGTCGATCGGCCCTATACACGGGCCCGCATGTAAGCTCTTTCGGGTGCAGAAACCCGGCAATGTCTGTCTTGCCCGGCACCGCGGAACGGAACGGAACGTTCTATCCACCCCGTTGTTGTCGCGAGGGTGGGTCGAGGGCCGCGGCCGGCACGGACGGCTACGGCTTGGTGCCGAACTCCGCAATCAGCCGGAGGATCTCCGGCTCGGAGACTTGTGAAAAATCCTCGTAGTAGGTGCCCACCGACGAAAAATCCGGCGGGGAAGAATAACAAATCACCGCATCCGCGTAGGCAGACAGTTCGCGCAGGACCTTTGCGGGGGAGACTGGAACCGCGACCACCAGGCTGGCCGGCCCCAGCAGGGAAACCACCCGAAGCGCCGCGGTCATGGTGGCGCCGGTCGCCAGGCCGTCATCGCACAGCACCACGGTCCGTCCCGCACAGTCCGGTGCAAACGCGTCAAATGCGGCGGACAGGCGAAGCAACTTGGCACTTGCCTGGCGCTCCACGGTGTCTAGGATTGCGGGGGAGTAGCGGCGCAGTGCATATTCGTAGATCCGCGGGACATGGTGCACCACGTGGTGCTGCCGATAGCTGGCGACGGCGCCGAAGGCGACCTCCGGCTCGTCGGGGATGCCCAGCTTTCGCACGGCCAGGGCCCCCAGCGAGGCGCCAAGCCGCGCGGCGATCGGGGCGGCGACGGGAACCCCGCCGCGCAGCAGGCCAAGCACGACCGCGTCGGAGCCAAGCCCCTGGGCGGCCAACAGCTCGCCGAGGATGGACCCGGCCGCCGAACGGTCGGCGAATCTGTGTGGGCCAACGGTGTTCATGGCATCCAGTTTCCCCGCATTGGCCCGCCGCCGCCATGCCCGGCGGCCATCGAGCGCGGGAGTCTTAACGGCCCGTGGCCGGCGTCCGGCTCCCGTTGCGCAGGTGCGCATGTGAGGGAGCGGAAGCCGGCCACGGGGTCGGTGCCTTGGAAGGGCTGCGGGTTAGAGCTGGTGGCCCATCTTGAAGCCGACTTCCTCGCCCGGATCCCCCGTCAGCGCATCGCCCGGGGCGCGGGTGTAGGAGAAGCCGTCGGCCCCCACGGTCACTGCCATCTCCGAGGAGTCGGTGCGTGCGATGACCTCGCGCGGGTTGCCGTCCAGGTCCAGGACCAGGGATGCCTCGGTGTACCAGGACGGGACCACCGGGTTGCCCCACCAGTCGCGGCGCTGGTTGTCGTGCACGTCCCAGGTGATGACCGGGTTGTCCGGGTCGCCGGTGTAGTAGTCCTGGGTGTAGATCTCGATGCGGTGGTCATCCGGATCCAGGATGTAAAGGTAGAACGCGTTGGAGACGCCGTGGCGTCCCGGGCCGCGCTCGATGCGGTCGGACATGCGCAGCGCGCCCATCTTGTCGCAGATCTGGATGATGTTGTGCTTCTCGTGGGTGGAGAAGGCCACGTGGTGCAGGCGCGGGCCGTCGCCGCCGGTCAGCGCGGTGTCGTGCACGGTGCCCTTGCGGTGCATCCAGGCCGCGTAGGTCACGCCCTTGTCGTCCTGGATGTCCTCGGTGACGCGGAAGCCCAGGTCCTCGAGGTACTTGCGGCCGCGCGGAACGTCCGGGGTGACCTGGTTGAAGTGGTCGAGGCGGACCAGCTCGCCGGCCGAGTAGATGTCGTAGCGCATGTGCAGGCGTTCGACGTGGGTGGTCTCGAAGAAGAACTCGTAGGGGAAGCCCAGCGGATCCTCCACGCGGACCGCGTCGCCGATGCCCTTGACGAAGCCCTCGGTGCGGCGCTCGGTGCGGCAGCCCAGTTCCTTGTAGTACGCCTCGGCGGCGTCGACGTCCTCCGGGGTGCGCACGCGGAAGGCCATGGCCTTCAGCGCGGCGACCGGGCCCTTGGTGAGGACCAGGTTGTGGTGGATGAACTCCTCGAAGGAGCGCAGGTAGATCTGCTCGTCGTCCTCGTAGGAAACGTGCAGTCCCAGCACGTCGACGTAGAACTTGCGCGAGGCGGCGAGGTCGGTGACGACCAGTTCGGCGTAGGCGCAGCGCAGGATGTCCGGGGCCGGGACGGACGGCTTGGGGATGGTGTTGGATTCGTTGGTGCTCATGGTTCGCTCCTTTGCGGAAAAACTCTTGAAGTGGGGAGGGGGGAAGGGCTAGGCGCCGAACTTGGGGGTGTGGACCTCACCGAGGGTGATGTGCACGGCCTGCTGGTCGGTGTAGAAATCGATCGAGCGGTAGCCGCCCTCGTGGCCCAGGCCCGAGGCCTTCACGCCGCCGAACGGGCTGCGTAGGTCGCGCACGTTGTGGCTGTTGAGCCAGACCATGCCGGCCTCGACGTCCTGCGCGAAGTTGTGGGCGCGCTTCAGGTCGTTGGTCCACACGTAGGCGGCCAGGCCGTACTTGGTGTTGTTGGCCAGCTCGAGGGCCTCTTCGTCGGTGTCGAACGGGGTGATCGCGACGACGGGGCCGAAGATCTCCTCCTGGAAGATGCGGGCATCCGGTGCGACGTCGGCGAAGACGGTCGGGGCGACGTAGGAGCCGTTTTCCTGGCCCTCGGGCAGGTTCTCCGGGCGGCCGCCGCCGGCCACGACGCGGCCCTCGGTCTTGCCGATCTCCACGTAGCTCATGACCTTGTTGTAGTGCTCCGGATGGACCAGCGCGCCGACCTGGGTGGTCGGGTCGTGCGGGTCGCCGACCTTGATGTTCTTGGCGCGGGCCGCGTAGGTCTCGACGAACTTCTCGTAGATCGGACGCTCGACCAGGATGCGGGAACCGGCGGTGCAGCGCTCGCCGTTCAGCGAGAACACGCCGAAGAGGGTGGAGTCGATCGCGGCGTCGAAGTCGGCATCGGCGAACACGATGGCCGGGGACTTGCCGCCGAGCTCCATGGACATGCCCTTGAGGTTCTCCGCGCAGTTGCGGTAGATCAGCTGGCCGGTGGAGGATTCGCCGGTGAAGGAGATCAGCGGGACCTTCGGGTGCTTGACCAGCGCGTCGCCGGCCTCCTCGCCAATGCCGTTGACCAGGTTGAAGACGCCGGCCGGCAGGCCCGCTTCCTCGAAGATGGTGGCCCACAGCGAGGCGGACAGCGGGGTGAACTCGGCCGGCTTCAGGACCACGGTGCAGCCGGAGGCGATGGACGGGGCCAGCTTCCAGGACTCGAGCATGAACGGGGTGTTCCACGGGGTGATCAGGCCGGCGACGCCGATCGGCTTGCGGTTCACGTAGTTCAGCTGGGAACCCGGGACCTTCAGAGCGGTGTCGTGCTGGGCGACGATCAGGTCGGCGAAGAAGCGGAAGTTCTCCGCGGCGCGCTGCGCCTGGCCGCGGGCCTGGGTGATCGGCAGGCCGGTGTCGAAGGTTTCCATCTCCGCGAGGCGGTCTTCCTGGGCGACGACGGCGTCGGCGATCTTGTACAGCACGTTGGCGCGGGCGCGCGGGCTCATGGTCGGCCACGGGCCGTTCTTGAAGGCCTCGGTGGCCGCGGCGACGGCGGCGTCGATGTCGGCCTTCTGGCCGGCGGCGGCGGTGGCGTAGGTCTGGTTGGTCACCGGGTCCAGGACCTCGAAGGTTTCCCCGCCGATGGAGTCGACGAACTGGCCGCCGATGTAGTGCTGCAGGTGCGTGGGCAGGTTCTCCGGAACGAAGTGCTTGCTCATGTGGTGTCTCCTTTGGTGTGACAAGTTTCAGGAAGGAAGTCGTGCTAAGTGCTGGGTGTTCTGTGCCGGCAGTTTCCCGCTAGAGCGGGGAGGCCGGCAGGTTGGCCGCCGCCAGGTACGCGTTCAGCGTGTTGGTGCGGTGCGCCCGGGCCGCCTGTTCGATCTCTGCCGCCGGGGCCTGGGCCTCGATCATGTCGAGCAGCTGCGCGTGCTCCCGCACCGATTCCCTGGCGCGTCCAGGAATATGGGTGAAGGACGAGGAGCGCATCAGCGCCAGCCGGTTCCAGCCGCGGTGCACCAAATCCAGGATGTGCGGATTGGGGCAGTTGCGGTAGAGCACTTGGTGGAACTCGTTGTTCAGCTCGGTGAAGCGCGGCGGGTCGAAGTCGGTGAGCAGGTCGGTCATCGCCTGGTTGATGGCCCGTGCCGCGGCCAGCTGGTCCGCATCCACGAAGGGTGCGCTCAGCGCGGTGGCGGCGCCCTCGATGATCGCAAGGGTCTGCATGGTGTGCAGGTAGAGCGCGCTGTCGGCCGCGGCGACGGTGGCCCCGACGTTGCGTTCGAAGTTCACCATGCCCTCGGCCTCCAGACGCCGGATGGCCTCGCGCACCGGCACCACCGAGCAGCCAAGCTCGTTGGCGATGGTGCCGAGCACCAGCCGGTACCCGGGGGTGAAGGTTCCCTCGGTGATGCGCGTGTGCAGCAGCCGGTAGGCGGCCTCTGACTTGCTCGTGTTCATGGCAGGCCTAGAAATCCGGTTCGCCGTCGGCGACCCACTGGTTGTACTTGGCCTTCCAGCCGGCGTTCATCGGGAACAGGCCCTTGATCTCGGCGCCGTTGGCGACGTTCTTGAACACGAAGGTGTCCTCGCGCTCGGACTCGACGACCTCGTCGGCGATCTCGGCCGCCAGGTGCGGCGGGATCACCAGGATGCCGTCGGCGTCGGCGATCACGATGTCGCCGGGCTGGATGGTGGCGCCGCCGCAGCCGATGGTCACGTCGGTGTCCCACGGCACGTGCTTGCGCCCAAGCACCGCCGGGTGCGCGCCGTTGTGGAAGGTCGGGATGTCCAGGGCGGCCACGGCGTCGAGGTCGCGCACGCCGCCGTCGGTGATGATGGCTTCGGCGCCGCGCACCTGGGTGCGCATCGCCAGGATGTCGCCCAGGGTGCCGGAACCCTTTTCGCCGCGGGCCTCCATGACCAGGATCTCGCCCGGGCCCACGGAGTCGATGACGCGCTTCTGCGCGTTGTAGCCGCCGCCGTGGGACTTGAAGAGGTCCTCGCGGTTGGGCACGTAGCGCAGCGTGCGGGCGGTGCCGATGACCTTTGTCATGCCCTTGGTGGCCTGCAGGCCGTCGACCGAGACGTTGTTCAGCCCGCGCTTGCGCAGCGCGCCGGAGATGGTGGCGGTGGCGACCGAGAGCAGCTTGGCCTTGACCTCGTCGGTCAGCGCCTCCTTGCCGGTGATCGGCAGCTCGATGCCGGCCGCGGAGGCCGTGCCGAAGGCGTCGATCCGGTCCGCGTCGGTGATCTTCGGCTGGTTGCCGAAGGCCGCGAAGGAGTCGGTGCCCTCGGTGACGGTCGTGGCCAGGCGCCCGGTGGTCAGGCCCGCGGCCTCGTCGTCGACCTGGACCTCGACGAGGTCGCCGGGGACGATCACGGAGGAGCCTGCCGGGGTGCCGGTGAGGATCACGTCGCCGGCCTTCAGCGTCATCTGCTGCGACAGGTCCGCGACGATCTGCGCGAAGGAGAAGATGAGCTCGGCGGTCGAGGCGTCCTGGGCGATCTCGCCGTTGACCCAGGTGCGGATGCGCAGGGCCTCCGGGTTCACGGCGGCCGCCGGTAGCAGCACCGGGCCCATCGGGGTGTAGCCGTCGCCGGACTTGGACCGGATGTTCGATCCCTTGTCGGCGTACTTCATGTCATACACGCCCAGGTCGTTGGAGGCGGTGACGGAGCCGACGTGGCTCCAGGCGTCCTCCACGGAAACGCGGCGGGCGTCGGTGCCGATGACCAGGGCGATCTCGCCCTCGAAGGCCAACAGCTCGGTTCCGGCCGGGCGTTCCACGGTGGAACCCGAGGTCGCCAGCGAGGAGGAGGCCTTCATGAAGTATGAAGGGAACGCGGGGGTGCGGCCGCGCTGGGCTGCACGCGAGGAGTACGAGAGATGGACTGCAAGCACCTTGCCCGCTGCATCGAATACTGACTGGTCGACCTGGACCAGATCGGTGGCTGTGGCGTCGCTGCTCACGTTTCCTCCTGTGATGTATGAAATCGTATACGATCTAGTGTGATGGCGGTCTCCGTGTTTGTCAACAGGGAAATGTTGCGCGTCATACATCCGCCGGAAATGCCTCCGAAGCGAATCTGCGGACCGTGTCCTGCTCGCAACGAAAGTCTCCAAGTGGTTCCGGTTTTTTCGTGTCATGATTCCGCGCGGATGCCCCCTCAACGGGTGCAGGGTTCGAAAGAACGGGCTCCCGGGAGTCCGGTGGCAGGGCGTGCTGTCTTGCCCAAGAGCATTTCATGGTCGCGCTCCGAACTCCATGGGAGTGAGGGATTGAAGCGCTCGAATCCTCAGAGCGACGGATCCGGCCGCAAACAGGTGGTGTTAGCCACTTGGTGTCGATCGTCCATTGTTGGACGCTCGCCGTAGGATCGCCTGGAATGTAGCCAAATACCCGCGGGTTGGGCCCGCAATATAGGGGGAAACACATGGAATTCCAGAAAGAATGCAAGTCGTGGTGCGATGGGTGTCAGGACGGCGAGTGCACGACCGAATCCACCCTGCATCGCGGCGGCATGCGTTCCGTAGGTTTCGGATTCGACTCCGACGGGTTCTACTCGCACAGCGACGAGCTGATGGTTCGCGCCGCGGCCGACGGCCAGGACGAGGACGGTGAATGCGATGGCACCGACTCGGTTTGGGTGAATTTTGCCGATGTGAGCAGTGGGTCGATCGTCGATCGGGCAAGTTTCGAAACCGATTGGCCCGGCATGCGTACCGTCCGCGCGCAGCTCGGGCGGTTCATCGCACTGGTCCGCAGCAGCGACGCCTACAAATCCGGGTTGTCCCCGAGCGGAAAGTTGGCGGCCGCAGGATCGTTGACCGGGGTGGATCCGGGAGCGCCGGACCTTGATCTCTGTGAACCGTGGTGCGCGGACCACGAGGTCGAGGGCTGCAAGCTGCGCATGACCCTTGGGGTGACGGTCGGCCGGGAACCGGAGAATCGATTCTGCGAGGCGAGGGAATCGACGGTGGCTGCCAACGGGATGCTGGAAGCGCAGGCGCGTTACGCGCGCCCGGTGGCGGGCAAACCCGGAATATTCCGGGTCCAACTCGACTGCGTCATGGATTTCTCCGACGGCGCGCGCTCCGAGGGGCGGATCGATACGGCGGTGCTCGGGCTGGACATGACCGAACTCAAGCGGATCCACACGCGGTTGGGCGCGTTCCTCGACCGACTCGACCTGTCGGCGTAGAGCCACGCCGGCGGGTCGAATGCCGGGAACCTAGCTTGCGAGGAACTCCACCGCTGCGTTCTTGAACTCGCGGCTCGTCACGGCGTTGGCGTGGTCGCGGCCCTGCAGCCAGAGCACGGACTTTGGCGTCTGGCGGGTGCCGAGCAGCTCGGTCAGCCGCGGCATGGTGGTGGCCAGCGAATCGCCGTCGCCCGCAACCAGCAGGGTCGGCATGGTCGGGACCATCTGCTCCGGGGCGAACGGCTCGGTCTTGATCGCCTGGATCATGCTCATGAGCGAGAACATGTCGTTGGACGGCACGGTCTGCGCCATGCGCAGCAGATCGGCGGTTGCCTCGTCGGCAATGGAGCTGCCATCGGCCAGGAACTGCTGGGCCGCGGCCAGGTCGAACGACGCCAGCGGGTCGATGCTGGCCGGGCCGCCGAGCACCAGCCGGTTCACCAGCTGCGGCTGGGTGCCGCCGAATTCCCAGGCCAGGCGGGCGCCGAGCGAGTAACCGACCAGATCGACGCCGGAGTGCGGGTCGCCTTCCTTGAGCGCCAGCGCGCCATGGTCCATCAAAAGCTGCAGCAAGTCCGCTCGCATCCGGCTGGGCGTGTAGGCGTCCAAGTCCTCCGGAGCCGGGGACGTCCCGTGGCCGGGGAGGTCGACGGCCAGGACCCGGCGGCCGGCCTCGGTGAGCGAGCGGATCCAGCCGGATTTCACCCAGTTCAGGTCGCTGGAGGAAGCGAAACCGTGCAGCAGCACCACGGGGCGGAGCCCGGCGGGGGCGTCCGGTTCGTAGGTGGTCAGGCTCAATGCGTTGGCAGTGCCCTCGACGAGGTGCTCATGTGTGGATCCCATGGGCAAATCCTGTCAGATCGGACATGGATTTGCGAGTTCCGCAAGATACAAGGGTTGCTGTGAAGCAACGGGTGCTTCGTCGGCGAAAACGACCCCGTGGCCGCGGTCAGCCCCGGGATGCCCGCCGGCTTACAGCGCCAGCAACTGCCGCGCGGTCCGTGCCGCGGCCGTGGACCCGGTGAACCCGGCCAGCCATTCAATCAAGGCTCCGCTTTCGGGCGCCTTGCCCAGACGAATGCTTTCGTCAAGCAGCACATTCATGAGGGTGCCAATGCCGTGGTGCCTTCTGTCTAACAGCGGGAACAACTCCGTCAGGGTTTCAACAACCGATCGTGCCGCACGCTGAGAGATACTCGCTACATCGGATAACGATGAGGCCCATCGTGAAGCCTTGGCAGGGCCGGCGCAATTTTTCATACCTCGTGCGAGTTCGGCTGCTGAAAGACGGTCAGGGATCGCTGCAGCAAATATCTCGGCCGCACGGATGCGAACCTCTCCGCGGTGTGCCGAGAGCGCAAGTCCCAACAATTCACCGGTTTCCTGATGCCAGATTCCCGGGTGAGTCTCCAGAGCGTACAGGATTGCCTCTTGTGCTGCAGAATCAAAATAATCTACAGCGCTATTCATCCGTGAGAGGGTCGCGGCCACCAGAGGCAGCGTGCAAAACGGAACGCTTAGGGCCAATTGGCGGATGTCCTGCGGCGAAGCGTCCCCCGTATCCCGAGGGCAGGAGGGAATCACTGTTGGATAATCGGGTAGTGAAACGGTGGGAACGGCAGCTTGCAGGGTAAGGTCCCAGACTTTGTAATGGGAGGTATCTTCTCCGTACCCGTAAGTCACCCGGCGTTCGATCCATGTGGTGTTAACCGTCGCAGGGTCGGTCTGCCCGAGTATCGTCAGCCCAGCCAACCGCAGATTTTCATCGCTTGAAAGCGGCGCACGTGCCCGCGCCGCGGCAACCCGCCATGGAGAGTTTTTGATCTCCAGTGCCGGGCCGCCAAGCGCATATGCCAAGGCGTTGGCGGCCTCTGCGCATGCAGGGGAGATATGTGACTTGGACATGAGATTCAAGGCGTCGGCACGCCGCTCGGGGCCGGTCCGGAGCAACGCTACGATCGTGTCGAAGTGTAGGGGTTCATGCCCCTCTGCATCGGATATAAGAAGCCGCTCGACCAATGTCACAGGATCAATCCACCCGTGTGCGTCAGTGGGTGTGGCCAGCAACAGGCGCCGAGGTGCGCGGCCTTGGAGTATCTCTACGACCTCCCGCATGCGCTTATGGAATGCGGGAATTACCGATTCCTCTTCGGGCCAATGGTTTGGACGGGTCTCGGGCGCTCCGAAACGCTGATTGCGCCGACGCCCGGGCCGAAAGACATAGGCGGGGTTGGTGGCGGCAAGAATCAAATCCACCGAGAAGTTGTCGTTCCGGTAGTCGGGTGCGTCAATTTTTGCTGCACGCCTTGCCAGTGGCTGCAATGTTGCTGGAGCATCGTTGGCTGCAAGCCACGCGAGGCCCAATTCGAAATCGATCTGATCTGTGTCATTTTCCAGCAGGGCTGCAAATCTTTCCAACACCTCGTCATTTTCCCAAGATTGAACCGGCAGCGCCGACGGTGAAAGGACCAGGGGGTCGATAGGTGTTGCGGGCACCGGAAATATGGGTGTGTCTGAGCCGATTGCCGAGAATGCGGTAGCCGTTGCCGGCGCCAGGGAATCGAAGCCGACCTCCAATAGTGCGGTTTGCTGGTGCATAACCAAGAGTTCTGCGGCAGCACGTTGGGCATCCCGATGGGGATGGGTCAACGCGCAAGCAATGGCCGAAAACAACTCGGCACGTGAGGTTAGATCCCCGACGAGGGTAGAAGGATTGGCCGAGGCCAGGGTCCCCAAGATATCGAGGATTTTCAGTGCTGAAGCCTTGCTGCTGGCCAATGCCGGCGAGCAAAGGCCAACGAACCGGCTCGTGTCTAGGTTTCCGGATCGATGCAGCAACGCGATCTGGCGTACGGCAAGTGAGACGGTGGCTGGGATATTGGAGGAAAGCAAGTGCAGTATCTCGGACTGATGGGCGGCTGTTTCGAGAGCACTGGGGTCAAGCACGTCGTACAGCCTCGAAAACCAGCCGGCGCGATAGCTGGAAAAGTCCCGGTTCAGGGCTTGAAGGCAGCTGAGTAGAACGCGTTCCCGTTCCAGTACGCCATCGTTGACCAATCCCACGACGGTGTCCTTCCAAGACCCGTTTTCACCGTTGAACTTGTCGATATTGGCCAAGGATGTCTCCCCGCCGCCCTCAACTTCGAAGAAGCGCCAAAACACGTCCTCGCGCAGACCCACATCGTGCGTGAGCATGAACGAGCGGACCGCATTCCCAGTCCACCGGCCGAGACCGGCAATTGTGTCCAGGACATAGTCATCGTCGTGTTCCCGCTGTACCCCATGGAAGATTTCACCGAGGCGCAGGGCGACAAAACTTGGCCACTGGGCTTCCGTGTCAGCCAGGAATGTCAGAAACCTTGGATCGGCCGCGGACTGTTGGAGATCGGGGTCGTTGATCTTGAGCATTCGCTCGTTCAGGGTCTCCAACGTTGCTGAGGTATCGTCGACCAACGCAGTGAGGTCCCTATTGAATTCCCAAAAATGGTAGGCCTCGTTGCTCATTCTGTTTCGCATTCGCTCTCATGGTTGGTCTGGTTGGAATCCCGCTGGAAGATCCGTGCGGCCAAGACATGCTTGCAGGGCCCGCGGCCGCCCTTGTACTTGGCAAACCACGGGCAGCTGCAGCTATCGGCGCGCTGCTCCCGCAGGTGAACGCGGTATTCCGTTCCGCCGGAATGCACCGCGAACGATTCGGCCCCCGGTGCCGACGGATCGAGCGGGGCGACGGCCCCGAGTGAAAGCAGCTTGTGGGCGCCCTCCAGCCGGGGATGGGCGCCGAGCAGGTCGCCCGTCTCAAAGGGCAGCGGTCGATGGAAGTAGCCCGACTCCGCGACGTCGAAACCGACTTGGCCGGATGAGGCCAGTACGGCCAACGCGTCGGCGACCCGGGGAATCCGCAGCCCGGTCTTTCCGCCCAGCCGGTGCAGGTCGATGCGGGGTTCGAAGGCCAGTGCCGCGCCGAGGATCCCGGCATCGTCCTGTGCGGCCGCCCCGGCAACCTCGTGGAGCACGCCTCCCTCGCCGGGGAATCCCCGGGATTTGTCGGGGCTGAGAGTAAGGCTGAGTCGGGCCCCCGGCAGGTCCAGCACCCATGTGCTGGCACTTGGCAGTGAGCCGGAATCCGTTTCCCTCCCGTAGATACGTAGCCCGGTGGCAAACCGCATCAGGGGTTCCAGCGTGCGCAGGCGTTCGGGGCCGGCCAGGCACACGGCCCCGGGGCTCGGTCTCGAGGCCAGGCGAAGCGAACGCGCGCCCCGGGTGGCCCAGGCCACCGATCCCGTGGAGCTGGTGCGGGGCAGCGAGCGAATGAACCGCCGCGCGTCTTCCGGCCCGAGTTCGTGCCGAAGGGCGACGGTCGACGCCGACGCCTGGACCTCGCAGAAACCCTTCAACCAGCGACGGGGCAGCTCGACCTTTTCCTCGACCGCCTCGGCGTCCAGGGTGCGGACGCGCAGCCCATCGTCCCCGACCGCCAGCTGCAACGGTTCCCCGGGCCGGAGGCCCGCAAGTGCCTGCCGCAGCGGGGGATTGACGTCGACGTTTGTCACGCCGCTGGCCTGGAATTCGGTGTCGAGGGCGTCGGCTGCCACGTCAAGCCGCGCGTAGACCCCGCAGCATGCGCTGAAGGATTCAAAACGCAACCCCTGGGGTGACGAGGTGACCACCGGGTCGGCCGCGCGCAGGATGGCCGCGAGCATTCCGGGCGGCACGTAGTACCTGGTCCGGGAGACCTTTGCCACGACCAGGAGTCCCGCGGCGACGCTCATCGGTTCGTTGGGGAAACCCGAGTAGAAATACGGATGTGCGGCCGGAGCAAGGTTTGCGTCCAATCCGCCGCTGGTGGCCATGTGCAGGAACGGGCGGCCGCCCAGGGAAACCAGCTCGGAGCTGTGGCCGTAGGTATAGAGCTGTTCGGTGAAGGGTGCGGTCATCGTGGGCATCAACTTTTCACGGGGCGGCAGGCGGGTGCCGTTTTACGCGGCGTGGATCCATGCTAGCCGAGGAATCCGCTCCGGGACATGACCCCGGGCCGCTAGCATCTTCGAAAGCGCGCAGGTCAACACCGCTATGGAGAGGCTCGTGGAGCCGGCGGGACGCCGCGCCGCGGCCATGCCGGAAGCCCCGCAAGCCCCGCTTGTTTCCGGCGTTTTGCACCCGCGGTGGCAGTGGTCGGGGCGCATCCCGTAATACGGGTTGTGCAGCCGCGTCCATGGTCGTATCCTTAGTTTTGGTCAATATGACATTAACTAAGGTGCTGAGTCAGATTCCATTCGCAAACGTGGCCGAACGCCGCGAACAACCGCCGATGCTGGCGGTCTCGACTGTCATCTTCGCGCTGCGCGACGACGATCGATCGGGGCGCAAGAGCCTCTGGCTTCCGCTGGTCCGCCGCACCCGCGAGCCCTTCCACGGTCAATGGGCGCTGCCCGGCGGCCCGCTCGGTCCCCGCGATTCGCTGCTCGACGCCGCGGCGGCAAACCTGCTCGACACCACCGGGCTCGTCCCGCGCTACCTCGAACAGCTCTACGCCTTCGGCGACCTGGATCGCTCGCCGACCCGCCGCGTCGTCTCCATCGTCTACTGGGCGCTGGTGCGCGAGGACGACGCCCCGCACACCGACACCCCCGCAACCTCGGTGCTGCTCGATGACCCGAACGTCGCCTGGTTCCGCGCCGACGACGAGGCCGTCCTGGCCAACCTGGCCTTCGATCACCGCCAGATCATCGAGTACGCGCTCTGGCGGCTGCGCAACAAGGTCGAGTACGGGTCGATCGCCCACCGCCTGCTGGGCGAGCGATTCACCCTCGCCCAGGTGCGCGAGGTCTACGAGGCGGTGCTGGGCAAGTCCCTGGACCCCGCCAACTTCCGCCGCCAGCTCCGCACGGCCACCGACCTCGAGGAAACCGATGAGTTCCTCTCCGGCGGCAAGCACCGCCCCCCACGCCTCTATCGCTACACCGGCTCAACTTCCCACCCACTTGAGAGCGAGAACATCTCATGAGCAGCATCAACTCCACCATCCAGCGCCTCACGCTGATCTCCCCGGAATCCACCTGCAACACGGACCTGGCCAAGGGCCCCTGGGCCTTCGACAAGGGCGCTCCGTCCTACGGCCCGGGCGCCTCGGAGGCCGACGCCACCCCGGCCTCCACCCCGAAGCAGGGCGACATCCCGGCCGAGTACCGCGAGGCCTCCGACGAGGAGCTGACCGCCCGCATCCTCGCCGCCAAGGAGACCCTCGGCGACCGGCTGGTCATCCTGGGCCACTTCTACCAGCGCGACGAGGTAGTGAAGTTCGCCGACTTCGTGGGCGACTCCTTCCAGCTGGCCAACGCCGCGCTGAGCCGCGAGGAGGCCGAATACATCGTCTTCTGCGGCGTCCACTTCATGGCCGAGACCGCCGACATCCTCTCCACCGATGCGCAGAAGGTCATCCTGCCGAACCTCGCCGCCGGCTGCTCGATGGCGGACATGGCCGACGAGTCCTCCGTGGAGGAATGCTGGGAACAGCTCATGGACCTCTACGGGGATGCGAAGACCCCGGAGGGCCTGGCCCCGGTCATCCCGGTGACCTACATGAACTGCTCCGCCGCGCTGAAGGCGTTCGTCGGCAAGCACGGCGGCATCGTCTGCACCTCCTCCAACGCCGCCACCGTGCTGGAATGGGCGTTCGAGCGCGGGCAGCGGGTGCTCTTCTTCCCCGACCAGCACCTGGGCCGCAACACCGCCAAGGCCATGGGCGTGCCGCTGGAGCAGATGCCCATGTGGAACCCGAACAAGCCGCTGGGAGGCAACGACGCGCAGACCCTGCTCGACTCCCGGGTCATCCTGTGGCACGGCTTCTGCTCGGTGCACCGCCGCTTCAACACCAAGCAGATCGACAAGGCGCGCATCGATTTCCCCGGCGTGCAGGTGATCGTGCACCCCGAGTGCCCGATGGAGGTCGTTGACGCGGCCGACGCCGCCGGCTCCACCGACTACATCCGCAAGGCAGTCGCCGCGGCCCCGGCCGGCTCCACCTTTGCCATCGGCACCGAGGTCAACATGGTCAACCGGCTGGCCGCCGAGTACCCGCAGCACCACATCTTCTGCCTGGACCCGGTGATCTGCCCGTGCTCGACCATGTACCGCATCCACCCGGGCTACCTGGCCTGGGTGCTCGAGGCGCTGGTCCGCGGCGAGGTGCTCAACCAGATCGTCGTGGCACCGGAGGTCGCGGCCGACGCACGCGTGGCCCTTGACCGGATGCTGGCGGCGCGGCCATGACTGCCGCGCCGTTGAATGCCGCACCGCTGCGGGCCACCGGCCTGCTGGTGGTCGGCTCCGGCGTCGCCGGGCTCTACGCGGCGCTGACCGCCGCGGCCCGCGGCCTGGAGGTCACGCTGCTGACCAAGGACAACCTGGAGAACTCGAACTCCTGGTTCGCCCAGGGCGGCCTGAGCGCCGTGGGACCCGCCGGGATTGCCCGCGGGGACTCGGTCGCCAGCCACGTCGCGGACACGCTCACCGCCGGCGCCAGGCTGAACGACGCCGGCGCCGTGGCTGCCATGTGCGCCGCGGCCTGGGACCACGTGGAGCGGCTCACCGAGGCCGGCGCCGTTTTTGATTCCGATCCCGAGGGCGAATACGCCCTGGGCCTGGAGGCCGCGCACGCCCACGCGCGCATCCTGCACGCGGGAGGGGACGCCACGGGCAAGGCCCTGGCCAGCGCGCTGATCGACGCCTGCCTGAAGCAGGAGGCCGCCGGCGCCCTGCGCATCCGCGAACGGGCCTTCGTCACCGAGCTGTTGGCGCAGGACCCCTACGACCCCGAACGCATCACCGGCGTCCGCGTGCTCAACGCCGACGGCACCACGGAGGAGCTCACCGCCGACGCGGTGCTGCTGGCCACCGGGGGCGTCGGCAACCTGTTCGCCGCCACCACCAATCCGCGCGGCGCCACCGGCGACGGCGCCGCGCTGGCCTACCGCGCCGGCGCCCTGCTGGCGGACAGCGAATTCGTCCAGTTCCACCCCACGCTGGTGAGCCCCGGCGGCTTCATGGTCTCCGAGGCCGTGCGCGGCGAAGGGGCGATCCTCGTCGACCAACACGGGCACCGCTTCATGCCGGCCGTGCACCCGGACGCCGAGCTTGCCCCGCGCGACGTGGTAGCCCGCGCCATCCACGCGGTCAACGCCGCGGGCGGGCAGGCCTACCTGGACGCCACGGGGGTGGAGTCCGACCACGGGCCAGGCTTCCTGGCCCGGCGCTTCCCGTCCATCACCGCCGCCCTGGCCAAGCTCGGCCACGACCTCGCCGCCGCGCCGGTGCCCGTCACCGAGGCCGCCCACTACTGGATGGGCGGCGTGTTCACCGACCGGCTCGGGCGCACCACCCTGCCGGGTCTCTACGCCGCGGGGGAGACCGCCTGCACCGGCGTGCACGGGGCCAACCGGCTGGCCTCCAACTCCCTGCTGGAGGCGCTGGTCTTCGCATGGTCCGCGGTGGTCAACCTGCCGGCCGCCGGCGCAACCGCGGATCCCCGAAGTGCGGACGCCGGAACGATCGCCGTCCACACGCTGGAAACCGTAGCAACCGCAGCCGCGGGATCAACCCCCGTTGACCTGCCGACGCTGCAGCGCCTCGCCACCGGCCACCTTGGTGTGGAACGCACCGGTGCGGACCTTGAAGACGCGCTCCGGCAGCTCTCCCTCTGGCACGTGGAAGGCGCGGACCGCGCGGCCCACGAGCTGTGCAACCTGCTCACCCTGGCCCGCGTCATGGCCACCGCGGCGCTCGCCCGGGAAAACTCGATCGGCGCGCACTTCCGGCTCGATGCGCCGGGGGCCCCGGAACCCGCCAACGGCGCCCTGCCGCGCCGCGGCTACCGGATGGCTGGCCCCGTCAAGGCATTCCCTGCCATTGCAAACGCCGACACGGCAATTGCCGCCACCTCCCAACTCGTCTCCTCGAACATCGGATCCTGACCTTGCCGAACACCAACCCCGCCCCTGCCGCACCAGCCACCGTCATGCCAGCCACTGTCGTGCCGATGCCCGTCCCTGCCCGGGCCATCAACGAGATCGTGCTCGCCGCGCTCGCCGAGGACAACCCGCGCGGCGACCTCACCGGCAACGTGCTCATCCCCGCAGACGCCCGCGCGACCGCCTCGGTCATCGCCCGCGAACCGGGCACCTGCGCAGGCCTGGACACCTTCATCGCCGCCATGAAGCTGACCGACCCGGCCCTGGAACTCACCCCCGCCCTGGCCGACGGCGACGAATTCGCCGCCGGCGACACCCTGATCACCGTGACCGGCCCGGCCCGCTCGCTGCTGGCCGGCGAACGCGTGGGCCTGAACCTGCTCCAGCGCATGTCCGGCATCGCGACAGCCACCCGCGCCCACGTCCGGGCCGCGGCCGGCACCGGGGCCCGCATCGTCGACACCCGTAAGACCACCCCGGGGCTGCGCATCCTGGAACGCTACGCGGTGCGCTGCGGCGGCGGGCACAACCACCGCGACAACCTCTCCGACGCCGTCATGGCCAAGGACAACCACCTGGCCCTGCTCGGCACCGGCGCCGAACTCACCGCCGCCCTGCGCAACGCCCGCGCGCGGCTTGGCCACACCGTGCACTTCGAGGTCGAGATAGACCACCTCGACCAGCTCGACGCGGTGCTCGCCGCCGGCGTGGACACCATCATGCTGGACAACTTCTCGCTCGCGGATCTGGCCACCGGGGTGCGCCGGGTGGCGGGTGCGGCGCTGGTCGAGGCATCGGGTAACGTCAAGCTGGACACCGTGGCGGCCATCGCGGCCACCGGCGTCGACATCATTTCGTCCGGGGCCCTCACCCATTCGGTGCGGGCGCTGGACCTTGGGCTGGACATCACCATCGAAACCAGCGCCAGCTAAACCAGCACGATCGAACCCGGCACCGTCTAAACCTGCAGGATTGAAGCACACCAACCATGATCTACCTCGACGCCGCAGCCACCACCCCCGTACGCCAGGAGGTGCTCGATGTCATCATCCCGCTGCTGACCAGCGACTACGGCAACCCCTCCAGCGTCCATTCGATGGGCCAGACCGCGGCCCGCGCCCTGGACTACGCCCGCGAGACCGCCGCCAACACCCTCGGCGTGCGCACCGGGGACATCGTCTTCACCTCCGGCGGCACCGAGTCCAACAACCTGGCCATCAAGGGCCTGGCGCTGGCCAACCCGCGCGGGCGGCACCTGGTCCGCTCGGCGATCGAACACGCCTCGGTCATCGAGTCCTGCGCGTACCTGGTCAAGCACCACGGATTCACGCTCGATGTGGCACCGGTGGACGCCGAGGGCATCGTGGACCCGGCGGCCCTCGCCGCCCTGCTGCGCGAGGACACCACGCTGGTCTCCGTCATGGCGGTGAACAACGAGGTCGGCACCATCCAGCCGATCGCGGACATCGCCGCGGCCGCACACGGCGTCGGCGCGCTGGTGCACACCGACGCGGTGCAGGCCGCCGGCTGGCTCGACGTCGCCCAGATCGCCGCGCACGTGGATGCGCTGAGCATCTCCGGGCACAAGCTCGGCGGGCTGAAGGGCGCCGGGCTGCTCATGGTGCGCGGCAAGCTGGCCCTGGAGCCGCTGGTCCACGGCGGCGGGCAGGAGCGCGAACGTCGCTCCGGCACCGAAAACGTCGCGGGCGCGGTCTCCACGGCCACCGCGCTGCAACTGGCCGCGGAGGCCAACGCCGCAGGTGCGGCCAGCGGCTACGGCAACCACATCATCCAGACCGTCCTGAAGGGCCTGAACACCTCCGGCCGCACCCGCGCCACGATCACCGGCCACGCCGCCGAACGCGTGCCCGGCATCGTCTCCTTCACCTTCCCGGAAACCGGGGGCGAGACCGTGCTGCTGGAACTCGAGCGCCGCGGGGTCGTCGCCTCCTCCGGGTCTGCCTGCGCCGCCGGGTCCACCGAGGCCTCGCACGTGCTGCTGGCCCTGGGCCGGGACGAGCAGGAGGCCCACACCGCCGTGCGGCTGAGCTTCACCCGTTCGGTGAAGGAATCGGAGATCGCCACCGCCGCACGCGCGGTGGTGGCCGCGGTCAAGGCGATCGCCGGTCCCTGACGGAGCGTCCCCAACGGAGCAGTTCTCGACGGTGGCCACTCCGTTGCCGACACGTTGCAGCCCTTGAGGCCCGGCGGCCGTCCGTGCTATCCATTGCTGCATGGGAATCGTGCTGGTCGAGGGGCAAAGCGACGCGATCGCCGTACAGGTCCTGGCCGAACGGCTGGGACTGCCGGCGCCGCGGGTGCTTGCGGTGGGCGGGTCCAAGGGGGCCCGCCGTGCGGCGGAGTCGCTGGCCGGGCAGCGGCTGGTCGGGCTGGTCGACGCCGCCGAACGCCGCGACTTCGAGTCCGTGCTGCAAACCGTCTTCGTCTGCGATCCTGACCTGGAATCCGAGTTCGTCCGCGCCCTGGGCGTGGAGGGGGTCGAGGAGGTCATGGCGCAGCAGGGCGAACTGGAGTCCTTCCGCCGGCTGCAGGCCCAGCCCTTCCAGCGCACCCGCACCATCGAGCAGCAGCTGGCCAGGTTCTTCGGCGGGCGCAGCGGCAACAAGGCGCGCTATGCCCGGTTCCTGGCGCAGGCCGTGCCCCTTGAGCGCATCCCGCGGCCGCTGAACGACCTGCTGGCAAGCCTTTCCGCGCAGGACGCGCCGCGCGATCGGTGAACCGTGCTCGATGCCCCTCGCATCATCCCGGCATAGACTACGGAACATGTCTCCCACCTCACACGTTGTCCCGGCGTCCGACGGACTCCCGGATCCCTGCGAATTCCTGGCCCCTGACGACGTCTCGCTCCGCGTGGCGGCGAAACTCGCCGAGCTGATCCGGTGCCGGACCGTTTCGCGCCCCGACCGCACCCTGGAAGACCGGGCGGAATTCACCCGGCACGTGCAGGCGATCAACTCGCTCTTCCCGCACATCGCCGGCGCGGTCGAGCAACACACCGTCGGCATCACAGGGCAGCTCTGGCACTGGCGCGGCGGCGAGTCCGCCCGGCCGATCGTGCTCATGGCGCACCAGGACGTGGTGCCCGTGGAGAGCGAGGACCACTGGGAGCACCCGCCGTTCGACGGGGTCATCGCCGACGGCCGCATCCACGGCCGCGGCACACTCGATGACAAGGGGGACCTGGCGTGCATCCTGGAGGCCGCCGAGTCCCTGGCCGCGACGGGCTTTGTCCCGGGGCAGGACGTGTACTTCTTCTTCGGCGACTGCGAGGAAACCGCGGGGGCCACGGCCGCGGAGGCCGTCGAATTCCTGCGTGGACGGGGCGTGCGCCCCTGGCTGGTGCTCGACGAGGGCGGTGCCGTGGCGCACCAGGCCTTCCCCGGCATCGGCGCGCCGGTGGGGGTCATCGGCGTCAGCGAGAAGGGCATCCTGGACCTGCTGCTGGAGGCCGAGGACGCCGGCGGTCACGCCTCGGCGCCACCCTCGTTCGGCGCGGTGCAGCGCATCGCCCGGGCCATCCTGCGCCTGCAGCGCAAGCCCTTCCCGGCCTCGGTCCACCCCGCCACCGAGGAGATGTTCAAGCGGCTGGGCTCCACCGCGCCGGGCCTGATGCGCACCGCCCTGAGGCTGGTCGCCCGCCCGGGACGGCCCGCCGGCGAGGTGCTGGCCCGGGTCGGCGCTGAACCGGCTGCGATGGTCCGCACCACGGTTGCGGCCACCGAGCTGCAGGGCAGCGACGGCACCAACGTGTTGGCGCGCCGCGCGGCCGTCACCCTGAACATCCGCATCGCCGTCACCGAATCGGTGGCGTCGGCCATTGCGGGGGTCCGCAAGCGCATCGCCGATCCCAGGATCAGGCACACTGTCCTTTCGGCGACCGAGCCGTCGCCGCTCTCGCCCGTCGACTGCGAGCAGTTCGCGCTCTTGGAGTCCTGCATGGGCCGCTCGCACCCGGAGGCGCTCGCCGTTCCGTACATCATGATGGCCGCCACCGATGCCCGGTTCTTCGCCGCGATCAGCGAGCACGTCTACCGTTTTGCGCCGCTGGGCATGGACAAGGCCCAGCGCGGTTCCATCCACGGGACCAACGAATCCGTCGCGATCCCCGAGCTTGGCAAGGGCGTGGCCTTCTACCGGCAGCTGCTGCGCTCGCTGTGACGGCGCCGGACCCGCAATGAAGCCTTCGACCGGGTTGCCTCCGCGTGGCGGGTGAGCGCCCGGGGCATCGGCCTTTGGCCGACGGCTCCTTCCTGCCGGCCCATGCGCTGGAACGTGGCGGAAAACGATCGCTGCGCTCCTCGATCCGGCGGCTCGGCGAGCACGGGGAGCGGCTGGCCTTTCACCAGGGGACCGCTGTGCCCGGATGGCCGACCCGTGTGCCGGGAATCGCCCGGCACCGCCAATGCCCGCCGGACATGGGTGGATCCCGGGGTTGGCCTCGTGCAATCATGGGGAGTCGGGGAGTCGGCAATGCGGATCCCCTCCAGCGGATCGTCCCGCTCCCGCCACGAAGAACCAATTTTGCACTCGAATCCCGAGGAGAGAGCATGTTCAACTGCGACCCAGGCGAAGTGTTGTCGGTGGTCATGGCCGACCGCGACACCTTGCCTCCGCGTCACGAACCAACGCCCGAACCCCTGCCCGGCCCGCCGCCGGGACCCGAGCCGGTGTACCCGACGTATCCACCCGTGGAGCCCGATCCCGGGTTGCCGCCGGGCTACCCTCCCGGGCCGGTCCCCGATCCCGAGCCTGGCCCGGCGCCGGCTCCTTGGTGAAGCGCTCCACGTCGCAGTAGTTTCAGCGAAGCGCCCGTCTTGGCGTAACCGCAGGATTCCGGGCGTGACCTCGTGCAAGGAGCGGGTAGACGGCCATCCGTCAACCCGCTCCTTCACCTAGTCGCAACCACCTGGCCGAATCTACATGGCCTTGGCCGCCGCGTCCTTCTCCGTCTTGGCCCCGGCGTTGAGCAGTTTGCCCTGGTCGTTTTCGAGGTGGGAGCGGATGAACCACTGGAACTGTTCCAGCTCACCGGTCTGGCCGATCAACAGGTCTTCGGTGATGGGGTCCAGCGCGCCGACTTCCGCGATGCACTCGCGCATGGACCCGATAACGCCCGAGAAGACCAGGTCGAGGGCGGCCAGGTGCTCGCCGGTGCTTGCCCTGTTGATGGAATAGTCGTCCCAGGCGCGCTGCTTGACCAGGTCGCCGGCCAAACCGTTGGGGGCAACGCCCAAGGTCGCCATGCGCTCGGCGAGCGCGTCCACCATGAGCCGGACGCTGGCGACCTGCGGGTCGAGCATTTCATGAACGCCGATGAAGTTCTGTCCCACCACGTTCCAGTGTGCGTGCTTGAGTGTCAGCTGCAGGTCGTTGAGCGCGTGCAGGCGCATCTGCAATGCCTTGCCCACCTTCTGTCCGTCCTTGAGTTCAAGGCCGGGTACCGTGAATTTTGCCTTCGAGCCGTTGCTTGTTGACATTGGTGCCTCTTTCGTTGCGTGGCGCCCCGCGGGATCACGGCGCGCAGGTAGGTATTTTGTGACGTGGTTTCGGGGCTGAACGTGCATGGGGCATGGTCGGGATCAGCTGCGCATGTCCGGGTCGATGCCCCATGTCTCGTAGCCCGCGTCGGTGTCCGGGTCCCATGCCAGCTTCGGCATGTGCTCAATCCGGTGCGTGGCCCTCCACATAACGGCGGCGCACGCGGCGGCGATCAACGTAACCACCCCCAGGAACATGAGCACGCCTGGCACCTTCGAGGGGTGGGTGCCGTACTTCCGTTGGGCCGAGGCCAGCGACCTGTCGATCGATTTCCGTGCATGTCTGGCCATCGCGCGGTTTCCCGTCACGGTGGCGAGGACTTCCTCCGATGCCCGCGACAGCCCCCGGGGATCGATCCGGTCCACGGCACGCCTCAGGGAATCCTCCAGGTGCTGGGGGTAGTCCTGCTTGGCCTTCTGCGACCAGCATTCGAGTCTCTTGATGATGTCCTGCATCTGCTTTTCGGCATGTGTCATTTTGGAGGCCCCTTCGTGCGTCGGCCGTTGAATTGTCCTACTGTGGCCAACCTAGACTCATCAATCGCCGCGGGCAAGCAGTGCCCGGGGAGTTTGCCCCGAAATGTGTTCGAATATATGTTCTACTCACGGTTTGGGAGGGTTGCCCGGGCGGCCGCGGGGCCTGTGCCCGGCGCATCCCGGCGTACCCCTTGCACCGGCCCGTCGGATGAGTAGGGTGACGCATAGGGGGACCGGAGAAGCGGAGCGCGGGAAAGGTGGGTGTGCGGCATGTCAAAGCGCAGCGACGCCCACATCCGTGAACTGCTTGCCTCCATGGCCAGCGTCACCAGCGACCTCAGCGTCGACACGCTCGTCCGGCGCTTGCTGGACGAGGCGATGAAAATCTTCGGGGCCACCGCCGGTCTGCTCGAACTCACCAACGCCACCATGGCCGAAGGCCGCCTCGCCAGGGGGAAGGACGCGGCCGCGCTGGGAGAATCCGCGGGCAGGGACGAGGGCAAGCGGTTGCGGGTCGAACTCAAGACCCGCGACCAACTCCTGGGCCGGCTCACCCTGGGGCCCAAGAACGGAAAGGACCGCTACTCGCGCGTCGACCGCGAGCTGGCCGACGCGCTCGCCGGAGCCGCCGGGGTCGCCCTGGAAAACGCCCAGCTCTACCAGGATGCCGCTGACCGTGTCCGCTGGCTCGAGGCAAGCTCCCGCATCGGTGAGCTGTTGGGCGGCGACCAGCAACAAACCCAGGGCCTGGATAGCGTCGCCGAGTTGGCCCGCAGCGAATCCCACGCCAAGTACGGACTGGTCCTCACGCCGGTGAACGACGAAAACGCCCCCCGCTACACCTACCGGATCGCGGGGATCAGCGAGCACGTCCACCCCAGCCTCTCCGGGCGAATCCTGGTCAACGTCGGGCAACGCGAGCCCAACGGCCCGAGGGACTTCGAACCGGCCATCCTCAAGGGTCCCGAGTCGGTGCTGCCGCTGGGGGAGATTGCCGACGGCGGGTACACGCTGCTGACCGAACTGCGCGCACGCGACACCCACTACGGCATCCTGCTGATGGTCAGGGGGAAGGGGGAACCGACCTACCGGCACATCGAAACCCAGATGGCCGCGGTCTTCAGCTCCAACATCGCCCAGGGCCTCGGGCTGGTCCAGATGCACCGCCTGCATGAGGAGGTCCGCCTGTACCTGGAGCGAGAGCGCATCGCCCGCGACCTGCACGACGTCGTCATCCAGCGCATCTTCGCCGCGGGCCTGAGCATCAGCGCCCTGGGCAAGCACCTTCCCACGCCGGCCACCAGGGAACGCGCGGCAGGCATCACCCGCGAGCTGGACACGACCATCGCCGAGCTGCGCGCCACCATCTACTCGCTGCGCACCAGCGCCGGGGAGCACGAGCGGCCCAGCAGCCGCATCCTGCGCGCCATCCGACTGGCCTGCGAACCGCTGGACTTCACGCCGCAGGTGCACATCGGCGACGCCGTCGACGGGCTTGGCGACGAAACCCTGCTCACGCACCTGCTGGCCGTGATCACCGAGTCGCTGTCCAACGCCGTGCGCCACGCACACGCCGGCGCACTGGTCATCGACGTGGAGCGCACCGAGGGTGCCCTGGTGCTCCAGGTCTCGGACGACGGCGTGGGCTTCACGGTGCCGGTCGCCGAGAGCGGCTTGGCGAACATGCGCCAACGCGCGGAGGAACTCGGCGGCACCCTTGGGCTGGATTCGGGACCCGGAAAGGGAACCACGCTGCGCTGGGCCGTTCCGCTGGGTTGAGACCCATGCCGAGGGATGCCAAGCGCCGCATGCGGCATGGCACCGGCGCGCCCGACCCGCCGGCAATCCCGACAGGACCGACATTTCCGACAGGCCCGGTCAGGTGCCCCCGTCGTTGGGCCCGGCCGGCGGGTGGGTCACAAACACCGCCGCCTGCGTCCGCGACTCGAACCCCAGCTTCGCCAACATCGACGAGACGTAGTTTTTCACGGTCTTCTCCGCCAGGCGCATGCGCTCGCCGATCTGCCGGTTGCTCATGCCCTCGCCGACAAGCTCCAGCACCCGGCGTTCCTGGGTGGTGAGCGCCCCCATGCGGGGATCCGGGTTCTCGTGCGCAAAAAGCCCCGAAACGATCCGCTGCTTGAGCCCAGGGGTGAACAGCGATTCGCCGCGCGCGGCCCTGCGCAGGGCGCCGATGAGGTCTGTCCCGCCGATCTGCTTCAGCACATAGCCGACGGCGCCGGCAAGCACCGCGCCGCGCAACGCCTGTTCGTCGTCGTAGCTGGTGAGGATCAGGCAATTGAGCGATCCGTCGATGGAGCGCACGTCGCGGCAGACCTCGATGCCCGTGCCGTCGGGCAGCCGGGCGTCGAGCACCGAAACGTCGGGGCGCAGGGCCGGGATCTGCTTGCGGGCGTCCTTGGCGCTGCCCGAGGTGCCGACCACCTCGAACCCTTCGCCCTCCAGCAGCTCGCGCAACCCGCGGCGCACCAGCTCGTGGTCGTCGAGGATGAAGACGCGGATGGGGGGACCTTGTCCGGGTCCGCCCGACGCGTCGTCCGCGGCGACGGCGTCGGGGGCGGAAACCTCGGGTGCGGGATGGAATCCGGTCGATCCAGCAGTGTGTTCCATGTGCGGTCCACCCCAATCCCAAGGCGCAAGAAGTTGTCGTTGCCTTCATTCTTCGCCGGGCAGCGGGCGGTCGGCAAGGGGCCAAAGGCCCCGGTCCGGAAGTGCCCTCCGGAAGAGGCGGCTACTGGCCGGTGCCGGTGTCCATGTCGGTGTCCAGGCCAAGCAGGTGCCGTGTCCGGGCGTACTTGGCCGCGAGTCGTTCGCGGGTGGCCTCGGGCAGCAGCGCCGTGCGCGCAGGGTCGGTGTTGTCATCGATGTCCGCGCGCTTGACCCGCAGGGCGGTGGGGCTGGCGAGGATGCGGGCGCAGTAGTCCTCCGGCGCTTCGCCATCGATCTTGGTGACCGCCTGGACGGCATCGATGACGGCGTCGGGGATGCCGGCCGCGGCCAGGTCGGCGGCCGACACGTCGCAGTCCTCCAGCACGTCGTGGAGCCAGGCCGCGGCAACCGCCTCGTCGGCACCGCCCTGGCGGAGCACGCGTTCGGCGACGCGGGCAGGGTGGGTGATGTAGTCGACGCCGGACTTGTCGAATTGGCCGGCGTGGGCGCTGCGCGCCATGGCTTCCGCGATCTCCACGAATGCCTGCTGGATCATTTCTTCCTCCGTAGCGGGGTGTGCGTTGCCCCGTGCCACACGGTACCAAGTCCCACCGACTCGTTGGGCGGGCACGGACACGCGGGAGGGTGCAGGTGGGTGTGCCTGTTGGTCGGGCGGTCGGCGAGCCATTCGGCGCGAAGCGGCGCCGCCGCCCGCCGGGCAGTGGGTCTTCGGCGCGCCTACAGGTCCGACGGATCGGTGTTGGCGCCGCAAACCAGCAGGGCCATCCGCTCGCCGGGGGCCGGGACGTAGGCGCCGGAGCGGACAGCGGCCACCACCGTCGCGGCACCGTGCTCGACCGCCATGCGGTAGTTCCGCCACAGCCAGGACCGGGCATCGAGAATCGCCGCCTCGCCCACCGTCACCGTGGAAACGCCGTGCGCCGCGGCAACCTCGAAACCGATCGTGCCGACCAGCCGCGCACCGAGCGAGTCGGCCGCGACGCCCGAAACCTCCACCTCGACCGGGCGGCCGGCGGCCAGCGAGGCGGTCAGCGACGGGCACAGCTCCGGCTCGACGCCGACCACCTTGATCTTCCGGTCGACGCCGGCCGTGATGCCGCCGACCAGCCCGCCGCCACCGACCGCGACGAGCAGGGTGTCCACCCCGCCCGCCGCCTGGTCGATCAATTCAAGTCCGATGGTCCCGGCGCCCGCGACGATTTCCGGCTGGTCGTAGGCGTGGCAGAACAATGCCCCGCGCTGCTCCTCGAACTCGATGGCCGCCTCGTAGGCGTGGCTGTACTCGGTGCCGACCAGGTGGACGACCGCGCCGTAGGCCCTGAGCTTGGCCACCTTCACCGCCGGCGCGTTCCCCGGCACGAAGACGTTCGCCGGAACGCCCAGGGCGGCGGCAGCATAGGCGTTTGCGAGTCCCGCGTTGCCGCCGGATGCCGCGACGATCCCGGCCTCCGCATCGAGTTCCCCTGCCTCCAAGGCCGCCAGCTGCCGGTTGAAGGCGCCGCGCGCCTTGAACGTCCCGGTGACCTGCAGCTGTTCCAGCTTCAGGTGGGTGACCCCGGGAAGTCCCGGGTCGTTGACGGGCATCAGCGGCGTGCGGCGGATGCGTCCGGCGATGCGTGCGGCGGCGTCGAGGACATCGGAATGCTGAAGCATGGGTTGCTCTTTTCCGCCGGCAGTGGCGTTCGGTGCGGGAAGCGGGTGGATGCAGCAGGTTGACGCGGCCGGGCGCGGCCCGACGGGTGCTTGGTCCCTAAGAGTTGATGCCGATGCGGACCTTGCCGTCCTCGACCTGCCAGCGCGCATCAAGCCGGACGTTGTCCAGCAGGCGGCGGTCGTGGGTCACCAAGAGCAGGGCGCCCTCGTATGATTCCAGGGCCTCCTCGAGCTGCTCGATGGCCGGTAGGTCCAGGTGGTTGGTCGGCTCGTCGAGCACCAGCAGGTTGACTCCGCGCGCCTGCAGCAGGGCCAGGCCCGACCGGGTGCGTTCGCCGGGGGACAGGTCGCGGACCAGGGAGGCGGTTTGGTGCGCCTTGAGGCCGAACTTCGCCAGCAGCGTCCGGGCCTCGGCCGGGTTCATCTCCGGCACCGCGAGCTCGAAGGCGTCTCCCAGCGGCGTATCCTCGCCCAGGTAGCTGCGCGCCTGGTCGATCTCGCCGATCGCCACCGAGGAACCCAGCGACGCGGAGCCGGTGTCCGGGGTCAGGTGCCCGAGCAGCAGGTTCAGCAGCGTCGACTTCCCGGCGCCGTTGGGGCCCGTGATGCCGATCCGGTCCCCGGCGTTGACCTGTGCGGAAACCGGGCCGAACGTGAAGTCGCCGCGCGTGATGGAGGCTTCGTTGAGCGTCGAAACGACGGTTGAGCCGCGCGGGGCGGCGGCGATCTCGAACTGCAGCACCCATTCCTTGCGTGGCTCGGCGACCTCGTCCAGCCGCGCGATGCGCGACTCCATCTGGCGGACCTTCTGCGCCTGCTTCTCGGAGGACTCGTTGGACGCCTTGCGGCGCAGCTTGTCGTTGTCCGGGTTCTTCTTCATGGCGTTGCGCACGCCCTGGGAGGACCACTCGCGCTGGGTTCGGGCGCGGGAGACCAGATCGGCCTTCTTGTCGGCGAACTCGTCGTAGGCCTCGCGGGCGTGCCGGCGGTTGATGGCGCGCTCCTCCAGGTAGGAGTCGTAGCCGCCGTCGTAGACCGCGACCTGGTTCTGCGCCAGGTCCAGTTCGACGATGCGGGTGACGCAGCGGGCCAGGAATTCGCGGTCGTGGGACACCAGTACGACGCCGGTGCGCAGCGAGGAAACGAAGGACTCGAGGCGCTCGAGCCCGGCGAGGTCCAGGTCGTTGGTCGGTTCGTCGAGCAGCACCAGGTCAAAGCGGCTGAGGAGCAGTGCGGCCAGAGCCACGCGGGCCACCTGCCCGCCGGAGAGCGCCGTCATCAGGGTGTCGGTGGGCAGGTCGAAACCCAGCTCGGCGAGCGTTGCCGGCGCGCGGTCCTCGAGGTCCATGGCACCGGACGCCATCCAGTGGTCGAACGCCGCGGCGTAGGCGTCGTCGGCTCCCGGAGCGCCGGAACCCAGGGCCTCCGCGGTGGACTCCATGTCGGCGGTGGCCTGGGCGCAGCCGGTGCGGCGGGCCAGATAGGCCTCGATGGTCTCGCCCTCGAGGCGCTCGTGTTCCTGCGGGAGCCAGCCGATGAACGCGCCGTCCGGCGCGGAAGAGACGGTGCCGCCCAGCGGCTCGTCGACGCCGGCCAGCAGACGCAACAGCGTCGACTTTCCGGCACCGTTGGCGCCCACCACGCCGATGACGTCCCCGGGGGAAACAGTGAAGTTCAGGTTGGAGAAAAGGGTTCGGTGGGCGTGGCCACCGGCAAGGTCCTTGGCCACGAGCGTTGCAGTCATGGATCCAGTTTAGTTTCCCGCGCCGCCGGAGCGGACATCGGTGCCCGGCCGGGGAGCGGGCGCGGGAATCAGCGCAGGTACTGCGAGCTCATCCAGCCGGTCTTGGTCCCGACCTTCACCTGGAACCAGACGCCGGAGGCCTTGCCCGTCAGCCTGACCCTGGTGCCTTTCGCGACACTGGCCAGCTTGTCCGAGTCGGTGGTCGCGCTCCGGCGCAGGTTCACCTTGGTGGTGGTGGTCTTGGTGAGGGTGGCCACGCCGTAGTAGTGCTCCAGCGTCTTGGACTTCTTCTTGGCCATGGCGCGGGCCTGTGTGGCGCCGACGTAGCGGAAGTGCCACGGCTCGTACTTGTAGCCGGTTACTGCTTCCTGGCCCTTGGGGTAGCGCAGCACAAAGCCGTACTTCGGGGCGTTCTTGCCCATCCACCTGCCCACCGGGGTGGTGGCGAAGCAGTCATTCAGCGCGCATTTCCGATTGAAGTTTCCGACGTCCAGGCTCAACCCGGTCTGGTGTTCGGAGGTGCCGGGCTTGGCGGCGAGGCTCCGTGCCTTCTCCGGACCGTACCAAACGGTGTAATTGTCGAAGATCGTTTTTTGGGACTTGTACGAGCGGTAACCGGAGGTGAGCTTGATGTTCACCCCGTCCCGTCTGGCTGCCTTGGCAAGGTCTCGATAGGCAGCGGCGGTTCTGGTCTCGAGGCGGATGCCCGTGTCCGCGATCGTCGAGGTCTTCGGGGCGTACTCCTTTGGCGCCAGCGGGTAGGTCTTGTTGACCAACACGTTGAGCTTCTTCGGGTTCCGCGGCGGGGCCGGCTTCTTGGCCAGCTGCGGGGCCGGCGTCAGTGCCGCGGGCGCAAGTGCCTGTGCCGAAGCGGGAACGGATGCCGACGCCGATGCAGGGGCTGCGGCGCCGCCGAAGCCCAGGGTCAAGGAGAGCGTGGCTGTGGCCAGCAGTGCCGGAAGCTTCAGGTGTTTTCGCATGGGTGTGTCCGGTTCCGTTCGCTCGATGGTGCCGTGCCTGTCTTGCGCGGCGTGCCTTGCAAGACATCTTATCCACAATCGGTGGCGAAACTCCCGTGGGCCGGGTGTGGACGGCCTACTGTTGGTGTTCGGCCCTGTAGACGTGGACCAGCGCGTTGGCATGCCCGTGGCCGATGCCGTGTTCGGATTTCAGCCAGTTGACCTGCTCCAAGTGTTTTTGGCCGGCCACGGCGTCCAGCAGTCCCATCCAGTGTTCGATGGGTTGGCCGTACGTGGTTTCGATCGACGGGAAATAGGACTTGGGTCCCTGGGTCGCATCACTCATGCGGTCCATCCCAGCACGCCGCGGCCCCTCCCGCAAGGGCCGGGATTCAAGAACGAAGGCGGGCGGGCGCGAAAACCAGCAGGCCCAAGCCGGTGGGGCCGGTGACTTTGTACCCTATCCGGGCAAGGTGCGCGGGAGCAGGATGAGAGTAGCCGACGGAAGGCTGTGGGACCAGGCGCAAGCCAGGGTCCGCATCGGGTTTCCGGCGGAGCCCGAACGGGCGACCCCTCATCGCGTATCGACAAACTCGTGAATCGGGGGACGGGATGAAAGGCAAGGAGATCTGGACCATGAAGCGGTTTACTGGATGGCAGAACTGGTTGGTGGTGGCCTGCGGCGTCTACACGTTGCTTGCCATGACGTGGACCAACGCGATGGGAATGTCCATGGCGTACATGACTGCCGGTGGTATCGCGTTGATTGTGATTGGTGCGGTCAACCTGGCAATGCCGGGCATGCCCGCTGCCGAATGGGTGCAGCTCGTCGTGGCACTGTTGGTTGTCGCGGCACCGTGGATGGGTAGCTTCGCTTCCGGAATGCCGGGCGTGGCATGGAATACCTGGATCCCGGGCGTGGTGGCACTCGTCGCCACGGGCATGGCGGTCAAGCCGGCGATGCGCGAGTACCGCGAGCATCACCATGCTGCCTCGCACTAGGTGAGCACAACCGATTCGCAGGGCCCGGCCAGCAAGGCCGGGTCTTGCTCCATGTATGGGCTTGGTTGCCGGTGTCCGGGATTGGCGGCCGGTGTCGCCGCGCAACCCCTGCACGATACCCTTGAACCATGTTGCTGCGCACCGAAACCCCTGCCGACCGCCCCGCGATTCGTGAACTGACCATTCGGGCATTTGCCGACAGCGAGAGTGGCGTTGAGCCCGGCGAGGCCGCGTTGCTGGATGACCTCTTCGGGTGCGAGGAATACCTGCAGGACTTTTCGGTGGTTGCCGAGGTCGACGGAAACATCGTCGGCCATGTGATCGCCACCCGTGGTTGGGTCGACGGGGACGTCCCGCTGCTGGGACTGGGGCCGATCTCGGTGCTTCCCGATCACCAGGGCCGTGGCATCGGCGGGGCGCTGCTCGACGAAATCCGCGACCGTGCGGCGGCCGCGGGGGAGCGAGCCATCGTCTTGCTGGGCCACATCGGCTACTACCCGCGCTTCGGCTACGTCCCGGCCATCCCCGCAGGCATCCTGCCCTCGGACATGTCGTGGGGCGACCACTTCATGGTGCTGGCGCTGGACGGCCACAAGTTGCCGGCCGGCAAGTTCAGGTACGCGGCACCGTTCGGCGTCTGAGACGGCCCGTCGGGCAGGACATTCCTGTCTCCAAGGCCTGGCCAGGCCATGTAGCCGTCGAGCCGCGCAAAAGAACCGCGGGTACCGGGGAAGTTGATTCTTCGCCCGGTACCCGCGGATCTTTTTCGTCGGGAACAGCTGCCCGCCTAGTCGGACTCGACGTGGTCGCGCAGCTTGGTGGTCAGCCGTTCCAGGACGGCGAACTCCTCGGCGGTGAGTGCATCGCCGATCAGTGCATGGATGCCCTTGACGTGCTCGCGGCCGATCTCCTTCTGCAACTTGGCGCCGGCCTGGGTCAGCGTGAACAACACGGCCCGCTGGTCGGTGGGATCCGGCTGCCGGGCGACCAGGCCCTTGGCCTCCAGCCGGTCGGCCATGCGGCTGAGGCTCGGCTGGGAAATGAGCAGGTGCTGGTTCAGGTCCGAGAGGCGGCTGGACCCGGAAGGGCAGCGGGCCAGGTTGAAGAGCACGTCGTATTCGCGGGTGCTCAGCAGCTTGAACTCCGGCAGCTTCTGCAGCTTGCGCATCACGGACACCTGGGCCCTGAAGAGGGATTCCCAGGCGGCGTTGGAGGCGCGCAGGGAGGCGTGCTCAGGCATCGGTGTTCCCTGCGAACAGCTTGGCGTCGCGGGCGGCCACGCGGTTGGCGTGGGTGGGGGCCTCCGGGTGGTCGGACGGCTTGCGCGCGTCGAGCTCCTTGCGCAGTTCCGGCAGCACGTACTCGCCGAAGAGGTCAAGCTGCTCCAGCACGGTCTTGACCGGCAGGCCCGCGTGGTCGACCAGGAAGAGCTGGCGGTGGTAGTCGCCGAACGCCTCCTGGAAGGTGAGGGTCTTCTCGATCATTTCCTGCGGCGAGCCGACGGTCAGCGGGGTCTGCTCCATGAAGTCCTCCATGGAGGGGCCGTGGCCGTAGACCGGTGCGTTGTTGAAGTACGGGCGGAACTCGTTCTTCGCGTCCTGGGAGTTCTTGCGGATGAAGAACTGGCCGCCGAGGCCGACGATCGCCTGGTCCGCGCGGCCGTGGCCGTAGTGCTCGTAGCGTTCGCGGTAGAGGCTGATCAGCTGCTGGTAGTGCTCCTTGGGCCAGAAGATGTTGTTGGCGAAGAAGCCGTCGCCGTAGTAGGCGGCGATCTCCGCGACCTGCGGGGTGCGGATCGACCCGTGCCAGACGAACGGGGCCACGCCGTCCAGCGGGCGCGGGGTTGAGGTGAAGTTCTGCAGCGGGGTGCGGTACTTGCCTTCCCAGTTCACGACGTCCTCGTCCCAGAGGCGGCGCAGCAGGTTGTAGTTCTCCACCGTCAGGTTCACCGAGTCCTGCATGTTCTTGCCGAACCACGGGTAGACCGGTGCCGTGTTGCCGCGGCCCAGCACCAGGTCCACGCGGCCGCCGGCGAGGTTCTGCAGCATGGCGAAGTCCTCGGCGATCTTCACCGGGTCGTTGGTGGTGATCAGCGTGGTGGCGGTGGAGAGGATCAGTTTCTCGGTCTGCGCCGCGATGTACGCCAGCGTGGTGGTGGGGGACGACGAGAAGAACGGGCGGTTGTGGTGCTCGCCGATGGCGAAGACATCCATCCCGACCTCTTCGGTCTTCTTGGCGATGGCGACGATGTCGTCGATGCGCTGCTTCTCGGTCGGCGTGCTGCCGCTGACCGGGTTGCGGGTGATGTCGCTGACGCTGAAAATGCCGAACTGCATTCTGTCCCTCCTGAGGGGTGTTGGTGCTGGCAACCATTCTGCCATATTTGCATGCGTTTGCATGTAATAGCGCGAAGTGGGTTGGAATAATTCCCGCGGGCCTTGTGCTGCGCATCACGTCAGGGTTGAAGTTCGCGGTAGAGTCCCGCTATGAACCATTCACCCACCCCGCCCGTCCGCCCCGCGGGCCTTGTCACCCACGCCCCGGTGCGCTGGGGCGCCGTCGCCTCGATCGTCGGTTTCCTGGCCCTGGTGGAGATCACCAGCGGCATCCTGCAGGGCTACTACACGCCGCTGATGACCGACATCGCGCGCCACCTGGGCATCCACGACGCCGACGTGAACTGGTTCGAGGCCGCCCAGCTGATGGTCTCGGCTCTCGCGGTGCCGCTGCTGGCATCCCTCGGGGACATTTTCGGGCACAAGCGCATGCTGCTCATCTCCGCAATCGTCACAGCCGCCGCATCATGGGCCGTGGTGTTCGCCGGTTCATTCACCACTTTCCTGATCGCCTGGGCATTCCAGGGGTTCTACGCGGTGTGGCTGCCACTGGAAATTGCCATCATCTTCTCCCGCTCCCGCAAGCTCGGCGCACCTGGCCCCATCACCCGCCGCGCCGCGGGCCTGCTGGTGGGTGCCCTCGAGCTGGGCGTGATCGGCGGCGCCTTGGCCGGCGGTGCACTTATCGGGGTGTTCGGCGGCAACCTCGCCTTGACCATGGTGGTTCCGGCGGTCGCCACGACGCTGTGCATCTTTGCCGTTGGCTTCGGCGTACCAGACGACGGGGCGCGCAGCGGAGCCAAGATCGACGGCGGAGGCTTCGGCTACCTGGCCGTCGGGTTGCTGTTGCTCACCAGCGGGTTGAGCTTCCTGCGCATCAACGGGCCTTCCAGCCCGCTGGTCTGGGGCTGCCTGGTGCTTGGCCTGGCCGTGCTCTACGTGTTCTACCGCCACGAAAACAAGCAGGACGACCCGCTGATCGATTTCAAGGTGCTCTTCGCCCGTTCCATGTGGCCGCTGCAGCTCACCGCCGGCCTGTTTGGCGTCTCGGTGCTCGGGGCGCAGATCCCGATGAGTACCTTTGCCCGCACCGATCCGGCGGTGAACGGCTACGGGCTGGGCATGAGCGCCTCGGGCGTCTCGATCATCATTGGCGCCTACGTGCTCTCGCTGCTCATCGGCGCGCTGCTCTTCCCGGTGGCGGCACGTCTTCTGGGAACCCGAATGACGCTGGTTGCGGCAAACACCCTGGTGGGCATCGGCTACCTGATGTTCCTGCCGCTGCACGGATCGCTCACCCAGGTCCTGACCAACATGATTGTTGCGGGCCTGGGATCCGGCGCACTGGTCGCGGCACTTCCGGCCGCGGCGGCCGCGGCGGCTCCGTTCAACCGGACCGGCATGGCCACGGGGTTGACCAATGCGGTCAAGACCATCGGCGGGTCCTTTGCCTCGGCGATCTTCGGACTGGCGCTGATCGGGCAGGTTGCCGGAGCCGCGAGCGAGGGGGCCGCCGAGAACTTTGCCGCCCCGCTGGCTGGCTACATGATCGTGTGGGCCATCTGTGGGGTAACCGCCATCGTGTGTGCGCTTGCGTTGTTGGCGGTGCCGCGCGGAGCGTTGGAGGATGCGCCGGCAAACGTGTAGTCAGAGGAATATGTTGTTGTGGGGCGTTGGGGACTGCCGACGAAGCGAACCTAGAACAGAGTCGGTTTCGGGCCCTGCCAGTAGGAGTTGCGCCGCGGAATCTGCTCCGGGTCCAAGTACTTCGGCAGCAGAAGATGCGGCAAGCCGTTGTACATGATGACCTTGAGCTCCCCATTGTCGATGCCGTGGTGGTGCGCCGTGCATTGTGCGATCAACGACCCCACACTGGTGCCCCCGCCGTTCTGGAACTGGTCGATGTGGTGGAATTCAAGATGCTCCGGTGGCACCGAACAACCAGGGAAAAGACAACCGCCGTCGCGGGCCAGCACCGCACGCTTCATGTAGTCGGGGGCGAAACGCATTTCCTGCCCGACGTCGAGTATCTCGCTTTGACCGCCAAGCACCATCGGAATCACGCCTTCGGTGGCAAGCTGTCGTCGTAGGTGTCCAACGGGGACTTCCAATCCGTGCGCCGTCCAACCCGCTCCCGTGGCAAGGCCCAGCAATGTTTCCAGATACACGTACACCACGATGTTTGCCCTGGGCAGACCGGTGGTTCCTCTCGCCGGTGGGGAATTCGGTGCACGCATCAGATTCAACAGCGTTTGCAGGTACCGCTGCGGCCGGGTAAGTCCGTCGGGACCGGGTTCCGTCGAATTCCTGCTGCCTGGACCGATGGATCCGAGTGCCACTGTTCCGCTGTTGAACTGGTCGTCAAATGTTTCGGCGTTGGCTGGTCTGGTGAACCAATCCGGGCCATCGATCTGGGACGCGGGTTCCGATGTGGTTTCCGGCGGATGCTGGGATTCGTGGGCGCCGTCCTCGGGGTTTGGGTCCGTGTGGATGTCCGAATTCTTCCCGGGTAGCGTAGCGGCCTCGAACAGTGCATGACGGTTTCCGGCATTGGTGCCAGGGTTGTCAGACCTGGCGAAATGCGACATGAACACCTCGGCGTCCAGATTCAGCATGCAAACGCTCAAATACGTGAAGTGCCGGGTGCGCTTGGTGATGAAAACACCGGTCTTCTCGCGAATTTCGGCAGCGCTGGGGAGCATGGTGGCGCCTTCGAGCTCGTCGCCCAGTTGGTCGAAAAGCTTCCTGGTGTTCTTCGCAATGCCAGTGGCAACGGATGTGGCAACGCGTTCCTCGAGTTCCCGTGCCAGCCGAGCCGCATCGGGTCGGGCCTGGATGCTTGGGCGGAGCTTGTCCAGCCGGCGGGCGGCATCGGCGGTGGGGCGCAATCGGGCCTTCCCGGCGCGCAGCTGGTCGGCGAGTTGCGGGTATCTGGGACCAAGCTGGATGCCATGCTCGTCAAGGTGCGGCAGCAATGCCTCGGCGGCGGCCAGCCTGTCTTGGGCCTCGAAATAGGTGATCCCCAGGGAGCCTTCGAGGCATTCGGCGGGGTTCTTGAATTCGAGCCGGCCCGTGGGGACAGCGGTGGGGTCCGGAGGGAGGACAATGGTGCCCTCAACGTAACTGGTGGGGTTATCGGCGATGCCGCGCAGGCCGGTGAGGATTTCAGCCGAGAGCTCGTGGACAAGGTTGCGCTGGGCCAGTTGGGCGACGGCGATTTGCGTGATTTCAAGTTCCCGGTGGGCTAGTTCGACGGCCTCGGCCAGCAACAGCACACGGGTGGGGGAACCCGACTCGTTTTCCAGTCGTTGGATCAGGATTCGGGCAAGCTGCAGGGTATTGAGCAGGGCGCGCAGTTCATCATCCGGGGTCGGTGCGTACCCCGGTTCGTCACGGTGTCCCGTGACCGCTGCGATGAATTGCGTTGCTTCCACGACCCCAGTGTGGGGGACTCGCCGTCCCCGGTGGGTTGGCTGCACGGGAGTGTGGATAACCCTTGGGCACAGCGGGGGACCCGGCGCCAGGGAGGCCGCGGGCGTGGCAGCATGGCAGGATCCGTGGCGGGGTGCCTGCGTTCAGCCGTGCTTCATGTGCTTCCACCAAGTCATGGGTTCGGTCACGTGGAAGCGGCGGCCGGTGACGCTGGTGGGAACGATGCGCACGAACTGGTCTTTCGGGCCGGGCTCCCACGGGAAGAGCATGAGCGAGAACGAGTCGACGAGTTCCTCGATGCCCTGGAACAGCTCCACGGTTCCCTCGATCATGACCGACCAGGCGACGCCGGTTTCCTGGTCGACGCCGTCGGCCTCGAACGCGACGTTCGGTTGCAGGCGCATGACGTCGAGCTTGTTTCCGGGGCCGGTGCGGAACACTACGGTGCCGTGGTCGACGGTGTAGTTGATCGGGAAGATCCTCGGCTGGTCGCCGTGGCTGACGGCCAGGTGCCCGACCGAGACGCTCCGCAACTGTTCCCAGCACTGGTGGGATTCGAGGACCTCGGTCCCCGGGTGGCGCTGTTGTTTTTCCATGCCACGAGCGTACGTCGGCGCCGGAGTTGTTGCCAGAGGTATCGATTCGGTGAACGAGCAAATGTCTGTCTTCATTTCCTCGGATGTCACGGTGGAGCGAGGGCGCGTAGCCGAAAGACAGCTTGCAATGCTGCGTGCGGATCGCTCTGATGTCGGCGGTCGGGTGATTCGCGGGCAGCGTGCGACGAAGCCGTTGGGTACGGCAAGATCCAGAAGCGGCGAGCTGGGTGTGAAGGTGCTCCAAGCGCATATCCGAAGCGAATGCTCCTCGAACGCGCGGTCAAGCCCGCAGTGTTATCGGTGCCCGGTTGTGCCAGCCCCGTCTTCGATTTCGTCAGTGACGAATCGGCGAGCACCTGTGCTTGATGCACACTAATCTGGGCAATATGTGCATATTGCACGTGGCGCGGATCATGAATCCTCCATAACTTAAGTGAGTCCCCGCATCCGCACTATCCACTTTGTCCAAGGAGCAACATGGCACATCCGACGCACGCCGACGATTTCGCCCTCTCCCGTGTCACCCCGCAGGCGCAGAAGCCATGGTTCGGCATTGCCGTCCAACGCTTCGGCCAGGTCTCAGCGCTCTCGCAATTCCTGCTGGGCGCGACGCTAGGCTTCAGCATGACCTTCGGAGAAGCGGCCCTGGCTCTACTCTTCGGGTCGATCATTCTTGAGATTCTGATGTGCATTGTTGGCATCATCGGCCAGAAGGAAGGCCTCAACACCGCACTATTGGCCCGCTGGACCGGTTTCGGTGACGTGGGAGCCTCCTTGGTTGGACTGGCCATCGGCATCAGCCTGATTGGCTGGTTCGGCATCCAGAGCGCCATCTCCGCACAGTCACTTGATGTGCTCATGCCCAACATGCTTCCCATGTGGGTCTGGTCCCTGCTTTTCGGCCTGGCAGTCACTGGCATCGTCGCCTTCGGCTTCTCCGGCATGCAGCGCCTGGCCAACATCACCGTGCCGCTATTCCTGGTTCTTGTCGGGTGGTCTGTGATCAGCGAACTTCGGAACCACTCCTTGGGCGAGTTGTTGACCTCCCCGGCTCCGGGCCCGACCATGACCGTCTGGCAGGGAACCGCAGTGGTGGCGGGCGGACTCATCGTCGGCGCCATCATCACCGCCGACATGACCCGGTTCAACCGTTCCAAGGCGGACGTCGTCAAGCAGACGGTGCTTGGCGTGACCCTCGGTGAGTTCGTCATCGGGCTGGCCGGCGTCCTACTGGCCCATGCCGCGGCCACCGGCGACATCGTGGCGATCGTGACGTCTTCCATCGGCTTCGTCGGACTGCTGATCGTGATTACCGGAACCTTGAAGATCAATGACTGGAACCTCTATTCCTCGTCGCTTGGGCTGATCAATTTCGTCTCCACGACCTTCAACAAGAACCTGAACCGCGTCACCACCACCGTGGTTCTGGGCTTGGTCGGATCCATCCTTGCCGCGGCCGGCATCCTCTCACGCTTCACGGACTTCCTGATCGTGTTGGGCGTCGCCTTCCCTCCGATCGCCGGAATCATGGTCGCGGAGTACTACATCCTCAAGCGGTGGCGCGGTGAACTCGATGCCACGCGCCTTTTGGGCACCCTGCCGGAAACCGCGCCGCGCGTCGTCCCGGCAACCATCATCATTTGGGTGGTCTCCTCGGTGGCCGGATACTTCGTCACTTGGGGTATCCCATCGCTGATCTCACTATTCCTATCAATGGCGCTCTACGTTGCCGCGGGCAAGCTCGGACTGGTCAGGGGTGTAGGGCAATCCCGCACCCTCCAGTCCGAACCCGCGAACGTCTCAACCGCAGCCTGAAACCAGACCTCACACATTTAGCGAAGGACTAGACCATGCATATCGGAATCGATGTCGGGGGCACCAACACCGACGCCGTGCTGATGGACGGGCGCCAGACGCTCGGCGCAGTCAAGCACGCCACCACACCCGACGTGACCACCGGAATCGTCGAGGCGATCCAAGACCTGCGACGCGGACACCACTTCGAGGGCGAGCAAGTCACCGCCGTCATGATCGGCACTACCCATTTCATCAACGCACTGGTTCAGGCCAAGCACTTGGCCCCCACTGCGGCACTGCGCCTGGGGCTTCCCGCAACCAAGGCACTGCCGCCGCTGGTGGACTGGCCCGAAGGGCTGAAGAACGCCATCAACGCGCGCAGCTACCTTGCACACGGTGGTTACGAATTCGACGGACGGCCCATCTCGCCGCTGGACCCCGATGAATTGCGTGCCCACGCCGCGGACATGAAAGCCCACGGCATCCGCTCGGTCGCGATTTCATCGGTCTTCAGCCCCGTCAACCACGACCTCGAGGTCAGGGCCGCGGAAATCGTCGCGGAAGTCCTCGGAAGCGATGTCGCCATCTCACTTTCCCACGAGATCGGCCGCATTGGCCTGCTGGAACGCGAAAACGCCACGATCATCAACGCTGCGCTGCGTGAACTGGCGGCTGAGATCGTGGACGGGCTCACAGTTGCAGTGCGCGCCGAGGGCATCGAATCACCCATTTACCTGAGCCAGAACGATGGCACACTGATGGACGAGGACTACGTGCGCCGCTACCCCGTGGCGACCTTCGCCTCCGGGCCCACCAACTCGATGCGCGGGGCCGCGCTCACTTCCGGCCTGGCTACCTGCGCCGTCATTGACATCGGCGGCACCACCGCGGACATCGGCCTGCTGGTCAACGGCTTCCCGCGCGAAACGGCCAACGAGGTCAAGGTCGCGGGCATCCGCACCAACTTCCGCATGCCGGACGTGCTGTCACTAGGCATCGGAGGCGGCAGCATCGTCGACACCGAAACCGGTGAAGTGGGCCCTGAATCGGTCGGCTACAAGCTGAGCACGGAGGCCTTGGTCTTTGGCGGCGGTACGCTCACTGCCACCGACATAGCCGTGGCGGCAGGCCGCGTGGAGATCGGGGATCGGAGCAAGGTCGCCCATCTGGATCCGGTCTTCGTGCAGAAGGTCCTGGCGCGGATTGCCGAACGGGTGTCCGAGGCGGTCGATAGGATGCGCACGTCGCCGGAACCCATCTCCGTGGTGGCGGTTGGCGGCGGCTCTATCCTCCTGGCCGATGAACTGCCGCTCTTTGGGGCCGTGAATCGCCCGGAAAACTACGCGGTTGCCAACGCCATCGGAGCATCCATAGCCCAGGTCGGAGGCGAGATCGACAAGGTGTACACCATCGAGCCGGGCCGCAGAGAGGAATCCCTGGCTGCAGTGCGCTCCGAGGCCATCGACAAGGCCATCGCTGCGGGGGCGTCCCCGCGCTCCGTCAAAATCATCGACTTCGACGAGGTGCCCATCCCGTACCTGCCGGGCAACGCCACGCGCATCCGGGTCAAGGCCGTCGGCGACCTGGAAATGGGGGTTCGGGTATGAGCTGGATGATATCCCTTGACATGATCGCGCCTCTGGCCCGCGGCGCGGCGGTGCTGGGCACCGGAGGGGGAGGAGACCCTTACATCGGCTCGCTGCTCGCCGAACAGGCATTGCGCGAACACGGTCCCGTCACGGCCATCTCGCTGGAGGAGGTGCCTGATGACGCCCTTGCGCTCACAGTCTCCATGATGGGCGCGCCCACCGTCATGGTGGAAAAACTGCCGAGCCTCGAGGAGCTCGTGGCGCCCGTCCGCGCACTGGAAAAGCACCTGGGACGGAAGATGACCCATGTTGCGTGTGCGGAGGTCGGCGGCGTGAACTCCACCATCCCGATCGCCGCGGCGGCCGTCCTGGGATTGCCGCTGATCGATGCGGACGGCATGGGCAGGGCCTTCCCGGAGCTGCAGATGCTTCTGCCCACGCTCTACGGAATCACCGCATCCCCGCTGGCCATCAGCGACGAAAAGGGCAACACCGCTGTGCTGGAAACTGCAAACAACCTCTGGACCGAACGGATCGCCCGGGTTGCCTGCGTGGAGATGGGGTGCTCCGTGATGGTCGCCGGGTTCGCCATGGACGGCCGGCAGGCCAGAGCCTCCATGGTGCCCGGTTCCCTGGGCCACTGCCTGTCTATCGGCACCGGCATCGAGGAGGCCCGCGCCGCCAAGACCGACCCCGTCGCGGTGGTGCTCGACCTCATCGGAGGGCTGGAAATATTTGCAGGCAAGGTCGTGGACGTCGAACGCGGCACCACCAAGGGCTTTGCCCGTGGCAACGCACGGATCGAGGACGCCGATTCCACGCTGAGGCTCTCCTTCCAAAACGAACACCTGATTGCCCAGACCGGGGCCCGGGTACTGGCCACCACTCCCGACCTGATCATGGTGCTGGACCACGAATCCGGGGAGCCGATCACCACCGAGTCGCTGCGCTACGGGCAACGGGTGCGCGTGCTCAGCGCGCCCAGCGACCCCCGCTGGCATTCCCCAGAGGCCCTGGCCATGGTGGGGCCAGGGTACTTCGGTTACGACATGCCATCGCACCGCTTCGACGGTGTTCCGGAGCCGGTTTCATGAGCTGGCAGCTGCGCGCCTCTGACCTCGATGACCTGGCCCGCGGAGCCACGTTGCTGGGCACGGGCGGTGGCGGGGACCCTTACATCGGAAAGATGCTGGTGGAACGCGTCCTGGGCGATGGGCACATCACCATCCTGGATCCGGAGGAGATCGACGACGATATGTTCGTGATCCCCACCGCCCAAATGGGTGCCCCCACGGTCATGGTCGAGAAGATCCCGGCCGGGACCGAGGCTCTGTTGGCCCTGCGCACCCTGGAAGAACACTTGGGCCGTACCGCCGATGCGACGATGCCCATCGAATGTGGCGGCATCAACTCGATGATTCCGCTGGCGGTTGCCGTTGAGGCGGGACTTCCCGTCATCGATGCAGACGGTATGGGGAGGGCCTTCCCCGAGCTGTCCATGGAGACCTTTGCAGTGTACGGGGTGCACGGCTCGCCGCTGGCGCTTGCCGGCGAACGCGGCGAGAAGGTCGTCATTGACACGGGGGACGACGACAGGCAGATGGAATGGCTGGCCCGGGGCATCACCGTCCGCCTGGGCGGGGTGGGGCACATTGCCGAATATTCGATGACGGGCGCCGATGTCAAGCGGACCGCCGTGCCACGCACGCTCTCCATGGCGCTGGCCCTGGGCCGGGCCATTCGCATGGCCCGGGAAGAACATGGCTCGCCCTTCGAAGCTATCGCCAAGACGCTGTCGAGCACCCTGTACTGCCACGTCAGGGAGCTCTTTATTGGCAAGGTAAGCGACGTGGAGCGGCGCACCACTGACGGATTCGCCAAGGGAAGTGCGGTGATTTCCCCGCTCGGAGTCGAAGGGGGCGAAGACCTGGAGATCGTGTTCCAAAACGAGAATCTGGTGGCACGCTGTGGCGGGGCCATCCTGGCCATCGTCCCGGACCTGATTTGCGTCCTTGACGCCGAAAGCGGGGAACCTATCACCACCGAAGGATTGCGCTACGGGCAACGTGTGAGGGTGCTGGGAATCTCGACCCCGGAGATGATGCGCACCCCCGCGGCCCTTGCCGCCTTTGGCCCCGCCGCATTCGGCCTCGAGGAGTCATTCGTCCCCGTGGAACAGCAAGGATTGCTGCGGGTGCCCCGATAGGATGGCACCATGACGATCATCCTCGGGCAAGCCCGGATCCCGGCGCTTGCCCGAGGGTTTTCCCTTCTGGGATCCGGGGGCGGCGGGAAAACCACGCTGCAGGAACTCATCTTGGGGGCCTCTGGCGAGTGGCCGCTGAACGTGCACCAAGTGCGCGACGTGGATCCGGCACTCCCGTGCGTTGCGGTTGCCTACGTGGGATCCACCCACTTCCTGCATGAGCGACTCCCTGCCGAGGACCCGTTTGCCCCGCTGCTGACGGCCGCGGCGCGCTGGTCGGGAACACGGCCGGAGGCCGTCTGTGCGTTGGAAGGCGGCGGGGTCAACGGCCTCACAGCCCTGGGCCTGGCCCATGAGATGGTCTTCGTCGACGCGGATTTCACCGGGCGGGCCTACCCCCGGCTTGATCAAATGTCTCTCTATGTGGACAAGGTTCCAGGCCTCTTTGCCGTCTGCGACACCGGTGCCGGCGGGGTCGCGATCGTGAACACCGACAGGGCCGAAGACATGGAAAAGGTCATCCGTGCCGCGGTGATCCAGGCCGGCGGGGTTGCCCCGGTCCTGCTGGGCGGCTTTCACGTCGGGGACCTCCGCGAACATGCCATCAATGGAATCTACCTGCAGGCCCTGGAACTGGGCGAAGCATTCATCGCCGCGGAGCAGGAGCCGGTGCCCGTACTTGCCGAAAGGCTGGGCGCCCGGCTCTTGGGCCAAGGCAGGGTCACAGCGATCGAAATTTCCGCGCAGACGATGCACAATTCGACCATCGAGGTCACCTGCAACGACGGGGAGATTTCCCGGGTGATAGCCCGCTCCGAGTTCCTGGCCTACATGAGCGATGGCGAAGTCCTGGCCGCAACCCCGGAAATCATCGTGGTGCTCGATTCGATATCCCGGGCCATCCTCCAGGTCGACGAGGTGATGCAGGGCAGGCACATAGCGGTCGTTTCGCTTCCGGCGCCAGCGTGGTGGCTGGAACGCAGAGAACGGCTGATCCATGTTTTGCCCGCCGTCTTTGGACTGGACCAACTTGAACGGAGCACATGAACCGGACACTGACGCTCAGCGACCTGCTGGCCCATCCACAGAACGGCGGCCTGCGCATCATCACCGGAGAACCGGGCATTTCGCTGCCGGAGGCGTTCGTTGAATCCGCGGAGGACAGGCTGCCGTGGAACAACTTGGGGGACTTGGCGGTGCTCACCATCGCTCCTCCGAGCGATGCCTGGCAACAAGACGCACTGATCCGCCGTGTACGCGACAGGGGCTTTGGCGCACTTGCCCTGCTGGATGCCGATCGCTTCGGCGTAGGCACCCGGGTGCTTGCCGGACGCCTGGGCCTTGCGCTGTTGCATGTGGATCGGCCCATGGAATTGGCCCAGGCTTGGTGGCAGTTGCGCGAGGGGCGCGATTCGTTGATGCTTTCCTATGTGCGGAAGGCTGCCCGGTCCTTTGAATACCGGGCGGAGGGGGTGTCCGACATGATCGGGCACCTCGCTGCGAACCTGGGCCACGGGATCGCCTTGGTGTCACGGGAAGGCGTGCTCGCTCAGTCCGGCGGGATCCTTTCGGCCGGACTGCTCTCGGAGATCGATTTTGCGCCGTGGCTGGACACCGCGCGAAGCGCCCACGGATGCGTGGCCTCGGTGCGCGTGGACAGCGCCGGCCGCAGCGGGCTGCGCCTTGCGGTCTTTGGGCAGGGGTTCGGGGAGGTGCAACTGGGGGCGCTGGCGATGGCCGCCGAGGTGATGATGCCCGCAGTCGCGGCCCGCATCCTCATTGACGAGGTCGCAGAGGTCAACGACGCCTCGGTGTCCGCCGGCCTGCTGGGCGATTTCCTGGAGAAACGGTCTGCCCCGGATCTCGACCTGGAACGTCGCATGCTCGACCGCGGCTGGGGGATCGGCGGATACCACCTGGGATTCAGGATGGTCGGCAGGACACGCATCGATGCATTGCAGCTGTTGCGCGAACTGAAACGATACCTGTCAGGCCTATCCGCTGACTGGCAAGCAGTGACCCTTGGCGAAGGCATTGCGGGCTGGCTGAACTTCCCGGCGCCGCTCAGGCAAAACGACCTGGAGGCCCAAGTCGCGGCCCTGAAGGCCATGCATGTGGAAGTGCGCCGATCCTTCAACATTGCCACGGGTATCGGGACCCCGGACAGCGGGCCGACGGGTCTCGCCGAGACCATCAACGGAGCCTCGGAGGCCGCACGGATCGCCACGCAGCGCTCGGCGACCGGATGGTTTGTGCGCATGGATGCATTGGGCATCGAACAATTGCTGCTTTCGTGGACCGAAAACGACACATTCGTCCCTGCTGCACGATCCCTGCTGGCACCGCTTCGGGAGAGCAACGCCGAGCTGGTCCCGACGCTGGGATCCTACCTGGACCACGAGTCGAGCATCAGCGCCACCGCTGCCGCGTTGGGCCTCCACCGAAACACCGTGGCAGCCCGCGTTTCCAGGATCCAGGAACTGCTGGGGCTGGACCTCTCGGATGCAGAGACGCGTTTGGCCCTGCGACTTGCCTGCCGCGCCGTGGCTGGCTAGGGGCCCGACCCGCCGTTCCGGTACTTGAAGACGCCCAGGTGGGTTCGCATCCCGAATAGGCAAGGCGCGCCACAACCCATGGGTTGTGGCGACCCTTGCCGACTATCCGTACAGAAACACAACGTTGAATCCGGCGTTAGGCCAGGCGCCCGTGCTGCCCCTCTTCGACTTCCTTGCGTTCCCTGCGGGTCAGCGGGATCGAACCCGTTGCCGGGTTGATCAGCGTGCCCGGGGGGTAGGCCCCGGTGGCGCTGACCGGCGGCGGAACCGCGCCCATGCAGTTGGTGTCGGCCTTGGTGCCGGAGGACCCGTAGACGGGTACCTTGCCGGCCTCGTCCATCGCCTTGATCAGGTCGCTGGTCGAGGTGGCGGGACCGCCGGGCTTGCGGCGCCTGTCGTCACGGCGCTTGGCGCCGCGTTCCTTGGCGCCCTCCACCAGGTGGTAGAGCACCGGAACCAGGACCAGGGTCAGCGCGGTGGAGGAGACCAGGCCGCCGATGACCACCACGGCCAGCGGCTGGGAGATGAACCCTCCGCCGCCGGTCAGGCCCATGGCCATCGGGATCAGCGCGAAGATGGTGGCCGCGGCCGTCATCAGGATCGGGCGCAGGCGCTGGCGGGCGCCGTGGTGGATGGCGTCCTGCAGGTTCATCGCCGGCCGGTCACCGCTCGCGTGCCGGTACTGGTTGATGAGGTCGATCAGCACGATCGCGTTGGTGACGACGATGCCCACCAGCATCAGCATGCCGATCAGCGACGGCAGGCCCAGCGGCACGCCGGTGAGCAGCAGCAGGCCGATCGCGCCGGTGGCGGCGAACGGGATGGAGACCAGCAGGATCAGCGGCTGCGCCAGCGACTTGAACGTTGCCACCATGACCACGTAGACGATCGCGATGGCCGCAAGCAGCGCCAGGTAAAGCTGGGAGAAGGACTCCGCCTGCTGGGTGGCGGCGCCGCCGAGCTCCGCGGTGGCGCCGGCCGGCAGGGCCAGCGCATCGAGCCGCTTGGCGACCTCGGCGGAGACCGCACCCAGGTCGTTCTCGCCCGGGGTGATGGACACGGTGGCGATGCGGTCGCCGTTGGAGGAAGTGATGGTGGCGGGGGAGTCGGTGCGTTCGACCGTTGCCACGTCGCCCAGCTTGACCGCGCCGCCGGGGGTCGGCAGCAACAGGTCCTTCAGCTGGGCCAGCGACGTCAGGTCGGTGCCCTCGCCGATGGACACCGGGTAGTCGGTGTAGCCCACGCGCACGGTGCCGGCGGGGATCGGGGAGATCGTGCCGGCGGCGAGCGCGCCGATCTGCGCTTCGGAGAGCCCGGCCTTGGCTGCCTTGACCCGGTCCACCGTGATGGAGACCTGCGGGCGCGCCTCGGAGAGGTTGTCGCTGACATCCGTGGCGCCGGGGATCCCGGCCATCGCCTTGGCGGTGGCCGTGGTGGCCTCTGCCAGCAGCTTCGGGGTGGGGGCGCCGACCTGGACGGTGACGGCGCTGGTGCCGCCCATGCCGCCCTCGGAGCCGGAGAGCGAGATCGTCGAGTCCTTGGCCAGCGGTTCGACCGCGGCGCGGGCGGCGCCCATGATGGTTTCCTGGTCGGCCTTGGCGTCGGTCATCACGGTGAAGCTCGCGGTGTCCGATCCGCCGGCCATGAAGGAGGCGAACCCGCCGGACGGCGTGCCGACGGTCATCTGCACGTCCTGCACGCCGGGGACCTTGCGCAGCGCCTTTTCCACGGGCTTGGCGGCCTTCAGCGTGGTCTCCAGCGAGGAGCCGGCGGGCATGGCCTGGGTGACGGAGAAGGTGTTCTGCCCGGTGCCGCCGAGCAGGTTGGTGGGCACCAGAGGGACCATCAGCACGGTGCCGGCCAGGATCGCGACCGAGGCCAGCAGCGTGATGACCGGGCGGCGCTGGGTGCCGCGCAGCACCGGGGCGTAGCCGCGCTGCAGCCAGGAGTTCCGCTCCTTGGCCTCGGCCTTGGCGCGGGCGGCCGCAAGGTCCGCGGCGCCGGGCTGGGTGTGCCCCAGGAACCAGTAGGCAAGCACCGGCACGATCGTCAGCGAGACCAGCAGCGATGCCAGCAGCGCGATCGTCACGGTGAGCGCGAACGGGCGGAAGAGCTCCCCGGCCATGCCGCCGACCAGCGCCACGGGCAGGAACACCGCCACGGTGGTCAGCGTCGCGGCGGTCACCGCGGTGGCGACCTCGCGCACCGCGGTGGTGATCGCGGTCTTCTTGTCCTCGCCGTAGGCCAGGTGCCGCTTGATGTTCTCGATGACGACGATCGAGTCGTCGACCACGCGGCCGATCGAGATGGTCAGGGCGCCCAGGGTCAGCATGTTCAGCGAGTAGCCGCCCATGCGCAGGCCGATGAACGTGACCAGCAGGGACAGCGGGATGGAGATCGCGGTGACAAGCGTGGAGCGCACCGAGAACAGGAAGATGAGGATGACGACGACGGCGAAGCCCAGGCCCAGCAGGCCCTCGACCGTGAGGTCGTGGATGGACTGCTCGATGAACGGCGCCTGGTCGAACACCGTGGTGAACTTCGCGCCGTCGCCCAGCTGGGCGGCCAGCCCCGGGACCATGGCGGTGACGGCGTGGGAGATGCCCACGGTGTCCCCGTCGGGCTTCTTGGTCACCGAGACCGCGAGGGTCTCCACTCCGTTGGTGCGGGTGATGGAGGTGGCTGCATCGTCCTGCATCTCGATCGCGGCCAGCTCGGAGAGCTTGAGCACCCCGGAGGAGCCCTTGACCGGTAGGGACTTCACGGCGCCCAGCGAGTCGACGAGCGATCCGCTGGTGACGGGCAGGTCCAGGCCGCCGGTTTCCAGACGGCCCACCGGCATCAGCCCGGAGCCGTCCTCGATGGCCTTCTTGAGGTCGTTGACGCCCAGCTTCTCGGAGGCGAGCTTCTTGGCATCCGGCAGCACGGCGATGTGCTGGGCGGTGCCGCCGGAGACGTCGGCTGTGCGCACGCCGTCGATCTTGGAAAGCTTGGGCAGCACCAGGCGCTCGACGTCCGAACGCAGCGTGTTCAGGTCCTTGCCGCCGGAGACCGCCATGTAGACGATCGGGAAGTCGGAGATGGACCCGGCGAAGGCGGAGGGTTCCACGTCGGCCGGCAGCGTGGCCTTGGCGTTGGAGATGGCCTTGTCCACCTGGGCGCGGGCGCGGTCCAGGTCGGTGCCGTAGACGAAGGACAACGAGACGGTGGTGAAACCGGTCTGCGAGGTCGACGAGGAGGACTCGAGCCCCTCGACGGCCTGCAGCGCGCCCTCCAGCGGCTGGGCGACCTGCTTGTCGATGACCTCCGGGGAGGCGCCGGGCTGGGATGCGACGACCGAGATCCGCGGGAATTCCAGCGAGGGAATGAGTTCCTGCTTGAGTTGCCCCATCGTGATCACGCCGAAGACCGCGACGAACACGGTGATCAACGCGATCAGGGCGCGGTTGCCCAGTGAGAGTACGGCCAGCCGATGCATCTGCCATCCTTGAGAATTGTGGTGTGTGGTTTTGCGCTTCTACCACTCTAGCCACCCGGGAGCACGCAGGCATGAACCGAAAGGACGACCTTGGCCACAGCGTGGCGTGTGACAAGGGACTCCGGCGTCGACGTTCCGTGGACGCTGCGCGGATGTGTGACGGATCTTGTGCGGATGCCGGGAGGAAGCGCGGCGGGCCTCGCCCAGCGGTGCACGGTCCACGGCGCCCGATGCGGGCGCGGGGAACGATGGAATCTTCCAGGGGGAGTGAGGATCCATGGGACTTTTGGCGGTTGGAACGCCGCCCCGGAGGCGGTAGCTTGGCGGTAGCGCGGCAGTTGGGGGATCGGTTCCCGGGCAGGGAACCGATCGCGCACAGGCCGGACGGCGCGGGAATCGCCCCGGGCGACTCCGGGGCCGGCCCTGCATGAGTGGGAGAAGAAAAATGACCGCGAACATCCCGGGGCCCAGGCCGGGACCCGGAGAAGCAGGCATCGGACCGCGTGGCGGCCTTGACCCGTTGCTGGAGGCGGAACTGGTTGTCGACGATGGAGCGGCGAACCTGGGGCTCGGCGTGTTGCCGCGACAGCACGAAGCGGGCCCGGCCCCGAACGAAGACGACGAAGCCGGGCAAGGTTCAGACGCCCGGTGACGGACTCGGCGCATGAGAGACACTGCGCGCCGCCCGGGCCGGGCGCCGCGTCGGGATCAGCGTTCCGGCGGTGCCGCGTGCCTGCCGTGCGTGGCCCCGGGAGCCTTCGGGGGCGTCGTTTCGCTGGCCGTCACCACGTACTTGCGCAGCAGCGGGCGCCCCTCGTCGTCGTCCACGGCGATGACCCGCTCATCCGTCTCGAAGCCCGAGGGGCGGGTCGCGCGTGCCGGAGCGGCGGCCGGATCCGCGGCGTGGGCCCCGTGGGACCGGCCGGCAGGCTCCGGCGGTTCCGGTCCGTAGTATTCGAAGAGCCTGTCCTCGTCCGCGATGCCCAGCTCGGCCAGGGGATCGATGTTCGGCGCGTGCCGCACGACGTCCTTGTCGAAGGCGACGTGGAGGATGCCCCGGGAGATCGTGGCACCGCTGAGCGGGACGATGCTTTCGGCCGTTCCGAAAAAGCCGGTGTGGATCGTGGCGAATCCGGGTTCCCCGGTGCGGGCGTCCAGCAGCAGGTGGCCCAGCGTGCCGATCTTTTCACCGGTCGGGCCAACGACGGTGGTTGCGGTTTCAAGCAGTTTGTGGAGTTCCTCGCGGCGAAGCATGGCTGTGTCCTTACCTGATGTTTCTCCCGGCGCGGCCGGACGGGCCGTCCGGTGGGGCCTGTGAACCGGGCGGATCGGGCATGGCCGAAATATCGCAGCCATCCTTGCCGGGCATCCATGGCAAGCAAAGCACCATGCGCGTTCCCGTTCAAGGGGGAGGGGGGCATCCGCCAAGTCGTTTGCGACGCCGGCCGCGGGGCGACGTCGCCTGCCTGCTCCCTACTCCTGTGTCCCGGCGCCCGCGGTGCCGGCAATGCCCCGCGCGTAGTAAAGGTCAAGCAGGTGCTTGTCCTCGTCGGTCAGCGTGGCGGCGGAGTCCAGGTGCGGGGCGTGCCTGATCTTGTCCTTGCCGAACGCCACATGCAGGCGTCCGTGGGCGATCTCGGCGCCCTCGAGCGAAACGAAGCACTCCTCGGCGCCGAAGAGCCCCAGATGGACGGTGACGAAGTCGGCGTCCCCGGTGCCGACATCCATGAAGATGTTGCCCAGCGTGCCGATCTTTTCCCCCCGGGGGCCGAAGACGCCGCTCTTGGCCTGTTTCAGGGCGTTCACGTAGCCGTGTCCAAGCATTGCCGTGTCCTTGCCGGATGGTCCTCCCCGGCACGCCGCCGGAACCGCATGGTGCGGTTCCGCGGACGCTGCACATGGCCGTCGGCAACGACTGCGCCATGAACTCTTTCGGGCATCCACGCCAAGCAAACCACCCCGCCTGTTCCCTTTCAAGGCGGGGTGGCGGGTGCACCGGAGTTCCCCGGGGCAATCCCCTCCGGCGTTTCAGCCGGCGATGAGCTTCAGCTCCCGTGTGGCCAGGGTCTTGCCGGTGATCCAGTCGTTCCATTTGATCCGCAGCGTGTAGTCTCCGGCCTCCGGCGGGTGCAGGAGCACGTCGTACCGTTCCGCCGCCCCCATCGCCACAATGTGGGTGAAAAGGTGTGCCGCCGGGTCCGGGTGCATGCTCGTCGGGATCGCCGGTGCTCCCTTGACCGCGGTGTGCCGGTAGGGGCGGCCGTCGTGGGCGATGAGTTCGGCGATGCGTGCGGGGTTGCCGTCCTTGTCATGGAACGTGATCACGTTGGGCAGGTAATTGCCGTCCAGCAGCCTCATGAGGCTCGGGGCTTGCTCCTCGCCTGGTTCATTGCTGGGTACCCTGATGGGTAGCTCGGTTGGCGCCCACACCGCGCCTTCGCGTTCCTCGCGCGAGTTCAGCAGGCCGCCGGTGATGTAGAAGTGATTGGGTTCAAAGCGGTTGAGCCCCACGTCCTCGCCGGACAGGCCCGCCGCATGCCCGAGGTCGTGCCAGCGCGGATCGACCGAATACATCATGATCAGGGACTCGGTCTCGATGTCGTACTCGGGTCCGTCGCCGAAGGCCCTGCGGTTTTTGGGTGAGGAAACCTCATAGCCAGGCAGTTCGATCGGGTCGACGATCAGCGGGCCCAGCAACCCCATCTGCGCATGCAGCACCGTGTTGACGTGGCAGTGGTAGAAGTAGGTGCCCGCAGCGCCGTAGTTGGGGTCGTGCACCCGCCCGGGTTCGGGCTGCCACTGGTAGGTGTAGTGGTCATCGATCTCGAACGAGGTGTGCCCCACCCCGTCGTTGCGCGGATCCGGTTCCATGCCGTGCCAGTGGATGGTGTGCGGACCCATGCTGGGTTCGACCCGGGAATGGAAGATTTCCCCTTCCTTGGGCCGCAGCGTGGGCCCGGGGAAGCCGCGTCCGGAGTCCGGGGAGTGGAAAACCCACGTCTCGAACTCCGCCCCGTCGGGGAAGATCAGCCTTTTGTTCGCAACGTCCAGGTCGACCGAGAGTTGAGGGGTCTGCCTGAACTGGGTTTCCGGGGTGTCCTGCTGCATTTGGTGCGAGGCGAAGTCGGCCTGGGAGTCGTATTCCCGGGGCTCGCCGTCGTCATCATCGTCGGATGATGGCGGGGCGACCGTCGGACGTGGCGGCGGGGAGGTCGGCGCCGTGGACTGGGTTGGACTTGTCGTCGGCGCCGGACCTGTCGGGCTCGGTGCTGCCGTGGCGGTTGGCGACGGTGTCTTCGTCGGAGTAGGAGACGGCGACGGTGGTTTTGTCGCAGATGGCGACGGAGTCGGCTTAGGCGTCGGACTTGGTTTCGGCGTTGGCTTGGGTGCGGGCTTGGGCGTCGGTTTCGGGGCCTTCTTCTTGGCGACCTTCTTCTTTGTCGTCGTGCCCGGCTCCTTGGCGGCCTTCACCTTTGCCTTTGTCTTGGCTTTCGACTTCCGCTTTTTCTTGGACTTCTTCTTTTCCGCGTCGCGGATGCCGCCGATCGCCGCTGCACTACCGGGCAATCCCCAGAATGTTGTGCTCATGGTCCTAGCCTCCGCTCGCCGGTGATTTGAGTTCCCAGTGGGCGACAAGCCCGCCGGGGTACAGGCCGCCGGCCGCGGTTTGCGACATCTCGGCGTGGCAGTGCATGGGGTACTTCCAGTCCTCGGTCCGGTTGTTCCAGACCTGGTCGGTGGCGTCGGGCGGTCGTTTCAACGGAATGATGCAGTCCTTGCGGTCCATGGGTTGGAGTTCGACGACATCCTCCCATTGCTGGAGCACCACGTGCCCCTCGTCATCCACGAGTCCATTCTCGCGAGTCCATTCGACGTTGTTTCGCCGCACCGTCCAGAGGTGGTTGCCGTGGAAATGAATCTGGTGGAAGGCGATCCCGGGATTCACCAACCGGACCGCCTGCCCGCCCCGGAGGGTGCCCAGCTCCGCGTCCTCGCCGAAATCGCGGACGTCGACTTGCCGCGGGTAGCCGGACACCAGTGACTCCTCATGCGCCGCCCGGTTGATCGCAGCGTTCGGCGAGTGGCCGAGGGCCTCGAAGCCGCTGCGGTCGTTGAGCAGGAAATAGCGGGGCACCGCGGGGTCCGCCTCCGGATCGACGGTTCCGCCGGCCGCCTCGATATCTGCCCACGTGGTGTCGACCGCATGGGTGACCCACAGCCACTGCCGTTCGAAGGCCATCTGATTCGGCGCCACCCGCCAGGCGTCCTCGGGATCCAGCACCACGAGGGTTCCGAAGAGTCCGATGGCGCGCTGCACGGGGGAATTCGTCGGATCGTAGTAGATGTAGGTGCCTGCGCCGGGTGCGGCGAAATCCAGATACGCTACCCCGCCCGGAGGAATCGGTTCCGTGGTCTCATCGCTGTGACCTGGCCCGGCCTGGGCAACGGTGAGCTGGTGTGTTCCGGAAAGCCCGTTGAATACGCGAAGCCGCACCGTCGATCCGGTTTCGGCAATGATGGTGCGTTGCGGGAAATAGCTGGCCCAGTGGTTGCGCCTGATCATGAACTGGCCGGAGTTCGCGTGGTCCGGCCCGGCCGGCGTCGGCGTCCCGTTGGGGGGAAGCGCCGCGCCCAATGGATAGGTCCGTGATGCGACCACTTGCCCGTTTCTTGTAAAGACCTTCGGCCCGATGCGCAGCGACGGCTTGAGATCCCGAAGCACGGTGGGCCGGTCGCCGAACCCGCGCTGGTAGACAAGGGAATCGTCAACCATCTTGGCGTAGCCCTCGTTGATGTAGAGGTCCAACACCCCGTTCAACGGGGCTGCTGCCGCAGGCGCCCGTCCGCGGGCCCTGGCGGGAGCGACAGCCACGGCGGGGCGGGAGACTGCGGCCATGGCCGCGAGAACCCCGATCCCCGCGGCCGCACCGAATTTCAGTGCGCTGGCCCGGTCGAGCGTGCCTTCATTGGCGCCGGGAGCGGTGGTGGAATCGCCGGGGTGGGTGCCGTCCGCTGGAGGCAGGTTTTCCTTAGACATGATCGGCCTCCAGGAATCCGGGGCGCCAAGCCACGGCGGGCAGCGGCATATCGATGGGCACGCCGCCCGGGCTTGCGATGTCGTCAAAGAGTGCGGTGAATGCCGTGGCGTCGGAGGGAACCAGGAAGCTGATGTTGGCCCGGAGCTCGGCTCCCGGGGCCAGCAGCCCCGGCGGCTGGTCGTTCCACCGGTTGACAACCAGCCACGGTTGACTGTTTCCCCGCAGGCGAAGTTGCCCGGGTGAAAACATCTGGTCTTCGTCGCTTTCGTTGAAGACATCGAGTTGGACGAGAACGTGGTCCCCGTAGGTCATGTTCACCGGCTGAAGCGACCTGCCGCCGGACATCTGGTGGCCGCCGTGGCCACTGCTCGTGGCAGTGTCCGCCGAGAGCCTGGACTGGCGTTCCGCCCGGGAAATCCGGGCCCGGCCGAAGCCGGTTTTCACGGTGGTTGTTCCGGGAGGGCCTGCGGCGGCGAATGCCACGGCCAACGCCGTGATCCCGCCCGACCCGAGAACCAGCGAGGTTCCGAGTGTGATGCCAAGTGAGCGCCGCGACAACAATTGCGGTTCCCCGATGTCTTCTTGGCCAGCAGCCACCCCGTGGATGCGATGGTGAGCGGTGTTGTTTTTTCCCCAAGCCGCGAGCATGCTTTTGCCCCCCCTAGATACCGAGCGTTTCCCTGTGGCGGCAAGATCTGGGGGTTCCCTTCCCCCGATTCCCTTGATCCGGCCTCCGTGGTGTGGCTCAGTATGCCGTGGGGCCAAACACAGTGTAAAGGCGCGGCGGTGCATCTAAACCCTAGTCACAAGGTTTCTACAAGGTTTCGCGGGATTCCGGGCATGCAGGGGCGGTGCCGGAAACAGCAAAAGTCCGGTCCACCGTCCCCGCCCACTCCAGGTGGGGAAGAACATGTGAACCGGACTCTTGCCGGTGATGTGCGTTCGGTGGCCGGGATTCGACCAGCCGTGCAGGCTAGGCCAGCTTCAGGACCTTGTCGGTCTCGGCGCGAACCTCGGCGTAAAGCGACGGGTTCTCGTTGAGCTTCACGCCGTATGACGGAATGATTTCCTTGAGCTTGGATTCCCAGCCGGAGAACTGCTTCGGGAAGCAGCGGCCCAGCAGGCCGATCATGATCGGGGTTGCCGTCGAGGCTCCCGGGGAGGCGCCGAGCAGGCCGGAGATGGTGCCGTCCGAAGAGGTGATGACCTCGGTGCCGAACTGCAGTGCACCGCCCTTCTTGGCGTCCTTCTTGATGACCTGGACACGCTGGCCGGCGGTGATCAGTTCCCACTTGTCGCCGGTGGCCTCCGGGAAGTACTCGCGCAGTGCATCGTCCTTCTTCGCACGCGATTTGAGCACCTCCTTGATCAGGTAGGCGGTCAACGACATGTTGTCCTTGCCCACGGCCAGCATCGGGATGATGTTGTGCGGGCGGATCGACAGCGGAAGGTCCCACAACGAGGAGGTCTTCAGGAAGTTCGTGGAGAAGCCGGCGTACGGGCCGAACATCAGCGAGCGCTTGCCGTCGACAAAGCGGGTGTCCAGGTGCGGAACGCTCATCGGAGGGGCGCCGACCGAAGCCTGGCCGTAGACCTTGGCGTGGTGCTGGTCGATGACGGTTTCATCGGTGCAGCGCAGGAACTGGCCGGAGACGGGGAAGCCGCCGAAGCCCTTGATCTCCTCGATGCCTGCCTTCTGCAGCAGGCCCAGGGCGCCGCCGCCGGCGCCGACGAAGACGAACTTGGCGTTGACGGTGCGCTTCGCCTTGGTGGCGTTGTTCTTGACCGTCAGGGTCCAGCCGGTGCCGTCGCGCTTGATGCCCTTGACCTTGTGGCCGAAGTTGACGTCGACGCCGGTGGCCGCGAGGTTCTCGGTCATCTGGCGGGTCAGCGAACCGAAATCGACGTCGGTGCCGGATTCGACGCGGGACGCCGCAACGCGCTGCGAGCCGTCGCGGCCCCTGGCAACCAGCGGGGTCCAGGACTCGATGGTGTCCAGGTCCTCGGTGTGCTCGATCTCGTTGAACAGCGCGTGGGGCTTGAGCGCCTCGTAACGGGTCTTGAGGTAGTCCGCGTGCTCGTCTCCGATGACAAAGCTCATGTGCGGCAGCGGGTTGATGAAGCTCGTGGCGTCGCCGACCTGCTTGTTCTGCACCAGGTGGGAGTAGAACTGGCGCGTGACCTGGAACTGCTCGTTGATGCCGATGGCCTTGGCCGGATCAACCGATCCGTCGGCAGCTGCGGCGGTGTAGTTCAGCTCGCACAGGGCCGAGTGGCCGGTGCCGGCGTTGTTCCAGGGCGATGAAGACTCAAGGCCTGCCTGATCCAGGTTTTCGAAAAGTCCAATGCTCCACCCCGGCTCCAACTGCTTGAGCAGGGTTCCGAGCGTTGCGCTCATGACACCGGCGCCGATTAGAACGACGTCAAATGATTGACTGGTGGCTTCAGAAGGCACAGGCTATCTCCGTTGAAAGTTCTTCTAGACTCCAGCCAAGAATAGCGCGGTGGCTCCGACTCCAAGAAATTGGGGTCTTGACTACTTCGTCACTTGTTGTTCAGTTTCACGTCGGAGAAAACTTCGTCAAGCACCGGCGACGAAGGATAGTTCCGCACCGTGTCGTTGAACGCCAGCCCGGAAATCGGGAAAACCAGCGGCAACGCGGGCAGGTCGACGGCCAGGGTGCGTGAAATGTCCTGGTAGGCGTTGACGCGTTCCTCCCCGACGGGAATCGACCGGGCCAGCAGGATCTGCGCCTGCAGGATCGGCGAGTTGTACCCGAACTGCTTCCTCGTGTCCGAGAAGATCCCCCCGAGGAAATCATCGGGGTCGCGGTAGCCGCCATTGAATCCCAAGAGGTGCAACCCGGGGGTGGTGCCCGATCGCACGCGGCTGACGTAGCCGTCCGTCCAGTCCACCGGGATCGGTTCGACGGCGATGCCCGCGGTCGCGAGCTGGCGGGAGATTTCCGCATAGATGAGTTCGGGCAGCGGCAGGTAGGCCCGGGAGATGTTCAGCGGGTACAGGAACGGGACGGGCGAACCGTCGTAGCCGGCCTCCGTCAACAGCGCCTTGGCACGTTGCAGGTCGGGGCCGAAGTAGGTGTCGGAGGGCTTGACGCCCAGGGAAGCGGGCAGGAAGCCGCGCGCTTCCTTGGTTCCGGAAATGTAGTACGCATCGATGATCTTCTGCCGGTCGATGCTGTGCGCGACCGCCTGGCGGAATTCGGGCTTGGCGAGCCACTTGTTCTGCTGGTTCATGCCCAGGTAGGCCACGGAGAACGGGTCCCGCTGGACGATCAGTTTGCCCTCGCGGACAAGTTCGCGCAGGCCCGTGACGGTGACCATGTCAAAGCCGTCGATGTCGCCGCGACGCAACTCGCCCAGGCGCTTGGCCGGGGTGCTGGTTTCGCGGAAGGAAACAAGTGTCGGGGCCTCGGGGTTGCCGGCAAAGGCCGCGGCGTCCCAGTAGCCCTCGAAGCGGGAAACTTCGACGGTGTTGCCTTCCCACGAGGCAAAGGCGTAGGGGCCCGTGCCCACCGGGTGGCTGGACAGCGCCGAGACGTGCCCGGAGTCGGTTGCCGCCGCGGCAAGTGCCTTGGGGGAGGCGATCGCCAACCCCGGCAGGGTCAGGGCCTCGATCAACCCGGTGATGGGACGGCGCAGCGTCAGTACGACGGTGTGGGTGCCGGCGGTCTTGATGGAACCGAAGTAGCTGCCGCTGGCCCCGGTGCTGGCCCCGATGAACGGGTTGGACTTCAGCTGTTCGCGCAGGGTTTCAAGGCGCTGCACCTCGGCCAGGTGTTCGGCCTCCAGCTGCGGATCCACGGTTTCCTGGCCGTCGGGCCCCTTGACAGGTTTCGGCGCCGGGATGGAATCGGGCAACTTGGGCAGCGAATCGGTGTATCTGAAGACCTGGTTGAAACCCTGGTCGGAGTCGGCCTTGGCATCCTTCGGCAGCGCCGCCCAGCGTTGGAAGTTGATGGCCACGGCCTCGGCGTTGAAGTCGGTGCCGTCATGGAACTTCACGTCCCGGCGCAGGATGAAGGTGTGTTGCAGGCGGTCTGGGCTGGAGATCCAGTCGGTCGCAAGCAGCGGGATCGGTGCGCCGGTTTCCCGGTCGACCCCGATGAGGCCTTCGAAGATTTGCCTGGTGATGCGGAAGGTTTCGTTGTCCCCGGAGACCGCCGGATCCAGCGTCGCGGGGTTGGCGGCAGTGCCCAGGCGGAATTTCTGCACGGCGGGGGCGGGGGTGCCGGTGGGGGAGGCGGTCGGGTCTGGGGTCCTGTTGGGCACGCAGCCGGTCAGCGCCAGGGCGGCGACGCCGAGTCCGCCGGCAAGGAATGCGCGGCGCGAGGCGGCTGCCGAAACTGGGGATGGCGGCGGCGTGGGCACCAAGGACTCCTTCAAGTGGTTTGGGCACCGATATCGTTTCGGGCCCCTGCACGGTACTAACGAACAAGGCCCCCGGAAATATCCGGGGGCCTTGTCTGGGTGCCTGAGGGGATGGAATGCCCTTCGGCGATTTGTGCGAGCGGGGGGACTTGAACCCCCACGTCCGAAGACACTGGAACCTAAATCCAGCGCGTCTGCCAATTTCGCCACGCTCGCAAGGCCGCAACCACTCTCGTGGTTCAGCATGAATCAGTGTAGCGGATTCCGGCGGCCGATTTTTCCACTTTTGGGCTGTGGGCGAAACTTACTTCGGATCGAGTCCCAGATCACGACGGAGTTTTGCAACGTGTCCCGTGGCGCGCACGTTGTACTGCGCAACCTCGACGATTCCGTTCTCGTCGATGGCGAAGGTCGAGCGGATCAGGCCCTCGTAGACGCGGCCGTAGTTCTTCTTTTCGCCCCAGGCGCCGTAGGCCGCAGCGACGGCGTGGTCCTCGTCGGAAAGCAGCGGGAAGCCGAGTTCTTCCTTGGCCGCGAACTTGGCAAGCTTCGCCGGTGCGTCGGGCGAGATGCCGACGACCTGGTAGCCGGCGCCCTGGAGGGATTCAAGCGAATCGCGGAAGTCGCAGGCCTGCTTGGTGCACCCGGGTGTGGAGGCGGCAGGGTAGAAGTACACGATGGTCTTCTTGCCGTGCAGCGATGCCAGGGCAAGCTCATCGCCGTTGGCGTCGGGCAGGGTGAAGTCCGGTGCGGCGTCGCCGGCCGCCAGGCGGATGGCTTCGGTGGTTGCGTTCTCGCTCATGGGGTTGGATGCTCCCTGTGTTGCTGTTCGGCGCACGAAGGTCGTACCCCGATAAGTGGTTGGTCTTACCCGAAAGCCTATCCAATGCACGGGCCATTAGTTGCTTTGATGCACAATGGTCTGTCCGCCGCGTGTGCCGGGCTGCTCTTCCGCGTCACCCGCCGTCAAGGGGAGGGACCGTCGGATTGCAATATTGGCGCCAGGCCGGATCTTTTCCTGAGCCATATTCATCAGCCCCTTTGCGGATTGCGGGGCAGGGGAATTGGCTTACCTCTGTCAACTATCCAGGTTAGTCCCGTGGCCGCGTCCGGAACCTGAGTATTTGCCCCGAGTGATTGGTGGGGATCGTCGGGCAATTAGGAGACGCTGCATGCGAGGCCTGTTGGGGGACAGCGCCTGCATTGAGACCGGGAACGACAGCCCCACGGCTTTGGAGGGGCAGTGCTTGGCTCGAAGTCCGGTCGGCCGGGGATATGGATCACGACTCCCGAAGTAGGTGGCCGGTCTGCGGGATTCGGGGGAAAACGAAAGGCTCGATCTGTCGAAACAGATCGAGCCTTTCTCACTGTGCACCCCCCGGGACTTGAACCCGGAACCTACTGATTAAGAGTCAGTTGCTCTGCCAATTGAGCTAGAGGTGCGTTATGCCGTTTCGGTCAGCGTTCCGTGCGGAACCCGTCCTTGCGACGCAAATAATCATAACCAGAAAGTGGTCCGGAAATAAAATCGGGGGTGCGGGCTTGTCGTTGCCGCAAACCTCCCCGGAAATTCAAGGTTTTTCCTGCGCCGTCGGGAGGTTCGCGCGAGATTCCGGGGCGTTTCCCGCAAAATTCGCCTTGTGACGGTGGGCACAATTGGTTCCGAAGGTGAGGCTTGTGCGTCGTTCGTTGCGTAGGCCGACGGGTCAGGGACCAAGGGCGGAGCCTTCAGTTGGTTCAGCGTCTCGCGCGGAATGGCACTGCGGCCGCTTCGCGGGTGCACCCGCGCTGGATCATGGGCTGCGGCCTCAGGCTTGGTGGCCACGCTTATCTCAACCAATACCTACGGTTGGGTTCATCGGTCACGTGTCCGGTCCCAAGTCGGCGGTGCAACAACCGACCGAGTGGGATCTCGAGACGATTTTTGGCATTCGGCGAAGGTGGAGCGATCGTAGCTGTCGCTTGACTGCATCGCATCTTGTCCGCTTTGTAAGCCTGCTTTGAGTCATGGTCGAGGCTGGACGCGAGCGGTTCACGTGTCTTCAAGGCCGGGTACCCAGTGGCGGCCGACGAACAGTGTCTGAGCGGTCCCTGGGTTGACTGGCGGGAAATCGTCGATCCAGCCGTGTCAAAGTGCAGGGGGACAGGGTCGTGGCGATGGGCCCGCTGCTCCAAGCAGGGCGTGGTGAATCGGGTCGGCAAATCACCGTTCTTCAAGGACTCGGCCCGTTGGTGAAAATGCACTCTGTTCTCGACATGCCCAAGGATCATTGATCTACTGGAAGGGCATGACGAAGCAGGTGTTATGGAAGATCAGAGGGCGCGGGATGAAGAAACGACCGTTCACCACTATCCACGGTTTCACGGCAACCGCCACGGCTTTGTCGCACACTGCATTCAACCGGAAACCACAGCCAATTCCGAAAATCCCAGCGGGGATTGTTCCAAGTCGGGAACTCGAAGTGGCGCGTCAAATCACGATGATCATCGCTAAAATGCGCAGGATCGAGAAGCTTGGTCAACCGGCGGCGGTGAAAGTTTCCATGGCGGCACCGGGGCGGCGTGCCCATGTATCCGTGGGGATCCCTGGATCGAAAACTCAGGTCGCTGCATCGGCAGGGAATCAATGGGGGACGTTCCATTTTCGCCTTACGTCATGCCGTCCTCACTGAGCCATTGCGGCGGCCGCGGTCCCGGAGGGGCAGAAGCGCTTGAAGGGATGATCCTCTCGGGGGCTCTTGACGGGAATGCCGAAGGAAAGCCGCTCTCCGGCTCGAACCTTTTCAACTCGGGGACCTAAAAGAAGTAGGTGTACTCATGAAGGATTCAGCGTTTTTCAGGGGGAAACTGGCAGTTGGCGCGGTTCTCACCCTGATTTTGACCGGGTGCGCGTCAGGTGCTGTGCCGCCACCAGATCCAATCAGTGTGGAACCGGGAAGCCCAACACCAAGTCCAACACCAGGCCCGGACGCGACTGCCGGGCAGTGCGTGGAGGACCCGACCGCGGTGGTGAAGGCTGCGCCGGGTGCCTTGGGCGCCCTGCCGGAATCCGTGGTTGCGGCTCTCGACTCGGGTGCCAAGGCTGCCTTTGAGAATGCTGCGGCACCGGGGGCGATCGTTGGCGTGCGCACGCCGCAAGGCATCTGGACGGCGGCCTACGGACTGGCGGACCCTAAGACCAACGCGCCAATGACCACTGACATGCATACCCGCATCGGCTCCGTCACCAAGACGTTCACCGGCACTTTGCTGCTCCAATTGGCGGAAGAGGGCAAGCTCGGCCTCGATGATCCGATCGGCAAGTACCATCCCGGCATTCCCAACGGTGACCGGATCACCCTGCGCATGCTGGCCAACATGACCAGCGGCGTGTCCAGCTTCTACACCGAGGAATTCTTGAAGCGCTACTTCGGCGATCCCGAGGACAAGTTCACCACGGATGAGCTCATAGCGTACGGCGTTTCGGCCTCGCCGCTGTTTGCTCCGGGGGAGAAGTTCAACTATTCCAACACCAACACCATCCTGCTGGGAACGGTGATCGAAAAGGTGGCCGGGCAGCCATTCCAGGAGGTTCTTAGGCAGCGAATCCTGGAGCCGCTGGGCATGGCGAACACCAGTTGGCCCGGAGACTCGGACGCGATTCCGAACCCCCATCCGCGCGGGTACACGCTTCAGGGCCTGGAACCGCTGAAGGAGCCAATCGACGCCACGAACTGGACACCGACTTTCGCCGGTGCCGCCGGCGCCTTGATCTCCACGGTTGAGGACCTATTGACGTATGACCGGGCGCTGGGTACCGGTCAGGGACTGCTCTCGCAGGAGACCCAAATCGAGCGGCTCCAGTCGTTCCCGGCTCCGGCGGGCTACGGCCTCGCCTTGGGCTGCATCGGCGGCTGGGTGGGGCACACGGGGGAGCTGCCCGGTTTCAACACGGCCTTGTACTACGACACCACCGCCGACACCTCGGTGGTGGTCATGGTCAACAGCGACATTTCTTCGGGCGGATGCTCAGAGTCACCCACATTGAGCGACAATCCAGGCGAGTTGCCGTGCGCGGCCCCGGCAACTCGCATTTTTGTGGGGGTATCCAAGGCGTTGGGACATGAATTTACGCCCGTGCCTTCACAATGAGGGAGCCCTGGCAGTTGTAAAGCGTCGATGCCCGTTCCGGAACACGCCCCGTGGGATCGGGCCGGGCTTCGGGAAAAGCAAAAGGTCCGACTCGCAATTGCGAATCGGACCTTCTTTGCTGTGCACCCCCCGGGACTTGAACCCGGAACCTACTGATTAAGAGTCAGTTGCTCTGCCAATTGAGCTAGAGGTGCGTCCGTTGTTTTGCCGGAGTTCGTAACTCCTGCGCTCTGCAACGACATGAAACTGTACCAGAGTTTTTGGCTTGTGCACGACATTTCCGACTTGCGCCGAATATTGTTCGAGTTTGGGCAGTGAGCCCTGGGTGTGGGTGAGCCGATCGGGTGGACGCGACCGCGGGTTTGTCCCGTGTGGTTGCGGTGCCGCGTTGGGGCCGTTGCATCCGGGAAAAGCAGAAGACCCGACTCGCAGTTGCGAATCGGGTCTTCTTTGCTGTGCACCCCCCGGGACTTGAACCCGGAACCTACTGATTAAGAGTCAGTTGCTCTGCCAATTGAGCTAGAGGTGCGTCTGTTGCTTTGCCGGAGTTCGTAACTCCTGCGCTCTGCAACGACATGAAACAATACCAGCTTGTCGGGGGAATGCAAATCGAAATGGCCCTTTGCGATCGAGGTCACAAAAACGGCTCTGAAGTGGGGTGTTGCGGGGGTGAAGGCACGACTTTTGCTCCTGAACGGATTGTTTCGTTGCTGAACCATGCCCCTTTGGGGCGCGTGCCCTGATCGATTTAGGCTCAAGGGCATGAAGCAGAGCACCGTTGTAACTTTTCCCAGTGAAGAACTCCTTGCGGCCGTCGGACCTTTGCCCGAAGGGCTTGAAGCGGGCATTTGGGATCTCGAGAGCGATCCCGTGGGCGTGGCGCTGGAAGCCATCGAGATTGCGGTCTTTCCCTACATGGCCAAGTTCTCGGAGCTTGAAGCGGTGAGAACGGCACCGAACCTCAGGTTGGTGCAGACCCAGACCACGGGTTTCGACGGGATCCGTGAATTGGTCGGGCCGAGCGTGTCCGTTGCGACCGCGCACGGCGTGCATGCCGCGTCCACCGCCGAGCTGGCCGTTGGCCTGTCCATCGCCTCGCTGCGCGGAATCGGTGAATCGGTGCGTGACCAGGCGAACGCCCACTGGAACCCGCGACGCTGGCCCGGACTGGCCGACCGCAAGGTGGCAATCGTGGGTGTCGGCGGCATCGGCGAGGAAATCCGCAAGCGGCTGGTGCCCTTTGAGGTTGAGCTCAGCCGCTTCGGCACGCGTGCCCGCACCGACGAACACGGCGAGATCCATGCCATTGACGACCTGCACTCGCATGCGTCGTCGATCGAGGTCCTGATCCTCATCGTTCCGCACAACGCATCGACCCACCACCTGGTGGATGCCCGGCTGCTGGCCGCGTTGCCCGACGATGCGGTCGTCGTCAACGTGGCCCGCGGCCCTGTGGTCGACACCGACGCGCTGGTGGCGGAACTGGCGACCGGGCGCCTGCGTTGCGCCTCCGACGTCTTCGACCCCGAGCCGCTTCCGGAAGACCACCCGATCTGGGGTCTGCCGAACGCGCTGGTCGTTCCGCACAACGGCGGAAACACGGAGGCGTTCCTGCCGCGCATGACGAAGCTGCTTAAGCGACAGGTCGTGGCATGGGCCGAAGGCAGGGCTTCGGAAAACCTCGTTTACAGTGCCGAGGCCGCCGAACGACCCTAGCCGGATTCCCGGCCTGTGCGGCGCCGGGCGTCGTTTGCCTTGCAGGTGTTCACGGCACCGGGTTTCGGTCGCTGCGCCGGTCCACAAATGAACATGCCGCGACGAAGGCCGTCAGGACCATGGCCGCATGCAGGGGGAGCAGCACCGAGCCGGCAATGACCGCTCCTGCGAGGGCCGTCCCGGCGGACCCGGCGGTGATTTTCAGTGCGCCGACCCAGACAAAGACCTGGCCTCGTGAGTTTTGCGGCGCAAACTCGCTGCGCGCCGCAAGGGTCGCGGCAAAGAAATAGGCGTTGACGATGCCGGCTAGGGCATAGACGGCGATCGCCAAGCCGAAAACCTTGGTGAGGGCCACGCACAGCAACGCGCCGGCAACCGTGAAGGCAAGCCGTGTCATGAGTTTGTCGGCGTCCCCTCGTGGCGGGCGGATCATCACGCCGATCGATCCGGCCAGATTGCCCAGGCCGTACGCGGCGGTGAGGATTGCTGCTGCGACGGCACCGACCCTGAAATGACCCGTCGAAGCCACCGCGGTGATCGGAAGCACGGCCACCGACAGGGCCACCGCCATGGTCATGTACAGGGTTCGGCGCAGCGGTCCGGTTCCCAGGATCAGCAACAACGTTTGCCCGGGCCTGGGTACCTCGGCCGGATTGGCGGCCCGGGTTCCGCGCGGCAGTTGCCGTACCAGGACGGCGGCAAGCATGGTTCCCACGGCAAGGATGAGGGCCGCGACGGTCGCCCCGGACCAGGCCGAGACGGCCGCGACGATCCCCGGGCCGATCGTCCCGCCCATCCCGTAGGTCGCAACGTCCCAGCCCTGGGCCCGGCGCTGGCTCTCCCGACTGTCTCCGGCAATCTCGGGGAGCCGGGAACTGATGCCGCCTGTCAGGAGCGGGCCAAACAGCCCGGAAGCCATCAGGAGCAGCGCCGGCACCAGTGGCCAAGTGACGGGATAGAGCAGCACCGCCGCGGCGAGCGTTCCGCCGTGCGCGACGCAGGCAAAGGCAATGACGTTGCGTGCATCGGCGGCGGTGTCCAGCCGGCGGGCGGCGAACGGCCCCAGCAGGTGCGGTGCCGTGATGCTGGCGCCAAGGAGCCCGGCAAGCCAGCCGGGGCCGCCGCTGGTGGTGACCAGCAGGACGACGGCGACCACGGCGCCGCCGTCCGCCGTCCGCGCCAAGGTCGCGGCGGCCACGTACCTTGCCAGTCCGCCGATGCGCTCGGATCGAGCCGCGGGCGGGACCATGGCGGTTTCTTGGTTGGGTGTTTTCACGGTGTGATCCATCGAGGTGCGCCGGCGTCGGGCAGCGGGCTCAGCCGTCCAGGCCGCTGAGCTCCAGGGAGGCCCGGACCTCCGAACGGGCTTCCTCGTCAAGGCCCTGCAGCGGGCGCGGGAGACCATGGGCACCGGTGATCCCCAGTTCCTCCGCGATGGCCGCAACCACGCGAAGACTTCCGTGGGTCTTGAACAGCGCCCAGATGGGATCGGACTTCCGGGAGGTTTCCCGTGCGGTGCCTGCGTTGCCCGCCATGGCGGCGTCGGCGAGTTCCAGTGCGTAGCGCGGGAAGACTCCTGCAATGACCGAATGCCACACGCCGTAGCCCGCCAGCAAGGCCTCGGCCGCCTCCCAATCCCCGCTGATGCCAATCGACTGTGCGGGGGAGAAGATGCCGCGAAGCTCGGCGAGGCGCGATGCCGTGGTCCCGGCCGGGGGCGGGGGAACCTTGATGCCGCCGATCCGGGGGAGCCGGGCGATTCGTTCCAGCAGTTCGTCGGTGAAGGAAAACCCCGTGGTGCCCGGGGTGTCGTAGACCAACACCGGCACGGAGGAGGCCGAGGCGACGTCGCGGTACAGGCCGTAGACCTCGTTGTCGGTGAGTCGGTGGTAGGAGACGGGGGCAAGCAGCAGGGCGGAGGCGCCAGCTTCCTGCGCGTCTTCGGCGTTGGCGATCACGTCGCGGGTGCGCACCGCGCCGATCCCGCACATGACCGATGCTTCACCGGCTGACGCGACGGCGGCTTCCAGCGCTTCGTGTCGCTCGTTCCGGGACAGGTAGGGATAGACGCCCGTGGACCCCAGGACGCCGATTGATTTCACGCCGGCGTCGGTGATGCGGCCGACGAGGCCGGCAAGGGCGGCTTGGTCTACGCCGTTGTCCGCCAGCGGCGTCAGCGGGAAGGCGCACAGTCCTTCAAACATGGATGGATCCTCGATCTTCTCTGGTTCCCGCGGTCGGTCGCAGGAACTCCAAGATCTATGCTTGCAAGCAGCATGGACCTAACCTAGATCCAAGATTGTCAATAACGATAGGACCAACGTGTCGACGGCTGAACTTCCCATCACCCTGGACTTCGGCAGCAACTCGCCGCTGACGATCCAGCTGGCGGCACACCTGCGCACGGCCATCCTTGACGGAACGCTGCGGGCGGAGGACTCCCTGCTGTCCTCGCGCACTCTGGCCGCCGAGCTTGGGGTCTCTCGGGGTGTGGTTGTCAGGGCCTTCGAGCAACTCTCGGGGGAGGGGTACCTCGAAAGCCACGGAGCGGGAGGGACTCGTGTGGCCGTTCGTCCCGACATCCGGGGACACGTCCCGGCGGCCACCGCGGCAAGACCGCCGGAAGCGGGAAGGCCAATGCTGGACCTGAGCCCGGGGCGCCCCTCGGGTACTCCGTTCCTCGACAACGAATGGCGCTCCGCCTGGCGCAAGGCGGTGGCCGAACCCATGAGTCCACGGCTCCCGCCGGCACTGGGTGTCGACATCCTGCGCGCGGCCATCCAAGGGCACCTTGGAACCTCGCGGGGGCTCAACGTCGGTGCCGAGGACGTGATCGTTTCGGCGGGCACCAGCGATGCCCTGCAACTGGTCGTCACCGCACTTCGCCGCCGTTCCCGGATCCCCAGGATCCTCGTCGAGGACCCGGGGTATCCAACGGCCAGGAGGGTGCTGACCGCGGCGGGGGCCGTCGTTGAGACGCTGCCGGTGGGCGTCGACGGACTGCGGGTCGAACAACTCGCAGGCCGGGGGACTCCGCCCGATGCCGTGCTCGTCACCCCGAGCCACCAATACCCCCTGGGCGGGCGCATGCCGATCCAGGAACGCCTGGCCCTGCTGTCCTGGGCCGCTGCAAACAACGTCTTGATCCTCGAAGACGATTACGACAGCGAGTTCCGCCACCGACGGATGCCCCTGCCCACCCTCGCCTCGCTTCCGTCGGAGGCCGACGTGATCCTCGTGGGAACGTTCTCCAAGTCCCTGAGCCCGTGGCTGCGCTGCGGTTACCTCGTCGCACGGGGGAGCTCCGCCCCGCTGCTCAAACAAGCCCGCCGCGACCTCGACTCGCCGGTCCCCGGAATCATGCAGCTGGCGCTTGCCCGCTACATCGACGGCGGAGGACTTGCGCGGCACATCGCCAGGGCCCGCCGGGAATACGCCCACCGCCGGGCCATCATCCTCGAGCGGCTCGGCGAGCGTGACGACGTGGTGGTGTCAGCCCTTGACGGAGGCCTGCATGCGGTACTGGAACTGCCGCCGGGGCTCGACGCCCGCGACCTCGTCGGGCGGGCCCTGGAGCAGGGGGTGCTGGTTCCGGCGCTCGCCGACTACTACGCCGACGGGGCGCGGAAAAATGGGCTGGTGCTCGGATACGGCGCGGTGACGGACCTGGAGCTGGCCCGTGCACTCGGTGTCCTGCTCTCACTCATCGAGGATGTCGGCGCGGGGAAGGCGCCTTCCTCCGAATGACGAACTCCGTGCCGTTCAGCGGCCTCTGCGGCCCTCGCGCTTGGCCGAGGTCCGGGCCCGGCTGCGCAGCTGGATGATGCGCACAGCGCCGGCAATTGCCACCACGGTAGCGCCGGCGACCGCGGCGATGAGCATGGCAATCCCGAGTGCAAGCTGTCCGTGGAATCCCAGGAAAAACACGGTGACCCGATCCTGGTTTTGCACCATGAAGACCACCAGGAACACCAGGACGATGAGGGCGACGACGGTGAAAGTCCAGACGACGCCGGCGCGGGTGCCGACGGCGGGCCGGACGGGTGCCGCTTCCGGCATGCCGGGGGGAACCGTGGGTTCCTGCCCATGCGGAGTGAGCGGGTCTTCGGTCATGGTTTCTTCGCTTCCCATCCAACGGCGACGACGTTTGGGCAAGGTGCCGTGTGGTCAACGTAGACGCTTGCCCCGGAGGAGGCAAGGGCGAATGCCGGGGGCGGGCAGGTGCTCCGCAACCCGGGATCGCCGGTTTTAGTCGGTTTCGGAAGCCACGCGCTCGAGCACGTCCATGAAGATGTTCATGAAGTCGGCGAAGTCGGCGGCGTCCTCATCCTGGTCAATGCTCCCGCGCAGGGCGGCGCTACCGTCGCCGGCGGGGATGTCGAGCGTCGGGTGCGCCGGGATGTTGAAGCGGTAGACGCGGCCGGTGCTGGTTCCGACTTCGTAGCTGCCGTCGCTGATCAGCGCCACGTGGGAAACGTTGGTGTTGTTCACCGACACAGCGCGGTCGGACGCGGTCATCGTCTTGGGGTTGAGCGGGCAAATGATGAGCTCGGCCGGTTCGCGCCGGTATCCGATCACCTTCAGTCCCGAGGATCCCGAGGTGCCGGAGGCCGCAACAAGGTTGTAGCTTCCGTAATTGGGGATCTGGCCATCGAACGCCTCATGTAGCAGGCACTTGAGGGTGTGGTCGGTGGAATCAACTGGTGGTCTCTCCATGAGGGCCAGTCTATCCGTTGGATGTTTCGAACACATGTCCTGTAATTCAATGGACGAAATATGTCGTCATGCCGTCACGGGTTCGGCAGCACCGCTTGACAGGCCTAGTATTTAGGGCATGAGCCAGGACACAACTCCAGATATTAAACCTCGTAGCCGCGTAGTTACGGACGGCATCCACGCCGCTCCGGCACGCGGCATGTTCCGCGCCGTGGGCATGGGCGATGACGACTTCGCCAAGCCGCAAATCGGTGTTGCGAGCTCGTGGAACGAAATTACCCCATGCAACCTTTCGCTGAACCGCTTGGCCCAGGGTGCCAAGGAAGGCGTTCACGCCGGCGGGGGATTCCCCATGCAGTTCGGCACCATTTCCGTCTCCGATGGCATTTCCATGGGTCACGAAGGCATGCACTTCTCGCTGGTGTCCCGCGAGGTTATTGCCGACTCCGTCGAGGTAGTCATGCAGGCCGAGCGCATTGACGGCTCCGTCCTGCTGGCCGGTTGCGACAAGTCCCTTCCGGGCATGCTGATGGCAGCGGCCCGCCTGGACCTTGCGTCGGTGTTCCTGTACGCCGGTTCGATCATGCCGGGCTGGGTCAAACTGGAGGACGGCTCCGAAAAGGAAGTCACCCTGATCGACGCCTTCGAAGCCGTGGGCGCCTGCGCCGCCGGCAAGATGAGCCTCGAGGACCTGACCCGCATCGAAAAGGCCATCTGCCCCGGCGAGGGTGCCTGCGGTGGCATGTACACGGCAAACACCATGGCCTGCATCGGCGAGGCACTGGGCATGAGCCTTCCCGGCTCCGCCGCCCCGCCATCGGCCGACCGCCGCCGCGACATGTTCGCCCGTGCTTCCGGCGAGGCCGTGGTGAACCTGCTGCGCAAGGGCATCACCGCCCGCGACATCATGACCAAGAAGGCCTTCGAGAACGCCATTGCCGTGACCATGGCCTTCGGCGGCTCCACCAACGCCGTGCTGCACCTGCTGGCCATCGCCCGCGAGGCCGAGGTCGACCTGACCCTCGCGGACTTCAACCGCATCGGCGACAAGATCCCGCACCTGGGCGACCTGAAGCCGTTCGGCCGCTACGTCATGACCGACGTCGACAAGATCGGCGGCGTGCCGGTGATCATGAAGGCCCTGCTGGATGCCGGCCTGCTGCACGGCGACTGCCTCACCGTGACCGGCAAGACCGTCGCGGAGAACCTCGCGGAGATCAACCCGCCGGACGTCGACGGCAAGATCCTGCGCGCGCTGGACAACCCGATCCACAAGACCGGCGGCATCACCGTGCTTCACGGTTCGATGGCACCCGAGGGTGCGGTCGTCAAGACCGCAGGCTTCGACGCCGATATCTTCGAGGGCACCGCCCGCGTCTTCGAACGCGAACAGGGCGCCCTGGAGGCACTGGACAACGGCGAGATCCACGCCGGCGACGTCGTGGTCATCCGCTACGAGGGCCCCAAGGGCGGCCCGGGCATGCGCGAGATGCTTGCCATCACCGGCGCCATCAAGGGTGCCGGCCTGGGCAAGGACGTCCTGCTGCTCACCGACGGCCGCTTCTCCGGCGGAACCACCGGCCTGTGCATCGGCCACGTGGCGCCCGAGGCCGTCGACGGCGGCCCGATCGCGTTCGTCAAGGACGGCGACAAGATCCGCGTTGACATTGCTGCCCGTTCCTTCGACCTGTTGGTCGACGAGGCCGAGCTCGAAGCGCGCAAGGTCGGATGGGAGCCGTTGCCGGCCAAGTTCACCACAGGCGTGCTGGGCAAGTACGTCAAGCTGGTCAATTCGGCCTCCACTGGCGCATACTGCGGCTAGGTAAACTGTGCATCCGATGGGTGGGCGCGTGATCCATGCGTCCACCCATCGGACACTCATCTCATATAGTGAGATGAGAGGTGTGATTGTTTGACTCCAGAAGCGGCGGCGACCAAACTGGAAACATGCAGATCCGCACCGAAGTACTACTAGTTATCAAGCGCTGAGCTTGAGCCCCTCCAACACCCGGGAGGGCTTCGGTGACGCGCAAACCCCATTCGCCGCCAGGCGCCATTGGGGTTTTTTTATGTGCAGAGTAGAAGAGATAGAGAAGGAATAATCCCCATGAGTAACGGAACTCCCGCCAGCCCCACGCTGCCGGCAAAACCCGCCAACCGAAGCAAGGATGCCACTGTCTCTTCCGTCGTGGAAGCGTCGAGCCCCGTCCAGGGCCCGAACAACATCGTTGCTCCCACTGAGATGCTTGGCTCACAAGCCATCGTCCGCACACTGGAAGAACTGGGCGTCAAGGACGTCTTTGGGTTGCCGGGCGGCGCAATCATGCCGACCTACGACTCGCTCATGGATTCGACCAAGATCAACCACATCCTGGTCCGCCACGAACAGGGCTCAGGCCACGCGGCACAGGGTTACGCGATGGTCACCGGAGAGGTCGGCGTCTGCATTGCCACCTCCGGCCCGGGCGCCACCAACCTTGTCACCGCCATTGCCGACGCACACATGGACTCGGTCCCGATGGTTGCCATCACCGGACAGGTCCACAGCGCCTTCATCGGCTCGGACGCCTTCCAGGAGGCGGACATCGTGGGCATCACCATGCCCATCACCAAGCACTCGTTCCTTGTCACCAAGGCCGAGGACATCCCGCGGATGCTGGCAAGCGCCTTCTACATCGCTGCCACCGGCCGTCCCGGCCCGGTGCTGGTGGACATCACCAAGGACGCACAGCAGTCCAAGATGATGTTCTCCTGGCCGCCGAAGATCGACCTGCCCGGCTACAAGACCGTGGTGCGCGGACACAACAAGCAGGTCCGCGAGGCCGCCAAGCTCATCGCAGCTTCCAAGCGCCCGGTGTTCTACGTCGGCGGCGGCGTCGTCAAGGGACACGCCTCGGCCGAGCTCAAGGAATTCGCAGAGCTGGTCGGCGCCCCGGTGGTCACCACCCTGCAGGCCCGCGGCGCGTTCCCGGACTCGCACGACCTGCACGTGGGCATGCCCGGCATGCACGGCTCCGTTTCAGCGGTCACAGCGCTGCAGCAGTCGGACCTGCTGATCACGCTCGGCGCCCGCTTCGACGACCGCGTCACCGGCGTGCTGCACACCTTCGCGCCAAACGCCAAGGTCATCCACGCGGACATCGACCCGGCCGAGATCTCCAAGAACCGCACGGCGGACATCCCGATCGTGGGTTCGGTCAAGGAGATCATCCCGGAGCTCACCGAGGCCTGCCGCGCACGCTTCGCCGAGGAGGGCGCGCCGGACCTGACCGACTGGTGGTCCACCATCGGACGCCTGCGCGAGACCTACCCGATCGGGTTCACCCCGACCCAGGACGGGCTTTCGGCCCCGCAGCACGTGATCCAGCGCATCGGCGAGCTCACCGGCCCGGAGGCCGTGTACGTCGCCGGCGTGGGACAGCACCAGATGTGGGCCGCGCAGTTCATCAAGTACGAGCGCCCGCACGCCTGGCTGAACTCGGGCGGACTGGGCACCATGGGCTACTCGGTCCCGGCGGCCATGGGCGCGAAGGTCGGCAACCCCGACCGCGTCGTCTGGGCCATCGACGGCGACGGCTGCTTCCAGATGACCAACCAGGAACTGGCCACCTGCGTCATCAACAACATCCCGATCAAGGTGGCGATCATCAACAACTCGTCGCTCGGCATGGTCCGCCAGTGGCAGACGCTGTTCTACGATTCCCGCTACTCAAACACCGATTTGAACACGGGCCACGGAACCGCGCGCGTCCCGGACTTCGTGAAGCTCGCCGACGCATATGGTTGTGTCGGCCTGCGTTGCGAACGCGACGAGGACATCGACGCAACCATCAAGCAGGCGCTGGCAATCAACGACCGCCCGGTGGTCATCGACTTCGTGGTTTCCCGCGACTCGATGGTCTGGCCGATGGTCCCGACCGGCGTGAGCAACGACCTGATCCAGATTGCTCGCGGCATGACGCCCGAGTGGGAAGAAGAGGACTAGAAAGCAATGGCACGCCACACTCTTTCCGTACTCGTCGAAGACGTCCCGGGTGTCCTGACCCGCGTGGCAGGGCTCTTCGCCCGCCGCGCGTTCAACATCCACTCCCTGGCCGTGGGCCCCACCGAGGTCCCGGGCATCTCCCGGGTCACGGTGGTCGTCGACGCCGAGGGGGACCTGCTGGAGCAGGTCACCAAGCAGCTGAACAAACTCATCAACGTCATCAAGATCGTTGAGCTCATGCCGGAGGCATCGGTGCAGCGCGACCACATCCTGGTCAAGGTGCGCGCCGATGCGGCCACCCGTCTGCAGGTCACCCAGGCCGCAGACCTCTTCCGCGCCTCCGTGGTGGACGTGTCGACCGACTCGCTCATCATCGAGGCCACCGGCAATGCCGATAAGATCAACGCACTGCTCGCGGTGCTTGAGCCGTTCGGCATCCGCGAAATCGTCCAGGCAGGCACCCTTGCCGTGGGCCGCGGGTCCAAATCGATGTCGGACCGTGCCCTGCGCTCCGTATCCGCCTAACCAAAATCTTCACACCGAAACAAGGAGAAATTCCAGTGACTGACATGTACTACGACGACGATGCAGACCTCTCGATCATCCAGGGACGCACCGTCGCCGTTATCGGCTACGGTTCCCAGGGCCACGCCCACGCGCTGAACCTGCGCGACTCCGGCGTTGACGTGCGCATCGGCCTGAAGGCCGGCTCCAAGTCGATCGCCAAGGCCGAGGCCGAGGGCCTGCGCGTCCTGTCCGTCGCCGAGGCAGTTGCCGAAGCCGACGTCATCATGATCCTCACCCCGGACCAGGTCCAGCGCCACGTCTACAAGGACGACATCGAAGCCAACCTGCAGCCGGGCGACGCCCTGTTCTTCGGCCACGGCTTCAACATCCGCTACGGCTACATCACCCCGCCGGCAAACGTCGACGTTGCCCTCGTTGCACCGAAGGCCCCGGGCCACACCGTGCGCCGCGAATTCGAAGCCGGCCGCGGCATCCCCGACCTGATCGCCATCGAGCAGGACTTCACCGGCGGCGCCAAGGCCCTCGCCCTGTCCTACGCCAAGGCCATCGGCGGCACCCGCGCCGGCGTCATCGAGACCACCTTCACCGAAGAGACCGAAACCGACCTCTTCGGCGAGCAGGCAGTCCTGTGCGGCGGCGCCTCGCAGCTGATCCAGTACGGCTTCGAGACCCTGACCGAAGCCGGCTACAAGCCGGAGATCGCCTACTTCGAGGTCCTGCACGAGCTCAAGCTCATCGTCGACCTCATGTGGGAGGGCGGCATCGCCAAGCAGCGCTGGAGCGTCTCCGACACCGCAGAGTACGGCGACTACGTCTCCGGCCCGCGCGTGATCACCCCGGAGGTCAAGGAGAACATGAAGGCAGTTCTCGCCGACGTCCAGAACGGCAACTTCGCCAAGCGCTTCATCGAAGACCAGGATGCCGGAGCACCGGAGTTCCTGGCACTGCGCGCCAAGGGCGAGGCCCACCCGATCGAGGCCACCGGCCGCGAACTGCGCAACCTCTTCTCCTGGAAGACCACCGATGACTACACCGAAGGTTCGGTTGCACGCTAAGGCCACAAGCCACAGCGAGTGACTGCCGCCAGGTAGTTTTCAATGCTTTGCCCCGATCCGCCGAAAGGCGGGCCGGGGCAAAGTGCGTTAAGTGGCAGCGGCCAACCACGACTTTGGGCTCCCGATCGTGTGGCGGCTCGGAGGAACCGGGAAAGTCGAAGCATTCGGCACTCCGGGCCCGCAGCTGTTCCCCACGAGGGACTATGGGAGGAACATGGTACTCAGGTACCAGTCGGGGTTCACTGAGAAAGAAGGAACGCATCATGAGCAAGGAACCGCCGCATGTCGGGGGAGCGGGCCCCATTGTTGCAGGAGCGATGACAAAACAGCCCCGGCGGGTGCTCCTCGAGGCCCGTGCCTTGGCCGAGTCGCTGGGCAGTGCATTGGTTTTTGCCTTCGTGGAGCCAAACAGCTACCTCGTTGAATGGGAGCTGAAGGAAGACATCCGTGGCAATTCGTTGAACCCCAAGGAAATCGACGAGGACATGACGGCAGATGCCGCCGACATCATGAAGGTGCTCGAAAGCTGCATGGCCGGCAGCAAGGTCGAGTGGTCGTTGAAGGTCCTGGCAGGGGAGCCCGGGAAAGCCCTGTCTCGGCTGGCCGATGAGCTGCATGCCCGAATGATCGTGGTGGGCACCCGCCACAAGGGCTTTGGCGCACACCTGTCCGAACTCTTCAACGGTTCCACGGCCTCGCACGTGATTGCGCACCAAAGCCTGCCGGTCGTGGTGGTCCCGGTGCATCACGAGGACCGCTAGCCCCGCGGTAGTGAAATCCTGGTCAGCTGCGCCCGTCCAGGCTGAGATTCCCCTGGACGGTGGCGTAGAGCCTCTTGCCGCCGAACTCCGTCGGAAGGCCGTCCTCGGGGGCCAACAGGCGCCGCGGGTTGCCATCGATGCCGTCCAGCCGAAGTTGCACGTAGAGATCCACGATCACATTGCCCAGGGTGGCCATTTCGGATACGGGCAAGTGAACCACGTGATCCCGGCCATCCGGGCGCAGCTCGAACATCAGCTGGCTATCCTTGCCGCGAGCCCGGGCCAGCAGGTGGACCGACTCGTACTTCGCCGCGGGCTCGAGTCGGACCCGTAGTTCCGTGCCGCTTGGTTGCGGCAGCGCCGCACGGCAGTCGGGCCGCAACGCCTCCTCGGTGGCGGCCAGCCGGAGCAGTCCCTCGACGTCTTGCTTGCGGACCAATTGCGATCGTTGGCGGAACGGGAATCCGAGCTGTTCTTCCAAACGCAGGGGTATGTGTTGGCCCAGGAATCCCGCGTGGGCCTTCACCCAGCGAGCCCTGACGCGGGGAGACATCGCCCGGAAGCGCGTCGGCACGTAGGAACGCAGCAACTTGCGCTGGTACAAATCCAGCACCAGGAGTTCGGCGTGGTCGGCGTCCGAGTGGTTGTCCTTGATGATCCGTGCGATCTCGAAAACTGATCGGGTGTATTTTTCGGGAACGGTTCCTTGAGAACTGATGTTCGTGCCGTTGCCCCTGGCGCGGATGAAGTAGTAGTCGTAGTCGGCGAGGATGGATATCCGTCGGGCCAACAAGTAGCAGCGGGCCAGCATCATGCCGTCTTCGAGTCGGATCTTGCCCTCGGGAAACCGAATGCCGTGTGCTGTGAGCAGTTCCCGGCGGATCAGTTTCTGCGGCATCAACGTGGCCAGGATCTGGCGGATCGGTACGTCCACCAGGGTCTTGGCGAAGAGCGTGGAGTTCACTCCCCGCCCGCCAATGCCGACCACCCGGGGTGCCAACACGTCCACCTGGTGCTCGTCGGCGAAGTCGAGCATTCTGCGCAAGGCTTCGGGCCCCATGACGTCGTCCGCATCGCAAAAGAAGATGTAGTCGGCGGTGCTCGATTCGATTCCGACGTTCCGGGGCTTGCCGGGCCAGCCGCTGTTTCGTTGGCGGATTACCCGCCAGTTGGGGTTCCTGGCGGCAAAGCTGTCGAGTACTTGGCCTCCGCCGTCGGTGGAACCGTCGTCGACGGCAATTACCTCGAACAATGCGGGGTCCAGATCCTGGGCGGCCAAGGAGTCGAGCAATACCTGGAGGTATGGCATGGCATTGAACACCGGTATGACGACGGCGACCCGGGCGGTCTGCGCGCTGGCCGTTGGCCCTGAATCCGAGGTACGTATCCGCACCTGCCCGACCTGTGCAGCGAATTGCTTCAGTTTTCGCTGCGCCGAACCCAACTTGTCGGTGATGTCCAACCGGGCTCCTAATCTGGGATTCAAATCCGGGCATTTGTCGTGGTGAAACGGTGCAACCGGCGGAGTTCCTCGAGGAATGGCAACATTGGCTTTCGCGTGCTGTGACGTACGTTACCAGCGTCCGCCCTTTTGTGTCTTGACGTTGGCCAATCGGCGCGGCGGAGCGAATCGCCTGGCGGTGCCGCGGCTGCCATCGCCGAATCGGTCCAGGGCAGGGCTGATGCAATTCACCCTTGCCGATGGTGGCGATGGTAGTTTGCCAAGCCGGAGAACAATGGCCGGACTTTGCCCGGTTGATGCCAATCCTTGTAATTCCGGGGGGCGCTCAATCGTCGCCATTTACAGCCAGTGAGGGATTTTTCACGATGGTGAAGAGAATGTTTCACGATTTCCAACCATAAACAAAAGTTATTCGATACTCTAGGGTCTGTCCGCTCGCCGCAAACACCTTGTCAGGAGCCCCTGGATGAAGCGCAAGCACCTCGGAGTAGTGTTGGCCCTTGCCGTTTCACTAATTGGCGGACCTACAGTCGTATCCGCGGCGCAACTGCCGACCCCGGTTCTTTCGATGAATGTGAACGTTACGCTTGCGCCGGCAAAAGCGGTCAAAAGAACAACCGCGAACTTAAACTTGCGCAAGAGCGCCAGTACCTCCTCGGCATCGTTGGCGGTGGTTCCAAAGAACACTGCACTCAGCATCCTGAAGGTAAGCGGAACTTGGCACCAGGTGACCTACAAGTCGAAAACCGGCTGGGTCTCGGGCAACTATCTGGTGAAAACCTCGACGGACAAAGCCAAGGTCTACAACTACACCAAGGGCTACACCACACTGCGGTCCAAGGCCTCGAATTCTTCAAGTGCCATCCTTTCGGTGCATCGTCGCACGAAGGTCGAGGTAGTCAGCAAGAGCGGGTCTTGGGTCAAGGTCAAGGCCTCTGGCAAGACCGGCTTCGTTCCAAGCAGCGCTTTGACCCGCCTCAATTCTTCCGCAGTCAACCGGTGGGTCAACGGCAAGCAGAAAGCCTTCGTGAAGGCGAGTGCCTCTAGCAAGACCCTCACCACATTGCCATCCAACACCAAGGTTGAATGGCTTCGGACTTCCGGCTCGTGGCAGCAGGTCAGGACCGCCGCGGGTATTGGATGGGTACCGTCGAAGTACCTTTCCACCAAGGTCATAGTGCCGGCCGTACCCGACATCAAGCCCACATCCCCAAAACCGCCCACACCACGGCCTCCGGCGCTGAACTACAGCAGCCCCAGATGGACCACCAATGCGGTCAACGTTCGCATCGCTGCTGGTACAAACTTCAAGAGCCAAGGTGTCATCCCGGCCGGCGAAAAGGTGCTCCAGGCTCGCTCCGCCGACGGCTGGGCAAACGTCAAGACCAGCAAGGGCGCCGGCTGGGTGAGTGAACGGTACCTTTCGGAAGCCAAGTACAACAAGCCGGTCGAAGTCCAGTACCGCTGGGCCAACGGGAACGTAAACCTGCGCGCAGGGAACTCGACGGCACACGAGGTGCGCGACGTCGTGCCTGCCGGCGAAAGGGTCACCTTTCTTGAATCAAGGGATGGCTGGGCTCGGGTAATCTCCAGCAAGGGCGAAGGCTGGATGAGTGAAGCGCTGCTCTCGAAGACCATGATCGCCACCCTCCAACCCGATACTCTGGCCGTCATGAACGCAGTTCGGGCGCGCTACTCAAGTGTTGTTTCGTCAATTGGCGGCATCCGCCCGGGCTCGGTGGGACACAGCGCCGGCAAGGCGGCAGACATCATGATCAGGGACTACCGGAATCCGATCAATGTCGCCAAGGGAAATGAGATGGCCCAGTTCCTGATCAACAACCGTTCCTCACTTGGCATTTCCTACTTGATCTGGCAAGACAAGATTTGGCTAGGTCCTTCTAGAGGTTGGGAAGAGTACTCAAAATCCGGCAAGTACGGGCAGCAATTTTCCGGCAACTGGAACGACACCACTTTGCACATGGACCATATCCATGCGGAGACCTATGGCAATTCCGGGAGCCGCGCACCGTTGTCCAAGTAGGTAGGGCTTCTATCCGGCTCGAAGATTGATTTCGCGCAAGATAGCGCTTTGAACCAGTCTGTCGCGAATTTTTTGGGTTATCGGGCGACCAGCCAGCAACTGGCCATGGGCGATGCTCTCAACTTTCGCTTCCGCGTGCAGCATGATCGATTCGATCTCTTGAAGCGACAGGTTCTCCAAGTATTTCCACACGAACGCATCGTGGGCGGAGCTGTCCCGTGAGCTTGTGGAGTCACTGCTTGCCACGGCACACCTCCTGATTCAAGTGTGGCATTGGGGCCCGGGTTCCGCCTAGACCGGCACCCCGAGACAACAGGTAGAGCAAGGCCTCCAGCGTCATGTAGCGGGCAGCGTTGTCACGGTAGAGCACGAGCCCGCTGAACCATCTGAGGAGACGCTGAACGACCCGGGCTGGGCCATTGGGGGAAGCTCTTTCCCCTCCAACTGGCGATCTGAGTGTGGTGCAGCGGCTAGTAGAATCGATGGTGGTGTTTGGGCTCCGTGATTTGCCAGTCGAACACCGGATGTACTCCTACGGGAACGTGCACTCTTCAAAGCAACCTTGTGTGTTGCCAACGACCTTCTCGATAGGACCCACCCCATGAGCCTGATCCGGCTAAACGATGTCAGCGTGCGATTTGAAAACAACCAGATCCTGCGCGAGGCCTTCTTCAAACTAGAGGCCGGCGATCGTGTCGGCCTCATTGGCAAGAACGGCTCGGGCAAATCGACATTGCTAAAGCTCGTCCTGGACCAGGTCGAACCGGATACCGGAACAGTTTCCGTGGAGCTGGGAACCAAGATCGGCTACTTCTCGCAGTTCTCCGAGCTCAACGGATCATCGACCATTGCCGAGGTGCTCGACGAATTGTTTGTCGAGGTCAAGGACATCGAAGCTGAACTGGCCTCCATTGACATGGCCATTGCAGGGAATCCCAACGCCGATGAAATGGATCGGTTGATCCACCGCCAGTCCGAACTCTTTGAATCCATGGATCGGCTGGATGGCTGGGACTACCAACGTTCCATCGACACCGTGCTTACGACTCTTGGGTTTGATGAAGCCCACCGTGTGTGTTCAATTGATTCGCTTTCCGGTGGTTGGCGCAACCGGGCGGCATTGGCCAAGATCCTGCTGGAGGATCCGGACGTGTTGTTGCTTGACGAGCCGACCAACTACCTGGATGTTGCCGGCGTTGAATGGCTGGAAAACTGGTTCAAGTCTTTCAAGGGCGCAGCGATCATCGTCTCGCACGACCGGAAGTTCCTTGACTCCGTGGTGACCCGGATCATCGAGGTGGAGAACTTCCACCTGCACGAATACCCCGGAAACTTTGCCGAGTATGTGGTAGCCAAACAGTTCAAGCTCAAGACCCTCGAATCCCAGTTTGTCCACGAATCCGAGCTTCTGGCGTTCGAAGCCGAAGGCATCTCCGACCGCCGCGAAGCAGCCAAGGCCGCCAGCAAGGGACTGGACAGCAAGCTGTCCAAGATCAAGAAGTCCCGCGCCCCGCGCCCGGTGGACAAGATCATCACCGAAATCTACAGTGGCCTTCACATCAAGGACACCCTGTGCCGTGTTGAGGGGCTGAGCAAGTCCTACGGCGAGAAGACGCTGTTCAACGACCTCAGCTTCGAAGTCCGCCGTGGCAACCGCTTGGTCATCCTCGGCTCCAACGGCAGCGGCAAGTCGACACTGCTGCGCGTCCTGACCGAACAGGAAAAGCAGGACGCCGGATATATCACCTGGACCAAGGGCGCAGCGGTTGTCTCATACAACCAGGTCCTTGAAGAGCTGGACCCGGAAGACACCGTGACCCATGCGGTCAATGCGATGCCGAATTCGCTTGCATTCACCGCGACCAAGAAATCCGTGAACCGGTTCCTGTCCATGTTCCAGTTCTCCGAGGCAGACCTGAAGAACCGCATTGGCAACCTTTCGGGAGGCCAGCGATCACGTGTGGCAATGGCCATGTGCCTGCTATCGGGTGCCTCGGTGCTGATCCTCGATGAGCCGACCAACCACCTGGACATGTCCAGCACCCAGGTGATGGAACGCGCATTGCTGCATTTCCCGGGCGCAGTCGTCGTGGTCAGCCACGACAGGTTCTTCACCGAAAAAATCGCCACTCGTCACCTGGTGTTCGGCGCCGAGGGCGCAAAGCCGGGGGAAATTGCGGTTCGCGGGGCATAGCCTTGGTTGGTGCCCCGAGTCAGTTGACTCCCTCACTATTCGCCTTGTCGGTTGTTGTTTAGGGCGTCGCAGCCGATTCTGTGGAACCTGGGATCTTTCGACCAGCCAGCACTGAATGCTGCACGTGACAGCGTTGGGGCGGTCTTGAGCAGTCTTCGGGACTGCGCCAGCAATCGTGTACTCCTGCGCGGCCGTGATCTAGATTGAGCTCTTCCTTCGTTTCGATCAATCGCGCGTAGTGGGCGTCTACACAACCCAATTCTCGTTGCGCTAACTGGTTCGGGGTGTGCCGGTCGCGAGCCAAACCTTGAAGCCGCCTGCCGAACCCCTGCCCGGTTCAAGCAGCCAGCAGGGGAACGCTGGCCGCGTACCTTGAACGGCATGGAAAATGTGGCGGATGTTGCCTGGCCGAATGCCGACGTGGAATTCCATTTCCCAAGCGGCACGCGTAAAGGCACTCTCCGTGGGTGGCCAGCAAACAAGATCCCCTCACCCGATCGGGTGAGGGGATCTTGTCGTTAGTCATTTAGGGAGCGTGCTTCGGGGTGCTCCTGTGATGCAAAATGACCGACCTGCGGACCGCTCGGTGCACTCTTTCTCCCAAGAACCATCACTTTGGCCAAGTGCCCGAGGTAAGAACGGGTGACGGCGGGTTCAATGTGCGTTGCCAAGGAAGCCATGCTCGATACAGGAATTGGGCCAAATCGCGTGAAGCCGCAGAAGGACTGCGTGGGCCGGGGCCAGAATGCGAACAGGATGCTGGTTGCACGTAGACGCGGAATCATCGAGCCGAACGGTCCGGGGCGACTTGACTGTCGCCTGGGTTTTCGGGATAGGGGGTGCAACGTTTTCCCTTTGGGCGAGCTCGAATTGGAGGAGCGCAAAGAATGCGTGTAGTCCATTGGGGCATCATGTATATCAGCAGAGCCCAAGAGGGTGATTGGTCGAAATTGCTGCACTACGAGCCCTATAGATAAGGTCTAGCGCCTGGCGCATCCGAGGAGATTCGTTGGTTGATTTGGACGTATTGGTGGATGGCAGTGAGACGTGAAGATGCCCTTCAGGCATTCATTATTAAGCTTTTGTTACTGAAGAAATTTTGAACATGCCTTCCCATGTGGTATGGGGCATCGTTAGACTGGGTCGAGTCGGGGCTACTGGGACCGCGAAGCCCTTCCAACTTCAGTGTTTCTTTTTTGGGGAGAAGTTCTGATGGAAAAAATTAGATTCAAACTCGCCGCTGCAATTTTGGTCATTCTGTTCTTGATAACGAGCACGCCGAACACTGCCAGTGCAGCCGTTGTAAAACGTTCACTTACCCCACAGCGGGTGTTCCAGTTTGCCCCGCCAGTGCAGGACCAAATAATCCAGACATTCGACAATGGAGCAGGGGCGGACGTCTACTTCGCCCAGCAAGTGGGGAGCGATACTCGTTTATCTAGGTGTTCACGCACGGCGACTGGGATATGCGCGCAGCGTGACAGCGTGATTCTGCCGGGCTATGGGCACGGCGAGTCGCTCGAGGTTTATACGGAGAAGGGCCGCACGTACGCATGGGTCGGGAGCAAGGCTGTGCAGGCGACTGTTTACAAATTCGCCAGTGAGGTCTCGCTTATCGAGTACATCAAGGCTCGAGCCGGTTCGAAGCTGGCCAAGTACCGCGTGGTTGGAACACTCACGAACTTGGCCGCCGTTGCCCCTGGAAAGACCGGTGCCGGTATCCGCAGCAACGTCGCCATTGCTGATGGCAGTGATCGTCTGGCACTTCGGGTACAGGTTGATTCGGCTGCATCATCCAGCTACTACGCGATCTACAAAACTGCGGCTTTGACGGCGCTCATGAAGAAGGCGCCCGGAAAGAAACTGTCGATCGTGAAAGCCAAGAGCTTGATGGTGTCCCAGTTCAAGGAACCAGCCCGCCCGCATAATTCCTTTCAGGGTTTCGACATCAAGGGCGTTGGAACCAACAAGAAATTTCTCTACGTTTTTGGCGGCCAGCCTGGCCAAGCGCCCACAATCTACCGGTTTGCCTATGCCAACGGCGGAAAAGTCAAGCAGGATCGCACCTACGTCATCAAGGGGGCTTACGTGGCTTCCCTCGAGGCGGAAGGAATCAAGGTTGAGGCTGATCCCACGAATGGCGGGAAAGTGCGCATACAACATAGCCTGAACCCGACAGGTCGTGACAAAGCGGGGCGCAAGATGTTTCGCCTCTACAGCTTTGCGGAATAGGCTGCATAAGCATCGAGCTCTTGGGTCGCTTCGTGACAGCGAAGGTCAGCACGACGCACTTGATTTTGCGTCAGTCCACCGGTCGAGGTCGGACAGGATGGAGCGGGGGAGTTTGTATCTGGACCCGCGGTAGAACTAGTTCCCTGTCCCGTAGCCAGGGACCGCTCGCGGAGTCAGGTTATTTGTCGACGGCGTCGACTGGAATCGGTTGATGCGGTGGATTTCCTGGAAGCGTCGAACGCCTCCCTGCCGCCAGCGTGTAGCTATCGAGTTCCACCAGATCGTCATATGACTCATCGAACGCGTAGGGAGGCGGTCAGATCCTGGTCCACGGTACGGCAATGGCAGTCAAGATCGTGTGTGTGTGTGCAATCCTCAGTGCATCCATGAGTGGGAGCTGTTGCGTCTAATTTCAAAGGGCAGGGAAAGGAATCCGAGTTGACCAGCGTGTGCGCACAGACTGCGACGATATGAGTGTGGGAACCCGGCTTTCCAACGCGGAATCATGAGAGGCCAAAGCAGCCTTGATATTCACATCCACTTTCGAAAGAGGGTGGTCGGTGCTTCTGAATTTGAAAGTGCGTGGATTCAACGTCCTCGAAATACCGGGTGAAATCCAGGCCAATCGGACGTGAATTTGACGAAGACCCATTTTTCTGTGAAATGGTTCACAAACCAGGGTGTTGGTGCCGTAACATCGCGCAGTGGACCCCGAAGTATTACGGGCCGGACGATATTCTGGCATCTGGTCCGGTCGTTCCCGGGCCAAGCATCCAGCCCACTGAAATAGCAAAGGTGCCAACCCGTGTCTGAAAACAAGCCAGTCGTCCTATTGGCCGAAGAACTCTCGCCCGCAACCATTGCGGCGTTGGGTCCAGATTTTGAAATTCGCCAGACAGACGGTGCGGACCGCTCCCAGCTGTTGGCTGCCATCGCCGACGTTGATGCCATCCTGGTTCGCTCGGCAACCCAGGTCGATGCCGAGGCCATTGCAGCAGCCAAGAAGCTCAAGGTAATCGCCCGTGCAGGTGTCGGTCTGGACAACGTTGACATCAAGGCCGCAACCCAGGCTGGCGTCATGGTCGTGAATGCACCGACCTCAAACATCATCTCCGCTGCGGAATTGACCGTGGGACACATCGTCTCCCTTGCTCGCCGTATTCCGGCCGCCAACGCCTCACTCAAGGCGGGTGCCTGGAAGCGTAGCTCATACACGGGTATTGAGCTTTTTGAGAAGAAGGCCGGCATCATCGGCCTTGGCCGCATCGGCGCCTTGGTTGCCGCCCGGCTTCAGGGCTTCGGCATGGATATCCTCGCCTACGACCCGTACATCACCCCGGCTCGCGCCCAGCAGCTCGGCGTCACCTTGGTGAGCCTGGATGAGCTGTTGGCCCAGTCTGACTTCATTACCATCCACATGCCAAAGACTCCGGAAACACTGGGCATGCTTGGCAAGGACGCCTTTGCGAAGATGAAGAAGTCGGCCTATGTCATCAACGTGGCCCGCGGTGGCCTCGTTGATGAAGAAGCCCTTTACACGGCATTGAAAAACGAAGAGATCGCTGGCGCCGGCATTGACGTTTTCGTCAAGGAACCTAGTGTCGATTTGCCGTTCTTTGAATTTGAGAATGTCACTGTCACTCCGCACCTCGGAGCCTCGACCGACGAAGCCCAGGAAAAGGCCGGAGTTTCGGTTGCAAAGTCCGTACGCTTGGCGTTGGCCGGCGAGCTCGTGCCTGACGCGGTCAACGTCGCAGGTGGCATCATCGACGAAAACGTTCGCCCAGGCATCCCGCTGATTGAAAAGCTGGGACGAATCTTCAACGCATTGACCGTTGGTTCGTTGACCAGCATCGACGTTGTGGTCGCCGGTGAAATCGCCGCCCTGGATGTTAAGGCACTCGAGCTTTCGGCCCTCAAGGGCGTTTTCATGGACGTGGTTTCCGATCAGGTCTCATACGTCAATGCGCCGGTACTGGCCGAACAGCGCGGCGTTGCAACACGCTTGGTTACAAGCCCGGATTCCCCGGAATACCGCAACCTTCTCACCATCAAGGGTGCATCCTCCGAAGGTACCCAGCTTTCCGTCGCTGGTACCTTGACCGGTCCGAAGCAGATCGAAAAGCTCGTAGGCATCAACGGTTACGAAATCGAAATCCCCGTCACCGATCACATGATCGTTCTGCGCTATGCAGACCGCCCGGGTGTCATCGGCACCCTGGGTAACGTCTTCGGCGAGCAGGGTGTAAACATTGCCGGAATGCAGGTGGCGCGCAAGGAGGAACGTGGCGAGGCTTTGGCCGTACTTGCGGTTGATTCGGCACTGCCGGCCGGCGTACTCGACATCGTAGGAGCTGCAATCGGCGCCACCGTGGCGCGTGAAATCAACCTCGAAGGTTAATCGCCTCAACTGGTAACGCATAGCGTGCCTCGTACCTGCCAGTACTTTCAGGGGACTAAGTCCCGTGAATAGTCGCGGTGGCGTGCGGGGCACGTTTTGTCATTAATGGTTTTACAGCCCGACGGTCATTTGGCCCAGTAGCCGCGGACCGTTGGCTTACCCCCCCCGAAGTGCTGGGAACTCCCTGTGTAGAGTTGAGATGATCCGTGCGTTTCCCCAACTCAACTGCCTAAGAGCATAGGATCAATGCATGATGTCACAGAGTGCAATTTTCGTGGACGCAAGCTTTCTATTGGCAATCGGAGGGCACCGAACTTCTGGGACAACTCTGCGCTCAGCCTTTACCGTTAACTACGAAGCCCTGATTGAAGGAATCCTTAAAACAGCTAATGATTTTTCCGGCTTGGAGAACCTTCGCGTTTATTGGTATGACGCGGCGAAAGATGCCATCTTTACCGATCAGCACAAACGCATTGGCCTTCTCCCTGGCGTCAAGGTTCGTTTGGGGCGTATTTCATTCAACGGAGAGCAAAAGGGCGTAGACCTAAAACTGGCTCTTGACTTGGTCGGGATTGCCCGAAATCGTGCCGCTTCCGTTGCGTTCCTAGTGTCGGGCGATGATGACTTGGCGGAGGCTGTTGAAGAAGCCCAGGACTTGGGCATGAAGGTGGTGCTTATCGGCGTGGAGAAGGCAGATCACCGCTTGGGCGTCGCTTCGGTTGCTGAACACTTGGCCCTCCGGGTGGACAGTATTATCACCTTGCCCGAGGAACTTATCGCCTCATCCTTCATGAAGGCCGTAACGTGGGATCCTGAACATGCGGCCCAATCTGCAGCCATCGCCAGTGCAGGCACCCAAGCCAAGAGTGCCGAGGATGCATCGGAAGAATTGCACGTCACGCCAAAGCCCGGCCTCCCTAAGCCTCCCTCACCGGCGCTGTTGCAATCCCGCCCCAAGGCTCAGCCCAATGCGACGCCAACACCGCCTGATTATCAACTCGTTTACAGTTCAACACAGCAGAGCTCGGGATTTGCAGCCGGCACGTCCCATGATGCCTCGGACATGGATGTGGCCGAGGAAGTCGGTGCCAGCGTCGCGAAGAACTGGCACGCCAGCACCACACAAGCGGAGCTAAAGGACTTGATTGCAGACCGACCGCTGTTGCCGGCGGAAATAGATCGTGTGCTGCTCAAGGACTGTGCCCAGCGCATCGGCGAGTGGAAGACGGACCTGCAGGAAGTCCGTAGGGCCCTTCGCATCGCTTTTTGGGACCAGCTCGATCAGCTCACATAGCGATTCCGATGGGCGGTTTACTGCCAAACTACGGTAGATTTCTAGGGTGACTTCTGAGCAGACTCCGTTTTATATCACCACCGCCATCTCGTACCCGAACGGCGTGCCGCACATCGGGCATGCCTACGAGGTAATCGCGACTGACGCCATGGCACGTTTCAAGCGACTTGACGGCTTTGACGTGTTCTTCTTGACAGGTACCGACGAGCACGGCCAAAAGATGTTGCAGACAGCGGAGAAGCAGGGGATCACCCCGCGCGAGCTGGCCCAGCGGAATTCGGATGCTTTCCAGGCCATGAACGACGAGCTGGGCATCAGCTACGATCGCTTCATCCGCACCACCGACTCCGACCACTATGCCGCTGCCCAGGCCATCTGGAAGCGCATGGAGGCAAATGGCGACATCTACCTGGACAAGTACGCAGGCTGGTACTCCGTACGCGACGAGGCTTTCCACGCAGAGGAAGACACCGAAGTCCGTGAAGACGGCATTCGATACTCCAAGGAAACTGACACCGAGGTCACCTGGACCGAAGAGGAATCGTACTTCTTCAAGCTCTCGTCGTACCAAGACAAGCTGCTTGAGCTTTACAAGTCCCAGCCGGACTTCGGTGCGCCCCACTCACGCTTCAACGAAGTCATCCGCTTCGTGGAACGCGGTCTGGAAGACCTATCGATTTCCCGCACTACCTTTGACTGGGGAGTCCCGGTTCCGGGCAACAAGGACCACGTCATGTACGTGTGGGTTGACGCGCTGACCAACTACCTGACGGGCACCGGCTTCCCAGACGTAGAGGCCGAATCCTTCAAGAAGTACTGGCCTGCCGATGTGCACGTGATTGGCAAGGATATTTCGCGTTTCCACGCGATCTACTGGCCGGCCTTCCTGATGTCGGCGAAATTGCCTTTGCCCAAGCGCGTGATGATCCACGGCTTCCTTCACAACAACGGCGTGAAGATGTCCAAGTCGCTGGGCAACGTTGTTTCACCCACCGATTTCATTTCGCAGTACGGGCTGGACCAGGTCCGCTACTTCTTCCTGCGCGAAGTTCCGTTTGGTGCGGATGGCAGCTACAACCATGAAGTCATCGTGGCCCGCATGAACTCGGACCTTGCCAACAATCTCGGAAACCTGGCCCAGCGTTCGCTGTCCATGGTGGCCAAGAACTGTGGGGGATTGGTACCGACCCCCGGAGACTTCACCGACGCCGACCAGCACATCCTGGCTGAGGCCGGCAAGCTCCTCGAACTTTGCCGCGACTCGTACTCGCGCCAGGAGTTCAGCAAGGCGCTCGAAGCCATCTGGACCGTTCTGGGCGACACGAATGCCTACTTCGCGGACCAGGCCCCCTGGGTGCTGCGGAAGACCGACATTGCGCGCATGGAAACCGTCCTGTACGTGACCCTGGAGGTTGTCCGCCGCGTGGCCCTTCTGGTGCAGCCGGTCATGCCGACCGCGGCGGCGACGTTGCTTGACGTTCTGGGTCAGCCCGAGGGATCGGCTCGAGATTTCGATGCATTCAATACCGCGCTGGTAGCCGGCACGGAGCTACCTGCACCGACGCCGATTTTCCCGAAGTACGAAGATCCTAGCCTCTAGCCTCAAATACTTGGTGAAGAATAGACGTGGGTCCAATCGTCGGCCGAAGACGGATGCTCTAGATGCATTTAGGACACTTTGTCCGAAGTGCAACTTTTGAGCGGAATAGAAGCTCTACAGTAAAATCCTTTGTCAACAATCCCAACTTGAATTAAAGAATGCTTGGACTTCTGGATTGCACAGAGATTTTAGCGCGCGTTGGCGTAGAGCGGCCAAAATGTGTACCACTGCGCGATAGATCACGGAACCGAGGCAGATTAAGTGGCGACCGACCAGACCACAGTAACAGCTCGATAATTTTGAGTTAGGCAAGTCGTCGGAATATCCTAGCTGCGACGATGCCGTTCTTCGTCCGCCATGCAAGTGCGATGGTAAGATTTCAGTGTGATTGATTGACTATTTGGTGGGGAATCTTTCCGAATGGCGCTAAGAAGTGTGGACATTGGATAGGCAGACGGTATCCGCTGATGTCATGTCCGACGACTGAACATGTTCATAGCGCGAGGAGCGATGCAACTTCTTGTTGGGCCATAGGCGGCTCAACAAAAGCATGTATTGCTGAGACTAGTACACGTCCTCTTTTCACCTCAAGCAAGAGGATTCACCTTATCTGTGATCATAAAACAGATTCGAATTATTGAAAGACTCTAAGAATGACTGTTCGCAACAAAAACGTTTGGCTTTTCAACTCAGCAAATACTTTCACAGGCAACCCCAAATGGCTGTTTACGTACATCCACAAACACCGCGCTGATATCGAGGCATGGTGGATCTGCGACTCCATGGAAACAATTGAGTTGATTCGCGGTTTAGGTTTCAAAGCTACACAATTCGGGACCCCCGAAGGAAACGCTATCCAGAAACGTGCCGGCGTTTTTGTCGTAAACCAGGTCAAGGAACATATCGCCAAGAATCTCGAGGGCGCCACTATCCTCAACCTTTGGCACGGCGTCGGCGTCAAAAACATTGAACGTGGCATGACTGAAGGCTACCTCTCTGAGCGAATTGCTAAGAAATACATCAAGCACAACCGTACCTATCGAGAATCACAGCTCTTCTTGGTCACATCGCCGATGATGGAAGAACACTTCCGCAAGCAGATCGGTCTGGCTGAACACAACATCATTCGTGCGGGCTATCCGCAGAACACCTACACTAAGCAGTATGGCGAGGTGTCAACTTTTGATCATGATGTATTGAAGCAACGGGGACTGAGTTCAGATGCGAAGATCGCTATCTATTCACCCACGCCCCGCAGAGAATCTTCGGCGGCGTTCCTAGCGCAAGCACTTCCTGACATGCCGCGACTCATTGAGTCCTTGGAAAGTGCAAACACGCTTCTGATCGTAAAAATGCATCCGCATATGGAGAATGATGCATCCTTCCGCCTCATGCGTGAGACCCATGGATCTTCCAAACATCTTCTGTTCTGGGACAATAAGAATGATATATACGAGATCTTCGGCCAAATTGATCTGGCAATCATTGACTATTCGTCAATTTTGTATGACATGCTTGCAGCCGGGGTATCAAATGTAATTCGCTATATTTTTGACTACAACGACGGTACGAATCCTGTACTACAGCCGGAATTTGACTACTTAGACTATTCTTGCGGGACGATCGCTATGAATTTTGAAGAGTTGCTGACAACTATCGGATCTGATAACCGGGTTCCAGCTGAAGAAAATGCCAAACTGGAAGAGCGCTTTTGGGAGTATTCATCGCCTAGCGACTGTGAGAGCATCGTTGATGCAGCACTGAAGTTTGAGCCAGTGCATGTTCCCCTTCCGACGCTCTATAGCTTTGACATTTTCGACACGGTGATTCATAGGCGCGGAGTCTTGCCCGTTTCCGTATTTTATGCGATGCAAGAGCGAATTCGTTCAAGCAACTTGAATTTCCCAAGGTATCTTGTCGATCGTTTTCCTGAGGCACGCCAGCAGGCTGAAGCTGCAGTTCGAGAAAACCGGCGTAAGCGACGAGAATTTCAATCCTCCGGTATGTTAGAAATTCAATTTGAGGATATTTACCAAAAGCTTGCTAGCACGTTTATGCTAAGCGATGAACAGTGCCAGGCCCTTATGGCTTGGGAAACGGAGATAGAGGTTTCCGATACGTTGCCCAACGCGGCGATGATTGACAAGGTGCGCGAGCTCAAGAATGAGGGCAACGACGTTATCCTCATCAGTGACATGTATCTACCTGAAGCTACGATCAAGCGAATGCTGGCAAAGGCAGACCCGCTTCTCGCTGAACTGCCTCTGTTTCTCTCTAGTACTGTCGGCCTTCAAAAATCAACTAGGCGACTCTACTTGCATGTGTACCGCGAGTTGAGCTACGACTATGAAAAATGGGTCCATACTGGCGATAACGACCACGCAGACATCAAGTCGGCGCGCGCAATGGGAATTCAAACTGTTAAACGGCGTACACCGACATTTGATGCCTACGAACGCGCTCTAGTACGACAAATTCCAAACTATGACGGATATCAGCTTGCCAGCATGTTGCATGGAAACCGCTGGGGGATGCAACGTACATCGCATGAACAGTTTTCGTTCCGGCATGTAGCGCTGTATCTGGTGCCGTACGTGGATTGGGTGGTTTCGGACGCGCTGAGGCGCGGCTACAAAACGCTCTACTTTGTATCGCGCGACGGTCACCATATGAAGCGAATCTGTGATGCCTTGATTGAGGAACGGGGTCTCACTCTACGGACTGCTTACATTTATGGTTCGCGAGCCTCCTGGCGACTAGCATCGCAGGTCAATGAAATTGATGATGATGTGTTCTCGATCTATGGAAGTTTTTCCGGTACTGAGAATCTTAAGTCTCTGGCAGAAATTGTTAATCTTAGTGCTAGTGATCTAGTTCAATTGGTCCCGGAAATTGACCAGCATGCAAATGTTGAAAAGCTCTCCAAAACTCAACTTTCTGAGATTTTGGCCATTTTGAAACTGTCGGAGCCATTCCGCAAGCATGTTCTCGCTGTTGGGGCGATTGATCGAGATCTGGTTTCACGGTACTTGGATTCTGTCATTGATTTCGATGAAGAATTTGCCCTTGTTGAATATTGGGGCCGAGGCTACACGCAAGACTGTTTGATCAATATCGTGGAAGAGATGCGGGGAGAGCGAATCGCCGTTCCCTTCTACTATGCAAGGAGCATTTACTCAACTGATGATAGATCGGTGCGTCATAATTTCACGAGCGCCAACTACTCAATGTTGTTTATGGAAGCGGTATTTGCGAACCTCGAACATGGGACTGTGGCTGGTTTTTCCGATTCGCCTGACGGCGTGGTGCCCGTCATGTTGACCAGGAAGAATGATCCCGTTCTCCATCGAGCCCTAGAAAAGGGTCTTGTTGAGTTTGCAAGGTTGTATGCGCGAACTGACTTTGTTGACCTTGAATCTTTAGGCCGCAACGCGTTTCGATTCGGATTTGAGCATTTCAAGGCGCATCCTGGCAACAATATCTACGTTCAGAGACTGGGTGCATTGAAGGATTCAGTGGAAATGGGAGCTACGGAACGTGAGTTTGCTCCAGCCTTCACGTTGAAGGACATTACCGATTCCATGCGTGGATCCGAATTGTTGCATAAGACAAGATCAATGCAGATTTCGCTGGCACGTACAGCTAAACTACCGAGGCTTGTATATCATTGGGAAAATAAGCACAAGATTTCTCAGACATTTTCGACTTGCAGAGAATCATTTAAGCGAAAGATTTCGAGGCTGCATAGAATTATTAATAATTTGAAGAATGATTGATTTTTAGTCTTCGGAGACACTGAGAAGCGATTTTCTTGTGGTGGTGGCGATACTGAAATGTTTCGCCACCACTTTTCTATTGTTTGGCCCTGACTTTTCGTCGGGTGCCGGCAGGCCGTTGGTTCCGTGCTAAATAGCCCCAAATTGGCAAATATACCTAGCCTCGATTTTTCATCGAGTGCCGTCAGGCCGTTGAATCCGTGATTTTCCCGGGGTCAACGGCCTGACTGGTTTTGCGGGCATGCCGGTATGGCCATATCGCTGGCCCAGGCGCCGGGTTCCATCTCCCGGATAGGTTGTTCTTTCGTCTTGAAGGGGCTTGCACGCGGCATCGCTGGCTATGTCGCGCGGCGCCCCTGCCGCCAGCGGTGCCGCAACCGTGCGGAGCCGTCGATGAGCACGGTGAAGAGACTGGCTTCGGGTGCCGCCTCGGGGATCAGCAGCCTTCTCTGCCGGGCGCTGCTGATCAGCTTTCCGGCGATCGAAAAAACCCGGTAGCGCCATCGCTTCATATCCCAGACCCCGGCCCCATGACCCGCGGGCAGGACCGCCAATTGCATCCAGGACACGAAGTTCACCGCGAGCACGGCCAGGTCCGCCCAGAGCTGGTTGGCGGCGAAAGCGTTGAAGGGTAGCTTGCCCAGCCCCGTGTTTTTCAGTGTCTTGATCCTGTTTTCGCACCTGGCCCGGGCGCGGTGCCGGGCATCAAGAAACGCGACGTTCCAGCGCGGTGCGTTGGTGAGGAACGCCGTCACCCGATGCCCGTCGACGTCGAAGAGCGAGGCCTTGGCCCCGGGATGCAAGGGTTCGGCCCGCAAATACAGGCGGGTGCCGTCGGGGTAGTCCTTCAGCTCGATGACCTTGGTTGCGTCGATGACCCACGCATCGTGGCGCTGGTTCCCGTGCTGGTCCAGGGCCGGCTCCCAATGCTCCTTGTCGTTTATCCAGTGGATGAACCGCTCGTTGGGAACCGGCAGCGCGAACGAGGTGGAGAACTGCAGCCCCATCGAATGCAGGTGGTGCAGGAACTCGCGGGAGGCCCCGGCGCTGTCGGTGCGCACCAGGATCCTCTCCGTATCCAGGTTTCCGTGCCCGTCGAGCAAGGCCTCGGGCAGCTGCGCCAGGGCCTCGGCCAGCACGGTGATGTGGTCCTTGGCGTTGTTGGCGGTCTTGTTTCCCGGGCGCAGCATCGCGGCCAGGACCTCCCCGGTCCCGTTCTCCGAGCCGTAATCGATGCTCGCGACCATCGGGGCGAACCCGTACCCTCCCTTGTAGGTGCCGACGCTGTTTTCCTTCTCGGAGTGCACGGTGACGAGAGTGGCGTCGATGTCGATCAGAAGCGGATCCAGCCGGGTGGCCAGGACAGCGGGGTTCCGTGTCCCTGCAGCTTCCCAGATCCGCGAACGCAGTCGCCGGCTGAGGGTGGTGAATCCGTGGGCGAATGCCTCGGGCTGACCGGTGGCCCGTGCCACGAAACTGGACACCGTCGCGTTCGAGGGGACCTGCCCGAAGAGCCCCGGGCTGTTGCGCAGCACGTCCAGGTCCGAGACGTGTTCCCCGCCGCCGGCCAGCATCACCGCCAGCGAGCCAAGGATCCGGCCCGGCCGGTGCACGGCACGCTCCGGGACGAACTGGGAGAAACGGTCCTCGCACAAGGCACCGAAACCGGTCGCGTCCACGAACGAGCTCAGTACGTTCAACCCGGCGTGGGAAACCAGCAACTGGCCGCTGAACGATACGGGAACGGAGGGAAAAACACGGATAGTATTGATCATTGAAAAGGTGAGTCCTGATTTGGTGGATAGATGGCGTCGTAACCTCTATTTTCCAGATCAGGCCACCTTTTCGCTGCTAAAGTTGCTTAATGACACCGCACCTCATGAAACCGTCAGGCTAGGTGGTACACCCAGTCCACGTAGTTGGTGGGTCATCTCTCAGGACATCGTTTACGCACCTCGTCAGATGTAATCACTCATGCCTTCGTTTACACACGCACTCATTACATCGTTTACAAACGAACTCGATACATCCTTTACACGTGGCGTCAGCACATCACTGACAATCAAACTCAACAGATCGCTGACACCACGCGTGCCGGATTCCCCGCTCAGGCTTGGGCCGGTTCCTCCACGGAGAAGTAGATGTCCTCGTAGTCGATCCTCTTCTGCGTCCAGGCCGGTTTCGGATCCCTGATCCGTGCCCCGTGCACCTGCCACAAGGGCACCAGCCTGGCACTGGAGGCCAGCCTGACCGGCAGCGGGAAGTACAGGCTCTGCTCGCCGTCAACGGTGCCGTAAAGCGTGTACGCATCATTGGTCAGGATCAGCTGGTACTCACTGACCAGGTGGATGGGCACCTTGAAGATCCAGCCCCGGTGGTAGATCTGCGGATTGGTTCGCCGGATCTGGATCACGTCATCGCACTGTGCTAAATAGCGTCAAATGGTAGCGGTGTTCTGACGAGGTGTAAACGATGTGCTGAGAGATGACAAAGCACCGCGTTGTATCCACCGTACCCAACTTGAAGAAAAATCTGGGAGTGAGCGCCGTCAGTATCCATACGCAGAGGAAGGGTTCGGAGCTGCAGGGCTGTTGAAAGTCGCTTAAGTTGTCGATCAAGCTGGCACCGGTTGTTACGAAATGTCAGTGATGGACGTGCCCCGCCGGGTGTTCCCGGCAGGGCGGTCGATATCAGAGTTGCGGCTCGATTGGTATCGATGCCGGATTAATTATCCGGCGAATTCTGCCTCCACCGTTTGTACCGTGGAGTCGTCCTCGACCGAGTTTTGGGTTGGGCTGGTGGCCAAAGCCTGGCCGCGGCGAAACGGTGACGAGGTGTTGGTCCAGGGCAGCCAGGAACGTTGCTTTCAATTGACGGTTCAGGATAGGTTGTGCGGCCCGGCGTAGAGCGAAGCATAATTCGGTTTCCATGCAAACATTCGTACGTTAGACGGATTTCGGCACAATCTGTTCATTCGTAGTGTCGTGACTATCCTGCGATGGGCACTTATTGTCCCCGTGCTGCCTCTGAAACAAGGCGGGCAACGCCCGTCGTCGGATCGCCGAGCTTGGACTGATCAAACTTCCATGTCAGTTTGTTCACTGGGCTTCGTCGGCGTATATCGAACCACTCATGATCGGCAAGGCGTCGTCCGAGAGACTTGTTCATTTCCAAGGCTTCGCGGGGGTGCAAGTACAGACCGGTGTCCCAATCATTGCGGTAGCGGGCGTCGGTCCAGTAGAGCATCTCAACGATGTCGTGGAACATGAAGTAGTTGGACCAAGGGCGTCCAGATTCAAGCCAGAGGTGTAATGCTGCGCGCAGTAGTTGCAGGCGGTACGAGTCCGGCTGAGCCCAGAAGAACCAATTGCCGGTACGAGACCCACGATAGGTGTACAGGAAAAAGTTCTCACGGTTTATCTGGTCGTACAGGAAGGGAAAGCCTGGGTTCAGCAGGCAGGTGGCGTCTAGCCAGAGACCGCCATGTGTGGAGAGCAGGTTCAATCGGATAACGTCCGAGCGGTGCGCTGGATTCTCGATGCCAGCCAGAAGACTTTCATCGATCGTTACCCAATCCTTGATTGTTGCTGCATTGAGCTCTACAACTTCAAGATCTTCTGGGGCAAACTTATGCATCGACTCGATGCACTGGCGCACAATGTCTGGTCGGTTGTCGGTGTCCCAATAGACGAAAGCTCGGGCAGCGGTTGTGCGCTCTTTCGCTTGTAAGCACGCGAGTTCAGCACTGGTACTCAACTCCGCCGCATGTTCAGTGAGGAACGTTGCGATAGTGTCACGTTCAACTGGCGCGGCGGCATAAACCCCAAAGGCTGCAGCGGAATCGTAGCATGTTGATGGGTGTAGTCGATTCGCTAGACTAGTGTACGTAGCTGCAACATCGTGACTGCCCATCCGCTCATGTGCCGAAGCGGCACTCAACCAAATATTTCGGTCGCTTTCGCCGTTCCGAAGAGCCTCATCAAACTCTATTGCAGCAGTTTTCCAATCTTGGGCGTGGAAAGCCTCAAAACCGAGTTGCTTCTTGCCGGAAGGTGCCCGGATTGCATACTTGGCTATGCTGCTAAAGAATTGGTGTTTCATTTGGCCTTCCGAATGCGGTGTGCTGGAGATATCGTACTATTCTAAGCCGCGAGGCTCGGCATACCGTATCCAGTCATACGGTAGGTATTTTGTAGGGCCTGATATGTAGAAGGCATAAATAATGTGCTTCCAAGCAGCGAATGGCGATGGCTGCGCTATGAGCGTAAGCGCTTCCTAACATGCCAGAGCTAAGCGGTACCACGGTGAGGGAGCAAACCGGCTCGATCACGGACGTCGAGAATCAGCAATCCAATCATTGTGTCTAACTTAGTTTTGGCAGAATCAAGCTATGAACCGTCCAAGAACAGTTACGGAGCGCGTGCTGGTGGGCTCACTTCTAGAATCAAAGATCTTCCCGCTATCTCCGGAGGCAATGTCATTGGATTGCCGGACTTCTGTTGCGCGATCCCGACCGTCATGATCAACCTGTTAGTGCCCTTCAAACGCGGGTTAACCAGGTCGCACACCCGAAACACCCTGTCAACAGTGCCAACACGGAGAACATTGCATACGGCACTGAAACTTGTTCCAGGGCGCAGGCCTAGACAACATTCTGTGCTTCCTTGCTTCCCTGCAGCGGATAGCATCCGTGGATTTTGAATTCAGGTGCAGGTCCCTAGGGCGTCACCACACCTGTTTCGTATGCAATCACGACTGCCTGAACCCGGTCCCTCGCGTTGAGCTTGGCCAAGATGTGTCCAACGTGCGTCTTGACCGTGGCTTCAGAGAGATAGAGGCCGGCGGCGATTTCCGGATTGGACTGGCCGTTGGCGATAAGCCCGAAAACTTCGCGTTCACGGGGTGTCAACGATTCCACCGCCTTGACGTGAATGCTGTCCGGCAAAGTCGAACGGCGAAGGATCGGTGCGACATGGTCCAGCAGCCGGCGAGTGGTTGACGGAGCGATGACGGCATCACCGCGGAATACTGTGCGAATCGATTCGAGCAATTCTTCGGGAGGCGCATCCTTAAGCAGGAACCCGCTGGCGCCTGCCTGAATTGCCGAAAGTGCGTACTCATCAAGGTCGAAAGTGGTCAGCACTATCACCCTTGGCCCAGGCGAATCCTTGGACCGTCCAGCGAGCAAATGCTCGGTGGTTTCGATGCCATTCATTTCCGGCATACGAACGTCCATCAGAATGACATCAGAGCCAGCCAACGCCGGAGAAGCGAGAGCTTCCCGTCCATTGGAAGCTTCTGCAACCACTTCAAGGTCGGGTTGTGAGTTGATGAGCATCCTGAAGCCGCTGCGAACTAAAAGCTGGTCGTCTACGAGGGCGACGCGAATGGGATTGTCTTTCAACAAGTTTCTAATCCTCTGTGTAAGGGATGAATACTGCAACATGGAACCCGCCGCCGGGAACTGGATTCGCTTCCACCCGGCCATCATAGAGCGAAACCCGTTCACTCATTCCCCGCAAGCCCTGACCGGCATCTGCGGTTCCGAGGGCGCCGGCTCCGCGGCCATTGTCTGTGATGGCGATATTCAATCCACGGTAATCCCAAGCGAGTCTCACCGTTGCCTGAACGGATGGACCTGCATGCTTGACCACATTCGTCAGGGCTTCCTGAATGGCGCGGTATGACGTCAGCTCGGCACCCGCAGGAAGTTCCCGGCGTGCTTGACCGGATTCCGAGTAGCTAATGTCAAGGCCGGTTTTTCTTGTTGCATCCAGCAAATCATGGATGTCTGCAAGGGTGGGGAGCGGCCGGGTGGAAGCTTCCTCGTCGTTCCGGAGTACCCCCAAGAGCCGGCGCATCTCGCGAAGCGACCCTCGGCCGGTATTGGCAATCGTGGCAAGTGTCGCGCGCGCGATTTCCGGTTCGTGTTCACTTGCATACCGGGCGCCGTCAGCCTGGGTGATGATGACGGAAAGCGAGTGCGCCACGATGTCATGCATTTCGCGCGCAATGTGGCTACGCTCATCCGCGGCAGCCAGATCTCGCTCTTGCTGCCGCTCGATTTCTAGCCTTCGAGCACGATCTTCCAGGGTCTGCATCGCCAGCCGACGTGTGCGTGCCAGATCGCCAAAGGTCCAAGCGACCATGACAACGAGGCCGAGCCCCACAAAGCTGATTAGGGTTCCTTCAATGGTGAAACCGTTGGCCATGCTGAGCTTTAACGTCACCAGCAGTGCGCCGAGAAAACCGGCGGCAATGCCGGCGATGGATTGCCACCTTTTCGCATAAGCAGCAAGCGTGTACACGGTAATGGGAACGGCAATCTGTGATGGCAGATAGACATCGGTGATGCCCACCTGAACCAGGTGGGCAGCTACGATTACACCCGCCGAAATACCGGGCCTTCGTCGACGCCAAATGAGGGGGAGGGTTTGCGCCGACCCCAAAAACAACGCCGGAACGAACTGACTGACACCGTTCACGACGATACCTGACATCGTAAATGCACTGGAGAGACCAAACGCAAGCCAGATTGCGATACCCAGAATGAGATCTACTTTGTTGGGGTTTTCGCGTATCCAGCGGTCAATGGTGCGATGTGGAGTCATATGGTCCTGCGTTTTCGGGGGAATGGTCTCTGTGGCAAGCCTACTCTCGGACCTGCTTTCGTGGCATCATGCCAGGGGCTGATTGGCGGACGTCACATTTATCCAAAAAGTCCACACTTTGAGACAGAGTGATCACATAGTGATACGAATAGCTATCATGAGATTATGAGCGAATCCTTGAATATTGCCGTCATTCCAGGTGACGGAATTGGGCCTGAAGTAATTGCCGAAGCCGTAAAAGTCTTGAAGAAGGCAGCCGAGCTGAGCGAAGTCCCGCTGGTGCTGACCGACTACAAGCTTGGTGCCGAACATTGGCTTGAAACGGGGGAGACCCTGCCGGACGAAACCCTCGAGGCCTTGAAGTCCCACGACGCCATACTCTTTGGCGCGGTCGGTGCGGCGCCCGGTGATACCCGGATTCCGTCCGGGCTCATCGAGCGGGAACTATTGCTCAAGCTCCGCTTTAGCTTGGATCACTTTGTAAACCTGCGCCCGGCCAAACTCTACCCGGGAGTTCCGAGCCCTCTGGCGGAACCCGGAGATGTCGACTTCATCGTTGTCCGAGAAGGAACCGAAGGGCCTTACGTGGGCAACGGCGGTGCCCTGCGGGTAGGCACGCCGCACGAAATTGCCACTGAAGTTTCAGTGAATACAGCATATGGTGTGGAGCGCGTGGTTCGAGACGGGTTCCGTCGCGCCAATGAACGTGCACGCAAACACGTGACGCTCGTGCATAAGCACAACGTCTTGGTCTACGCCGGCCACTTGTGGCGCCGGACCGTGGAAGCCGTTGCCGCCGAGTTCCCAAACGTCACCCACGACTACCTGCATGTCGATGCCGCAACGATCTTCATGACCACCAATCCATCGCGCTTTGACGTTATCGTGACTGACAACCTGTTCGGTGACATCCTCACGGACCAAGCCGGTGCGATTACCGGCGGCATTGGATTGGCCGCTTCGGGAAACATCAATATGGATCGCACGGCTCCTTCCATGTTCGAACCGGTACACGGATCGGCGCCGGATATTGCCGGACAGCAGAAGGCCGACCCGACCGCTGCGATCCTTTCGGTTGCGCTGCTGCTGGATCACGTTGGGCTGCCGAAGGCCGCGCGTCGCGTTGAAGAAGCAGTGGAAAGCGACATTGCTTCGCGGGACGAAATGACCGACCCGCGCACCACGGCTGAAATCGGCGATGCAATCGTAGCGGCACTGGCTTAGGCTTGAGTCTAGGTTCGCTACGGAACCGAATCATTGGGTGGCAAGTCATGATTGACTTGCCACCGCAAAACCCTTTCGAAGAGGAAGCCTGACGGCATCATGGAATTCACCGAAGAACTTTCACACCAACGCAAGAGTGACCAGGACCGCGCTGCCATCTTGGCGAATCCCGGATTTGGCGACTTCTTCACCGACCACACGGCAGTCATTGACTGGACCGCCGGTGATGCTGGTGTGACGGGTACTTGGGCCAACGCTCGTGTTGAACCGTACGGTCCCATCTCCTTGGATCCAGCGGCTTCGGTTTTGCACTACGGCCAGGAAATCTTTGAAGGCCTCAAGGCATACCGTCACGCGGATGGAACAGTCTGGACCTTCCGTCCCTATGCAAACGCTGCTCGGTTGAACCGCTCGGCCGAGCGCCTTGCACTCCCGCAACTTGATGAGGAAGCCTTCGTCGAGTCCTTGCGCCGCTTGGTCAAGGCAGACGTCCAATGGGTACCGTCCGGTGACGGCGAGGCTCTCTACCTTCGCCCCTTCATGATCGCCACCGAGGCCTTCCTGGGTGTCCGCGCTGCACGTGAGGTTTCTTTCCGTGTCATTGCGTCACCAGCTGGTAACTACTTCGGCGGCGAACTGAAGCCGGTTGGGATTTGGGTTTCGCACAACTATGCTCGCGCCGGGCGTGGCGGTACCGGTGCGGCCAAGTGCGGCGGCAACTATGCCGCTTCTTTGGTTGCACAGCTTGAAGCCGAACGAAACGGTTGCAAGCAGGTCCTCTTCCTTGACCCGTTCAATGACGAGGCAGTGGAAGAGCTTGGTGGCATGAATGTATTCTTCGTCATGAAGGGCGGCAAGCTTGTCACCCCGCGCCTGACGGGAACCATTCTTGAAGGCATTACCCGCTCCTCGATCATCGAGCTTGCGAAGGACCGTGGGATGGAAGTCGAAGAAAGGACCATCACCTTGGGGGAATGGCGTTCGGGAATCGCCAACGGCGATATCAAGGAAGTCTTTGCCTGTGGCACGGCTGCCGTCATCACCCCGATCGGCGTCCTCAAGAACGGTGAAGAGCACATCGGTGACCCAGAAGCCCCGGCAGGCGAAGTAACCATGGCGTTGCGAACCGAATTGCTGGGCATTCAGACTGGCGCGGTTGCCGATCGCCACGGATGGCTTGAGCGACTGGCCTAAATCTTAGGCAATACATGTTGGGTGGGATTCGTTTTGAATCCCACCCAACACTCGTTTAATCGCATGAATCTGGTCAAACATAACTAGAATGGAAATCATGCGAATTTTGGTCACCGGCGGTGCCGGCTATATCGGATCCCATACTGTTCTCTTGCTGCTTGAAGAGGGGCATGAGGTGCACGTTTACGACAACCTAAGCAATTCTTCGCCTGAAGCCCTTCACCGGGTTGCCGAATTGACCGGTAAAAACGCCACCCTTCATGTGGGGGATCTGCTGGACGCTGGGCGTCTTGAAGAGGTATTTGAATTGGCCCGCCCGGAAGCCGTGATTCACTTTGCCGGACTCAAGGCAGTGGGGGAGTCCGTGGCTAAGCCGCTCACCTACTACCGCAACAACGTGACCGGCACGCTCAACCTACTGGAGATCATGGATGCCCATGATGTCCGCACGTTCGTGTTCAGCTCCTCGGCAACGGTTTATGGAGAAACGCAGGAGCTGCCAATCACGGAGTCGACCGCGCTCTCTGCCACAAACCCTTATGGGCGCACGAAGCTGCACATTGAATTCATGCTTGATGATTTGGCGGCATCCGACCCGCGCTGGTCAATTGCGAAGCTCCGCTACTTCAATCCCGTCGGCTCCCACGAGTCGGGGCGCATCGGCGAAGATCCACAGGGCATCCCCAACAACTTGATGCCTTTCATTGCACAGGTTGCAGTTGGTGTGCGCGAAAAGGTCAGCGTCTTTGGCAGCGATTACCCGACGCCGGATGGCACCGGAGTGCGTGACTACATTCACGTAGTCGATTTGGGTGCCGGCCATTTGGCTGCCCTTGAATACTTGCAGGACCACGGTGGGCTTCATGCCTGGAACCTTGGAACGGGACACGGTTCCTCCGTCCTAGAAGTTATCCAGGCATTCGCCCGGACGTCCAAGCAAGAGATCCCTTATGAGGTTGTTGATCGCCGCCCCGGTGACGTCGCGGCAAGCTATGCAGACCCGAGCCTGGCTCGCGAAGAAATCGGTTGGAAGGCCGAACGGGGTCTCGAACAGATGGTCGAAGACATGTGGCGTTGGCAATCGACCAACCCAACCGGTTATCCGGACAAGCCCGCATTTATTGCCGGGGATGAAGATCCGGTGCTTTCGTCTGACGAGCCGAAGGCCTCGGCTGGCGATGAAACCGATCCAGAAGAAACGACTAAGGTGTAACGCATGCGTATTGCTCGTTTTGTAGTTGACGGTGACCCAATGTATGGAGTCGTTGAAGGCGATGACGTTCTTGTCATTGCCGGCGACCCTTTCTTCCAGGGCATCAAGCCCACCGGCGCCAAGCACAAGCTTGAAGATATCCGCCTGTTGGCGCCGATCATTCCCCGTTCCAAGGTCATCGGCTTTGGGCGTACCTATGCTGATCATGCCGCCGAACTCGGAAACGCGGTTCCAGCCGAGCCGCTGATGTTCCTGAAGCCAAACACGGCGGTGGTCGGTTCCGGCGACCCAATCACACTGCCAAGCTTCTCTGACGAGATTTCCTATGAGGGCGAACTTGCCGTCGTCATTGGAAGAATCTGTAAGGACGTTCCGGCGGAAAAGGCCGGCGATGTGATTTTCGGTTACACCGTTGCCAATGACCTCACCGCCCGCGATGCTCAGCGAACCGATGGCCAGTGGGCACGCGCCAAGGGCTGGGACGGTTCCTGCCCGCTGGGTCCTTGGATCCAGACCGAGCTGGACCAGGATGACACGCAGTTGACTACCCGACTGGACGGCAAGGTAGTCCAGGACGGCAACACCTCGGAAATGGTCTGGAGTGTAAACGACCTGGTTGCCTATGCTTCGCAGGCCTTCACGCTGCTTCCGGGCGATGTGATTCTCACGGGCACGCCGGCAGGCGTCGGCCTGGTCACCGAAGGACAGCGAGTGGAAATTGAAATTGAGGGAATCGGAACCCTCAGCAATCCGTTCCGCCGTTAGTGGCAGATGCGGAGACGTATCGATCTGCGTCATATTTTGTTTGGATTGAAATTGTCGTTACGATTTAGGAGTTAGTTTCTTTTTTGCCATCGAAGCTGACACCACACTGTAGTAGGTCCCGGTTTTTCGGGGCCTACTGCTATTTAAAGCGGATTCATGACATATTAGGCCAATAAGATGCCTGAACTTCTCGTAATTTTGCCAATCGAGTTTGCCATTCAGGGCACGCATCGAGATTTGAGGCACAGCAGATCACTGTAGCCCGCAACCGGACCCTTTCGCGTCACCGGACTTGCGTTATGTGCTCTGGTCACATAGCCCTTCGAATCATTCCATGCGATGGGGTAACGTTGCTGAAAATCTCTCATAGAAGCACAAAAGGGGAATTCGTGAGAAAGCTAGTCTCTGTACTTGTATCCGGGGCCCTGATCGTGGCGTCGTTTACCCTGCCTAGTGCCGCGGTCGCCGCGTCGGCAGGCAACATAACATCATCGGCTGCAGTCGCTGTGACCGCCGCTAAGAAGAAGGTGAAAACGCCGAAAATTGTTTCGGGCAAGACGACTGTCAACCGGTTCAACGGATATGATCCCTCGATCCAGACGATCACGTTGCCTGTCTTGGAGAATTCCACTTCAAAGAACCGGAAGGCGTTTAAGTCGCATGCCAATGTTCTGGTCGAATCCATGCAACGGAAGTTCAATAGAGCGACCTATGGCGAGTGCAAGAATTCCGACACCGCAACATTCGATGCGTCTCCGGCGTACAGCAACGTCTACAAGCAACGCTACGCTTCGGTGAGCATTGAGTTCGACATGTATGCCTGCGGAGCCACTTTATCGAGTGAGGTGAAATCGTTCACCTTGGATTTGAAAACTGGCAAGACGGTCGGGATCGGGAGATTTGTGGACCAGGACGACGTCACCACCAAGGTAGCCATTGCCCATAGGTTCCAATACGACCCGAAGCTCGAACTCTGCGCTAGCCCGATGATTCCCAGTGCCAAGCCGGGTAGATCTGGCCATATTCCCCGGCCCACTGCGTGGGTCGTCTCGTCGAAGGGCATCCGGTTCCACTTCGCGAAGTACGCCATTGGTACAAGCGAGTGCGGTCTTCCCAGCGGGATCCTGCCTTGGAACCACGTCGCGACAGCAAAGGAAATGACGGGTCCAGTCAAGAACCGGATATACGTCAGTCAACTAAAATACAACGACAAAACCAAAGAGTCTCGGGGATGGATTGAGGCTATATCGGTCCAGGGGCGGAAAGTCACCATGTTTGAGACCTATGCCGGTGAAAGACTTTCAAGGTCCGGATGCAGCCAAGGAATTCGAACCGGAAAAGCCGTCTGGGTTGGCCAGATCGCGGGAGCCGGTGAGATGCCGTACAAGTTCAAGCTGACGGGTGCTTCCACGAACCCTAAAAAGCATTATGACGCGTTTGGCAAGGCCCAGGGCTGGCATGAAGCCACCGCCAAGGACTTGAAGCTCATCAAGAAAATTACTGGTAGCAAGGTGACTGCTCGAAAGATATGTGGGGCCTAAGCAAAACCCAGGGAAGTCTTGTGGCGTACTGAAGCTCAAGACTCGATCAGGCAATCCTGGAGATCAAGTTTTGATCTTCGGCCCGCAGAACCGCCGCTACAGTGAATGGTCGCACCCTTCTATAAGAAGGGTGCGACCATTTCCTTTGGACCGATGCCCCGTGGTGGGCGGTTTCCATTGCCAAGGCGATCGAACTGCATCCCGGTGCACTGGCCGCGCGGCATAGAATAGACACATCATGACTGATGTAGCCCTCATTCCCACTGTGACCGATGAAACCCCCGTCCGCGTACGCTTCTGCCCGTCCCCGACAGGCACCCCGCACGTTGGCCTAATCCGCACCGCCCTGTTCAACTGGGCATATGCGCGCCACACCGGCGGCAAGATGATCTTCCGCATCGAAGACACAGATGCCAAGCGTGACTCCGAAGAAAGCTACAACCAGTTGCTTGATGCGCTGGACTGGCTCGGAATCACCTGGGACGAAGGCGTCAACGTCGGCGGCCCGCACGAGCCATACCGCCAGTCCCAGCGCGGAGACATCTACCAGGATGTCATCGCCAAGTTGCGCGCCGCGGGTCACCTCTACGAATCCTTCTCCACTCCGGAAGAAGTGGAAGAACGCCACAAGGCGGCCGGCCGCGACCCGAAGCTGGGTTACGACGGATTCGACCGCAAATTGTCCGCAGAGCAGATCGCCGCGTACCGCGCCGAGGGCCGCGAGCCGGTGCTGCGCGTTCGCATGCCGGATGAAGACATCACCTTCACCGACCTTGTGCGCGGCGAAATCACCTTCAAGCCGGGTACCGTTCCCGACTTCGTGGTTGTTCGCGCCAACGGCCAGCCGCTGTACACCTTGGTCAACCCGGTTGACGATGCGCTCATGGGGATCACCCACGTTCTTCGCGGCGAAGACCTGCTGTCCTCGACCCCGCGCCAGATCGCTCTCTACCGGGCCCTGATCGACGTCAACGTCGCCCAGTACATGCCGCTTTTCGGCCACCTGCCATATGTAATGGGCCAGGGAAACAAGAAGCTTTCCAAGCGTGATCCGGAATCAAGCCTCTTCCTTCACCGCGACCGTGGATTCATCCCCGAGGGCCTGCTCAATTATCTCTCGCTGCTGGGCTGGTCCCTGAGCGCCGACGAGGACATCTTCACTCGTGATCAGCTCATCGAGGCATTCGACGTCCACAACGTGCTGTCCAATCCTGCGCGCTTCGACATCAAGAAGGCAGAAGCCATCAACGGCACGCATGTGCGCATGCTGGAGGCCGAAGATTTCCGCGACCGCCTGATTCCCTACCTGCAGGCCAACGAGCTGGTCGGCGACGACCTGACCGAACGCCAGCAGGAAATCCTCGCCGAGGCCGCGCCGCTCGTCCAGGAACGCATCACCTTGTTGGGTGAAGCCCCCGAGATGCTTGAGTTCCTTTTCCGCGCGGATTCGGAAATCATTCCGGCCGCGGATGCCCTGAAGGGACTTCCGGAAAACACCGCCGAAATCCTTGACGCAGGCATCGCCGCACTGGAGGCTGCGCCTGAATGGACCGCAGAGTCCATCCAGGAAGCGCTGAAGTCGGCCCTGGTCGAGGGGTTGGGCATCAAGCCGCGTCATGCTTTCGGCCCTATCCGCACCGCTGTGTCCGGCAAGCGCATTTCACCGCCGCTCTTTGAATCCATGGTGATTCTTGGCAAGGAATCTTCGCTCGCCCGCGTGCGTGCTTTCCGGGCCACCCGGTAGGGAAGATCAAAAAGATCGTGGACAACGCGACCAACGCCCTCAGCTCACTTGACGGACTAGCTTCCGCCGCCCGAGTTGAGGGCGTTCTTTTTGACATTGACGACACCCTGGTCGACCTGAACTCTGCCGCTATCCAAGGCTTCCACCTGTTGACAGCCGAGGACTTCGAGAACATCCCCCTGGTTGCACGTGAGCGCATTGCGCGTGACTACGCGGACGACGGCGCAGGTGCCTATGAACGCTACATGAGCGGCGAACTTACATTCCTTGGGCAGCGCGTTGAGCGGATCAAGCGCGCCTATGCTCTTGCTGAGCTGGATGCCCCGCCGGCCGAATCGATGGGCGAGTGGTGCGACGCGTACGAGCGCGCGGTGCGCAGCATGTGGGCGCCATTCCCTGATGTCCACCGCTGCCTTGATGAGTTGGACGCGATGGGCATTCCCTATGGGGCGGTGAGCAACAACGTGGAAAGCTACCAGCGTGGGAAGCTCAGTGCCTCGGGCCTTGAGCGGATTTCCGTTCTTGTGGGTTCCGATACTGCCGGTGCGCCAAAGCCGGATCCGCGTCCGTTCCACGCAGGTTGCCTATTGCTTGGCACTTCAATCGGCGCAACCCTTTACGTGGGGGACAACCCAGTCAATGATGTTCAGGGTGCGCGCGAAGCGGGGCTGCTTGGAATCCTGCTAAATCGTGCCCCAGATCACAAAAATGGTTCGGGGAATTGCATTGAAAACTTGGCGTCATTACCCCTCCTGATCACCGGAAATGCGGGGTTATTGAGGCCCCGGACCCCCGAGTGACCCCCGATTTGTACTCATGCGGATCTGACTGTATAGTTATTTCTCGTGCTGAGGCGCAGGAAAGCTTCCGAAAAGGAAAGCCGGAGAGCGATCAACGCTGTGGGGTATGGTGTAATTGGCAACACACTGGTTTCTGGTACCAACATTCTAGGTTCGAGTCCTGGTACCCCAGCGCTACGGTCTTCGCGAAAGCGAAGGCCGGTCTGCTTGGGGGCGAAAGCCCTCTAAGCGGAGCATACGGCCCCATCGTATAGCGGCCTAGTACGCTGCCCTCTCACGGCGGTAACGCGGGTTCGAATCCCGCTGGGGTCACGATTCATGTGAATCGGACGGCAACAGTCCTAAAACGTTGCAGCTATGCGGCCCCATCGTATAGCGGCCTAGTACGCTGCCCTCTCACGGCGGTAACGCGGGTTCGAATCCCGCTGGGGTCACCAGCGCAAATGGTTCCAAACTTCGGTTTGGGACCTTTTGTCTTTAACGGACTTTCCAAGGGTTGGACCAATTTCCCCCAAGTCCCGATATATCTGCTGGCTCTTTGGCATGATGTAGTTGTGACTACTAGTAATGTTCCCGAACCGGCAAGCGTTCCCAAGACTTCCGCTGCGCCTGCGGATGCGGAAGCCATCAGGTTGCTCTCCGCCGTTCGAGACCAATTGTCTGGTGGGTTGCTTCCCCTCGAGCTCACCGGTGCGGCCGATGCCCGTGAAAACGCACGCACGGCAGTCGAGCAGCTGGACGACTACATCCTGCCCCGCTACCGCAGCCTGGAGGCACCGCTGCTGGCAGTGGTGGGAGGTTCCACAGGCGCAGGCAAGTCGACTTTGGTCAATGCAATCGTTGGCCATCCGGTAACCCGGGCCGGTGCCATCAGGCCCACCACCCGTCAGCCCATTTTGCTGCATCATGCGGAGGACCTGCCGTGGCTTGAAACCGACCGCATACTTCCAGGGCTTCGACGCATCATCGGAAGTCAAATACCGGCAGCTCGTAGGTTGCCAGCAGACCAAGCCGGGGCGGATCCGGATCCTGCCCTCATCGATTCCATCGTCCTGTTGCAGGACGAAGCCGTGCCCCGTGGCATTGCCATCCTGGATGCCCCCGATGTGGACTCCATATCAGACGAAAACCGTCGCCTTGCCGGACAGCTACTGGCAGCGGCCGATCTCTGGGTTTTCGTGACCACGGCGAACCGCTATGCCGATGCCGTTCCATGGAAGCTGCTTTCCGAGGCGGCTGCGCGAAACATCACTATTTCAATTGTGTTGGATCGTGTACCGGCCGGCGTGGAAACCGAAGTGTCGGCAGACCTGCAGGGCATGCTCAACCGTGAGGGCTTGGGCTCTGCGCGGCTTTTCGTGGTGCGCGAGTTCCAGCTGGACGATTTGGACATGCTTCCAGCAGAGGCCGTAGGTGACATCAAGTCATGGTTGGGACAGATTGCCGCCAGCAGTGAATCGCGCGCATCCATCGCCCGCCAAACGCTTGCAGGTGTCATGAACCAACTTGCCAACCGCACCGACGCCATTGCAGTGGCGATGAAGGAACAAATCACCAGTGCCCTGCGGCTGGAAACTTATGTCGACGAGGCATTTGGCCAGGCCAAAGACGGCATTCGGCAGGCTGTGCAGGACGGCACGCTGATGCGTGGGGAGGTCTTGGCCAGATGGCAGGATTTCGTGGGAACGGGGGAATTCTTCCGCTCCCTCGAATCCGGAATCGGGCGGCTGCGTGACCGGATAGGGGCCTTCTTCACGGGAAAGCCGCAGCCGGTGGACCGTGTCGAAAAAGCCATTGAAAGCGGCCTGCATGCTGTGGTGGTGGACCAGACGGCAAAAGCCTGCGAAACCGCCGAAGACAGATGGAGGGCTGACCCCGCGGGCAAGGCGCTTGTTGAGGCAGGGGAGCTCGGACGTCCGAGCCCAGATTTTTCGGACAAGGTTGCCGGGCAAGTGCGGGCTTGGCAATTGGATCTCATGGATATCATCCGCGCGGAAGGTGCCAACAAGCGCATGACCGCCCGCATGGTGTCATTTGGAATCAACGGCGTGGCGGTTGCCTTGATGGTTGTTGTATTCGCTTCAACGGCCGGACTGACCGGCTTGGAAGTGGGCATTGCCGGCGGCTCTGCCGTGGTGGGACAGAAACTGCTTGAAGCCATCTTTGGCGAGGATGCAGTAAGGCGGTTGACCAAGAAGGCAATGGAAAGCCTTGAACAGCGTTGTGAATCTCTTCTGGAGCTGGAGCGAACCAAGTTCTTGTTCCAACTGGAAGAGATCCCGGACAAGCAAGAACTCGAGAACATGAATCAGTATTCGGCAGCCATTCGCCGACTGGCCAGGGAGCAGGGTGCATGAGCCGGCGTCGATCCGAATCCGCACTTAGCCCGCTGGAACTTCGATTGGAGGCACTTAAGGAAGCAACCGAGCTTGGCAGCGAACGGCTTGGGACGCAGGAAAGCGACGCGTCCTGGGCGGTTCTGGAACGCGCTGCTGCGCGCAGGACGTTGTCCTCCGAACATACGGTTGTCGGATTCTTCGGAGCGACCGGCAGCGGGAAATCGTCGCTCTTCAATTCAGTCGTTGGTGAAGACCTTGCCCGGGTCGCTGCAACCAGGCCGACAACCAGCCAGCCGTTGGCCGGAATCTGGGGTGCCCATGGGTCGGATCCGTTGCTGGATTGGCTGGAGGTCAATGACCGCCGATTCCTGGACTCGCCGTTGCGTCTGGCCAAGAAGGGGATCTTCGGATCCGAAAAGGAAGCCAGCGGACTCATACTTTTGGACCTGCCGGACTTTGATTCCACGGTTCTGGCCAACCGGGAAATCGCAACAAAATTGGCAGGGCAAGTAGATGTCCTGATCTGGGTGCTTGATCCGCAAAAATATGCGGACGCCGCTGTGCATCACGATTTCATCAAACCGCTGTCCGCACATGGTGCAGTCACCCTCGTTGTACTCAACCAAATCGATAGGCTGCGCGAGACGCAACGGGCCCCTGTCATGACGTCGCTGCGCTCCGTACTCGAAGGCGACGGACTCGCGAATCCAAGACTTATCGGCGTCTCGGCAGTGACCGGAGAGGGCGTTGAAGTACTTCGCCAGGAAATCGCGAAGGTAGTCACCGCACGGAGTGCCGCGTCAAACAGGCTGGCTGCCGATGTTGCGACGGTTGCCGAACGACTGGGCGAGGGCCACAGCATGGAGGAACTCAAAACGCCGTCAGATAACGCAAAACGTGAACTGATACAGAATCTGGCGGCCGCATCCGGTGTAGACACCGTGGTGGACGCCGTCCGGATTTCATACCGACTCGACGCCCATAAGAAAACTGGATGGCCACTGACCAGATGGCTGTCCAAGATCCGTCCGGATCCATTGCGCAGGCTCAACCTTAAAAGCGCCGATGTAAACCCGAAGCTCAATCGAACGTCCCTTCCCACCCCGGGGTTGGCGCAACGCGCGCAATCCGACTCAGCGGTGCGTACCTATGCTGATGGCGCAGGTGCCGGTGCACCGGAGCCATGGAAGGCATCCATCCGCCGCGCGTCGCGAGATCATGCGCAAGAACTACCCGACCGCCTGGACCAAGCCATCGCGAACACCGACGTGAAAGCCACAAGGGGCGCGTGGTGGTGGCCGCTGGTATCGGTGATCCAGTGGGTATCCCTCGCAACGGCACTTGCCGGAGCGCTGTGGTTGGGTGCTCTTGCTGCGGTGCAGTATCTGCAGTTCAGCCTCCCGCCCGCTCCCAAGGTGGAGGGCATTCCCGTGCCGACCTTGATGCTAATCTTGGGAATCCTGCTTGGTCTGGTCTTGGGCATCTTTGCCGGAGTTGCCGCCAGGATCGGGGGCTCCGGACGCGCCCGATCGGCGAGGAAGGCCTTGCTGAGTGCCGTGGCTTCCGTGGTGGAAGAAACCGTTCTCAGCCCGGTCGACGCAGAAATCAATCGACACAATCAATTCATTGGAGCTCTTCGACGTGCCAGAGGATGAGAATCTAACCGTTGGCAATCTAGGCGAGAGTGGTTTGCTTGCCTGCATCTTGCCACGGCTGCGTGGCGCGGAGCCTTTGCTTGGCCCCGGCGACGATGCGGCAATGATTGCAGCACCCGGAGGGGCCTTCGTCATCACCGTGGACACCCTGGTGGAAAACCAGGACTTTCGGCTTCACTGGCCCAGCGGCTTCGAAAGCAGCGGTTTTGACGTCGGCTGGAAATCCGCGGCACAGAACCTTTCCGACGTGAACGCAATGGGGGCCTACGCCACCGCTGCAGTCATTTCCCTGACCCTTCCTCATTCAACGCCAGTGAAATGGGTCGAGGATTTGGCCGAGGGTTTCAGCGCCGCAGTTCGTGAGTTGGGGGCCTTGGACTGCTCGATTGCCGGCGGGGATCTGGGGCGGGGCAGTGAGGTTTCGATCACCGCGGCTGTCACAGGTGCCCTGGCGACGGGAAAGCCGATCTTGAGGTCCGGTGCCAAGCCGGGCGACATCGTGGCGGTCAACGGCGTCCTGGGGATCGCCGCGGCCGGACTGGCGCTGCTTGATTCGACGCTGCCCACGGTGGACTGGACGGAAACCGAGGTTCGAATCGTAGAAGGACAGCGGCGCCCAAAACCGCCGCTCCACGCCGGCCCAGAGGCTGCCCTTGCCGGGGCAACGGCAATGATGGATCTCTCGGACGGGCTGCTTAAGGACGGGCAGCGAATGGCAATCGCCAGTGGTGTGCACGTGTACTTCGAGCGAGATGCGCTGCTCAACGACCTTGAACGACTTGAACCGCTCTCCGGTGTCCTCGGCTGCGACCCGCTCCGCTGGGTTCTTGCCGGGGGAGAGGACCACGGTCTTTTGGCCACGTTTCCGCCGGGTGCGGAGCTTCCTCCGGGATTCAGGCAGGTCGGGGTTGTGCGTGCCCTCGAGCCGGAAGAATCCAACCCAAAGGTCTACTTTGATGGGTTGATGCAGGGCGTATCCATAGGATATGACCATTTCGAAGGATAGTCGGGCTCCGTCGGGCTTGCACAGGGAACGGCGACAGACCGCGGTCTAGTCACCTGTCTTTCGAAGCGCTTCGCTCAATGCGTTTGCGGTTTGAACCACGACTTCCTGGTGGGCGCGACCAGGCTGGCGGGAGAGCCGCTCGATGGGGCCGGACATGGAAACGGCGGCAATGACCCGTCCAGACGGGCCGCGAACAGGTGCGGAAACCGAAGCCACTCCAGGTTCGCGTTCGCCCAGACTCTGGGCCCACCCGCGGCGGCGGACGCCGGCCAGGATCGTTGGGGTGAAGCGCGCGCCCTGTAGTCCGTCAAGAAGCCGTTCGTGGTCTTCCCACGCCAGCAAGACCTGCGCGGCGGATCCAGCCTTCATCGAAAGCTGGGTTCCCACGGGGATCGTGTCCCGAAGGCCGACGGGTCGTTCGGCCGAAGCAACGCATACACGGAAGTCTCCCTGGCGGCGGAAGACCTGGGTGCTTTCGCCGGTGCTGTCACGTAGCTGGATGAGCAGCGGGCCAGCGGCGGCAATCAGTCTGTCTTCTCCTGCCGCCGAAGCCAATTCGACGAGCCTGCCGCCCAAGACGAAGCGACCGTGGATGTCCTTGCCCACCAGGCGGTGGTGTACCAAGGCCTGGGCCAGCCGGTGCACGGTTGGGCGGGAGATTTTAGTGACGGTTACCAGCTGCGCCAAAGAGGTTGGCCCCGCCTCGAGGGCATTGAGAATGAGAGCCGCTTTATCGATGACGCCAACGCCACTTGAAGTGTCCATACTATGATATTGACGTCTCACTATTTGAGATGCAAATCCGTGTAGTGGATATTACGTGGCCTGCGGTGGAACAGTTGAAGCATAAGACTTTTATCAAGCGAGGGAGTCGGTTATGGCCGCACACCAGGCAGCACAGACGCTGGCCGAAAAAGTATGGAATGCGCACGTTGTGCGCAAGGGCGAAGGGGCAGGCGCTGCGCGCCAGCCCGACCTGATCTACATCGACTTGCACTTGGTTCACGAAGTGACCTCGCCGCAGGCCTTCGAGGGACTTCGGCTGGCCGGCCGTAAGCTGCGCCGTCCTGACCTCACGATTGCAACCGAGGACCACAACACTCCCACGCTGGAAATTGACAAGCCCATTGCGGACCTGACCAGTCGAACCCAGATTGAAACCCTGCGGAAGAACTGCGCCGAATTCGGCGTGCGTCTTCACTCCTTGGGTGACAAGGAACAGGGAATTGTCCACGTAGTGGGTCCGCAATTGGGTCTGACCCAGCCGGGAATGACCGTCGTCTGTGGCGATTCGCACACCTCCACCCATGGTGCCTTCGGCGCCTTGGCCTTTGGCATCGGTACCTCCGAGGTCGAGCACGTGATGGCCACGCAGTCACTCTCATTGAAGCCGTTCAAGACCATGGCGATCAACGTCGAGGGAACCCTGAAGCCTGGCGTGACCGCCAAGGACATCATCTTGGCCGTCATTGCCAAGATCGGCACCGGTGGCGGCCAGGGTTACGTGCTTGAATACCGGGGCTCGGCCATCCGCGCACTGTCCATGGATGCACGCATGACGATCTGCAACATGTCCATTGAGGCCGGCGCCCGCGCCGGCATGGTGGCACCCGATGCGACGACCTACGAATACATCCAGGGTCGACCACACGCCCCACAGGGCGAAGACTGGGATGCCGCGGTCGCCGAGTGGGAAACCTTGGCCACCGACGAAGGCGCCACCTTTGACGCCGAGGTGTTCCTTGACGCGGATGGGCTCGAACCGTTCGTAACGTGGGGCACCAACCCGGGGCAGGGCGTTTCACTGTCGGCGAGGGTTCCGGCCCCGGAAGACTTCGAGGACGAGAACGCACGCGCCGCTTGCGAGCGTGCGCTTAGCTACATGGGCCTTGAAGCAGGCACCCCGATGAGGGACATCCGCGTAGACACGGTATTCCTGGGCTCTTGCACCAATAGCCGCATGGAAGACCTGAGGGCCGCCGCCGCAATCATCGAGGGCCAGGTAAAGGACCCCAACGTCCGAATGATTGTCGTTCCGGGTTCGGCTCGGGTTCGGCTCGAGGCGGAAGCCGTGGGCTTGGACAAGATCTTCACCGACTTCGGTGCCGAGTGGCGTTTCGCCGGCTGCTCGATGTGCCTGGGCATGAACCCCGACCAGCTCGCGGAGGGGGAGCGTTGCGCTTCGACCTCCAACCGCAACTTTGAGGGCCGACAGGGCAAGGGCGGCCGTACGCACCTCGTTTCCCCTGTTGTCGCAGCGGCCACCGCGATCCGCGGAACGCTGTCGTCGCCGTCGGACCTCGCCACCGATTCAGCCTCCACCACCGCCGCCTAAGGATCGATCATGGAAAAAATCACAACCCACACCGGTGTTGGTGTTCCGCTGCGCCAGAGCAACGTGGACACCGACCAGATCATTCCGGCCGTCTACCTCAAGCGGATCACGCGCACCGGATTTGAAGACGCCTTGTTTGCAGGTTGGCGCAAGGATTCGTCCTTCATCCTGAACCAGGAACCGTACTCGACAGGGTCCGTGCTTGTCGCCGGTCCCGACTTCGGTACAGGGTCCTCCCGCGAGCACGCGGTGTGGGCGCTCAAGGACTACGGATTCAAAGCTGTCCTGTCCTCGCGATTCGCGGATATCTTCCGTGGCAACTCCGGCAAGCAGGGGCTTGTTGCCGCAGAGGTTGCCCAAAGCGACATCGAGCTTATCTGGAAGGAAATCGAGAATCACCCCGGTACCGAGATCACGGTCAATCTCGAATCCCGGACGGTAACCTGCGGCTCGATCATTGCCCCGTTTGAGATTGATGACTACACCCGGTGGCGCCTGATGGAGGGACTGGACGACATCGGCCTGACGCTCCAGCACGAAGACGAGATCACTGCCTTCGAGAACGTGCGCCCGGCTTTCAAGCCGACAACGCTTCCGGCAAAGTACTCTTAACTCTTTGCTGATCGCGTAAACGGGTGCGGCGTGTTCACTGTCGATAGGACTAATCAAGCCCGAATTGAGTAGGGTTCTACGGATGGAAGCCGCTTAAACGCGACAGGCGTTACAGCCCGCATACAGCCCCCGGCAATGCCGGGGGCTGTATGCTTACTAAGTCTTACCTTCGGTTTCGAAGGACAAACAATCTGGTGAGGTTCTTAAGTTCATGGGGAAAGTCCTAACGATTCATGGTGGCGTGCCACTTAAAGGAAAAGTGACCGTCCGAGGCGCCAAGAATTTGGTACCCAAGGCCATGGTCGCCGCTCTTTTGGCGGATTCTCCCTCGGTTCTTCGCAACGTACCCGAGATCAAAGACGTAGCGGTGGTTACCAGCCTGCTCAAGATTCACGGCGTGACGGTCATCAAGGATGAAGTCACCGGTGACCTGACCATGGATCCAGCTGGCACCAAAACGGCCACCAGCAACGAGATTGATACCCACGCCGGTGATTCGCGCATTCCCATTCTCTTCTGTGGACCACTGCTTCACAGCCTGGGCGAAGCGCTGATCCCCAACCTTGGTGGCTGCAAAATCGGCGACCGCCCCATCGATTTCCACTTGGAAGTCTTGCGCAATTTCGGCGCCATCATCGACAAGGCCGGACCCCTGGGTACGAGCATTCGCGCTCCCCACGGTCTGACCGGCGCAAAGATTGCCCTGCCGTACCCAAGCGTTGGCGCCACCGAACAGGTACTGCTGACGGCAGTCCGTGCCAAGGGCACCACCGAACTTGAGAATGCCGCAGTAGAACCTGAAATCCTTGACCTGATCTCTCTATTGCAGAAGATGGGCGCGATCATCACGGTCCAGCGCGACCGCGTGATCCGGATTGTGGGTGTGGATCGACTTTCCGGCTACAACCACAAGGCCCTTCCGGACCGCAATGAATCCGCTTCGTGGGCCTCGGCTGCTTTGGTGACCAAGGGTGACATTTTTGTCGAGGGAGCTGCCCAGCGGGACCTGACTGCGTTCTTGCACACTTACCGCCAGATCGGTGGCGAATTCGAGGTTTTGGACACCGGCATCCGTTTCTACCACCCAGGTGGAGAACTGAAGCCCCTCATGCTCGAAACCGATGTCCACCCAGGTTTCATGACCGACTGGCAGCAACCGCTGGTTGTGGCGCTGACCCAAGCCGAAGGCGTATCCATCATCCACGAAACGGTTTACGAAAACCGGTTCGGATTCACCAGCGCTCTGGTGGAGATGGGTGCCCAGGTCCAGCTGCACAGCGAATGCCTCGGTGCCATTCCTTGCCGCTTCGGTCAGCGCAATTTCAAACACTCGGCGATCATCTCCGGCCCGACCGTGATGAAGGGCGCCGATATCGACATCCCGGATCTCCGCGGCGGCTTCTCGCATCTCATTGCGGCACTCGCGGCCGAAGGCACCAGTCACGTGACGGGTATCGAATTGATCAACCGCGGCTATGAGAAGTTCATGGACAAGCTCACCGATCTCGGTGCGCGAGTCGAAATGAATGAAATAGCCTAGTCCGCATAGGCTAATCTGCATGAAAGAATCACGCGGTACTAGAGCCGTGTTTGCTGCAGCTGCAGGAATCGTCCGGCCGGTCATGAATCTGATGATCAGCCGGACCTGGAAGGGCTTTGACAAGCTTCCGGCTGGCGGATTCATCCTGTGTCCCAACCACGTCACGGAAATCGATCCGCTGGTCGTGGGTCACGCCGTTTACAGCAACAAGCGATATCCCCGGTACTTGGCCAAGGAATCGTTGTTCAAGGTGCCTGTGCTCGGATTTGTGCTGCGGAAAACTGGACAGATCCCCGTGGCGCGCACGAGCGCCGGGGCCTCCGAATCGCTTCTTGCGGCCCGCAGAGTACTTGATGCCAACGGTGTGATCATTATTTATGCAGAGGGAACGCTGACACGCGACCCGGAGCTGTGGCCCATGCGTGGTCATACGGGTGCGGCACGCCTCGCTCTGCAGACCGGTGCCCCGGTGATCCCCATGGGGCATTGGGGTGCGCAGGACCTGTTCCCTCGGTACGCCAAGGGCGTCAAGCTGTTCCCGCGCAAGCGGGTAACGGTCAATATCGGCGACCCCGTCGACCTGGATGACCTCCGAGGCCTTCCCATGACCCGCTCCGTATTGAACGAAGCAACCGAAAGAATCATGCGTGCCATTGCCAACGACGTAGCTGAGCTACGCGGCGAAGAGGCTCCTGAGGTTCTTTGGGACCCCGCCGCACACGGACAGGCGATCAAGGGACGAAACTTTGAACGCAGACCAGCCTCGGACGAATCGGAAGGCAAATAATTGAGATCCCTGCCAAGAAAAATCGCAGTCATGGGAGCCGGCAGCTGGGGAACAACCTTTGCCAAGGTTCTCGCCGATTCGGGTTCGGATGCCGGGCGCGAGGTGATGGTGTGGGCGCGCCGTGAAGAGGTCGCCGTTGAAATCAACACCCGTCACACGAACTCGCGATACCTGCGTGAAACGCAGCTTCCGGCAAACATCACCTCGTCCTCGGATCCCCGAGAAGTCCTGGCCGGCGCCGAGCTTGTCGTCCTTGCCGTTCCAGCCCAAAGCCTGCGTGAGCAGTTGCGGTCCTTCCGTGATGCGATAGAACCAGACGCCGTTCTCGTTTCCCTGATGAAGGGCCTCGAACGAGATACGGATGCCCGCATGAGCGAGGTGATTTCTGCGGAGGTCGACATCGATCCCGAGCGTATCGCTGTGCTGTCCGGACCAAACCTGGCCATGGAGATCGCGCGCAGGCAGCCAACGGCTTCCGTTGTTGCTTGCTCCGACATCGAAACGGCCGCGTGGATAGCGGAGCTCTGCTCAACGGAGTATTTCCGCCCGTACACCAACACCGATGTCATCGGTGTGGAAATCGGCGGCATCGCCAAGAACGTGATCGCACTTGCCGTGGGAATCTGCGACGGCATGGGCATGGGGGACAACACCAAGTCATCCATCATTACCCGTGGCCTGGCAGAGACAACACGACTGGCCTTGGCGCTCGGCGGAAAGTATGAAACGCTATCGGGCCTGGCCGGCCTGGGCGACCTGGTTGCCACTTGCTCGTCCTCGCTCTCGCGCAACAACACTGCGGGTCGTCTCCTGGGGCAAGGTTTGTATCTCGATGAGGTCAACGACCGGATGTCCCAAACGGCCGAGGGCATCAAGTCTGGTCGTGCCGTGCTGGACCTTGCCACTCGCAATAACGTCGAAGTTCCCATCACCGAAGCCGTGGTCATGGTACTTGAAGGCACCCTGAGCGTTGAAAACATGGGTGCGCGCCTCCTTGGCCGCGAACTGAAATCCGAAGGGGAACTCCAATGAGTCCAACAAACACTCGCAAGCCTCGAGTCTTGCTCTTGTTCGGGGGGCGTTCCTCCGAGCACCCGGTTAGCTGCGTAACCGCAGCAGGCGTTCTTGACGCCATTGACCGCGAGAAGTACGAGGTGGTTCCGGTCGGAATCACCCGTGAGGGCGCATGGACACTGGTGGACCAGGACGTGGCCGCATGGTCGTTGGCCGGCAGCGCCAAGCCTGAGGTAACTGCAGGGAAAGAAATCCTGCGACTCACTGGCGAGCCGGGCCGCCACGAGCTCCTGGCTTCCGGGCCGTCACATGAAATCCGGAACCTGGGGGACATCGACCTGGTCTTCCCGCTGCTCCACGGGCCGTTCGGCGAGGATGGCTCACTTCAGGGAATGCTTGAAATGGCCGATGTTCCATATGTGGGTTCGGGCATCGCTGCGAGTGCCATTGGCATGGACAAACATTTCATGAAGGTTGTGTTTGAGGCTGCCGGCTTTGAAGTCGGACCCTATGTGGTCATTACCGACAAGCAGTGGGGACGCGACCGCGCGTCTGCGCTGGAATCGGTCAAGGGCCTCGAGTACCCACTCTTCGTCAAGCCTGCCCGTGCAGGTTCTTCGGTCGGTATTTCAAGGGTTGACACCCCTGATGCGCTTGAGGCAGCAATCGAGGCAGCCCGGATCCATGACCCGAAGGTTGTCGTGGAGCAAGGAATAGTCGGTCGGGAAATCGAATGCGGTGTTCTGGAGGGACGCGGACACCTTGCACCGCGTGCGTCGATGCCCGGCGAGATTTCCGTGTCAAATGACGGACACACATTCTACGACTTTGATGCGAAGTACGTAGACGGTGCAGCAGCCCAACTGAGCTGCCCCGCAGCCCTGTCGGAAGAAGCAACGGCCGAAATTCGTGATTTGGCAGCCAAGGCCTTTGACGCCGTCAACGCCGAGGGCCTTTCCCGCGTCGACTTCTTCTATACAGAAGACGGCAAATGGATCATCAATGAAATCAACACCATGCCGGGGTTCACGCCTTCGAGCATGTACCCGCACATGTGGGCCAAGACCGGCATCGAGTATGCGGACCTCATCGATGAGCTGATTCACCTGGGACTGAACCGCAAGACCGGGCTTCGCTAGAAAAGCCTGACATGCAAAGAGGGGGTGTTCACCTTGTGAACACCCCCTCTTTGCATGTCGAAAACTATGGAATGTCTTCCGCCTTGGTGACACCCGTGCAATGCCGTTGGGCAGGAATCTTCGAAGCAGCAGTGGCCAGGGAAGCCAAAACTGTGCTTGACGGTATTTTATTCGGATCAAAGATGAGCTCCGTGGCAGGAGTGCGCCCGTAGGTCGTCAAAGTCCAACTCTTCTCTCCTTGCTTGGCAAGCCAGTCAACACCATTTACCGTGACGCAGGGGTCGGTCGACGGCGGCGGGGGAGTCACCCCGCAGCGGAGGACAAGTTGCGAAGGGTCCCCCCACACTGCCGTTGCCTGGCTATTGGTCTGGCGCTTTTGTTGGTCGGCGATTTCGGAGGGAAGGAGCACCATCATCTCTGCGCAGAGGGGGTTCCCTGCGTCATCCGCAGACTGCACGTTTGCGATGGAACTGCAGCCGGTGAGGACAGCCAAGCAGGCTACCGCGCTGGCGATGGCAACCGAGAAACGGTGTTTGGCGGGAACTGAAACTGGATCAACACTGAATAGACGCTGTGAATTCGGGGCTGTGGGGTTCGAAACTGTCATTCTAGGCACTTAAACAGCCTACCGGTCGTGGGACATGACTAGGATGTAAAGGAGTATTTTGATGAGAGGCATAAATGACATATCCGCATGAGTCCTTCGAGGACACCAGCAACGAAACGCCCAAGAAGAAACGAACGGGGCGAGCCATCTTGCTGGGTGCGCTGGCTCTCGTCTTAGTTGGGTTGTTGGCGGCTGGCGGATATCTTTTCACACTGGCTCGCGCGTTTGACGACGGAACCAACAAGCTTGCTAACGCGTTTCCGGAAGAATCATTGCGTCCGCAGAAGTCCGGGGAAGCCAAGGGCGCCGTCAATATCCTTCTACTAGGCAACGATTCCCGTGCAAAGGACCAGGGTGAAGCGAACTTTGCGTCGCTGCCCAATGGCGGGCGTTCCGATACCATGATGCTCGTCCACATTCCGTCGGATCGGAAGGGTATCTACGTAACCTCTATCATGCGTGATACTTGGCTGGACATCCCGGGGCATGGCAATGCAAAGATCAATGCCGCGTTTGCCTATGGAGGAGTGCCGCTTGCCGTCCAAACGCTGGAAGGCCTGCTGAACACTCGTATCGACCATGTCGCATCCATCGATTTCGAAGGATTCAAGGGCCTTACCGATGCCTTGGGCGGAGTGGAAATCAACAACCCGATTGCTTTCTCTCCGACTACGGCCAAGAAACTTCATTTCCCGCAGGGCGTTCAAACGCTTAGCGGCGACGAAGCCCTTTCCTTTGTTCGTGAACGCCACGCGTTCAGGGACGGCGACTACCAGCGAGTACGCAATCAGCAGCTATACATCAAGGCCGTCTTGGGTAAGCTGACGTCCAAGGACACGTTGACAGACCCGGGAAAAATTTTGGAAAGTGTCGAGCAGATCGCGCCATACATCGCAGTGGACGAGTCGTTGGATGCAATGAAGGTGGCCCAGATTGGCGCTAGCATGCCTGGAATCGGCTCGGGCGACATGAAATTCTTCACGCTTCCCAACAAGGGAACAGGTCGGTCTGCCGACGGTCAGTCCATCGTCATTCCCGACATGGCAGTCATCGACGAATTCGCAAAAGCACTGAACAAAGACAATGTCGCCCAGTTCGTAGAGGACAACGACCTCTAAAGGTTAAGAAATCATTCACACCATGAACGTAAAAATCCATGCCAACTCACAAGCAATGGCGAACTGGCTTGAACGGGTAGTAAAGAGCCTTGGGAACCACAGCGATCGCCTAAACGCCATCAATATCTTCCCCGTGGCGGATGGCGATACCGGAAGCAATCTCTACCTGACCGCACGGGCAGCTCACGATGCCATTTCCAAATTGGAGACGGAGAACATCGGGGAACTGCTGACCATGGCTTCGCGTGCCGCCATGGAATCGGCGCGGGGGAATTCCGGGACCCTGCTGGCGGTGTTCCTGGCCGGCTTGGCCGAACCGCTATGTGGAGTCGAACGACTCACTGCCCCGCTGCTGGCAACGGCATTGGAACACGGCAAGGTACGGGCATGGTCCGCACTCAGCGAGCCTGTGGCAGGAACCATGCTATCGGTGATGGAGGTTGCGGCGAACGTTGCCCGGTCGACGCACCGGTCCAGCCGCCTTGAACCGGCCAGCAAAGCCGCGCTCACAGAGATTCTCGAAGCGATGTGTGTTGCGGCAGAAGACGCAGTGGTGGCCACCGAATCCGAGTTGGGCGTCCTGCACGAAGCTCAGATCGTGGATGCCGGCGCGGTGGGAATGCTCATCATCCTGGACGAGCTGCGAGGGGCGCTGCATGGCCACGTGATCGACCCCGATGAATACGCCCAGTTCCACGGTTACGACATCCAGGATCCGCATATCCACCAAGGGGTATCAAACGGGATCGGCGTGGAAGTCATGTGCACCATCAACCTTGATGCGTTGGGGGCAGCCACCCTACGTGGGCAACTCGATGCCTTGGGCGACTCCGTGATCATGAGTCCGGTAAACCCGACCAACGAGGGATACCGCTGGAGGGTCCACGTCCACGTACCGGCCGCGGAAGATGCCCTGAACGCCATTCGAGGCGTCGGTTCCCCGGTGAACGTATCGATCACCGATCTTTGCACCCACGATGGATGACCTGGATTTTGTTGCAACGACGCCCCTGGAACGAGTCCTAGGCGGCGCTACGGCCAAGAAGGTCCAGCAGGCCTTCGGGTATGAAACCGTTGGACAGATGTTGGGGCATTTTCCCCGCCGTTACATGGAAGTAGGAGAGCTCTCAAACATTTCAGAACTTCCAATCGGCGAGGAAGTCACGATTGTTGCCCAGGTTGAATCGATCAACCAAAGACGAATGCACTCGCGCTCTGGATTCCTGTTGCAGGTTGCCGTACGTGACGCCCTCGGGCCGGAACAATCAATGCTGAAGATGACGTTCTTCAATGGGTACGAGGCGAAGCGGGATCTTCAAGTCGGCGCAACTGCCATGTTTAGCGGCAAGGTGACGGTCTATCAGAACCACCTGGAATTGACGCACCCGGAGTACTCGCTTTTGGAGGCGGCCGAGGAAGCCGACCCGAGGCCCATCCCGATCTACCCGGCCACCGCAAAGTTCCCCAACAAAAAGATCCGCGACGTGATGTCGCTAATCATGGCAGGCACCAACGAAAAGGGGTTTCCGGATTTCATTCCGGAAACGGTTCTGAAGAAACAGCATCTTTCGCCCCGTGCAACTGCATACGCTGAAATCCACGGGCCGGAAAGCCTTGCCCAGGGCTACGCGGCCCGGAAGCGTTTTGCCTTTGAGGAAGCATTCCTGCTGCAGCTGGCTCTTCTGCAACGGAGGGCACACCGGCGCCAGCAGCCTGCCATCGCACGGGCGGGCCGCAGCGACGGGCTGCTGGCGGCGTTCGAACAGACGTTGCCGTACACCCTCACGGAAGGGCAGATCCAGGCCGGTATAGAGATCGCCGAGGACCTGCTCCGTGGCCACCCGATGAATCGCCTGCTTCAGGGCGAGGTCGGTTCTGGCAAGACCTTGGTGGCGCTGAGGGCCATGCTCCAGGTCATTGACTCGGGCGGGCAAACGGCTTTGTTGGCACCGACTGAGGTCTTGGCGCAGCAACACCACCAATCCATCCGAAAGCTTTTGGGCGACCTGGGAAAGCTGGGGGAGCTTGGCGCCGATCCGTTGGCCACCAGGGTCGACCTGCTTACGGGGTCCGCCTCGGCCGGCGAAAGGAAGCGTGTTCTCCTTGGGGCTGCATCGGGTGAAACCGGCATTCTGGTTGGTACCCACGCTTTGCTTTCGGACGTGGTGAGCTTCGCGGACCTGGGCCTGGTGGTCGTTGACGAGCAGCACCGCTTTGGTGTCGAGCAACGCGACCTCTTGCGGTCAAAGGCTGAGAACCCTCCGCACATGCTGGTCATGACGGCCACACCCATTCCCCGAACGGTGGCCATGACCGTGTTCGGGGACTTGGAGGTCAGCCTGATGAAGTCGCTCCCTCCGGGACGCGCGCCCATTTCCACGCATCTGGTTCCGCTTCAACTTCCCCATATGCAGACGCGGCTTTTTTCGCGGATGGCCGAGGAAGTGGCAAAGGGCCATCAGGTCTATGTCGTTTGCCCGCGAATCACCGAAACTGCGGTCGAGGACGATGCGCCGCCGGTGCTTGCCGATCAATTGGAAACCAACGGTTCAGGCGGCCCGGCGGCTGCAAAACCCGCATCAATGACCGTCGAGAAGATGATGGACCTTCTTGCCTCCATGCCCGTTTTTGCGGGTACCGAGATAAGGCAACTTCACGGACGCATGTCCAGTGAGGAAAAGGCTGCTGCCATGGGTGCCTTCGACAGTGGGCGTGCCTCCATTCTTGTCTCTACAACGGTGATTGAAGTCGGTGTCGACGTGCACAACGCAACGTTGATGGTGATCGTAGACGCCGAAAACTTCGGAATCTCGCAACTGCACCAGTTGCGCGGGCGCATTGGCCGTGGTCTCCATCCAGGCACGTGTTTAATGACTACCTGGCTGGACGCGGAGCATCCTTCGGTTTCTCGTCTGCGCGCGGTGGAATCCACAACCGATGGGTTCCTTCTGGCGGAATCGGACCTTCAGGAGCGCCGAGAAGGCGATATTTTGGGGGCGAGCCAGTCAGGTTCGCGTTCAACACTCAAAGTGCTGAGGGTAATCAAGGACTCAAAACTCATCGCGCGGGCTCGTGACGCCGCAGAGCAAATCATTGAATCAAGCCAAGGCTTGGACACATACCCATTGTTGAGCAAGGCAGTCGAGGACTGGGTGGACGAAGACATGCAGGCATTTTTGGAACGAGGATAAGGAAGAAATGAGTCGAATAGTTGCCGGTGCCGCAGGAGGCCTTCCGCTGAAGAGCGTTCCGGGGGATTCCACGAGACCCACTACGGACAGGGTGAAGGAGGCCCTTTTCTCCAGGCTGGAAAGCTATGACGTGCTGGCCGACGCCAGAGTCTTGGATCTGTACGCGGGCGCAGGTTCGTTGGGCCTCGAAGCGGCAAGCCGTGGGGCCCGCTTGGTCTTGTTGGTTGAACTGGCGCCAAAAGCTGCCGCCGTGTGCCAAACCAATGCAGGATTGGTCAACAAGGCACTTCGAAGCGACATCGTAAGTGTGCGGCGCGGCTCCGTGGACACGGTTTTGGATTCGTTTGCGCCGACCGCCGGAGTGTCCGGGGGAAAGAGTTGGGATTTGGTCTTCATGGATCCGCCGTATCCCATGACCAATGACGAACTCTCCAAGACGCTACAAAAGGTGGCACTGCTCCTTGAGGAACATTCAACCGTGGTGGTTGAACGTTCCTCAAGGTCAGAGGAGCCCATTTGGCCGGAGGGACTTACCCGTTTCGCCGAGAAAAAATACGGCGAAACGCGTCTATGGTTTGCCGAACCCGTCCAGGTCGCTGCCGAATAGGACAGTGCCGGGATGGGGGCCGGCCGCTTTGAGTCGTTCAACGAACCCCAGATCAATTTTTGATTGGGTGGCCGCCAAGATCATGTTGCCGGGGTATTTCCGAGAAAAGATTTCGGTGGGGGCACTCGCCATGATCGTTCTGAAAACTTCCGACAGCGCACTGATTTGGGTGTCGGCAAAGGCAAACGGGGGATCATCACCGACGTTGACCAGAACCATTCCGCCGTCCTCGAGAAGATCGTTCATTTCCGAGTAAAACGCCGGCACAGTTAGGTGGCTGGGAGCCCCCGAACCGCTGAAGATGTCCAAGACTATGACATCGAATTTCTGGTCAGAGAGCTCATGTGTAAGAACTTCACGCGCGTCACCGATCAGGGTCGAAAGATTCTCCGGATGGTTCAGCGGGAGTGATTCAAGAACAAAATCGAGGAGCTCACGTTCCAAGTCAACCGCGACTTGTGTGCTGCCGGGACGCACCTGTTCAATGTAGCGGGCAAGCGTCAATGCGCCGGCGCCCAGGTGCAGAACCTTTAGTGGTTTGCCCGGCTGGCCAACCTCGTCGACGAAGTTGGCCAGCCGTCGCAGGTATTCGTAAAAGATCTCTTCCGGATGCGCAACATTTACGTGGGACTGCTCCGCGCCGGCCAATGAGAGCACCCATGCACCGGGCACGAAAGTGTCTTCCTCCAATGTCGCATGTGCACCCAAATTGCTCATCCAACGGGAGATAGGGGTAGCCACGCTAATTTCCTATCTTGGCAGTCAGATGTGACAGTCGCTCGGATGCCTCGGTAAGTACATCGAGCTTCTTGCAGAATGCGAATCGCATCAGCGTCCGGGTTCTCTCCGCGCCCTCCTCATGGCAAAAGACCGAAAGCGGGATTCCCGCCACTCCGATTGAGGCCGGCATTCTCCGCGCAAGGTCGAGGGCGTTGGTGAACCCCAACGGAGCAACATCGGCAACGATGAAGTATGTTCCCTGGGGCCTAAAGACGGTCATGCCTGCAGCTTCGAGACCGGCCGCCAAGACTTCGCTTCGGTTTTCCAAATCCCTTGCAAATCCAGTGAAGAATTCGGTGGGGGAGCCCAATGCTTCCGCGATCACGGGCTGGAACGCCGAACCCGACGAATAACTGAGGAACTGCTTGACGGTACGCACTGCGGCGACCAACTGTGCAGGTCCGCTTGCCCACCCGACCTTCCACCCCGTGAACGAGAAGGTCTTGCCGACGGACGAAAGGGTCAGGGTCCGCTCCCAGGCTCCGGGCAAGGACGCAATCGGCGTGTGGGTGATTCCGAACGTCAAGTGCTCGTAGACCTCGTCAGAGAGAATGAAGCAGTCATGTTCCGTGGCAAGCGCCACAATTTCTGCCAAGACTTCCCGGCCGAAAACCGCACCGGTGGGATTGTGCGGGTTGTTCAAGACGATCATTTTCGTACGCGGGTTGAAGGCGGACCGGAGCTCGGCGATGTTCGGCTGGAACGTGGGCGCATTCAGGGCGACGGTCCTGTGGATCCCGCCGGCAAGTCCGATTGTCGCTCCATAAGAATCGTAAAACGGTTCGAAAGTGATGACCTCGTCGCCGGGTTGGACGAACGCCAGGATCGAGGCGGCGATGGCTTCGGTGGCACCCGTTGTAACAACCACCTCTGTGTCCGGGTCTACTGTGATCCCGTAGAAACGCTCTTGATGCTCGGCTATCGCCATCCGCAAAGCGGGTATGCCACCGCCAGGGGCATACTGGTTGAGGTTCCCCGCAATCCCTTGGGCGGCCCGGTCCTTGAATGCTGTCGGACCATCGGTGTCCGGGAATCCCTGGCCAAGATTGATGGCACCGTGTTTTGCCGCCAGTGTGGTGATTTCCTCAAAAATGGTGACGCCAAGCTGACCCGACGATGATAAGAGATTGGCGCCGGCGGCCGTACGCTGCCATGGCAAGTTGAATGTGGGCATGATCCATTATCCCGATTCTTGGCCCGATCATCAGCCGGTGACGTTCCGTAACGACACGATGCAAAGGCCGACTCGGTCAGGCAGCTACTGCGAGCCTGCCTTTGATAGATTGCTGAGTATGCGTAGAGCCGTCTGCCCCGGATCCTTTGACCCAATCCACAATGGTCATGTTGAGATCATTGCCCGTGCCAGCAGCCTTTTTGACGAGGTGATCGTGGCGGTTTCCACCAACTATGCGAAGAAGTACAAGTTTGAGGCCGCCGACCGCCTGGAAATGGTTCAAGAAACCATCGGAGGGCTCCGTGGCGTTAGCGTCCAACCCATGGGGGAGGGCCTCCTTGCGGACTTTTGCAGGGAACACGGCGCGGATGCGATCGTGAAGGGTCTGCGTTCAACGGTGGATTACCAATACGAAATTCCCATGGCCGTAATGAACCGCCATCTCACGGGGGTTGAAACGGTTTTCTTGGCAGCCGACAACAGGTATACCCATTTGTCTTCATCGCTTTTGAAAGAGGTGCAGTCGTTGGGGGGCGACGTTTCCGATTACTTGCCCCGCACGGTGCTCAAACGCTTGAACCACGGGTAATGATTGGGAGTTGGGGTGTCGCAGTTTTTGCAATTCATGAAGTAAAGTCGAACGCATGAGTACAAGTCGGCGAGTTATCAAAGCGGTCATCCCTGTAGCAGGCCTCGGAACCCGTTTTCTTCCTGCCACCAAGGCCATGCCCAAGGAAATGCTGCCGGTTGTCGACCAGCCAGCCATCCAGTACGTGGTCGCGGAGGCCTCACGAGCCGGGCTCACCGACATGCTGATGATCACCGGCCGCAACAAACGAGCACTGGAAGATCACTTTGATCGCGTTCCTTCTATAGAATCCACGCTCGAAGCCAAGGGCGACTTGGAGAAGCTGCGCTCGGTTCAGGAAGCCACCGAACTGGGTGACATCCACTACATCCGGCAGCGCGATCCCAAGGGCCTCGGACACGCGGTATTGTGTGCCAAGCAGCACGTGGGAAATGAACCGTTTGCGGTTCTGCTCGGTGACGACCTGATCGACGAACGTGATGAACTGCTGTCCGTCATGATTGACGTCCAGGAGAAGACCGGCGGGTCGGTCATCGCCTTGATGGAAGTCGACCCCGAACAAATCAGTGCATACGGCTGTGCGGACGTCACTGCCGTTGACGGCGCCGAATATGTGACCGTCAACGGTCTGGTTGAAAAGCCCGCAGTTGAGGACGCTCCGTCGAACCTTGCCGTCATCGGCCGTTACATTCTCCACCCGCGCGTGTTCTCCGTTTTGGAAGACACCGCTCCGGGTCGTGGCGGAGAGATTCAGCTCACCGACGCGCTGGAAACCTTGGCGGTTGCCGAGGGTGAAGGCTCCGGTGTTCACGCGGTGATCTTCCGGGGGCGGCGCTATGACACAGGCGACAAGCTGAGCTATATCCAGGCGGTCATTTCGCTGGCCTCCGAGCGCAGTGACATCGGTCCAGGGCTTGTCCCATGGCTGAAGGATTTCGTAGCAGGCCTCTAAAATAGAGACTTGTCAGCGAGGCTAACCCAGCTTTCTCACAGGGGAACTGGTTAGCCTTGCTTTGTTTGTGCGAAAGTTGCCGAGCTATCAGTAGTATCGCTTAGTACTTGGCAACTAGTTCTTGTCTAATGGAGACGTTGATTGACTGACAATAGAAATTTCCGCGGCGGCTACGAGCCCCGACGACTGCAGGCACCCAAGAAACGGACCGGCTTGGTGGTTTTGGCAAGCGTGGTCGGCTTGGTGCTGATCGCCGGGGTGGTTGCGGGCGGATACGTCATGAATCTCGCCAAGACCTTTAATGACAAAACCCAAGTCATTGCGTCGGCGTTTCCGGATGAAAACCTCCGTCCTGTCAAGAATCCTGACGACGGGTCGCTCAACTTCCTGTTGCTCGGAGTAGACCACGGAGCTGACGGCACCGAGTCCAAGGACTTGCTGTCAGGAGGCGGCACCGACCAGCGTTCCGACTCCATGATGCTGATGCACATTCCGGAGGACCGAAAAGGCGTCTACGTGATGTCCATCATGCGTGACCTTTGGACGGATATCCCAGGGCACGGACGACAAAAGATCAATGCTTCAATGTCATTGGGTGGGGTGCCCCTCGCTGTTCAGACAGTAGAAGGCATGCTAGATACGAAGATCGACCACGTTGCAATGATTGACTTTGACGGCTTCAAAGAGCTCTCCACGGCGCTCGGCGGAGTGACTGTCAAGAACGACATAGAGTTCTACTCGACCGACAAGTATAAATATCACTACCCCGTCGGAGAGATCACCCTAAAGGGTAACGAAGCATTGCGATTCGTTCGTGAACGCAAGCCATTTATCGATGGCGACTACCAGCGCGTGCGAAACCAGCAGATATTCATCAAAGCAGTCATGAGCGAGATGCTGTCCAAGGACACCTTGACTAACCCTGGCACCATCTACGAAGTGATTGACAAGGTTTCCCCTTATCTCTCATTTGATAATGGGTTTGATGCAGCAACAGCCGCAGGCTTGGGCTTGCAGCTTAAGGATCTGCGCGCTTCGAACGTGAAAATGTTCACGCTTCCGACTGCAGGAATCGGAACCTCGCCCGATGGCCAATCGATAGTTTTGCGTGATGAAGCTGCACTTGTGCAGATCGGCGAGGCACTGCGGACCGACACCTTGCGTGAGTATCTAAAGACCGCAGCTCTAAACGAGTAGTTTCTCGATAGGTGCATCGCCGAGAATGCTTAGAAGTCGATCAAGCGTTGAGATATCACGCTATCTACTAGAATCGAAGGGGTCTGCCGCCAACGGTCAGACTCATGATCAGCAACATACGAGGTAAGAAGACACATGACAGCTGCCGAATATGCGGAGCAGCACAACCTGCACAGGGTTGGTGCCCGTCCGGGTCTGGTGAGCTATCTAAAGCAAGCCTGGGCAAGGCGTGACTTCGCCTACGAACTTGCTCGAAGCCGTATACAGGCCAGCAACCAACAGAACCGCTTGGGCATGCTCTGGATTGTCCTGCGACCAACGCTAAATGCACTGATGTACGGTGCCATCTTTGGCATTTTGCAGGGCGGCAACAAGCCGGCCGACTTCCCCGCATACGTTGTCATCGGCGTGTTTCTCTTCGAGTTCTTCACGGATTCAATGAACCAAGGCGCGAAATCAATTACCGGTAATTCGTCGTTGGTGCAGTCTTTGGCCTTCCCTCGTATCACGCTTCCTTTCGCCTCGGTGATACAGCAATTTTTGACCCTCATGCCCATGCTCGGGGTCATGTTCATCTATTGCATGGTTCTTGGAACAACTCCCAAATGGTCGTGGTTCATGCTGATACCGTTGCTGGTCATTTTTACGCTGTTTAATACAGGCGTCGCGCTGATCTGCGCCAGGATTACCGTGCATGTTCGAGACTTCACCCAATTCCTGCCGTTGATTTCGCGAGTACTTTTCTACACATCGGGTGTTCTTTTCGGTGTCGACAAGATCCTGCACGCGTCTCCGGCTCTCGTACGTCTGTTTGATTTCCACCCGCTCTACCAGGCTCTCCAGATCGCCCGTGGTTCAATCATGAACAATGTCGATTACCCTGCGTTTTATTGGATCGTCCTGAGCGTTTGGGCTGTTGTCGCGTTTGTAGGCGGAGTCGTTTACTTCTGGACCGCTGAGGAGCGCTATGGTCGAGTCAACTAATTTCGATGATCTGCTGAACCCCCGATTGCATGAGCCCCACCAGACTCGTGCTGAATTCGAGGGAAACCAGCAGTCCCCGGCTGTGAGCGAGGGAACACCGTTGGCTGAAGCGCCGAAGACCACCGCACTGGAACTGGGCGAGACCCGTCGTCCGGTTGTTGTCGTGGACGATTTGCACGTCAAGTACCAAGTCTATTCAAGCGGAAAATCGGTGGGCACGGCAGGCGCTCGGCGTCTCCTGGCTCCATCGACCCGCGGCATCCGGGAAGTCCACGCAGTCAAGGGCGTGTCGTTTGTCGCGTACGAGAACGAATCCATCGGTGTGATCGGATCCAACGGTTCGGGCAAGTCGACCTTGATGCGAAGCATCGTCGGACTTACGCCCCCGGCATCTGGATCCGTTTATGCGTCATCACGACCCAATCTTCTTGGCGTCGGCGCAGCTTTGATCGCGGATTTGTCGGGCGACAAGAATATTACCCTTGGCGGATTGGCGCTTGGCTACAGCCGCAAGGAAGTTGACCAGCTTCGAGAAGAAATCATCAAGTTCGCCGAACTTGAAGAGTTCATTGACCTGCCCATGCGTACCTATAGCTCGGGCATGTCGGCACGCCTCAAGTTTGCAATTGCTGCCTCAAAACAACATGAAATCCTTATCGTTGATGAGGCGCTGTCTGTAGGCGATGCTCGCTTCCGCAAACGCAGCGAGGCAAAAATCAGGGAAATCAGGGAAAATGCCGGAACCGTTTTCCTCGTGTCCCACTCCATGAACTCAATCCTCGACACATGCAACCGCGTCATTTGGATCAACAAGGGCGTTCTCCAGATGGATGGCGATGCAAAGACCGTGGTCGAAGCATACAAGGCAACCAAGAAGTGACATCAACACAGATGCCCGGGGTTTCCTATGTGATGCCGGTGCTGAACGAAGCCGACTATTTGAGCGATGCGGTTCACAGCATCCTGAACCAGGACTATGCCGGCGACAAGGAAATGATTCTTGCGCTCGGACCCAGCGTCGACAACACCGATCAAGTTGCGGCAGCACTCGCGGCGGAGGATTCCAGGGTCCGGTTGGTTGAGAATCCACGTGGGCGGACACCTATTGGATTGAATCTCGCGATCAAGGCTTCAAAGTTCCCCATTGTCATCCGCGTCGATGCCCACAGCGAGTTGGAACCTTCCTACACGGCACGCGGCATTGAGACCATGTTCCGTGTCGATGCCCATGATGTCGGCGGCTTGATGGATGCGCGCGGAAAGAACCCCCTGCAACGCTCGATTGCTGCCGCATACCATTCCCCTTGGGGGTTGGGCGGAGCTGCCTACCATAGTGGTGCCCCCGAAGGACCGGCAGAGTCGGCTTACTTGGGCATCTTCCGTCGCGAAGTCTTCGACGAAGTCGGGTTCTATGATGAATCCCTTTGGCGTGCTCAGGACTGGGAACTGTGTCTCCGAATTCGCCAAGCGGGACACAAGGTGTGGTTCGATCCGGAATTGCGCACCGGATACTACCCGCGCGACGAGTTCGATGCCTTGGCCGCACAATCCTACGCCTCGGGTGTTTGGCGAGGGGAACTTGCGCGCCGTTATCCCGCTGGCAAATCCCTCCGTCATGACTTGCCGCCGCTTATGGTCGCCGGAACCGCAATTGGATCCCTGGCATTGATCATTGAGCCGTTCCTGGGACGCAAAACCAAGCCAACGGTCCGACTGCTCTGGAAGTTGGCGAAGCTGGCACCGGTGGCGTATGCAGGGCTGGTCGTATATGCGTCGGCCACGGCCACGCGCGCTTCCACCAAGGAAAAGTTCTTGATGCTTCGTGTTTTACCCACTATTCACTTCCCATGGGCGATTGGCTTCGTCAAGGGGCGCCTCAAGGGCGCCCAGGGCACCCTTGACAAGGGGAGGGTCCGCTCATGAGTGACAACTCCACCGCGCGTCCCAAGAATCCGTCACTTGAACAGCTGCGGGCCATTTGCCAACCACCCGAGGTCCGCGCCCGTCGAAATGCCGAGCACTGGACCGCGGAGCTCTACCTCCGCCATATCTCGATCTATCTGACGGCAATATTGGTCCGCACCCGGATCAGCGCCAACGGTGTCACTGGGCTCATGATCCTGGCCGGCTGGCTGATGTCGTTTGCCCTGCTGATCCCTGGAATCTGGGGGCCACTTCTGGCGGTCGTCCTCTCCCAAGTGCAGCTTTACTTTGACTGCAGCGATGGCGAAGTCGCGCGGTGGCGGGGAACCCAATCACCGCGGGGCATCTTCATTGACATGGTGGGCCACCACACGACCGAGGCTCTGATCCCCATTGCCCTGGGTTACCGCGTCTTCCGCGAGCTGAACGAACAAGGGGCCGACGCGTCCCAGGCCTGGCCAACGCTTTTTGTCGCTGCCGTTGTGTCAGTGCTATTGGTGCTCAACCGATCGCAGAGCCTTATGGTTCATGCTGCGCGCGGAATGGCGGGTCTGGGAAAACTGCCCGATACCGCCGAAGCACGGGCAGTCTCGTCAGCAAGTCTCATCGGCAAGCTACGATCCGCGGCTCGGTTCCTGCCATTCCATAAGATGCTGCATGCCGTTGAGCTGAGCTTGGTGATTCTGGCCGTGTCCATCGTTTCTGCAGTCGTGGGTATCCCCGGGTTCGGAGAAAAATGGATGCTCTGGGTTTTGATGCCGGCAGTTGTCCTAGTCAATATTGGCCATTTCGTTGCCACAATGGCGTCTTCGCGGCTGAGGTGACTCGATGAATACTGTGCCTGTTGTTGCACCGACTGTTGGTGTGGTGGTTTTGACCATGGGTAATCGCCCTGTGGAGTTGCGTCGCGCGCTGGAGAGCCTGCTGGAACAGCAGAACGTCTCCCTTGATGTGGTTGTCGTTGGAAACGGTTGGCATCCCGAGGGCCTTCCTGCCGGGGTTCGCGGGCACTATTTAGAAGACAACCTGGGAATTCCTGCAGGACGAAATGCCGGCGTTCCGAAAGTGTCAGGGGAGTTTCTATGTTTCCTCGATGATGATTCATGGTTCTTGGATGACGACTTCCTTGAAGAGGCCATCTCAAGATTCGAGTCACACCCAAAAATGGGTCTGTTGCAGCCGAGGATCACGGATCCTGAGCGGAACGATGACCCAACGCGCTGGATACCTCGTCTCAACAAGCGCACGGCGATGGACTCCAGCAGGGTTTTTCACGTGGGGGAGACCTGTTTGGTGATGCCTCGGGCGATCTTTGACGAGACTGGCGGCTGGGCTGGCGGTTTTTGGTACGCCCATGAAGGAATCGAACTTGCCTGGCGAGTATGGGACACCGGACATTATGTTTGGTATGCAGGTGACATGAGAATCGGTCATCCGGTGGTCGACCCTCGCCGTCACGAAGAATTCTATCGGCTGAATGCACGCAACCGCGTCTGGTTGGCGCGCAGAAACCTGCGGTGGCCCTTTAGCTGGTTGTACGTCAGTAGTTGGGCGTTGTTGGAGTGCATGCGTTTGCGCCGGGAGCCAGGTGCAGTGCGGCAGTATGCAAGTGGATGGCTCGCCGGATGGCGAACTGGTCCTTGGTATGCAATACCCCGACCTAAACTTAGATGGTCAACCCATCTTCGGATGTTGTTGGCTGGGCGTCCGCCCATCATCTGAGGCCCGCGAAAATACGCGAGTTCTTTGTGCCCTACTAATTCCTATGGAGCAAAACATGCCAAAAACTGTTCTTACCTACGGAACCTTCGACCTCTTCCACATTGGGCACTTGAACATCCTTAAGCGCTTGAAGGAAAAGGGCGACCGACTTATTGTTGGCGTTTCAACCGACGAGTTCAATGCGATTAAGGGTAAGAAGCCCATCGTGCCGTTTGAACAGCGCATCGAAATTGTTCGAGCGATTCAGTATGTTGACGAGGCGATCCCGGAAGAAAACTGGGACCAGAAACGCTTGGACATTGCAAAATACAACGTGGATGTCTTTGGGATTGGTGAAGACTGGAAGGGCAAGTTCGATGACCTTAGTGACAAGGTAGAAGTCGTCTACCTTCCACGAACATCAGGCATATCCACAACCGAGATGAAGCGAGTGCTCAGCGCGTTTGATGAACGCCACGTTGCCAAGCTGAAGGACACCCTCGACAGCATCAGCCAAATTGTCAAGGAACTGAGTTAGCACAATCCAGTGCGGCATGAATTGTCCAATTGCAGTGAATCACCAGCAATTCGTCGCTGGCTGATAACCTAGATTGGGCTGAAAATGGCTCATCGGACGTTGAGAGGTACCAACAAACCCATGCGCAATATTGGTGTGATCCTAGCAGGTGGAGTCGGCGAACGGGTCGGTCTGGATATACCCAAGCAGCTCATTAAGATTGCAGGTCGGCCGATCATCGAACACACACTTGCGGTCTTCCAGGAAAGCGACTGCATCGACGAAATCATCGTCATGATGAAGCCCGGATATCTTGATCGCGTGACGGAAATCGTGAAGAAAAACGATTTCACTAAGGTATCTCGAGTGCTGGAGGGCTCGGGGACTCGAAATGACACGACACAGGCTGCCTTGGCAGCGCTTGGAACCGAAGAATGCAACGTGATCCTCCACGATGCTGTCCGACCATTGCTTGCCCAGCGAGTACTTCGGGATGTCGTGGCTGCACTGGAAGAATACGAAGCCATTGACGTAGCGATTCCTTCGGCTGACACGATCATCGAAGTGGTCCAGGGCACGGGGTCCCTGCCGGAAATCGGCAATGTACCTCCGCGAGCGGCTCTCCGCCGTGGGCAAACCCCTCAGGCTTTCCGCCTCTCAACGTTGCGTACGGCTTATGAGGGCGCAAATAGTGATCCCCGTTTTGCGGCCACTGATGATTGCAGCGTTGTGCTCAAGTACTCTCCGAGCGTTCCGATCGGCGTGGTCCAGGGCGAGGAACGAAACATGAAGGTTACCGAGCCGATCGATATCTACATCGCCGACAAACTCTTCCAGCTCTACAACGATGACGGTCGACGGATCCTGGAAGATGAAACCTTGACTACCGCACTGAGCGGCAAGGTCATGGTGGTTTTCGGAGGTTCCTACGGAATCGGTCACGACATTGCACAGATGGCTGCACGTCACGGTTGCATGGTGCGGACTTTCTCGCGTTCTGCCACAAACACCCACGTCGATCGCCGCGAAGACATTGTTGTTGCACACGATGCGGTCATGGCTGAATTCGGTCGAATCGACTTCGTTGTGAACACCGCCGGCGTCCTGCCGCGCGGGCTGCTTTGTGAAACCAGCGACGAATCCGTTTACAACGCGACCGAAGTCAACTATCTCGCTCCGGTCTTCATTGCCCAGACTTTCCATGATTCCTTGGCCAAGACCGGTGGATCTCTTTTGCTATTCACCTCTAGCTCATACACCCGTGGGCGCTCCGGCTACAGCCTCTATAGCTCGGCCAAGGCAGCGACTGTGAACCTGACCCAAGCTCTCGCAGATGAGTGGGCAGAAGAGGGAATCCGCGTTAATTGCGTAAACCCTGAACGTACCAGTACACCAATGAGGACCAAGGCTTTCGGTGCAGAGGATCCCTCGACACTGCTTGAATCGGTTACGGTTGCGCGCGCTTCGCTTGAGACGCTCGTTGGAAGCCGGACAGGACATGTAATCGATGTCCGCCGTGATGACCCGTTGTCCCCTGCTTCATTGCTGGGGCAAGAAGAAGTCTAGAACACCGGCAAGGGCAGCAACAATCAAGCCGCGGGGCCTGGAGTAATCGATTGAAATCGATTACTCCAGGCCCCGCGGCTTTGTATGGTTTAGTTCTGGTGGAATCCGGGGAAATCTTCAAGGCGTGAAATCGTAGTTACGCCCTTTTGCCCTCGTCTGGCGGCTACGGAACCATTCCTTTGGAGCCCCGCACCCTCGTTGCCTTCCGACACGTCCGTGAGCAGCACAAAACGTTGGGTATTTTCAGGGAGTCCGGAGCCGACCAGCGCGGAGCTCGTAGGATCTTGCGAAACCGACAATGCAAAAGCGATTTGCGCATTACCAAGAATTCTCCGCGACTCGCGAGCGAATGAAGCCTCCACGATGTCATGCTGTTCTGCGGTGGAGAGAGTCGTCTGCGAGCCATACTGGTCAAGCAGCCAGCGTTCCTCCAATGACACGACATGGGATCCTGCGCGCATGACTCGCTGGACGTGTGCAGGTAGCGACTCCAGAACGGCCCTGCGTGCAGGATTGTTGATCAGGGCAGCCCTGTCGAAGGTTACCGCAATTCGGTAGGCGGCCTCATCGATGGTGCCGATCAATGTGCATAGTCGTTCGGAGATGGGGCCGGGTTCGAAATCATGGCGGATGAGAATGATGTCGCGATCATCGGCGGGCAAACCGACCACGTGTTCATCGTTTTTACCGAAGAAGAAATCAACGGCTTTGTGGGCCGCTGTGCCGTCTTCCGCGGGAGCAAATTCCTTGATCGCTTCTTCATGCTTGGATTCATCTTGGATTCCTGAATCGATGCCGAGTTCGATGGCTGAAACAAGTTCGCCGATGGTCATGGCGATCTCGCCAGGCATGTGGGCCATGTCGAAGTACAGCCCGCGCTCGGCAGCATACTCAGCCAAGTCGTAGGCATAGAAGACGATGGGCCGGCGCATGGGCAGGAAATCGAAGAAGATACTCGAGTAGTCGGTGATCAGTACGTCTGTCAGGGCCAGGACGTCATAGGTATCTATGTCGGCAGGAACCATGGTCGCCGTGAGCTGGACATTCTTGAGCGCCGTCTCGGCGAGGTGATGGGCGCGGAAGACAATGTGATAGTCGTGCTGGGAAAGTTCATGAAGGTCGTCAACAAGTCGAGACGCATCAAAACTACGGTTCCCGGTCGTTCCACGCCATGTTGGCGCGTAAAAGACGATTTTCTTTCCATCGTCGGACAATCCCAGGCGCTTGAGTATCGCTGCGCGGTCCGATGAACTTTGATTCATCATGCGGTCGATGCGCGGAGTGCCCAAGCGCGCGGCTTTCCCGGTGAACAGGCCTTCAGCCTCGTACCGAATGATCAGGCTGTCTTGCGTGTGTTGGTTCGGCGCCAAAAGATGGGTGCTCTGCAGGAGATTGCGGCTGACGTTTCCGTGTTCCATAAAGCCGGCAACAATGTCTTTGCCCAATGCCTTCAACGGTGTGCCATGCCAGGTGTTCAGATATTCCTGGCCGTCCCTGCGCACAAAGTAGTTCGGGAAGGAAACATTGGAAACCAAGTACTTGGCCGAGGCCAGGTATCGTCGATAAAGCCGCGAGCCGCGTGTCACCAAACTGACGTTGCTATCCAGCATGACATCCTCGGGAACTCGCGTCTTCCCCGTAACCACCCAGGCGAAGCGAAGATGTCCGTACCGTGGATCCGACCGGACGCTTCGATAGATCGCAGCAGGATTACAGTCAATCTTGCTGCCGTGGTAGCTTTCGAACAAGACGACGTCGTCCAGTGCCAACGACTCCGAGTAGTGAACGTACTCGATGGATTCTTGCTGCAATTTCTTGCTGAAGTAGGAATGAGAGCCTTGATCGTAGGCATTGCGCTGCACTTCGGTGCTGAGGAATGACTCCATTGCCAGAGCTTCGTCACCGGATGAAAGGTAGGCCAACGCCAGGTGGAAGTACCATTGCGGATTCTGTGCGGGATCTTGGCGGGTTGCGGCGCTCAACGCCGTGATTGCGGAACCGCTCAGCCCCAAGGCTAATAGGCGAACGCCGGCCTTGAAAAGTTCGTTGGGGTCATGACGTTCCAGCAGAATCGAAAGGTTGTCCTGCAGAATGTCAGCTGCTAGGCCGTCGACGACGGGTGAGGCGGCACGATCACCAAACGTCTCCAATTCGCCGGAAATCTCGGGGTGTGCCTTCAGGAAAGCGGCGATGGCTCCGGAGGAGTTTCCAAGCATATGCAACGTGTATGCGTGCCGGTAGATCCACTGGGGGTTCGCGGTAATTGAAAGTGTATTGGCCGCATCGTAGGCTTCCGATGCGCCCTTGAAGTCCTTTTGTCGTTCGAGACTGAGTCCGAGGAGATAGAAGTGCTCTGCTGAACTCGGGTCACGACGCAATGATGCGCCAAAGGCTTCCTGTGCAGTGGCCCAGTTGTTGATGCGCATATTCGCGATGCCTTGCATGAAACGCAATCGAGGCTGCTCGGGCCAAACTGAAGCGAACGCGTCGAACAAGCTGGCCGCATTCTCCCACTGACCAAGATCGGCGAAGTACGTTGCTGCACCAAAATTGTCTTCGTCTCGATTGGTTGGATCAACCGTTTCCCGAGCAACAGAGCGGACCGCTTCGTGATTTCCGGCAAGGTGGTTGGCGAGAGTTAGGTAATGGGCGATCGCAACGTCATGGGAGCTCATGGCCAGTGCTGCGGAGAACTTCGCGACGGCTTCCGCAGGTGTCCCGTTCTCCAGCAAAGCCACACCGTGGTGGAAAAGCCAGTTTGAACCTTGTCGGTTTGCTTCAGTGGAGTGGGCGAAGAATTCCAAGCGTGCAGCCAGCGAACCGGACCTTAGGATGCGTTGTGCTTCCGCGGAGAAGCCATCGTAGGGATTTGAGGTGGCGAGTGGCATAGCCAGCGAAGTCGCTGACGAATGAGCGATTGATCCCGTACGCTTTCGCAGCTTGGCAATACGTTTCTTCAAATCGCCGTTGGCTGGTGCCAACTCCAAGGCGGTTTCGTAGACAAGCAAAGCACGCAATGGTTGACCGTTGCGTTCATTCAAAGCACCCAGCCGCAAAAGCCACGCAGGCACGGAAGGATCGAGCGAGACAGCATGCTCCGTCGATGCCAGGGCTTCGGGGAACTTGCCAAGTTGGAATTGAGCATTTCCAAGGTAGTAGTGCGACTCTGCACTAGGTGATTGGCCTATGGCACGTTGAAAAAACCGTTCGGCGTGTTCCCATTTGCCGGCTCGTGCGTACAGGCGGCCGAGCTGAACTTGCAGGATTGAACCTGGCGATTGGTTCTTCATTGATTCTCCAATTATCGGAAAAGTAGAAAATTTTGATGTCTGGCTTGACTGCGATCCGCAAGGCTTTATGTTTCTTGCTTCTCGATGCCTAATTTTGTAAGCCGGATTTAGCCGTCCACAGGGGGAGTGCGACACAATATGTCGTCGACTGCGCCGGCGAACCGTTCACCGGAAATGTCGGCAACGTAACGGGTGGCCTCCGATGTCCTTCGAGCAGCCATCGGATCCGTATCCAGCATTTGGTGCCAGACCAAGGAATCGGGCGACGTAGCTAGATAGGTTGCCCGTGTACTCGGATACTCATCGTGATACCTGTCGATATCATTCGCATCCACCAAGACCGTGACCGGCTTTTGCGTGGGCAAGAATTCGACAATCATGCTGGAAATATCGGTCAGCAACGCATCAGACTGGTTGAAAAGAACGTGCAGTGACTCGTTCGAAGCTTCGGACGATTGCATGTGCTTGGCACCTGCTGTCTCCAGGAGCCTGTCGATTTCGGTTACAAGGCCCTGATCAGGAGCACGTGTCAAGCTAAAAGGGTGCGGGCGGAAAATCACGCGCATTCCACGATTCAGGCAATCCTGGACAAATGGCAGGGCACGATCCAATGAGCTCAAAGAGCTGGCCTTGTTGTAGCCCGACCACGTAGGCGCATACATGATGGTGGTGATTGGGCCGTGTCCGGTCGTTGGCACGATGTCGGCAAGTTGCGGGCGGCCTACGATGGCAGCTTGCCCTTTATCGAGGGGGATATTCTGTGCAACGTAGCGATCAAGTGCGGCCTGCCCCGAGACAAATACCGAGTCATACATGCGATGCACCGGGTGCGCCGAGATTTCCTTGTCGGAGTCTCCATGACCCAGATAAACGTGATGGAGCGACCTGTAATTGACCACCGTGGAATTGCTGCTCACGGAGTTAACGTAAAAGACTATGCGAGCCCCTGAATGCATGACATGATCCAGGTCTGCATTCTTGGGACAAGAAATAATTGGAGTTCCGACCGGTAGCGCCTTGGCCAAATATGCGGCCGCGCTCGCATGCCGCGTCACGATGAGAACATTCTTGGTTGACTTTTGGATCGTAGGCAACCATTGGAGGATTTGGTACGGGCCGCCGTCACTTCGGCCGGTGTAGATAATACTCTCGGGTTTCAGCTGGCTGATAGAGTTCCCCAGATCGGATTGAAGCCTGGGAATCGCACGTAGCCACCCCAGCACCCGGAACCCGAACAACATGGTGGTAAGGGCGGCAATGGCTGCTGCCCAGAGATTGGCTACAGCGATGGTGCCAACGAAGAGCGCGGTGGTTCCGAGCATGCAGAATACTCCCACGGCCATCGTGAAATGGCGCGATTTCTTCTTGACAGTTGGCCGTTGCGGAAGCCCAAGTCCATAGGAACGTGGGTATCCCGGGAAGGACGCGAGGACACGCAATCCTGGCAACGGCGACACCGCCATGAACCAGCATATGAAAACCAAGATGCTTTGGAACAGGCTGCCGTCCAAGTGCCAGAAAACGAGAGCTTGTGCTGCTGCAAAGGGCAGCGCGAAGAGCAGCCCAAGCGCCACGGCTTTCACCGCATTTCGAAGGGTTTTCATGAGGCTGGGACTCCAGGGCGGGCCAGAATTCTCTGGCGTGCGGTCCCGAGGAATCCTTCGACATAACTTTCAGCCGGGAAGCTGCCCAAGTAGTAGTCCTTGACCCCTGAGCGAAGCGACGCCAGCGGATCAGTTTCCAACAGGCAATCCAAGACCTCCGGGTAGTTCCCTAGAGATTCCTGCAGAACATAGCCGCTGGCGGTCGCCGGCATGCTCTGGTGCAGGCCGGCTTCGTCGGTTTGCACCGCTACCACGGCAAAAGGCTTTGTTGAATACAGGAAATCCGAGACCATCGCCGACACGTCGGAAATCATGGCATCACAGGCATTGAAGCACTCGACGAAGGACATTTGTGTTTCCGCTGCAGCTCCATAGACATGTTCACGACCTGAGACTGACGCGTCGGCCTTCAGCAGTTCAATAACGTTGCGGATCATCTGCACGGCATCGGGGAAGTTGTAGTTGAACGGGTGCGCCCGGAAAACCACTGTGCAGCCTCGCTCCAGAAGCCCAGCCACGATTTCCTCGCCCTTGGGTAGCGAATAGACTGCGGAGTCCGCATACGGTCCGCGCCAGGTTGGCGCATAGAGGACCGTACGCGCTGGCTCGGTACTTGTGGATTGTTGGATCTCTTCAACCTGGGGGCGTCCAACCACGGTGAATTTTTCCACGGGGATATGAACACCATGGCGCTCGTACCGGTCAATGCCGGCTTGTCCCGCGGCAAAGATTTCATCATAAATAGCGTGCACGGGGTTGAAGCAGGCCGGTTTTTCCGAATCACCATGGTTGAGCCAAATGTGGTGCAGTTCTCGGCGCTCGATCAGATGCGTGTTCTTGACAGCGTTGTTGACATAGAAGGCCGTGGTTAGACCTGGCACCAGAACCGCTTCCAATGAACCCAGGGATTTGCGGTAGATGACCGGTGCATCAGTGACCTTGGCGGCGGCCCGCATCATCTTGAGATCGCGGGTCACCACAATGTAGGGCAACCCGATGCGGTCAAGATATGGAACCCACATGCCTAGCTGGTAGGAGACGCCAACGTTCGAACCGAAATACACGCAGAAGCGCGGTGCCACATCGGCCAGCAGCTCGGGCAACTTCGATTCGAGAACCAAATTGATGTAACGGCGGCGCAGTCCTGCAATCAGGACGTAGGCGGTCACGGCGAAGGATACGGCGCCCAGCACGGCCAGTACCGTGTCGGCAGCGGGAACCAAGTAGCTGAGGATCAGCATCGCCAGCAGAACCAGCGCGCTTAGCATACCTGCCCATCCGCGGGAGAAGGGCAGGGGTCTTGCCTTCTCGGTCCCCGGAAGATTCATGGATTGAAGGCCGTCGGCCTTCCACGCGGCAGCGACCTGGCCTTCCAACGAAATTGCGAGAAACACCAGGCCCGCGCCAACGGCTGCGGATACGTCGTGGGACGCCGCCAAGAGTTCCACTGCCAGCGTTGCGGCAATGGTCGCACGTGCCGGCGCCATGGCCCCGAGGGCACGGTTCATTGCCGGCTTGCTGCGCCAGCCCCGGCGATTGGCATACAAGAAGAACGCGATTGCAAGTACGGCGGGTGCCAAGAACCAGAGGCTGCGGAAGTCAGTTACAGCTGCAGCAGTCAAGGCAAGAGCCGCGAAAACGTTGGGAAGTATCTGCTTGATCAAACCCAGGAATGCATTCCTGACGCGCCCTCGCGGCGCGTTCGCAGTCATGGCGTTGGCGTCCTGGCCCGCACGTGGGGCGGCCGCTTTGCCAACTTCAGGAACCGTCGAGCCGTCGGCTTCCACCGGGGCATCGCCTTCCGATTCAGTTTCGGATGAATCGACTGAAGGTTCGGCCGAAGCTTCGTCGGCATCGAATTCGATGTTTGCCGCCAGGTGCGAGCCCTGTTCAATGGTGAGCCGGGCCTGGCCGATGAATGCTTCGGCGTATTCTTCGCGCGGGAAATCACCCAGGTAGTCGACGCGCAGATCCTGGCGCTGCCCATACATGGGATCGGTTCCCAACATGGTGTCAAGGACATCATCCAAAGCCGAAAGCGAAGCGTCAAAAACGTAGGCTGCACGCGCAATCGGGTATTCGGTGCTGAAGTCCGCCACCGGAACGTTGACCGCAACCATGGCGAATGGTTTGCCCGAGTACAGGTAGTCGGAAACGACGCTGGAGACATCGGAGATCATGGCATCGGATGCATTCATGCAGCCGATGATGTCTAGTTCCAATTCCGCGGCAGCTCCCCAGAGGTGGTTCTTGCCGCTCGTGGCAGCGTCGGCGCGCAACAACTCCTGGACTTCGGCGATGATCGCAGCGTCCTCGGGGTAGTGGTAGCTGAAGGGATGCGGGCGGAAGATTACCCTGCTGCCGCCACTGAGCAGGGAGCTGACTATGCCCTTGGCCACGGGGATGGAGTGCAGGAACGTTTCTTCCACGTGCCCTCGCCAGGTCGGCGCGTAGAGAACCGTCGGGTTTGCGGGAACACCCTGCCCTGCCACCGTGACCGATTCAAGCTGAGGGCGACCGACAATGTCGAACTTGTCCTGGTCGATGATCACGCCATGGTCGGCGTAACGGCGCGTTGCGGCCTTCCCGGCCGCATAGATTCGGTCGTACATGGCATGCGTTGGGTTGTAGGAGGGCGCCTTGTCCGAGTCGCCGTGCCCCAAATAGACGTGCGTCAACTGGTTGTAGCGGACCATGGCACCGTTGCCGGAGGAGGCATTGACGTAGAAGACGGTGCTGAGTGAAGGAACGATGAGATCATCGAGCCCGGCAAGGCGTTTGCGCATGATGATGGGCGCATCCGTAATCTCGGCCAGAGCCTGGGAAGGGACCTCGGCCCGCGTGATGATGATGAACTTCTTGCCGGTCCGCTGCAAATAGGGCAGCCACATGGCCACCTGGTATGAGGCATCATCGGGGCGCGCGGTATAGATGGCAAACTCGGGGGCGTAGTCGGCCACCAATGTGTTGATCTTGCGCTCAGTGCGCATGTTGGCGCGGCGTCTGCGCACAACGCTCAGCGCCCGAACCGCTGTCAGCGAAACCACAAGAACACCTGACAGCAGCCACCACACACTGGAGAGGCCCATCACTCCGGTTGCCGCGCCCACGCCCAGATAGAACAGCTGGCCCAGCGCAATCGTTTTGTTCATGCGCAGAACTCGAGGAGGAGCCGTGACACCTGGCATGTTCAAGACCGAAGGTCCGCCGCCAAGTCCAATGCGGCGAAGCACCTGCTCACCCACAATGGCCACCATTCCGGCAAGGATTGCAAGTGCCACGAGCGCGATCTCGTCGACGGAGTCGGCCTTTGCAGCGACCAAGATGCCCACAATAGTGAGGAACCCGACCCGTACGGGGGTGAATTTTGCGAGGCCCGGAGTTAGGGAGGCTTTGGGCACCAGGAAGATCAATCCACAGAGGGCGAGCCATGAGGTCAGCAGCAACCATTTCCACAAATCATTGTCGGCATGTCGAATCCCGCTATAAGTTGTGATGCCGAGAAGGGCCACGAGGACCACGACGGCAACGATGGACCTGAGTCGGAAAAGTATTTGTGCACGTGCGGCTGGCGCTGTCACCAAAGGGCTAGACAATGTGGTCGATATCCTAAACTGCTTGATGTTCTTCCCCTGGCTATTGTTTCGTTCCAGGGGCCATACGGTGTCTCTGTGAGGAGGTAAACGTTCCGGCGGGAACCTGCGCTCTGCGCCGGAACGCCTCTATTTGCGCATGCTCCAGTAGCCATTCACCGTGCGGTAGCTGGTCCGGCTGTTGAACTGTATTTCCGCATGGTCCACGTCGATGGGAACTCGTATGCGGCGCGAGAGATTGTGGCCGGAAACCTGAAGATATGCATCGAACGGTTCATTGTTTTCAAATGGATCCAGCCCTACCGGGAATGCATTGGAAACCCGTATTGTGTCACCCTGGCGTTCTGCCTTGATGCTTTGCTGGCTTCCGCTGCTGCGGTTCATCCACACCAGCGAATACTCAAGATCATCGACCGACCCGACCAGAAGAGTCGTCTCTATTGCCAGTTCCAGCCGTAAATTGAGTCCCTGTAGGGCAAGATATGCCGGACCCACGGACAAGTTCCCGGGCAGGATGCGCTGGGACCTGTTGGCCGTGGCCGTGGCAATTGCGCCGGCCCATTGAACGAGCGCCGCCCGTTCACCGAAGTTGTCGGCGGCGCGCCAAGCCCGTCGGGACAACTTTTTTGCCAGGAAGCGATTGCTGGTGATGGCCAACACCTTTTGTGCTGCACCGGTTTCATCCTGGGGTTCCACGATGAACCCAGTGCGTCCGTCCTTGATCAGGTCGCGTGGGCCGTAGCGGATGTCGTGCGCAACCGGGGGGCAGCCGCGTCCCATGGCCTCCATCAGGACCAAGGGTTGCATTTCACTTTCACTGGTAAGCAAGGTGAAGGCGGCAGTATCGAAGTGTTTGGCTGCGCCGGGAACGGCGCCATGGAACGTGACAATGTCGTCCAATCCCAGTTTCGTTCGCAGTGCAAGAAGTTTCTGGTGATCAGGACCACCGCCATAGACGTCCAGCGTCACGCGCGGATCCTTTGCCTGAACCCGTTTCATGATGCGCATGGCCAAGGGAATGTCCTTGACCGGACTTAACCTCGCGACCATGACCCCGCGTTTGTGGTCGCGATGGCGAAACGGGGGCAACTTTTCCACGCGAGTCACGATGTTGGAGACGACAAATCGATTGTTTGTCGTCCCGAACCTCGTCTCGAGGTCCTCCTTGTTGCGTTCTGTCAACGCAATGATGCCATCCCAACGTTCTTGTTTCGTCAATACCGGTTTTCGCTGCGGTGTCAACGGCGCCGTGATGGCGTGGCCGGCCCCAACGGAGTGGTAGCCATGCAAGACGTGGAACTTGTAGGTGTCATTGCGTTCGTAGTGGGCAAAATGTGTGGCTGAATACTTGGAATCCACGATGAGGTAGCTTGGTCGATCGCCGCGAATCTCATCGAACCAAGCCCTGTACAGTTCCCCGGCATCCGCATATGTGGTTTCCCCGGATTCGGTATACCTCGTGAAGGTTCGTGCCAAGCGCTTGCCTGCGTCATTGTAGGTGCGGTCCTCGCGCATGAAGAGAGTACCGTCGGGGAACGTATAGGAGATGGTTCCAGGCTGCTTGGCCCTAGGATCGAGTTTCGTATGGCTGAAAGGCTTGCCCGCGGCATCCATTGACCAAGGGATCGAGGTCCCCTCGCCTATGCTCAGCGCTGGGGCGTTGGCTGCAAGCTTCCGTGAGCGGAGGTCTTCGAAAAGGTTCACGATCTTCACGCGCGGGGTGATCCTGCCTTCACGGATCATCTTTGAACGAACGTCGTCGTAGCTGGGACGGGCATCAACCGTGAGAATAGTTGTTGGAACCCCTGCAACTTCACCGAAGACTTTGGCGCGTTCAAGCATTGCAGCAGTCAAACCGCCAAAAGAGTCGGCTATTTGCATGGTGATCATGTAATAGTCGCCGTCTGGCAGTGTCACTTCAGCAATTCGATTGGCCATCCATACAGCATATCTGGCAATGTGAAGCCCAAATGTTCGGGAGGGCGTGTGATTGACGCTACGAAATCCCCATTCAGCCCTCTAATAGGCCTGCAGCTGCAGCCACAAATCTGTCTGTGGCCGGGCCGAGGGCGTCGGCGCCGAAGACGTACTCGCGGAACTCGCGCTGGCGCTCCGACAAGGGCGTTGTCGCCAGTTCGGCCAGCTCATCAAGCGCCCGTTCGGGAAGCACCTGCCATGTTGTGACATTGTCGAGCATGGCTAGCCCGGCAGTGGAAGCGCCCGATGCCGGCTTCGGGAGCAGAATCACTGTTGGCTTGTTGAGGCCGATGGAGTCCATCGACATCGCCGAAATGTCTGTGACCACCACGCTGGCCGCGGCGATTGACCCGATGGGATCCCCTTGCAGTTCAATTTGGGGCCCGTGTATCTGATTGTTTGACGCCGCTTTGCGGATGAGGGCTCGAATGTGCCGGTCTGCGTCCCTGTGCGCACTGGAATGGGAACCTAGCTTGGGATGCGGGCGGTAGATGAGTTGGAACCTGTGATCTGCAAGCACAACTTCGCAGAGTTCCCGGCCCTGGTTTGTCAGTGAGCTGTAAGCCATTGAGGGGCTATCGCCCTCCCACGTCGGGGCATAGAGCAGGGGAATTGCCTTTGAAGTACTTGAAGGCGACGACGGGGCAGGAACAGCCAAATCCAGCTGGGGACGCCCAACTTGGATGAGCTTCGCTGCGTCGAAACGGCGCAACGTGGAGATAATTCGGTCCTGTGAGGCCTGGCCGGCAATAAACGCAAAATCGTAGGCCTTGAGTTGATTGGATGTCATGGAGGATTTTTCGCTCTCTCCATGACTTAGGTGCACGTGCGCAGGGCCGTTGATCCGCAATGTAGTGAAGTTTGCTTGGTTGTTGTTGACATAGAAAATGACTTGAACGGCCTGCTGCTCGACAAATGTTCCTACCTTCGATGCCGAGGATTCCAAGTGGATCAGCAAATTAGTCAGGGCGCGTAGCTTGAGAGCCGTCTGCGCGTTGCTGACGATCAACGCGACCGGTCCGATGCGCCGTGACAGTGTTTCTAGCGGCGACAGCCATTGTTCGAGCTGGTAAAGGCCGGTGGGGCCATCGGAAAAGACCACTGCAAAAGGCGTGGGTTGGCTTTGGCGTTCCAGAGAGGCAAGAGCTTTTCGCGCGTAGGGTGTCGCAAGCTCAGACATGAGGCGGGCCTTGATCGGCTTCAGTGCTGACTTGAACTTTGTTACGGGGCGCATGCATATTAGCTTAGACGTTCATTTGCGGCGATCACTGAAGCAGATTGGGCGTGAGGTGCACGACACTTGACCCGCCCGACGCTTTTCCCGTTTGGGTTCTCATCCTTGATCGGGCTAAGATGTAATGTCCGTCTATGTTCTACAGGAGTCATTATCAGCGAAAAGCGTTCAGATCGTTCGTCGTCACACGACATCGATCGCAGTTCGCCCTTGGTTTTTCTAACCAAGGATCTCGGGCGCAGCCCGGGAAACATGACGACCCTTGAAGAGGTGGTCGTTGCACCCGCGGAAGTGGGTGTTGCACTCATCGGTGTTCGTGAAGGATCAGAAATTGATCTGGATCTGAGATTCGAAGCCGTGCACGAGGGCATTCTGGTGTCCGGTACAGCAACCGTTGAAATCAGCGGTGAATGTGGCCGGTGCTTGGAAGCCATCGCGTATGACTTAGATGCCGACATACAAGAACTTTTCTACTACGAGGGCTTACACGAGTTCGACGAAGATGAAGAGTTGGACCAGTACCAGGTTGTAGATGATCGTATTGATCTCGAACCTGTGCTCCGGAATGCAGTGGTGACCGCGCTGCCATTCCAACCGGTGTGCCGGGAAGACTGTGCAGGGCTTTGCTCCGAATGTGGAAAAAGCCTGAATGAGGATCCTGCGCATCACCATGAGGTCTTGGATCCTCGTTGGGCAGCGCTTGCCGGGCTGACCGACATCGTCGCAGAGGACGCGACACAGAGTACACATTCAGTCGAGAGAGAAGAGAAGTAGCCGTGGCTGTTCCTAAGAGGAAGATGTCCCGCTCGAATACTCGCGCCCGTCGCGCCCAGTGGAAGGCCACCGCGCCTACCCTGGTGAAGACCGTTGAAAACGGCCGCGTCACCTACAGCCTGCCGCACCAGGCCAAGGTTGTAACGGATTCCGCAGGCACCGAGCTGTTCCTTGAATACAAGGGTCGCAAGGTCGCAGACGCGTAAGTCTGTCTGATGCCTTCAACAGAAGAGCTTTTGAAGCGTCTCGGGGTCACTATTGACCCCGAGACGCTTCGTCTTGCCCTCACACATCGCTCATATGCCTACGAACATGGTGGAATTCCCACCAACGAACGGCTCGAATTTTTGGGTGACTCGGTGCTCGGCTTTGCCGTGACCGATCATCTGTATAACAACTATCCGGATTTGCCCGAGGGCGATCTGGCTAAACGTCGTTCAGCAGTCGTGAGCACCCGCGCCCTCGCCGGCATTGCCCGCTCGCTCGGCGTAGGCGAATTCATCTTGCTTGGACAGGGTGAAAAACTCACGAATGGCAAGGACAAATCATCGATCCTTGCCGACACCATGGAATCACTGATTGGCGCGACGTTCCTTAACCATGGCATCGAAGAAGCGCGCCAAATGGTTATGCGCCATATCGGTCCATTGCTCCAGGACGTTGAGGTCCTGGGTGCCGGTACCGACTGGAAAACAGCCATCCAAGAGATCGCAGCTGCCCGGAAGCTCGGAGCAATCGAGTACCGCGTTACCGGTTCCGGACCCGACCACGCGCGTTCCTATGTTGCCGTACTCCACATCGGCGGGAAACCGTACGGTGAGGGCAAAGGACCCTCCAAGAAGGAAGCCGAGCAGGAATCGGCAGCGATTTCCTGGAAAATGGTTCAGCCGGAAAATAGCAAGGCCAAATAACCATGCCCGAACTACCTGAAGTCGAGGTGGTTCGGCGTGGTCTGGTCGACTGGGTTGTGGACCGCAGCGTCGAATCGGTCCAGGTCTTGGATCGTCGCTCGATTCGACGACACCACGAGGGCCCCACCGACTTCGAGCAGAAACTGACTGGGACAACCATCAGCGCCGCCGTCCGCCGCGGGAAGTTCCTGTGGATGCTCCTTGACGGTCCGTCCATGCCGACCGCACTGGTCGGACATCTCGGCATGAGCGGCCAACTCCTGGTGGAAGAAGCGGTCGAACCGGATGAGAAACACCTGAAAGTACGGTTGAGCCTCACTCCGGATGCAACCAAACCGCGGGAGCTGCGTTTCATCGACCAAAGGATCTTTGGCGGAATGTTCCTCTCGCCGTTGGTTCCCACCACGGACCATCTGCCCGGTGGCTTGGGATCCGACATCGACTGGATTCCCGAGGCAGCAGCGCACATCGCCCGGGACGTACTCGACTTGGCCTCGACGCCGGAAAGTCTGTATCTGGCGTTGCGCAAGCGCAATACGCAGCTCAAACGGGCAATCCTTGACCAAGAAGTCATTTCTGGCGTTGGCAACATCTACGCTGATGAGGCGCTGTGGGCGGCCAAACTGCACGGCCTGCGTTCAACTGCAACAATTCGACGACCAGACGTGCAACGCCTATATGCGGCCCTCGTGGATGTCATGGGCCGTGCGCTTGACGCCGGTGGAACCAGCTTCGACGCGCTTTATGTAAACGTCAACGGCGCCTCGGGGTACTTTGACCGATCCCTAAACGCCTACGGGCGCGAAGGGGAACCCTGCCACCGTTGCGAAGCAACGGGGATACTTACGGTGATTCGACGCGACCCCTTCATGGGCCGGTCGTCCTACACCTGCCCCCGTTGCCAACGCAAGCCGCGCCAAATCAGTTAGCCCGCTCATCCAGAAGCTGGTTAGCGGGCTCGAAGTTCGGCGACAATCTGGTCGTTGAATGGAGCCCACGCTTCAACGGCCCACGGCCCAAACGGCTTGTCAGTCAACGTGACGCACGCCGTTCCCAACAAGGGGTCCACCCAGAGGAACGTTCCGGCTTGCCCGAAATGGCCGAAAGTTTCGGGGGAGTTCAGGGAACCAGTCCAATGCGGCGATTTCTCCGAGCGGATCTCCATACCTAGCCCCCAGGTGTTGTCCTTTTGCCGGCCATAGCCGGGAAGGATTCCCGCCAGTCCCGGGTACACCACGTGGGTGGCCTGAAAATGCGTTTCCGGGGCCAGTAGCGTCGGAGTCTGCAGTTCCGTGGCAAATTTCACCAAGTCGTCCGCCGTGGAAACACCATCGGCCGCCGCGCTTCCTTCCACGCTGGTCGAAGCCATGCCCAAGGGCTGCAAGACGGCCTCCGAGAGGTACTCCGCGAAGCTCATCCCTGTTGCGGCTTCCAGTGTTTCTGCCAAAACGTCAAAACCGACGTTCGAGTACAGGCGCCTGGTACCGGGAGCAAACCGAACCGTTTTTTCGGCAAAGTCGTACCCCGAGGTGTGGGACAAGAGATGCTTGACGGTGGAACCCTCGGGCCCTGCAGGGGTGTCAAGCTCGAAAGCGCCTTCCTCCACGGCGACCAAGAAGGCATAGGAGCTGAGCAGCTTGGTTACGGACGCAAGGGCAAACATGCGAGTCAGGTCGCCGTGGGATCCGAGCAATGATCCGTCTTTGGCCACGACAGCCGCCGCGGCATGGGCCGAGGGCCAAGAATCTATTGCCTTGAGGCTTTGCATGGAACTGTTTCTCCTTGGATCACACATAAAATGCCCGCATTCCGGGTTGCCACTGCTTGGGGGATGGGTGCTAGTCGATAGTATAGAAACTATCCCCACGACCACTTTAGCCATCTAGAACGTAGGACAGCCTCACGTGCATTTGAAAACACTCACAGTACGTGGGTTCAAGTCGTTTGCCTCAGCAACGACTTTCGAATTCGAACCGGGCGTAACGGCGGTGGTCGGGCCCAACGGTTCGGGCAAGTCAAACGTAGTCGACGCACTGGCCTGGGTCATGGGGGAGCAGGGAGCCAAGACCCTGCGTGGCGGCAAAATGGAAGACGTGATCTTTGCCGGCACCTCGGGCAGGGCGCCGTTGGGCCGTGCCCATGTATCCCTGACCATCGACAACAGCGATGGTGCACTGCACATCGATTATGCCGAAGTCACGATCTCGCGCACGCTCTTCCGCGCCGGTGGTTCGGAGTACGCCATCAACGGCAACTCGTGCCGGCTGCTGGACATCCAGGAGCTTCTCTCCGATTCCGGGCTCGGACGTGAAATGCACGTCATCGTGGGCCAGGGCCAACTTGACCGAATCCTGCATGCGACTCCCGAAGACCGGCGTGGATTCATCGAAGAGGCCGCGGGCGTGTTGAAGCACAGGCGCCGCAAGGAGAAGACGGTACGGAAACTCGACGCCATGCAGGGCAACCTGAACCGGCTCGAGGACCTCACCACGGAACTCCGGCGCCAACTAACGCCTTTGGGCAAGCAGGCCAAGATCGCCAGGAGGGCGCAAACCGTCCAATTCGAGGTCCGCGACGCGAAATCCAGGCTCATGGCAGATGACATGGTGACCTTGCGGGGAGCCCTCGAAAAGGAACTGGCAGATGAGGCAACGCAACGTGCCCGCCATCAAGATGCAAACCTCCGCCTGGAGCACTTGCGGGCCGACCTGGCCCAGTTGGAGGCCGCTGCCGCCCACGCGACTCCCGAGCTCAACAGGGCACGAGACCTGTGGTTTGGATTGAGCTCAATGCGCGAGCGTTTCGGGTCCCTTGGCGCGATTGCCACAGAGCGCTCACGTTTGTTGGGTTCCGAAACAACCACGTTTGATCCAGCCCGAGACCCGGAACGGCTGGAAGCACAGGCCGAACGCCTGAGGGGAGAACTGGAGGAACTTGAGGAGAACCTCGAACTACGGCGTGAACTGCTCGAGGATGCACTCGAAGCCCGGGCCGGTGCCGAGGACGCCGCGAACGCCGAACAACAACGACTCACCCAACAATTGCGCGCCCTTGCCGACCGCCGCGAAGGACTTGCCCGGTTGGCTGGGCAGGCCGCCGCCGCCAAAAGCCGCGTCGAGGGAACCGAAGGGGAACTTGGACGGCTCAGGGAATCCCTGAGCGGTTGGTCCACCCGCCGCGAAACCAGCGCGACCACGTTTGCTGCACTTGAGCAACAGGCCGCCACGGTCCAAGACGGCGAGGGAGACCTGGACACCGCATATGAACATGCGGCCGACCGGCACGAAGCCCTGGCCTCAAGCATGGAATCGTTGCGGGTTCGGGAACAAGACCTGGTGACACGCCTGGGCTCACTCAAGGGACGCTTGGAGGCCCTCGAAATGGGGGCCATGCGAAAGGACGCGTCGGAAGACGTCCTGGCGGGGGAGCACCACGGCTTGCTGGGGCGCATGTCCCATTTCCTGGACGTGGAGGCCGGTTTCGAGGTTGCTGTTTCCGCTGCGCTGGGACCGGCCGCCGAGGCGTTGGCGGTCCGCGAACGCAGCCATTCACTGGAGATCCTCAGGGACCTCAGGGATTCCTCGGGCGGCCGCGTGCACCTGGTCACGGCTGGGCTCGGCCTCCTCGCCGGGGACGGGAAAACTCCGTCGCTTGGCCGGCCTGCGGCGAACGTCGTTTCGGCGCCCGAACCCTTGGCCGGCACGCTCCAGCACCTTCTTGCCAACACCGTGATCGTTGCGGACCTGGCCGAAGCGCACGAACTACTGGAATCCGACCCGGGCGTATGCGCGGTGACGCGTGGGGGGGACGTGCTGACACTCGGTACCGCCAGCGGCGGGACCGGCGCGGCGCCCTCGCTGATCGAGCAGCATGCCGCAATCGCGGAAACCGAAGCAGGCATCCACGAAGCCGAAGCCGCACTCGATGTCCTGCGGCTTGAAAGCGCCGAACTGACGGTGAAACTCCTGGAGGCCGAGGAGGCAGCGGAGCTGGCGCTTCACCGCCTGCACGATTCGGACGCGAGGATTTCCGCGGTGGCCGAGCGACTGGCGCAATTGGGGTCGTTGCTCCGACAGAGCCAGGAGGAACGTGAACGCCTTGAGCAACAGATCGCCGTTGCCCAGGAAAAGCTCGAGGTCGACCAGGAACGGATGGACGAGCTCAACCATCGGCTGGCCATGGCACACGAGGGAACGGACGAGGACGAACCGGAAGACGACCAGCGACAGGAACTGGCTGCAGCTGCTGCACAGAGCCGCCAGAAGGAGCTGGACGCACGCCTGGCCCTGCGCAGTGCCGAGGAACGCGCCAACGGGCTGAAGGGGCGGGTCGATTCATTGACGCGTACCGCCGAAACCGAGCGCAAGTCGCGCCTGGAGACACAACAGCGGGCCACGATCCGCAAGGGCCGGGCAAACGTGGCACGCGGGGTGGGCGACAAGGTCCGCCGCGTCGTCTCGTTCCTCGATGTCTCGGTGGAACTCGCGGACAGGGAACGCGAACGACTGCAAGCCCGTCGCGAGGAAATCGAATCACGGCTCGGCGTCGTGCGTGCAGGGGTGGACAAGGTGGCCCTGGAGCTGGCCGAACTCACCAACTCCGTGCACCGGGATGAAATGGCGCGCGCCGAACAGCAGCTTCGCATCGAAGCCCTTGACAGCCGCTGCCTCGAAGAACTGGGAATGACCAGTGATCACCTGATTGAGAACTTCGGCCCGCATATGCCGATTCCGCAAAACGAGGAATCCGGGGACAAATGGGCGGCCCTGCACCAAGAAGTCGACGGGCAGGGTGTTCCGGTGCCCGAGGGCATCCCGTTTGACCGGGTGGACCAGGAGAAGCGACTCAAGCAAGCCGAAAGGGACTTGGCGGCCTTGGGCAGGGTCAATCCCCTGGCGCTTGAGGAATTCGCCGCGCTGGAGGAACGCCACAAGTTCCTCACCTCGCAGCTTGAGGACCTGAAAAAGAGCCGCAAGGACCTGCAGGACATCATCAAGGACGTCGATGAACGGGTTGAACGGGTGTTCACCGAAGCCTTCGAGGATACTGCCGCGCAGTTCGAGCGCGTCTTCGGGCGGCTCTTCCCTGGCGGCGAGGGGCGTCTGGTGCTCACCGACCCGGAAAACATGCTGACCACCGGAATCGAAATCGAGGCGAGGCCGGCCGGCAAGAAAATCAAGCGGCTCTCCCTGCTGTCCGGCGGGGAACGCTCGTTGACCGCCGTCGCCCTACTGGTTGCCATCTTCAAGGCCCGCCCGTCGCCGTTCTATGTCATGGACGAGGTCGAGGCGGCGCTGGACGACACTAATCTGGGCCGGCTGATCACCATTTTCGAGGAGCTGCGCGAGTCGAGCCAGCTGATTGTCATCACCCACCAGAAGCGAACCATGCAGGTGGCGGATGCGCTGTACGGCGTGACGATGCAAGGCGACGGCGTGTCCAAGGTGATCAGCCAACGCGTCGAGCGTGATCGACCATAGGGTCCCATGCGCTCGCCGGCCTGACTTGGCATGCGGTAACATGACCAAACGTACGGCGGCTTATGACGTTGTTCACGGTCCGGTCGTCTAGTCTGGGCACTTGGTCTACCTTTTGCGCCGGCGCACTTGTCTGCGTGTAATGAAGTTGGGGATGCTGAGTGGCAATTAGAAAACTGATCGCGAGGGGCAAACGGGCGTTGGCGCGCATGGTCCCGGCAGGTTCGGGGAAACCCAGAGGCATCCGAGTCAGTGTGATCATCCCGGTCTACAACACCGAGGCGTACCTTCGAGAACTGCTTGATAGCCTTGTAGAACAGGATTTGCGCAGTCGGAAGTTTGAAGTCATTGCGGTTAATGACGGATCCACCGACGCCAGCGGCGCAATACTGGACGAGTATGTCAACCGCTACCCTAACTTTCGGGTCGTACACCAGAAAAATAGCGGGTGGGCAGGCAAGCCCCGAAATGTTGCCCTTGACTTGGCCCAAGGCCAGTATGTCTTCTTTGCCGACAGCGATGATGTGTTGGCGCCATCGGCCCTGCGTCAAATGTTGCAGTTTGCTTCCAAACACAAGATCGACGTGGTCTTTCCAAAAGTCGCAGGTCTCGGTGGGCGCGCGGTCAACCGGAGCCTCTACGCGAAGACGAACCCCTCAATCACTCCGTTGCAGGCCATCAAGACGTTGACCCCGCAGAAGTTGATTTCGCGTGAATTGATCGAATCAAACGGGCTTCGTTTTCCGGAAGAGCCGGTCCGGCTTGAAGATGGCATGTTCATGGTTGCTTGCTACCTTCGAGCGAAGAGGCTCGGTGTCGTAGCAGACCGCGACCTCTACAGCTTGCGAGCCCGTCCCGACGGCTCAAACCTCAGCCGCCAACGCCTGGATCCCTATGGATATACCGCTTCAATCTCCAGAATTGCAGAGATCATTCGGGCCGAGGCAAAGGACGCAGAACTGGCCCAGTCCATGACGCTCGCTTTGTGGTCGAACAAGGGGTTGAATATCTATGCCCATCCGCGGTTCAATCGCTATTCGGAAAAAGTGCAGAACAAGTGGGTCGATGCTCACTCCAATTTTCTGAATGAGTTTATTCCGAATGAAGCGGCCAGGAACCTCAGCGACATCCTTTACCGTAAGACGGAATTCATTCGAAACCAGGATAGGCAAGGCGTACTCTGCAGCACTGCAGTGGAAGAACAGTTGGCGCAACGTGTCTCCATCGAAAGTGCCCACTACGCAAACGGGGAACTGAAAATTTCAGGGACCCTGCTCTCGTCCAGCATTGACTCGGTTTCCGTATTTGCCAAATATCGAGGGGACGGCCAGCCGGTTCTGGCCGAAGTGGCCATGTGTGCCCGAAATGGAATGTTCGATGGAACGCTTTCGGGTATTCCCGAAGGCGCGGTAATTATCGACATCTTTTTGAAGCCTGCAACAGAGGCGATCGAAGGTAGCCCGAGACGTGCGCAGAGCGGAGAGAGCCCCGCCTTTTCCACAAATGGAAAATTGACGCCATACAGCACGAAGCACGGAAATCTCAGCCTTCAACCCATCTAGGAATGAGTGATTGGCAATTCGCCAAATGGCGTCGAACGCTTTTGCCGGCTGGTAAGCAATCGTGCGGAACTTCCCCAGCCATCAAAGCGATCGATGAAGTCTGCCCCCCCGGGCGGTGCACAAACCGGGCCTAAGCCTGCTGCCCGCCAGCGACGGTCCGCGTCCGGACGCAGAGGCCTAGCGTTCCGAAGTGCCAGTGCTTTCGGGCCGTCCGCGGTTTTCCTTCACCGGCAGCCACGCCAACACGCCGATCAGTCCAAGGGCGCCGCTAATGGTGAAGGCCCAGCCGTATCCGGCTTGGTCAGCAACCAGGCCCGCCAAAATGGGGCCGATGATCGAGCCGAAATCCGTGGCCATTTGGAAGGTTGCCAGCACCTTGCCGCCGTTGCGGCCTTGGCCCACCACGTCGGCAATGGCCGCCTGTTGGGCCGGGCCCATGAGACCGGTGCCGACGCCGGCGGTGATCGACAAGGCAATGAACAGCGGGATGTTGTCCACCCACCCGATGGATGCCGTGGAAATCGATGCCACCGTCAACCCGATCAAGATCGGCAGGCGGCGGCCATGCGCGTCGGTGAACCTGCCCGCGACAAACAGCGCCGCGCCATTTCCCACGGCGAAGATCGCAAGGGCCAGACCTGCAATAAGCGTCCCCTGTGTGGCGAATGCCGCGACGGCGAAAAGGGGAATCAAGGACATTCGGACCCCGAATGCCATCCAGCCGTTAGTGAATCCGGACACCAGCGCGGCCTTGAACGTTGCTGCACCCCACGCTTCCGAAAGGGGGATGCGTTCGATGGCGGGCGGTTTTCCCGACGACTTCTCCTCCGGCGCATTGCGGGAATGCGAGAGCGAGAAGTAAACGATCGATGCGGCCACGACCAGGGAACCGCCGTAGATGAAGAACGGGATTCTGAAACCCATGCCCGCCATCAGGGAACCAAGAACGGGCCCGGCGACGTTGCCCAGAAGGAACGCCCCGGAATAGAGTCCTGCGATCCGGCCGCGGATTTCCTTGGGGGACAGGCGGGCGATCAGTGCCATGGCCGAGACCGTGAACATGGTTGAACCAAGGCCGCCCATGCCTCGGAACACCAGGAGTTGTGTGTAGTCCTGGGCAAAGCCACACAGGATTGTCGAGGCGGCGACGATCAGCACGCCCGTGACGTAGACGGCGGGTTCCCCCAGCCGGTCCGTGAGCTTGCCACTGACCGGCGCAAAAACGAGCCGCGTGAATGCAAAGATGCTCACGATGACGCTGGCAGCCGCGGCACCGACATCGAAGCTCGTTGCAAATTGGGGGAGGATCGGGGCAATGAGGCCGAATCCCAGAGCAATGACAAAAGCGGCCGCGATCAGAACACGGATTTCACGGGGTACAGACGGACGTTGCTCGGGGGACGTTGAATCAGTCGATTCCGAGGAACTGGGCGTCGGGGCATTCGTAGACATAGGTGCCACCAGTTTAGTGTGTGAGAAGCTAGGACGGTGTCTGAACAACTAACTTTGATCATTGTCCTAGTCGCAGTGGTCGCCATCATCGGTATTGGTGCTGCCTTCTTCCTTGTACGCGGTCGTAAGGCGCCCAAGGGAACGTACACCGGTCCACGCGATGCCAACGACCCAGCGCCCACTCTCACCGCACCCGAAACCGCGTCGGAAGCCCCCGCTGCCACGGTGCCTTCCGAAACGACCGAGGCGCCAGCCGCCGTCGTCGTCGAGGAAGCCGCCGAAACGGCAGTCGTCGCGACGGAGGTTCCGGAGCCGGTCCAGGGGCGTCTTGCACGACTGCGTGCCCGCTTGGCCAAATCCAACAACGCCCTGGGCAAGGGCCTGCTGGCCCTGTTGAGCCAGGACAAGATCGATGAAGACGTCTGGGACGAGATCGAAGAGACGTTGCTTCTGGCCGATTTGGGCACGGAACCGACCCTCGAGCTTGTCGACGCCCTGCGTGAACGAGTCAAGGTCGAGGGAAGCCGCGACCCGCAGCGTGTCCACGACATGTTGCGCCAGGAACTCATCAAGCTGGTGGACCCTTCCATGGACCGCAGCTTCATTCCCGTTCGCCACGCCGACCGCCCCAACGTGATCATGGTTGTCGGCGTCAACGGCGTGGGCAAGACCACCACCATCGGCAAGCTGGCCCGTGTCTTCGTTGCCGAGGACAAAGACGTCCTCCTGGGCGCGGCCGACACCTTCCGTGCCGCAGCCGCCGAACAGCTGGCCACCTGGGGCGACCGCGTGGGCGTCCCGACCGTGAAATCCGACGTGGACGGTGCGGATCCCGCATCGGTCGCTTTCGAGGCGGTTTCCGCTGGCATCGACCAGGAAGTCGACATCGTCATGATCGACACCGCCGGCCGCCTGCAGAACAAGGTCGGACTGATGGACGAGCTCGGAAAGATCAAGCGGGTCATTGAAAAGAAGGCCACCGTGGATGAGGTGCTGTTGGTCCTGGATGCCACCACCGGCCAGAACGGCCTGAACCAGGCCCGGGTCTTCTCCGAGGTCGTGAACGTCACGGGCATCGTCCTGACGAAGCTGGACGGCACCGCAAAGGGCGGCATCGTCGTGGCAATCCAGCGTCAGCTAGGTGTCCCGGTGAAGCTTGTGGGTCTGGGCGAGGGCCCGGATGACTTGGCTCCGTTCGATGCCGAGGCATTCGTAGATGCCCTTTTGGACTAATACCCGATGAGCAATAACAACCAAATAAGCACCTTGGACAGGAATTCTGGGACCGATGGCCAGCACGGACGGCTGCGGTCCGGCCCCCAAGAACTTCCAAAACGCCGCCGTTTTCGTGGCGACATCCAGGGCTTGCGGGCCATCGCCGTATTCCTAGTCGTGGTGTATCACCTGTGGCCGCAAAGACTGACAGGTGGCTTTATCGGCGTTGACGTATTCTTTGTCATCTCTGGATTTCTCATTACGTCCCACCTGATGAAGCAGCCGCCTAAGAGCTGGTCGGACCTGGTGTCGTTCTGGATTCGTCGCGTTAAGCGACTGCTCCCTGCCTCGTTCCTGGTCCTTGGGCTGACTTTGGCCGCCATTCCATTGGTTGCTCCGGTAACCGTCTGGAGGGAGTGGGCGGCACAGGTCGTTTCTTCCACGTTCTATGTACAGAACTGGCGACTGGCTTCGACGAGCGTGGACTACTTGGCGGCGGACAACGCAGTATCCGCGGTTCAACACTTCTGGTCCCTGTCCGTGGAAGAGCAGTTCTACCTGTTTTGGCCGGTAATCATCGCCGGTCTCGTTGCACTGGCGGTGGTTCTCCGAAAGAACCGAAACGCGGTGGTGGCTTCAGGCATTGGCCTTGTTGTCGTATCGTCTCTGATCTTCTCGGTGATCAGCACCGAAAATGAGCCGGGGATTGCCTACTTCTCGACGTTTACGCGGGCGTGGGAACTGGCAGCTGGCGCGCTTGTCGCGTTGCTACCCGCAGCCAGCAACCGCTTGCGCAAGAACGCGATGGGTGCGCTCATCGCGTGGGTTGGCATAGCCGCTATTGCCTACGCAGGATTAACCTACACCGGCGAAACAGCTTTCCCCGGGTACGCCGCTGCTCTGCCGGTGTTCGGTACAGCGGCGATTATTTGGGCAAATGCATCCGGTACTCCGTCTCCTATCGGCATCCTGAGCCATCCAGTGTCGCGCTTCTTGGGGGACCACTCGTACTCGATTTATCTGTGGCACTGGCCGCTAGTGGTATTCCTGCCGTTCGTTAGCGGGACTTTGGGTTTGGTCGACAAGGCACTGATTATCGTCGCAACAATACTTCTCTCGGTCTTGACCAAGAAATACGTTGAAGACAACTTTAGGAAGACCCTGGATACATCCAAAGTGCTCACCGGAGGGCGTTTCTTGTTGGTGGGAACGCTCGTCTTGGGGTTGTCCGGAACGTTGCTTGTCGGCGTGGGTAAGAACCAAGAGGCAACTGGTGACAAACTTCTGACCCAGGTCCAACGAGTTGAAAACCAAGTGGGGGCCAACTGTTTCGGCGGGTTGGCATTGGTCAATGAATGCGCGAACACCGGTGTTGACCCAATGGTCCCATCCCCGGCAGCCGCGAAAAATGACAAGTCTCAGGCCTATGCCGATAAATGCTGGGCAGGCGGAGACTTCAGCGAGCGTCCATCATGCACCTACGGAACAGGCCAAACAAAAGTCGCGTTGGTAGGCAACTCCCACGCTGGCCAGTGGTTGCCTGCATTGGTCGATATCGCACAGGAGCGGGATTGGACGATCACCACATACTTGGCCTCTAGTTGTGCACCCACCAATGCCCCGACCGCATTCAATACGCCGGCAAAGGTGGAAGGATGTCTGGAATACGGGCGATGGGTGCAGGAGCAGACAGCCAACGGCAAGTTCGACCTGATCATCACGTCCAACAGGCAGAGTCTTCCAGTTGAGGGCTACAGCCTGAAGGGCACTGAGCGTGCTGCAATTGAGGGCTACGCCGGGTACTTGAATGACTGGGCAGATGCCAAAACGCCGATTTTGGTCATCCGCGATACGCCGTTCCCTGGTCATACCGTCAGCAATGTCCCGGATTGTTTGGCCTCCAGCGCAGATCCCCAGCGTGATTGCTCCGGGACTCCCAAGACGTGGCGTTCGCTTGATCCATTGGCCTCAGCGGCAAAGCAGGAAAAACTTCCCTACGTCAGCCTGATCGACATGACCGAGTACTTCTGCGATGAATCCTCATGCCCGGCAGTGATTGGATCCGTCGTTCCTTACTTCGATGGCTCACACCTCACCGCCACGTTTGCGCGTACCCTGGCACCGAAGCTGGATGGCAAGATCTCGGTGGTCTTCCCCGGGACCTAGCGGTCGTGACGTTTCTTGGTCAGAGGAATATAGAAGGTCTGAGTGCACCGCCAATTGGTTGCCGCGCACTCAGACCTTCTGGGCCTCCGAAACAAACCTTCAGGGCGGACCGTGAGCCCTATGGCCACCGGTTGCGCTCCGCAGCACGTTTGTGAGGTCCTGGGGCTTGTGGGTGGCTGCCTCGCCGGGCGATCTCCAAACACCGATGATCGGCAAGCAAACACTTCGTCCGATAACTCAGGCCTCGTCGGCTTGGGTTGAGCGCCACTCGTTTCTCTCTCGGCAGTTTCTCGGGCACCCCCACGATACTGGCACCTCGCCTCGATTCTTTCCTTAATAGGGTCCGACAGGCCGTTGATTCCGTGAATTTCGCGGGATCAACGGCCTGCCCGGGTTGTGGGCATGCGGGGTACCCAAGCTGCTGGCCTGAACGCCGAGGTTCTCTTCCCGGAGATGATGTTCTTGCTTCTCGAAGTGGCTTGCGCCCGGTATACGCTTCTAATCCGTCAGGTTCCCATTTCGCCATCGGTGCCGCAATCGCGGTGATTGGAGGGGCCTCCGGTGCCTTGTTAGGGATCACCGGTCTGGTGTGGTTCACGGTGTGCTGGCGAGGTTCCCAGCCGTCGGAATCAGCCCGAAGCGCTGTCGCTTCAGAGCCCAGACCCCGGAGGAGCGCTACTATGGTCTCCGGGACGCAAGGTCCACCGTGAGCACGGACAGATCGGTCCAGCGCGAGTTCGCGGCAGACCCTTGGACGGTCGACTTTCCCCTTCCGCTGTTCTTGACGGTCTTGACCCCTATATATCTGTCAAGCAGAGCCTATGGTCGGAATGGTGTCGTTCAGGGTTCAAGGCCATCGCAATGGAATGTACGGCCTTGTTCAAACGGTGATCACCACCCCGGCCCAGCCGGTGCCGAACGGCCGGGCCGCCGCATCTTGGCGCGTTCGCAGGCGAGGCGCTGGCGTGCAAAAGCCATCCGGTCTGGACATCGCACCGGCCAGGGTCCTTTCCGCGCGGAGCATGGGCATCAGGTAAGGCACGGAAGCTACCCATGGTTTGGAGGCCGGGGCATTCTTAGCGCACGGTCCGGCGCGTACCATGGGGAGAATCCCGAACGCATGCGAATGGAGTGAAGCCCACCGCCACCGCTAGCCAGCCCGAAGGATTTCCTGCCAATGAAACATGTTGCCAAGACCGTTCTTCGAGACGACATCCAGGGATTGCGCGCCGTGGCCGTCGTGCTTGTTGTCGTCTACCACCTATGGCCGGGAGTCCTTTCCGGTGGTTTCATCGGCGTGGATGCCTTCTTCGTCATCTCCGGGTTCCTCATCACCGCGCACCTCGTGCGGAAGCCCCCGGTCAGGGCGCGCGATGTCGGGGCCTTCTGGATGCGAAGGGTAAAGCGTCTCCTGCCCGCCGCCTTTTTGGTGCTGGCGGCGACCTTGCTCGGGATCAGGTTCCTTGCGCCCGACACCGTATGGCGCGATTGGGGAGGACAGGTTGTTGCGGCCGCGTTTTATGTCGAGAATTGGGGCTTGGCGGCATCAAGCGTTGATTACCTGACCGCGGAGAACCCGCCGTCGGCCGTGCAACATTTTTGGTCGCTTTCCGTCGAGGAACAGTTCTACCTGTTTTGGCCGCTGGTCATTGGCGGGCTTTTCATCGCCGGGACCGGGCCGGGTGCCAAGCGCGCACTGATCCCCAGGATTGGCGTCTTGGCAGTCCTGCTGCTTTCGCTTGCCTACTCGATCCATCTCACCGGCAACGAGCCGGGCATCGCCTATTTTTCGACGTTCACCCGTGGGTGGGAGTTTGCGGCGGGAGGGATGCTCGCCTTGATCCCCGCAGCTTCCCAAAGCTTTCGAAGTTCATACGCAGCCTCAGCCTTGAGCTGGACGGGATTGGCCGCGATTCTCTACGCGGCCGTGGCATATGGCAGCACAACCCCGTTCCCGGGGGCCGCCGCCCTGCTGCCTGTGCTGGGCACTGCCGCAGTCATTTGGGCACACGCGGAAGCCGGGACATCACCCACTCGGATACTGGCATGCAAGCCCTCGAGATTCCTGGGGGACCACTCCTACTCGATCTATTTGTGGCACTGGCCGCTGATAGTGCTGATGCCCTTCGCCATCGGGCCTCTTCAATGGCCCCAAAAACTTGGCATCATCGTCACCACGGTGTTCATGGCCATGCTGACGAAGGTGCTCGGTGAGGACAACTTCCGAAGGAACCTGGATCGTTCCAGAATCATGACCGGCGGCAGGTTTCTCCTGGTCGGGTCCCTGGGGATCGGCCTCATCAGCGGTGCCCTGGTGGGTGCGACCGCTCAGCGTGAGCAGACACCTGCCGAAGTGGCCAGCCAGGTTTTGGAAACCAAGGACGAATTGGGAGACCAGTGCTTCGGTGCCTCATCCATGGTGAACGATTGTGTGGACAGCGGGAAAGGACCACTTGTTCCGGCGCCGGCCGCAGCCAAGAATGACAGGTCGGATGCCTACGCCGACAAATGTTGGTCCCAAGGAGAGTTTGCCAGGCGCCCTGTCTGTACTTACGGGAACGGCAGGACGAAGGTCGCCCTGGTCGGGAATTCCCATGCGGGGCAATGGCTGCCCGCGCTCCAACAGATCGCCAAGCAGCGGGACTGGACGATTTCAACGTTCCTGGCGTCGCGTTGTTCGCCAACGGATTCCGAGTTGGCCTTTGACTCCGACGCCAGCGCCGAGGGCTGCCTGGACTTCGGAAAGTGGGTTCTTGACCGCACCTCACACGGACAATTCGACTTGATCATCGCCGCGGCCCGCCAGTCTTTGCCCGTCCAAGGGGAAGAATTCGGGACAACGTGGGAGAAGGCGACGGTCGGATATGAGTCGTACCTTGCAAAATGGACGGTCGGAGGTACCCCGATCGTGGTGATTCGCGACAGTCCCTTCCCCGGGAACACTGTGCCGAATGTTCCCGATTGCATTGCCTCGAGCAAGAGGCCGCTGGCCGACTGTTCGGGAACCCCGAAGACGTGGAATTCAATGGACCCGTTGGCCGATGCGGTCAGGAGCTTGGCCAAGGGGAGTGCCTCGGTTGTCGATATGTCGGAGTTTTTTTGCAGGGCGGACATCTGTCCGGCGATCATCGGCTCCGTCATTGCGTACATCGACGGGTCGCACCTGACCGCGACATACGTGCGAACGCTGATGCCGTACCTGGCCACGAAGCTGGAAAAGGTGATCCGGGAACCCAACCGATCCACCGATCCCGGAGTCAGCCCCGTAACATCCCCGCAATCCGCCCGACACTAGCCTTTTACGTCAACGGTTTTTCCGTAACCGCAGCGAAACAGGGTGCTGGAAAACCTGAAACACCGGAAGTGAATCCTTGAATCAAGGCGAGAAGGTCTCGCCATCGATCTCGGGAGGCGTTGGACATGGAGCTAACAACCACTCAGGTGTGGATGATGGTTTGTGCGGCACTTGTGCTGCTGATGACACCTGCACTGGCATTCTTCTATGGCGGGATGACCCGTGCCAAAAGCGTCCTGAACATGATGATGATGAGTTTCTCCGCCGTGGCGTTGGTAGCCGTGGTTTGGGTCCTCTGGGGGAACTCGATGGCAGGCGGGGGCGCAAGTGTCGCCGGGCTGTTGGGGAACCCGGCTGACGGATTCGGCATGGAATCGTTGATCGGAACCGACGGCTTCATTGCGGCCGGGTACGGTGCCACCTTTGCGATCATTACAGTGGCCCTGATCTCGGGTGCCATCGCCGACCGCGCCAAGTTCAGCGCGTGGCTGGTCTTCGTTCCGGTCTGGGTGACGCTCGTCTATGCACCCATCGCCTTCTGGATTTGGGGCGGGGGCATCCTTGGCGCGGACGGTGCCATCGGGTCGGTTGTCGGGGAAGCCATCGACTTCGCCGGCGGCACTGTCGTACACATCAACGCCGGCATGGCCGGTTTGATTCTCGCCCTGATCCTTGGCAAGCGCCGCGGGTTCGGAAAGGATCCGAGCCAGCGCCCCCACAACATCCCCCTGGTGATGCTCGGTGCCGCGTTGCTTTGGTTCGGCTGGTTCGGCTTCAACGGCGGAGCAGCAAGCACGGCCGAGGAAGCCGGACTCATCTGGATCAACACCCTGGTAGCCCCGGCCGCGGCGTTGTTGGGCTGGCTAGTGGTTGAACGTCTCCGTGACGGGCACAGCACGTCCTTGGGTGCGGCATCGGGAATCGTTGCCGGCCTGGTGGCCATCACCCCCGCATGCGCAAACATTTCGCCCGTGGCGGCCATCGGCCTTGGACTCGTCGCCGGAGTGGTGTCGGCCCTGGCCGTGGGGCTGAAGTACCGCTGGGGCTACGACGACTCGCTGGACGTCGTGGGCGTCCACCTGGTTTCGGGTGTCATTGGGACCTTGGCGCTCGGGTTCATCGCGCTCCCGGTTGACGGCGTGGGAGGGGGACTCTTCTACGGCGGAGGGTTCGGCCAACTGTGGGCCCAGCTTGTCGCTTGCGTGGTCGTCATGACATTCACCGCGATCATGACCACCGTCATCGGCCTGGCCATCCACAAGACCATGGGCTTCAGGGTCACCGAGGAACAGGAAGTCGCCGGCATCGACCTCATGCAGCACGCGGAAACCGGCTACGAATTCGGCGGTCTCGGAACGGGAGGAACCTTCGTTCCTCACCCGGCCACGTCATCCCACCTGAAGAACCACGGTGCCGGAAAGCTAACGGAACCTGTCAAGGAGAAGATCAACGCATGAAACTCGTGACGGCGATTATCCGCCCGGAAAAGACCGACCAGATTCGCTCCGCCCTGGAATCCTATGGGGTGCAGGGCATGACCATCAGCCAGGCCAGCGGCTACGGCCGCCAGCGCGGACACACGCAGGTCTATCGGGGCGCCGACCATACCGTGGACCTGTTGCCGAAGGTTCGCTTGGAGGTCCTCGTCGAGGACGCACTGTGCGACGACATCCTGGATGTCTTGGTATCCACGGCGAACACCGGAAATGCGGGGGATGGCAAGATCTGGGTGAGCCACGTGGAGGAGGTCATACGCGTTCGCACCGGGGAGCGCGGAATGGCAGCCGTCTGAACAAAAAGCAAGAGATGCCGTGTTTGGGGCGCCCTGGAACGGGTGGAAAAAAACCCCGAATGTGGTGGGTGGGGGGAAAGGGGGGTATTGCGGGGTTTGGGGGTTAGGGGGGGGGGCCCGGCGC
>NZ_JBIVTO010000004.1:304476-328459 GCF_044756805.1 Paeniglutamicibacter sp. NPDC091659
GATTGCCCGCGCCGAGCTCACCGCCGCAGGCCTGGACCAGGAAGTCTGGCAGATGCCTTCAAGGCTGAGACAACACGGCATCTCTTGCTTGGTTCGTGAAACTGTGGTGAATGCCGGTTATGGGTCATTCGGGGTTCGGAACGGCCGAACCCCGTGCCTTGGAATCAAGCTTATGCTGGCGCTCTTCGATGAGATCGGTGACCGCAGAAATAAAGGCATCCGTCGACTGACCCTTCTCGAGATCGCCGAAATAGAAGGAGCGCATTTTTTGGTGCTCCTCAAAGTTGTCCAACTCGTCGAAGTGCGTTGTGAGGTTCAACAGGAACTGATCCACTGTGGATTTCGTAATGACGGGGCAGCAGCGACTGACCGGGACTTCCCGATGCAGCAAGTCCACGTTGTCTCTGCGGTCGGTCAGAAGCAGGGGTCGGTCCGGATGCAGGTAGAGGAAATCCAGTCCAACGCTCGATACGTCGCTGATCAATACGTCGATGCCCTCGAACAGGTCAAGGATGTTGTCGGTATCGTCGACGAGGTGCTTTCCACCCGTCAAATGGTGTTCATGCAGAATTTCGATCACCCGTGCATTCGCAGCGACCATGGCCTTGTCGGTTGAAGTGGCAATCCGGGGATGCGGTTTGTAGACGACCCGGGTATTCGGCTGTGAAACGAGCGACGTGATGATGCGCTCACCAAAGATTTCAAGCGAAGTGTAGTTGTTGGCATCGTTCTCCCCTTCCCACGTGGGCGCATACATTACGGTTCTTCCAGCAAACTTGGGGATAGGCGACTTGAATGAGCTGTCCAGTTGGGGTCTGCCGACCTGAACCAGACTGTCTAAATTGAAGTCAATAAGAACAGCCCTATGCCGCTCTACCGCGGCCGGACCAGCCACGAAAGTCTTGTCGTATGCCTTGGCTTGGTTGGAAACCATGGAAAGCTTGTCACTTTCCCCGTGGTTGACATGCACGTGCACTAGTTCAGGGACGCTCAACGATTGAAAATTCGCCACGCCGTTGTTTACGTACAGGCAGAGCTTGAAATCATTGAAGGTGCAGAAGTTGACCAGATCATCGAACCGACGCAAGAAAATCTTCGGCAGCTTGGTTTGACCATGGAAATGGCGCAATGATTGAACTTTGCGGAAGACCAGCACGACACGATGCACCCGATTGAGATTTTCGAGTGTCGGCAACCATTGTTCAAGCTGGTAGGCACGATTGGGAACATCGCTGAAATACACGATGACGTCTCCGGCAATGTGAACCTGGTCCAACTCGTGGTTTGCAACCTGTGCCGGACCGACGCCCAACGACCTGCGAATTCTTACTCCGGTTGACGACGAAATCATTGCCGAAAGTCGTTCTCCTATCCAGTCTTTCACGCGTCCCGCCTGTCTGTGTTGGTTGCTGTCACCATTGAAGCCGGTAAGGCTCCTGCGCGATAGTGATTCAGCGGATCTTGTTGGCTAAACCGTCCCGGAAATTGCTGTGGAATGTTGCTTGGCGTTGGTTGGTATCGATGAAGAACCAAGTGCTGCGGCGATGAATCGAGCAGCGTCTGCACATTGGTCCTTTGACTCCACCTGCACGTGGTCGAACGAGACGGCGGTGGCCGTCATTGACACTCAGCGCTATCACTTCTTCTCCTGATTGGTTTAAGCGGCCATAGTTGTCTACTTGATGCTGAGATTCCCGTAGGCCGTAATGAACGGATAGGCAACCGGTTTCATGTCGGCGCCCAAACGCACGGTGCGGCCAATGCCGCCGGTTTCAAAGCGCACGTGCAGGTCAATCGGCCCGTCGCCGGGAATCCTTGCGCGCAGATCCGTGGGCACAACGAATCCGAAACCGTCTTCTGTTTCTCTGAACGGAACGCACTTCACGGGTGGAGTAGCGGGATTCCCGCGTTCGGAGAGCACGAGCTCCAACCCGTCCAGTTGAAGCCCCTCCAATTCGGTTCCGATCTCAATCTCCAATGTTCCGTCCGGACGGAAACGAATTGCGGATAGCCTTGCTTTCATTCCTGCTACGGCCTTTCGCGATGATTGATTGGCTCTGGCTGTATCCAGAGCTTGTATCCATTGTTCAAAGATTGCGTCGCTGTTGTATTTCGTGGCCATTTTGAATGCGTTCTGCGACATCTCCTCGCATAACGCATCGTCGGTCAGAAGTTGCGTCACGGCACGGATTGCAGCCTCGCGGTCGTGGAACGGAACCAGGAATCCAGTGGCGCCCCGTTCGATCACGTCGCGTGGTCCGAAGTCCACATCGTACGAAACCGGTACACACCCCGAGGCTTGGGCCTCGAGCAATGCCAGGGATTGGCCCTCGAATTTGCTGCAGAGGATGAGCGTCCTGGCCGTGGCCAACTCATTTTCCACGGTATCGATGTGACCACGGAACCGGACAATGTCATCCATCGCCAAGTCCCGGACCAATTCAGCGAGTTCCTTGTGCTGCCCGCCGTCGCCGATCAGGTCCAGGCTGACGGGTGTGCCGCCGGATGCGACGCCGTGGACGATTTCAATGACCTCCGAAACGTTCTTTCCCTTGGTGAAGCGCCCCACATGCAAGACCTTGGTCCGGTCGCGCTTCGCAAAGTCGGGAATCGCGTCGGGCCCATCCACGGGGTTGCTGATGACCACGGTATTGCCTTGGTCGCCAAAACGTTCCACAAATGCCTGGCGCTGGGACTTGGTGAGAAACGTGATGCCATCCCAATTTTCCCTGTTGCTGATGATGGTCTGGTGGGCCTCGGAGAGCTTTCCGGTGAGAGGATTCGCGCCCGCGGATACATGGGTGCTGTGGAAGTTGACGAACTTCGTGGCCATCGGGTGTTCAAACGACCAGAGGAAACCCGCTGAGAACTTGCTGTCGACGATGACATCGGTCTCCGTCTCTCCCACCAGCTTTGCCAACCAATGCTTGTAAAATTCGCTTGCACCGTCGAATTCGCCCTGGACCAGGCCTTGCGGGTCAAGAATGCGCAGGACCCGGTGCGTTTTCTGCGGATTGCTTGCCAGCGGGAGTACCGAATCGGTCAAATAGATGGTTCCATCGGGACGGAAATACTCCCTGTACGAAAGGCCTTCATTTAAGCGAGACGAATGGTCCGTAAAGAAGTTCGTTCCGTCGGATTCGCGTCGAGTGGTTGTGTGGTGGTTCCACTTAAAGTTCTTGTGTTCTTGGGGATCCGGTCGCGCCGGCATCGGCTCTTCGACTACGGAAGCGTAGTACTCGTGAAGGTTGATGATCGGCACATCCGGATGTAGTTTCTTGGCGGCCACGAGCGAGGAACGAATGGACGCGAACTCCGGCGAAGGCCTAAATGAAACGACGGCACTGGGGACGCCTCGTTCATGAAAGAGACTTGCGCGCTTAAGGCACATGGCCGTCATCCCGCCAAAGGTCTCACCCACCGACCACGTGACCATCAGAGCTGGCCGCGCCCCCGCACGTACGTGGTCGGGCCGACTTGGGCCGGTTGCCGTGGTACCTGGGTCAAACTCTTGTGCCATGCCAAGCCTCTCCGGGAAGGGGGACTTTCGAGGAACGAATGCCGATGCTCCCAAGAGTAAGCATCGTTCGGAGCAAAGCAACAGTCCCGGAGCTGGTTTTGCCCAGTGGGAGTCCCCATGGGGGCGCGCACTGGATGGTGCGCGTACCAGGCGGGCGCTCGCCGGAAAGTGCGCCGCAAGCCGCTCAGTGTTCTTGGCGATCCACCCAGGGGCTGGACCCGGAATAGTGCATGGCGAGGCGCGCCAGGCCCTCGTCGAGGGTGACAGCCGGCTTCCAGTCCAGCACCGCCTGCGTGTGGCGCTGGTCGAACCAGTGGGCCGTGGAAAGCTGCTCGGCGAGGAACCTGGTCATGGGCGGCTCGCCGTGGGCCAGGTTTCTGGCCCCCGCCGCCGTCCAAACCCGCTCGATCACCGATCCGGCGCCGCGGGCAAGCCATCCCGGGACGCTCCACGCGGGGGCGGGCACCCCGGCGGCGCGGCAGATCCCGCCAATGAGTTCGCCGACCGGCCGCGGTTCGCCGTTGGTGACCACCAGGGCCCGCCCGCGGGCGTGTTCCATGCGCTCGAGCCCGCGCACGATCGCCTCCGCGGCATTGTCGATGTAGGTGGTGTCGATCAGTGCGGCCCCGGCATCGAGCAGGGGCAGGCGTCCGGCCCGTGCCCGGGTGACCACGCGCTCGACCAGCTGCGTGTCTCCCGGGCCCCACACCACGTGCGGCCGAATGGCCGTGACCCGGAAGCCCGGCGAGTCGGCGGCCAGGGCTGCAAGCTCCGCCGCGGCCTTGGATCGTGCGTAGTGTCCGTGGGCGCGCTCCGGGTCCGCAACCCCGGCGCCGGCGCCTGACAGCGCCGCGCCGAAGTGGGCGACCGAGGGGGAGGAGACGAAGACCAGGTCGCGGACCCCGGCGGCCCGGGCCTCCTCCAGGAGCGTGTTGGTGCCGGTGATGTTGGTGGCGACGAATTCGTCCCAGGCACCGGTGATGGACACCTTGGCCGCCAGGTGGATGACGGCGTCCATGTCCGTGACGGCGCGGCGCACGGCCGTTGCGTCATCCAGCGACCCGAGCACTTCCTCGGTGGATCCGGCGGAGGGTCGGCGCTGGAAGGTGCGCACCCGGTGCCCCCGGGCACGCAGGAGCTCGGCGACCGTGCCTCCGAGCATCCCGCTGGCGCCCGTGACAAGCACGCGGGCGGGCCGGGAGGCGGGCGTCCGGCTCACGGGGTCCGGATCCTTCCGCCGGCCAGAGTGTCCGCGGCCCAGGCCGCGAGCGCTGTCCGATCGATCTTGGAGTTGTGGCGGATGTCCGTGGGCAGGGCCGGGACCACCAGCACGGCGGCCAGGTCCAGCCCGGTCCCGGCGACGGCGGTGCGCACGGCCGAGGCCAGTTCAGGCCCGGCCGGTGCCGCGCGGCGGGCCGGCGGCACGGTTTCCAGCACGGCGACGCCCACCTGGGTGCCTGCCGGGCCCACGCCGACGATTGCGGCCCGCCCGGTGCCGGGCACGGACTGGGCCGCGTGTTCGGCCGCGACCGGGGTGGTGACGCCGGAGGGGGTGCGCAGGATGTGTCCCAGCCGGCCCTCCACCCAGAGGCGCCCGGAGGCATCGAGGTGTCCCACGTCGCCGGTGCGGTGCCAGCCGGGGATCGAGGAGCTTGCGCGCTGGGTGATCCACAGCCGGTCGTAGCGTTCCTTCACGTGCGGGGCGCGCACCAGGATTTCCCCGCTGACGCCGGCGTCCGTGGACGGGATGCCGGAGACGCTGCCGTCGTCGGCCAAAGCGGCGATGGCCACCCGGGCCCCCGCCACGGGGGTGCCGACGCAGACGCCGTTGCCCGTGCCCGCGGCGCGGATGCCGTCCAGGTCGATGTCGGTGACGGGCAGCGCCTCGGTCATGCCGTAGGGCGTGTGGATCCGGGCCGCGGGGACAAGGTCCTGGACCCGGGCCAGCAGGGGCTCGGGGATGGGTGCCCCGGCCGAGAGAAGCATCCCGATGTTCCCCAGCGAGCGTCGTTGGGTCGAGTCGAGGGCGTCGGCAGTCTCCAGCACGTTGGCCAGCGCGGCCGGGGAGGCGAAGACGGTGTCGGCGTCGATCGCCGCCGCCGCATCGGCCAGCGCGGCGGCGCTGAGCGTCCGCGGGGAGGTGACGTCCATGTCCGGGGTCACCGAGGTGGCGCCCAGTGCCGGGCCGAGCAGCGCGAAGGGCGCGAACCCCGCGACCAGCCCGGAGCCTGCCCGCAGCCCGTAGGTGTCCCTGAGCGTGTCGCGCATGGCGGCGAGCCGGCGGTGCGTGTAGACCACGCCCTTGGCCGGGCCGGTGGATCCGGAGGTGAAGAGCACCGCGGCATCGGCGTCCGGGTCGGCCGGCGCGAAGGCCGGGGGAACGTCGGCGGCTTCCGGTGACAGGGTCCCGGCCGCCAGCAGCTCCGGGACGGTGTGTGCCACGCCGAGCAGCTTGCGCTTGGCGGCGGGCAGCGGGCCCGCGGCGATCCGCACACCGGGCCAGCCGAAGAGCCGGGCCCCGGCCAGCGCGCGGTCGATGCAGATCAGGAAGCGCGGGCCGGCGCCGCGGATGGCGCGTCCCAGCCCCGCGGTGCCCAGGCCGGCGTCGGCAACCACTATCACCGCACCCAGGCGCAGGCAGGCGTAGATCAGCGTGGTCAGTTCGATCCCCGGTGGCACCAGCAGGCTGACCCTGTCTCCGGGGCGCACCCCGATGCCTGCCAGCCCGCGGGCCAGTGCGTCCACGCGGTTGCCCAGTTGCGACCAGGACAGGGAGTTGGGCGGGTTGATGTCGACCACCGCTCGCGTGTGGTCGTTGCGCCGGCCGTCCAGCTCGGCGAGCATGGGCAGGTATTTCGCGGCTGCGGGATCGCCGTCGGTTTTCTCGGTTTTGGCTGTTTGGCCGGCGTGCCCCGCGAGCCAGTCGAACACGGGTGCGGCGACGTCGCGGTCCTCGGGCAGCAGGTGTCCCGCGCCCTCGAAGCGGTGCACGGAGGCCCGTGGAAGCCGGTCCATGAGGTCGCGCAGGTACCGGTCGGAAAACACGGGGTCCTTGGGCCCCCACAGCAGCAGGGCGGGAACGTCGAGCGACCTGATGCCTTCGGCGATCGAGTCCAGCGCCGGCCTGCTGGGATGCGCCGGGCCGAAGGGGATGTCCGCGACGAAGTTGCCGACCCCGTGGCGGCGCTGCGCGCCGCGGTAGGGCGCCATGAAGGCGTCGTGGACCGCGGGGTCCAGGGCGGGCTTGGCCAAGGCGAGCGTCGTGCGCAGGAACGCGCTGGAAGTGGTGGTGCCCCAGCCGTGCACTGCGGGGTGGGTGGCAAGGCGCAGGGCCGCGGGAAGGTCGTGGCCGGCGGGGTGCACCGCGGTGTTTGTCAGCACCACGGAGGCGAGGCGGTCGCGGTGTGCCAAGGCCCAGCCCAAGGAGGTGATGCCGCCCCAGTCGTGTCCCACGGTGGTGACGGGGCCGTCCAGTTCGAGGGCCCTGGTGAGGTCGCCCAGGTCGTTGACCCGGTCGGCGAGCCGGCGGAACACCCCGGTGCGCGCGGAGAATCCCATGTCTAGCTGGTCCACGGCGACCACGCGCCAGGGCAGATCGTTGTCCTGAACGTGCTGGAGCAGGCTGCGCCAGAGGAAGGACCAAGTCGGGTTCCCGTGCACGCACAGGAGCGTGCCGCGCGGCGTGATGCCGCGTGATGCGAGCTGGGGGCCGTTGTCCAGCAGGTGCCAGTCGTGTTCGGTGCCGGGGGCGTCCGGTGCTGAGGTCGAGGGGACCGCCACGCGGCGGGACCACTCCGGGTTGACCCCGGGGAAGGAACTGTTCACCAGAGAAGCTCCATCATGGCGGTGTTCAGCCCGGAACCGACGCCCATGCACAGCACCCGGTCCCCGGGGCGCAGCGTGGCGGCTTCCTGGGAGAGGGTCATCGGCAGCGAGGCCGGTCCCACGTTGCCCCACTTCGGGAACGTGATGGGGACGCGGTCGCGGACCAGGCCCACGGCCTTGATGATGGCGTTGGTGTAGGAGTTGGAGACCTGGTGGGTGACGTAGCGGTCCATCGACTTCCAGTTCCAGCCCGCCGCGTGTGCCTCGTCCCAGGCGTTGACCACCAGCTTGAGTCCGTTGTCCAGCAGCCCCTTGGTGTCGGTGAACATGCCGGCCGGGCCGCCGACGCACAGTTCGTGGTGTTCGGTGCCGGCGCGGGACACCCCGCCAAGGATGCGGTGGGCGCCGGGACGCTCGTCGGCCGGGCCGATGACCGCGGCGGCCGCGCCGGAGCCCAGGGTCAGCGTCGCGAACTCGCGCAGGTAGTCCTCGCGCGTGGAGTTTGCGTCGTTGAGCCGGCGGATCGTGGTTTCCTGCGTGGGTTGTGCGTCCTCGCCGGCGACGATCAGCGCGTACTTGATCTGGCCGGCGTCGATCATGTTGGCGGCAAGCGTCATGCCGTTGACGAAGCCCAGGCACGCGTTGGCCACGTCGAAGTTCATGGCGGAGGAGGGAAGGCCGAGCCCGTGGTGGACCTTTGCCGCCACGGAGGGCTCGAGGTTGCGCCGGGTCACCGAGGTGTTGATGAGCAGGCCCACCTGGCCCGGTTCGATACCTGCCTCGGCCAGGGCCTTGCCGCCGGCCTCGACGGCTGCGTCGTCGAAGCTTGTCCCGGCGTCCCACCAGCGGCGCTCGACGACTCCCGCCACGCGTTCCAGGAGCTTGCGCGAGAGCTTCAGGCGCTTGAGGCTGGGGGCCAGCCGTTCGTCAAACTCGGCGGAACTGAGGACCACCGGTGCTTGAACGCTGGTGATCGCCAGCAAGGCCGAATTGCTGTGCCGAAATGTTGCATTGCCGTTCAAGATCGAGCCTTCGTTTCGGGGGTGTGGCGAGCTCGCCGGAGCTTCCGGATACTGGGCCAAGACTAAGCCCAGTGGAGCATGTAATCCACGTCATACGTTATTCCCTACCCGTCGGTACTCTGGCATTGAGCGGCTACTAGGAAACCGTGGCGTGAAATGTGTCGAGGCCCGCCCGCGGGCAGCGTGCCCTTGTCCGGCGCCGAAAGCCGGCTCCGTTCCCTCTGGTGCCCGGCGAGAACCCGGCGGTAGATTCGTCCCACATGGGCGTGTTCCGGAACCGGCGAATCCGGGCCCCGGTGCCCGATCCGGAAAAGGGAAGACGGATGCAACCGACAGGCCAGGGCGGGAAGCGGGACGGGGGCGGCGGGTTGCCGCCGCGCGAGGGAAGCACCCGGAGGACGCTTCCGCCCGGGCTCGACGTGGTGGGCAAGGGGGCCTGGCGGGTGCTGGGCATCATCGGGGTGCTGGCGGTGTTCGTGTTCCTGGTTGCCCGGCTCGAGGAAATCGTCGTCCCGTTCCTGATCGCGCTGCTGCTGTCCGCCTTCCTCAAGCCGCCGGTCAATTGGCTGGTGGCGCACGGCTGGCGCAAGTGGCTGGCGATCATCCTGGCGCTGGTCGTTGCGGCCGGGGCCATGGCCGGCTTGGTGGTGCTGGTGGAAACCCAGATCAGTGCGGGCCTGCCGGAGGTCCAGCAGCGTTCGGAGGCGGCCTACAGGCAGTTCCGCGACTACCTTGACTCGTCGCCCCTGCAATTCACCAGCGCCCAGTTCGACGCGTTCCTGGTGCAATTGGGGCAGGAGATCCAGAGGCACGGGAACGAGATCTTCAGCGGAGCCCTCGTGGTGGGCAAGACGGCCGGCCACGTGTTGGCGGGTGCCCTGTTGACGGCCTTCGCCACGATCTTCATGCTGATCGACGGGTCCAACGTGTGGCGCTGGACGGTGCGGCTCTTTCCGCGGGGCGCACGCCCCGCGGTGGACGGGGCCGGAAAGGCCGGCTGGACCACGCTGACAAGTTTCGTGCGGGTGCAGATCCTGGTGGCCGCCGGGAACGGTATCGGAATCGGCCTGTTCGCCTTCTTCCTGGGCCTGCCCTTGGTGGTGCCCATCGCGATCCTGGTGTTCCTGGCCTCCTTCATTCCCGTCATCGGCGCGATCGTCACCGGCGCCCTGGCGGTGCTGGTGGCCCTTGTCTTTGTGGGACCGGTCCAGGCGCTGATCATGCTTGGCGGGGTGCTGCTGGTCCACCTGCTCGAGGCGCACGTGATGCAGCCGCTGGCCATGGGCGCAGCGGTGAAGATCCACCCGCTGGCCGTCGTCTTTGCCGTGGCCGCGGGTTCTTACCTGGCGGGCATCCCCGGGGCGCTGTTCGCCGTCCCGACGGTCGCGGTGGTCAACGCGATGGTCAGCTATGCGGTGCGCGGGACGTGGCGCGCCGCACCGGCGTCCGGCCCGGTGGCAAGCCCCGGAACGGACGCGGGCACCGACGGTCCGGAACTGTAACTGTTCGTCCCGCGGTCTCTGGGGGTTGAACCTTTATGAACGCGGTTCGCTTTCGTGACCGTGGCAGTTCCCGAATTCGGGATTCAATCTTGGACTCGAAGGCATGTTGGTGAGTCATTGCCAGGCCGTGACCAATCCTGCGCCAGCTTCAATTTCCCATGCCGGTTGGAGCTAACGGTGGCGTCAGTCCGAGTGCTTGCCGAGAAGATGTCCAATTGTTTGGTATCCCATCTATGGAAGTTCGTGTGAATTTCCGCTAGTCTGGGCCGGATCTATCCCCAACGAAAGGCAGAGATACCCATGTGCGAGCACGACCACAGCATCGGTCCCGTTCCGTCCAGGCCGCTTGAACGCCGCCATGTGCTGGCCGGGGCCGCGGCGCTGGCCGGGTTGGGTCTGACCGGCATGCTTCCGGCAGCAGCCATCGCCGCCGAGCCGGCTGCCTCGCCGGCATCCCTGCCGTTGCAGCGCGGCAAGGGCGAGCGCCCGGGCGCGGTCATCATTGAGGGCGGCACGCTCATCGACCCCGGCACCGGGCACGCCACCGAAGACGCCGTCGTGGTTTTGGCCGATGGCATGGTCCAGGCAGCCGGCACGCGGGACGAGACCCGCAAGGCCGTTCGCGAGGCCGGGGCCAAGGCGACCCGCATCAACGCGCATGGCAAGTTCATCCTGCCGGGCTTCGTCGATGCCCACGTGCACGCCCAGACATTCCAAGACGCCGCCCTGATCCTCAGCCACGGCGCCACCACGGTCCGCAGCGGCTCGTCCAGCTTCTACCAGGACATCGCTTTGGCGCGTGTGCCGCACTACGCCCCGGGCCTGTCGCCGCGCATGCACGCGGCAGGCCTGTTCGTTTCTCCTGACCAGGGCGACTCCATTCTGGCCGACCCCGACCTGGCGCCGCTGGCGGCCAGGCGCAGGCAGCTCACGGACCCGAAGGACCTCGCGTATCTGACCCGTGTGAACCGCTCGCGCGGCGCCACCGTGATCAAGACCCGCGCCAACCCGCGCGCCGGCATCCCGGACCAGGATCCGCGCGAGCTGGTCTACGACAAGGAACAGATCTCCGCGATCGTGCACGCCGCCAAGGGTGCCGGGGTGTTGTGCCACGCCTACAGCGCCAAGGGAATCGCCGGTGCCGTGGCCGCAGGAGTGAAGAGCATCGAGCATGGCGTGTTCGTCGACGAGGAGACGCTGGTGCGCATGGCCAGGCGGGGCACGTACTTCAGCCCGACGCTTTTCGGCATTGCCGGCATGGCCGATTCCGGCAATCCGGTGCTGGCCGCGCGCGGCCGCGAATACGGGCCGATCTTGGCCGCGGCCGCCCGCGCCGCCAATGAACTCGGTGTCACCGTCATCGGCGGCACCGACTCCTTCGGCACCGATGTCACCCCGATCGGCGACGAGGCCGACGCCCTGGCCGAGGCCGGGCTGGGGAAGCTGAAGGCCCTCCAGTCGATCACGACCGCCCCGGCCAAGCTGCTGGGCGTGGAGCGCGACGGCGTGGGGCGCCTTGTGCGCCATGGCGTCGCCGACGTGGTGGTGCTGGATCGCAACCCGCTGGAAACCTCCAGGGCTCTGAGTGAGGTGCGTGTGGTGATCGCCCAGGGCGCGATCGTGCGCAACGACCTGGGCTAAGCGAATAGGTGGCCAGCGCCGGCACGGATTTCACCCTGGAATCCGTGCCGGCGTTGGCCCGGCGTTGACACGCTCGGCCGCCGCCGGTGTGGCATTGGCGGCCCTCGACCGGAAATACTGTGGTCATGGAAACCTTGTTTGCCGCATTCCGAAATGCAGGAGGCCGCTCATGAGCGTCGATCCCCGAACCGCCATCCACGCCCTGGCGGCGTTGCTCGATGCCGGCTACGAAACGCCGGTTCGCGGCGGCGCGGTGCGCGAGGACGGCGTCCACACGCTGGGCTACCCCGACTACGACGAGCGCGTGTTCGCGGGGCTTGAGGCCGGCCAGGAGCTGGCCGGCACCGACTACGACTACCTGGCGCACATCGAGCGGATCCAGCAACAGCCCATCGCCCGGGCCACGCTGGAGGAGTTGGCGACCTGGTTCACCTGGCTGTTGCGCGGTGAGCGCTTCTGCGACGGACACGTTGCGCAGAACCTGGAAAGCGGCCGGGTGCGGGCGCTGGTCACCCGGCTGCTTGAGCTTTCCCCCGCGCCCTGAGCGACCGCGCCACGCCCCGGCCGGCGGGGCTATGCCCGGGCTTGCAGCGAGGGCAGGGTGCAGTTGGTTTCCCAGCCTTGCGGCCCGTTTCCGCCGGCGGCGTACTCCTCGATCGGGACCTCGTTCGCGGCCCACGCGGCCAGGATCGGGTCAACGATGCGCCAGCATTCCTCGGCGGTGTCCCCGCGCACCGAAAGCGTCGGATCGCCCGAGAGCACCCCGAGCAGCACTTCGCCGTAGGGGAGCAGGTCCGGGGAGTTCAGCTCCGCACCGAGCGTCACCCGGTCCAGCGTGTACAGGTCGCCCGGGCCGTTGACGTCCAGGTCCAGCTCCAGGGTGTCGGGCCCGAACCCGATGCGGAGCTTGGTCGGCTCGTCGGTGCCCTTGAACCCGCTGGGCAGGTGGGACACCGGGCGGAACGTCACGATTGCCTCCTTGCGCACCCGGCCCAGCGCCTTGCCGGCCCGCAGGATGAACGGGACGCCGGCCCACCGGGAATTGTTGATGTTCAGCGTGACCTCGGCCAGCGTCTCGGTCCTGGCGTGGGCATCGACCCCGGACTCGCTGGCGTAGTCGGGAACCGGCCGGCCCTTGGAGGCTCCGGCGGTGTAGCGCGCCCGGCGCGTCGAGTCCTGCGGGGTTCCGGCAAGCGCCGTGGCGCGCAGCACCGAGCCCAGGTGGTCGCGGACGTCGCGCTCGTACAGGGTCGCCGGGGCGTTCATGGTCAGCAGCCCCAGCACCTGCAACAGGTGGGACTGGATCATGTCGCGCAGCGCGCCGGCGCGGTCGTAGTACCCGGCGCGGCCCTCTAGGGCGAGCTCCTCGTCGTAGAAGATCTCGATCTTGGCCACGTGCTCGGCGGTGAACAGCGGTTCCAGCAGGCGGTTGGCAAAGCGCAGGCCCAGGATGTTGAACACCGTGCCCTTGCCCAGGAAGTGGTCGACGCGGTGGATGTTCCGCTCGGGCACCAGGCGGATCAGCGTGCGGTTCAGCTCGCGGGCCGAATCCTCGTTGGACCCGAACGGCTTTTCCATGACCAGGAGCGTGGATTCGGGCAGCTCGCCGGGTTCCAGCACCTCGCAGGCCCGCTGGCTGACGGCCGGCGGGAGGGCGAAGTACAGGGCCACGGGCCCCTCGAGGCTGCCGACCAGCCGGGCCAGTTCGCCCGGGGCCGTCACGTCCAGTTCGGCGTAGGAGGTGGTCGCAATGACCTGCGTCAGTGCGGCCTTTCCGGCCTCCGTCGCATCCTTCATGGCCGCGTCACATACGGTTTTGACGCGTTCGGCCCACAGCTCGGGGGAGTACCCCGGGGCGCCGGCGCCGGCCAGCGTGATCCCGGGCGCCCGTCCGGAGCCGATGAGCCGCGCAAGGCCCGGCAACAGCAGCCTTCCGGTCAGGTCGCCGGAGGCTCCGAGGATCAACAACGTGCGTACATGGACCGCGTTTGCGGTGCCTGAATCAAGTTTCACACCACAAGACTGCCATGTCCGGCACAATGTGGCTCGTGAACTTGGTAATCTTGGATGTTGAGTCCAGCGGGTTAGACCGCGCCTGAATCCCACAACGAAAGAAGTGCACGGCACGTGTTCAATTCACTCTCCGATCGCCTGACATCCACCTTCAAGAACCTTCGCGGCAAGGGCAGGCTGTCCGAGGCCGACATCGACGGCACAGTTCGCGAGATCCGCCGTGCCCTGCTCGACGCCGACGTGGCAGTTCCCGTGGTGCGCGCCTTCGTGGCGCAGGTCAAGGAACGCGCCCTGGGCGAAGAGGTCTCCGCCTCGCTGAACCCGGGCCAGCAGATCGTCAAGATCGTCAACGAGGAACTCGTCGGCATCCTCGGCGGGGAGACCCGCCGCCTGAACCTGGCCAAGGTCCCGCCGACGGTCATCATGCTCGCGGGCCTGCAGGGCGCCGGCAAGACCACCCTGGCCGGCAAGCTGGCCAAGCACCTCAAGGCCCAGGGCCACACCCCGCTGCTGGTCGCCTGCGACCTCCAGCGCCCCAACGCCGTCAAGCAGCTGCAGGTCAACGGCGAACGCGCCGGCGTGCCGGTCTACGCACCGCACCCGGGCGTCTCCTCCGAGTTCGAGGCAGCCACCGGCGATCCGGTGGCAGTTGCCCGCGACGGCGTGGCCGAGGCCCGCACCAAGCTGCACGACGTGGTCATCGTCGACACCGCCGGCCGCCTGGGCATCGACTCCGAGATGATGGAGCAGGCAGCGAACATCCGCGCCGCCATCAACCCGGACGAAGTCCTCTTTGTCATCGACGCCATGATCGGCCAAGACGCCGTCAACACGGCCCAGGCCTTCAACGACGCCGTCGACCTCACCGGCGTGGTTCTGACCAAGCTCGACGGCGACGCCCGCGGCGGCGCCGCGCTGTCCGTCGCCTCGGTGACCGGCAAGCCCGTCATGTTCGCCTCCACCGGCGAAAACCTCGACGACTTTGAGATCTTCCACCCGGACCGCATGGCCAGCCGCATCCTCGACATGGGCGACATCCTCACCCTGATCGAGCAGGCCGAGGCGAACTGGGACAAGGGCGAAGCCGAGCGCATGGCGAAGAAGTTCGCCGACCGCGAGGACTTCACCCTCGACGACTTCCTGGCGCAGATGGCCCAGATCCGCAAGATGGGTTCGATGAAGAAGATCCTGGGCATGATGCCCGGGGCCCAGATTTCCCGCCAGCAGCTCGAGCAGTTCGACGAGTCGCAGATGGACCGCATCGAGGCCATCGTCCGCTCGATGACCCCGCACGAGCGCGTCGCGCCGAAGATCATCAACGGCTCGCGCCGCGCGCGCATCGCCAAGGGCTCGGGCGTGCACGTCTCCGAGGTCAACTCGATGCTCGAGCGCTTCGGCGAGGCCCAGAAGATGATGAAGAAGCTGGCCTCCGGCGGAGCCATCCCGGGCATGCCCGGCGGCAAGGGCGGCGCCCGCAAGGCGGCGGCCAAGGGTGCCAACAAGAAGAAGCAGAAGTTCGGCAACCCGGCCAAGGCGGCCCAGCTGGAGGCCGCGGCCGCGGCCGCCAAGAAGGCCCCGAGCGGCGCCGCCTTCGGCGCGGGCAACAAGGAATTCAACCCGGCCGACATGAACCTGCCCAAGGGGTTTGAGAAGTTCCTTGGCAAGTAGTCCCGAGGGGAACCAGGGAGGCGATCGGCCCGAAATGCTGATCGCCTCCCTGGCGTTGATCTTCGAGGAGCTGGACGGGGCCGTCGCGCATGCGCGGGTCCGCGACCTGCTGGCCGCCCGCCGCAGCATTGCGCTGCTGGCCGCGCCCGTGGCCTGGGGCGAACTCAGCGTCGTCGAAATGGCCATCGCGGTGAACCCCGACGGGTACATCGTCATGGCCGGCGAGGACGGAAACACCAGCCTGGGCCAGCAGATCGAGGGCTTTGCCATCGCGCTCAAGCGCGGCGCCGGGGCGCTCTTCGCCGACTTCGACGGGGCCGACGCCGAGGGCGGGGAACCCATCGAGGACCCGCGCCTGGAACACGTCCGCGGGGGCCGCTCGGTCCTGCTGGGTTCCTTCAAGGAATCCGAGGTCGCGGTGTTTGCCGGGGTCACCAAGACCGCCTGGAAGTACTTCTCCACCGAGTCGTCTGATGTTGCCGTCCACGAGGGCTACATGCCCGAGATCATGCTCTCCAGGTCCGTGCCGCCGGCCATCATGCTCAGCCGCATGGGGCCGCGGTTCTCCATGGTCTTTTGGTTCAAGGGACAGAGCCGGAAGCTGCACGGCTACCCGGGCTTCGGCCACGGGTGGTCGGTTGCCGTCGAGCCCGTGATCGCCGCGGCGCCCGGGACCGAAGCGGCCGACGCCACGGCGTTCCTCCAGCGCGAATGGGCCGAGCCCGACGTCGAGGCCATCGCCGAGCTGCACGAGTTCGGCGTCCCTGACGAGCAAATCCGCCTGCTGGACCGGGCCCTGAGCGGCAGCGGAAGCATCGACGCGATCAAGCGCGTGCTGCAGATCTTCGGCAAGCCGCCCGAGCTGGCCGACTATTTGGAGCAGGCTCCGGTTCCGGAATCGGCCGTGGCCGTGGAACCGCGCGGTTTCACCGGGTCGATCGCAGCCGGCATGGCTGCCGACGCCCGCGAGGCCAAGGGCATCAAGAAGTTCTTCAACCCCTTCTCATGGCGTCCGCAGACCCAGTTGGCGTGGGGTGTCGTGGAGGCTGCCTTCTTTGCCTTGGTCATCCTGCTCACCGATTGGAACGATACCTGGATCGTGCGCTGGCTGCTGATAGTCATCGTTGCCGGTGGCGTCGTGAACTCGGTGGGAAACTTCATCATTGGCTTGGTGCGCTGGTCGCGCCAGGCCCGTCGTTCGGAGTAGCGCGCCGCTGGACAATGACACGGCCCGGATGCTTGTGCATCCGGGCCGAACTCATATGTGCGTTGTCACCGAATTCGGTTCGGGAGTCTGGTTCGAAACCATCCGGAATCTTGCGGCCAGGCCCAGTCATCGATCGAAACCGTATTGCGGGCATTTGGTGTTGCCGTCACATGGATAACCGGATCGACGATAGTCCACGACCTTTCAGAGCGCTTCATCACGCGCACGGCTGGCACCGGCTCTGGTGCGTTGGGGGACTGGAACAAACAGCCCCGTAGGTGAATCGGGCATCCACGGCGTTCTGTGAATGCCAACGACCGATGATCGACCCCTAGGGAATCTAGGCCTACCCGCAAGATTCCTTTTTAGGCTAGACAACTTGGCAGGTCCTTGGCCAGTGGCCGAGGGACCAGATTTTCGGCCGGTTTTCCGTGGCCTCCGTTCATGCCGGAACAGTCGGCGCAAGCGTCCTTCTGCCCGGCCGCCGTTTCCCCTAAGCCGGCTGCCCCGCTCCCTCGGGCACAGGCCCGGAGCCGATGACCCATTCGAAGGCCGCGGCCCTGGAACGGGCTCCCTGGGCCGCCCTGGAGCGGTTGGGTTCGTCCAGTTCCGCCAGCAGCCCTTCGGACAGGTGCACCAGGCCGGCAAAGACGTCCGGGGTCAGCCACTCGGGGCGGGTGGCGAAGAGGATGTCCTCGGTGGAGGTGTTGCCGCTGGCTCCGGGCGCGAACGGGCAGCCGCCGAGGCCGCCCAGCGCCCCGTCCACCAGGGTGGCCCCGGCGCCGATGGCGGCCAGCGTGTTTGCCACTCCGAGGCCCCAGGTGTCGTGTCCGTGGTAGGCGATCCGCCGCGCGGGTGACTCGTCGCGGACCCGGCCGACCAGGCTGGCGACCTGCGCCGGAACGGCCTGGCCCAGGGTGTCGCAGATGACGATGTCGCACGTGCCCTCGGCCCGCGGGTCGTTCGCGATGGACAGTACCCGTTCCTCGGGCACGTGACCCTCGAAGGGGCAGGTGAAGGAGGTGGCAATGCACAGCTGGATGCGGCCGCCGACTTCCCGGGCCTGCTCCACGGCCTGGGGCAGCGCCTCGAGGCTGGCCTCCGTGCTGCGGCCGATGTTCGCCTGGTTGTGCGAATCGGACGCGGAAAGGCAGTACTGGAAGTTCCGCGCACCCGCCGCAGCGGCCTTGGCCACGTGGCCCGGGGTCGCCACCCAGATCCAGCACCTTTCCAGTTCCTCCGCCGTCAGGGCGCGGACGACCTCAAGGGTGTTGGCCATCGTCGGCACCAGGTCGGCGCGGGCCATCGAGCCGAGCTCGATGGACGGCACGCCCAGGCGCAGCAGTTCCCGGACCGTCTCCACCTTCCGTTCGGTGCAGAGCACCTTGCCGGTCAGCTGCAGCCCGTCCCGCAGGGTCACGTCGCGCAGCTCCGCGCGTGGTTCGACGGCGAAACTCATGCCTGGGTTCCTTCCCCGCGGCCGGTGGCCGCATTGATCCGGTCCGCATCCATGCCCAACAGCCCGCCCAGGACTTCCTCCGTGTTCTCGCCCAGGTCCGGGCCGAGGTTCCTGATGGGCAGCGACTGCCCGCCGATCACCGGGACGATCCCGGGGAAGCCGATGTCGGTGAGCATCTCCTCGCCGGTGGAGACATCGAATTTCTGGATCATTTTCCGTGCCGCGTACTGGTCGTCGGCGACGATGTCGGCCGCCGTGTAGATCGGGCCCGCCGGAACCCCCGCGGCGGCCAGCGCCTCAAGCGCCTCGGCGGCGGTGCGCCGCCCGGCCCATTGGCCGATGGCGGCATCGAGTTCCTCCCGCCGGTCCCAGCGGCCGGCATTGCTTTGCAGCCCCGGGTCCGCGCCCAGCTCAGGCCGGCCGATGGTCTCCATGTAGCGCTGGTAGATGGAATCCCCGTTGCCGGCCACCACGATGCTGGCACCGTCGCCGCACAGGTAGGCGTTCGAAGGGGCGATGCCCTCCATCCGCCCGCCGGTGCGTTCGCGCAGCACGCCGTACGCCTCGTAGTCCGGGACCAGGGATTCCATCATCGAGAACACCGCCTCGTTCAGGGCCACGTCGATGATCCGCTCCGGCAGCGCCACCGTCGAACCCGACGCCGCCCGCCGGGCTTCGCGCTGGAAAAGGCCCATCATCGAGCCGAAGGCCGCATAGAGGCCCGCGATGGAATCGCCGATCGAGACACCCACCCGCACCGGGGCGCGGTCCGGGTCCCCGACCAGGTTGCGCAGGCCGCCGTAGGACTCCGCCACCGCGGCGAACCCGGGCCGCCCGGACATCGGCCCGGTCTGGCCGAACCCGGATATCCTGGTGATGACCAGCTCCGGGTTCACCTCGTTGAGCACTTCCGGTCCCAGGCCCCACTTCTCCAGCGTGCCGGGACGGAAGTTCTCCAGAAGGATGTCCGACTTCGCCGCCAACTCCAGCACCGCCTGCCGGCCCGCCTCCGTGCGCAGGTCCAGCACCACGGACTTCTTGTTGCGGTTGATGGTCCGGTACAGCATGGATGTGTTGCCCTTGTGCAGGCGCCAGTTCCGCAGTTCGTCGCCGGTGCCCGGCCGCTCCACCTTGATCACTTCGGCCCCGAAGTCCGCCAGCAGCCGCGCGGCCGTGGGTGCGGCAATGTAGTTGCCGAGTTCGAGGACGCGCACGCCGTCCAGCGGGGCGATGGGTGTCTGTGTCATGTCTCTTTCCTCAAGATTTCGGTATGTCTCGGGCGGGCAGTTGGCGTGGCGGGCCCTGTGGTTCAACCGGTGCGCCGCGAAGTGCGCCGGAAACAGCAGGGGACAAGGGGGCCGGCCAATGCTCCGGCCCCGGGTCCGGACCAGCTCCAAGGCTACCGGCGTCTGGCCTGGTCGTGGACCCGGAGTTGGGTCAAGGCCAACCGAGCCAGCGGGACTTTCACGCCGACCCTGTCGGCGACGGCGGCAAACTGGCCGAGCAGGTGTTCCCCTTCGTGGGAGGTTCCCGCCAGCACGTCCCTGTAGAGGGAGGACGTGAAAACGGAGCCCTCCTCGGTGAACATCTCCAGGCTCGCGGCGTGCGCGGCAGGCGTGACGGTGTATCCGGCCGCTTCGGCCACCCGTTCGGTTTCCTCGATGACGTCCAGCACGAACTCCTTCCCGCCCGGGGCGGCAATGATGTCGCCGATCGTGCCGCGCATCAGGCAGGTGATGATTCCGCCTGCGGTGATGAACGACCATTTGTGCCACATGGAGGCCAGGATGTCCTCGGCGATGGACATGCGGAAACCCGGCGCCGCCATTTCACGGCCGATGCGCGCTATGCGCTCCGTCGGCTTCCCGTCCTGCGCGCCAAAGGTCATGGATGCGTGCGGTTTCATCTGGAACACCGCGCCGTCCGGAGTCACCGTGCACACCACGCGGACAATTCCACCCAGCACGGCGTCCCGGCCATACCGTTCGTTGAGTGTTTCAAGGTGGGCCAGGCCGTTGAGAAGCGGCAGGATGGTCGTGTCCGGCCCGACGGCCGGAGCCATGTCCCGCAACGCCGATTCCAGGGACCATGCCTTGACCATCAGGAGGACCAGGTCAAAGGGGCCGTCCAGTTGTCTGGCGGTAACGGTGCGAACGGGTACCGTCTCGTCATATCCAGGTCCATAGACCCGGAGCCCGTTGCGCAGCTGGTCGAACCGATGCTGATGGACCAGGAAAGTTACGTCGCGGCCGGCCTGGGCCAGGCGTGTCCCGAAGTACCCGCCCGTCGCTCCGGCCCCGACTATCAGTGTTTTCATCGTCTATCCACCTCACATTTTCGGCTGGAGCTTCCCAGCGGTCTCTTGGATTCGGCGGGACGCTCGTTCGTCATGCTGCTCCGTCCGGACCCCGTAGTGGTGCTTTCAACCCGATGCTCACCGGCATGGCCTGATCCGCCACGGGCTTCCCCGTCCGCGGCCTCGCCCGGGGTGTCCGTATCCGCTGGCGGACCCAGTCGCTGGCTTCGGAGATGATGGCTTCAAGCGGACCCTTGCCGATCGAACTGCGCCACACCATCGCGAACAACATGAATGAGATGACCTGGACCCACAGCGATACCACCGGCCGTTCCTCGTCCAGGACTTCGAGCATGAGTACGATGCAGTGCGCCGAATAGAGGGTCAGTGTCATCGTCCCGACCGCCGCAAAGGGGGAAAAGACCTTGCTGCCGGAGTGGGTCAGGAGCAGGACCACGCCTATGGCGGCCACGGCCGCGCCAAGATTGTGCAAAACGTTCAGCGGGGTATCGGAGTAGGGCGAAACGACCGCCAGCCACCACCACGTAGTATTCGGCATGAAGACGGACTCCGGGCCGTACGCCAGCTGTTCGGCGATGTCTTCCGTGGTGAGTGACGGCGTCGCCTCGACCAGACGCTGCATGCCCCCGGCGGGACCCAGAAGGACCTTCGAAAGCACCCAGGTGGAGATGGCCAGCGCCGCACCCCAACCAACGAACTTGAGCGCGACTTTCCTCGAGGTCAGCACCTGTCGGCCGATGACCATTCCCACACAGAGGTATGCCATCCACAGGAGTGTCGGATAGAAGCCGGTCACCAGCATATCGAGGATGAACAGCACCGGCTGCCGCGCCGCGGTGACCAGGGTGTAGTCGGCCTCCGGATCGACTTGCTCGGGAATGGTGCCGTTGAGCAGGTGGCGGAGGACGGGGCCGAAGATCGCAAAGATCGGTGCCGCGATCAGCAGGAAGCGTGACGAACGGCCATAGAACGGAACGGCCAGAATGAACAGGATGCCGAAATAGGGAATGATCGTTTCGATCGGGGTTTCCAGGTGGCCCAGCAGGAGGCCCATCAACAAAATAAGCAGGCCCCGGACAACCAGGGCGGCCCTGTCGGCGGCCAGCGTGCGGCCGTGGAACTGGCCGCGGGACCTTTTCTCAACGAAGGCAATGGACACTCCGGCGAGCACCGCGAACAAGGCGGCGGCCCTTCCGCCGAAAACGGCAAAGGGCCAGCTCATGGCCCCGTCCACGTGCTCCGCAGGGAAGACATGGACGGCAACCATGCCAATCAGCGCCACAGACCGGGCAACATCCACGCCCATGGCACGCCGCGTGGGGGAAGAGGCCGCTGGTGTCCCTGCCGTGCGGGACTCCGTGGGTTCCGCGGTCGATTCCTGTTTCTGCCTTTCAGCGCTCATAACGGACCTCATGGGTTGTCTCAATTGCAATCTGGGCACCCCCGATTGCAGCATCCTTGCCATCAATCCGTCGCTGAGTCGTTGTCCCCTTCATGCGGAGGGGTGGGCGTGCTGGTGGCAGGCGGTTGCCGGTTCGGGCAGGTGATTCCATGCCCAGGTGCCGGGCCTGTGCTGTGGGAATTTCGCTGCGTACGGAAATGGGGATGCCTTTGCCGATTCCGGACGCCGTGGCTTTGATCGTCCTGTCTGCCCTTCCGCCGCCGAACCATCTTCTAGCATTCCCAAGCGCCACCCCAGCAGCCCCGCATTTCCTCATGCGGTGCATTGCCGTGCCCCCCCTGCGGGTCCTTTCATGGTAGGCGGAACCCAAGGGGCAAGGTACCCCTGCATCTCCCGGAAGCCATGGTTTTCAACTTTTTTCCAGGCCGCGATCATGGTCAGTGGTTCGGCGAAGGATCCATCCGGCCCTGGTGGGCGGCCGTGGCCGGATGGTCGGCGGTGCAGGTCGTCAGTCCGACCGCAGGTCACACGGTTTTCGGCTCACAATGTTGTGCCTTGGCTTCAGTCGGCGCGGTTGGGGTTCGGAGGGGAGTGCTGCCGTTCCGCTTCCGGCCACCTGCTCTTGCCGACCGCGCGCACCGTCCCGGGGTATCCGCCGCGGCCGGTCTTTCCGGGAGCAACCCCACGCTGCCGGATGGGCAACAAGTTCGTGAAGACCGAACCCTTGTCCAGGAAAATGTTAGAGACTAACATTCGAGGCATGGGAAAAGCCGCCGCCACGAAGGCCCTCCTGCAGGAGCGGGCCATGGCGTTGTTCGTTCGGCAGGGTTTCGACGAGACGACCGTCGCACAAATCGCCGAGGCTGCCGGGGTTTCGCAGATGACCTTCTTCCGGCATTTTCCGACGAAGGACGCGGTGGTCTTCGACGACCCCTACGATCCGGCGATCGCGGCGATCGTTGCCGCCCAGCCGCTTGGGCTCCCGGCGATGGAGCGCGTCCGGCTGGGCCTGCTGGCAGCATGGGGCGCTGTGCCCGAAACCGGCGACAAAGCGACCAGGGAAAAGATCAGGCTGGTAGCCGGTCATCCCCGGCTTGCTGCCTGCATCCGGGAAAACAACCGCCGGACCGAGGACCTGATCGTCGAAGCCCTCACGGGAACCGGAACGGTCCGGCTTGAGGCGCGGGTCGCCGCCGGAGCGTGCCTGGGAGGATTGACGGCCGCACTGCTGGACTGGGCAGTGGAACCTGACGGGCAGGAACTGGGGGAGCGCATGCGCGCTGCCCTGGCGGTGATGGGCGAATCGGACAGTGCCGCGCGAGGCGAGCGATGACGGCGCCGGCGGGCATCACGGCCCGGGGGATCGGCAAGACCCTGGGCGGTGTCCCGGTGCTCGAGGACGTGTCCCTGGACGTGGAGCCGTCGCAGATCCATGCACTGGTCGGGTTGAACGGGGCCGGGAAGACGCCCTTGATGCGGATCCTGCTGGGCATGCTCAAGCCCGACCTGGGCTCGGTCATGCTTGCGGGGTCGCCGGTATCCGGGGCGGACGAACATCCCTGGTCCAGGGTCGGCCAGATGCTGGAAACGCCCTTCGCCTACCCGGAGCTGAGCGCACGGGAAAACGTCCATTCCTCTGCACGGCTGCACGGCATGGACAGGCAAGCCGCCAACGCATCCACCGGGCAGGCGCTCGCCGACCTGGGGCTGGACCAATATGCGGCCCAGCGGACCGGCACGCTGTCGCTGGGGAACCGGCAGCGGGTGGGCCTGGCCGCTGCCCTGGTGCATGCCCCGAGCATGATCGTGCTGGACGAGCCGACCAACGCGCTGGATCCCCGGGGTGTCATTGTTCTGCGCCGGTTGCTCCGGGATGCCTGCCGGGATCGGGGTGCCGCCGTCCTGGTATCCAGCCACCACCTGGACGAGGTTGCCCGGATGGCCGACAGGATCAGCGTGCTGCACCGCGGAAGGATCATCGGAACCCTGCAGCCCGGGACGGTGGATCTCGAGCGTCGCTTCTTCGACCTGGTGCTGGAATCCGACGAACAAGGGCAGGAACAATGATGGAAGCCCCGGGAGCGGCCCTGGCGTTCGAGGCGCTGAAGTTCCGCCGTGCGCCCGTGGTGCACATGGTTTCGATCCTGATCGGTGCGGGATTGCCCGTGCTTGCTGCGGCATTCATGGTTGCCGCGACCTCCGGCGGGGCCGGCCAGATCCGGCTCAAGGCGGCAGCCATGCTGACGGGCACGGGCTGGAACGGATACTTGGCCATGGTGGGCATGATCTTGTCCGTGGGGGGGGGGGGGGGGGGGTCAAGAATGCAAAGAAAAAATGGTTTTGTTTTGTGTGGGGGGCGGGTTACACCAAAAGGGGGGGGGCCGGCGGGTTGGGATGGGCGGGGGGC
>NZ_JBIVTO010000005.1:0-53949 GCF_044756805.1 Paeniglutamicibacter sp. NPDC091659
CTGATCGACTCGGTGCTGATGCCGCCGGCAAAGAAGTAGCTGCCGCCGCCACCATCACAACGCATTGGCCATCCAGGGGGTTGGTGCTCGACGAGTCTCGCTCGGCGGATGCTGGCCTTCTGATTCGCATGTGCGCAGCTGCAGCTACTGGTGGGAAGCGGGCTGCAGATGATTTGGGTCAAGAAATCATCCGGCGGCGTGGTCCTTCAGGTTCTCAGAGCTGAATGGGAAAGTAGCAGATTTCCAGCGGCGCGCCTTCTGAAAATCCGCGGAAACCAGGTGGATTCCTGTGTTCGGGCATGGGAAACGACCGCGATTCAAGGTGTGCTCGGGTTGTGTCGTGTCACTGAAAATACGGTTTGTTCCAAGTGGCGGAGAAGAATCACCTCGGGGTATTTACCTTGGCCAACGCTGCAGGTAACGTGAGTCTCAAATTGCTAGCCAGGCTAGCTAAAATTTCCGGTCAAAGTGTTCGTTTCCGTAAATGATGGAGAGTGATTTAGAGTGAAAAACTTTGATGCCGAGGCTTCTTCGAACCAAGAAGACCTGAAAATCGGTGATTGGTCTGATCTTGGTCAACAGCTTTGGTCGTATTTGACTGGCCGTGGAGCGGCGGTGAACTACACGTTGGTTGATATGACCGTTGAGGTTCCGCGTGATATTGGACCGGACGCGCCGCGTGCGATCTGGAAATTCGACGGGACGTTGCGTGTCACGACCAGTGACGACGCAGCTGCGGGTTCCGATCCGTACCGCAAGTAGACGGTGCCGGCCATGCGTTTTGACGCCGATCTTGCATTCTCGGTCAACTTGCCAAGCGCCGAAGAAGCAGGCCTCGATCTTGTTAGCGGTACGGTCAAAGCCGCAGGCAAGACGATTACCATCAAGGCCGACTCGCTTTCGATTTTCCCGTCACTGAGGTCCATCGACCGGAAAGCCCTGAATGATCTTGCGACAAGACTCAAGAACGCTGGGATAACGATTGTCATTGACGGTCCCAAGGGAACCATAGCCAGCATAGGCAATGTCAAGCCAAATCTAGCGGGTCTTATCGGAGCCAGTTCGACCGCAGTCAGAATCGGGAAGCCCGAGGCGTTCAAGGACATGCTGGGACGCAAGAAAAACTCTCCTGCCATCGAACCGATGACAGTACCTGCGACCTTGTTTCCGCTTCTGCCGACTTTTCTCAAACGCTATCATCGCCGGCCAACCACGACCCACTATGCACGCGGTGGGGGTAGGCCACGGATCATTTTCGTCAGGGATAGCGAATCGTGGGATGGCAAGGCGCCCAAGATTCTCAATGTCGTAGATGAGGTGATGGAGATCGGTAGTGCGCCCGGTGCCAAACTTGTCCTTTCGGGTCTGGACCCGGTGCATGCGAGAATCGTTCACAATGAGCTCGATGAATACGTCCTTGTCGCCGTAGGCAACGTGGGTGGAAGTGCTGGGCTGAATCCGGGAGGCGAATATACCCTGCGAAGCGGCGCGAGGCTGGAAATGGGCGACTGGAGGCTTGTTTTCTTCCGAGAAGAGTATGCCGATCACGGTCGTCCCTTCGGAGGACGCAACGGCGGTGAGTTTGCTTTCCAAAAACCTCAGTTGAATCCGCGTACCGGCCTCATTGAACGTGATTCGAACGAGTAGTGGACTTCTGGCCTCTTGATGCCATTCGCCGACCTTGGAGGATCGTCCTTCACCAGTCTGGAGAGGGCGCGTCGCATAATGCTGGATGGTTCTTTTGCGGTGATAAACGGGAGAGATCCCGATACGTCGTTCTCTCCAATGAACCGTGGCATTTGTTTCCCCACTGATGCCCGATTCCACGGGCCACACGTGGCGTCCCTTCGGTGACAACCGTCTGATGACCGAGGGCGTGATCTACCGCTTCCGGTCCTGGAAGACAGTGCCGAAGCGCCACCGCCGCTTCGGCAACGACGGAATCTGGGACACCTTCCTAGGAGACGCGCCCTAGGTGCTCGAGCAACTCCCGATTCTGATCGGTAATTGGCGAACGGTTCCTAAACCCGAAATAGTGCTCAACCACTTCGATCAGGCATTCATCAGGTTTGACGCGTCCCCCGGGAAACGATCTGCAGGAGCGGGAAGGCATCCTCGTCTTTCTCCGGGCCTCCGAAAGGCATCAGGTCAAGGGCATCGAAAAGTTGGAGGTCATTGGCTGCGATGCCAGAATTCTGACAAGTTGTAGAAAAGTAGTCTGCCCTGAAACTGTGGCCGTCTAGCGAAGCAGAACTTGCGGCTGGGTAGCTGCCGGCACCCCCCAGCATCTGGGCGATAGCCAATTCGGTCTTTCGTCTACGTCTTCCGGCAGCGTTCGGACCTCATGCCGTCCAGGGCGCCACTGAGTCGTTCCTTGCTGGGACCGGCACTCAACGATTCGATGGAGCTGTTCTGCCAAGATGCCGCCAGGTCGCTACGGGCCTTCTCGAGGCTGGTGGTGTTGCCCTTTTCGAGCAGGGCGCAGGGGCAACGCCCGACCCGTTGGTCACGCCTGTCGCTGGCCGGGGAGGGTGCCGGTTTCGCGGTCGGTGGCACCGCCGGCAACTTCGTGAATGGCCGTCTCTTCCGTCGTCTATCAAGCTATTGTTTTTCTTGATTTTCAAGATATATCGTTAAGTATCGCTCTACATCGTTCACGATTCACAGAGGAGAAAACGATGCGTAGTTCATACCCGGCAGGCGGGTTTGGCGGCAACAACTTCGAGGGCATGTGGCAGGCCCTTGAGGAGCTGCGCACAAGGTTTGAGAAGCCCTCGGGCACCCGCGCGGGCCGAGGTGAGGTGCGCTCGGCGGTGCTGGCGCTGCTGGCGGAACGTCCGATGCACGGCTACCAGATCATCCGTGAAATCGAGGAGCGCAGCGGTGGCAGGTGGAAGCCCAGCGCCGGCTCCGTCTACCCAACGCTGCAGCTGCTGGCCGACGAGGGGACGATCAGTGCGGAGGAATCCAACGGCCGCAAGATCTACTCGTTGACTGAAGCCGGCCGCGAGGAAGCGTCGGCCGCCGAGGCGTCAGCGCCGTGGGAGCCAGCAGGCCAGGGATCAGGTGCCGGGTTTGCGGCGCTACCCAAGGCCGGAGTCGAGCTCGCGCAGGCCGCGGCCCAAGTGGGCCGCACCGGCTCGCCGGAGCAGGTGCAGGAGGCCGTTGCAGTGCTAGACGAGGCACGCCGTCGGTTGTATTCGATCCTTGCCCAAGGCTGAGAGGGTGAGCTCGGTTCCTCGCGCCCGAACCAATTCGGTGCCCGGTGCCAAGGACACCCGAGCTCGCTATCGCCGCATCCTGCGCTTCGCCGCGTGGCATCTGACGGTGGCTTGGTGGTTTGAGCTGTTCCTCCCTCGCATCGGGCTAGGCAGGATTGCAGGACGCACCAGGACAACGAGGATGCGGCGCTTCGCGCAGCGCTTCCATGTGCTCGCGGTGGGCCTGGGTGGCCTGATGATCAAGGTTGGCCAGTTCATGTCCTCCAGGCTCGACGTGCTGCCGCCGGAGATCACCGCTGAACTCGAAGGGCTGCAGGACGAAGTCCCCCCAGTCTCGTTTCCCGCGATCCGTGCCCTTGCCGAGGCGGAGCTGGGTGCGCCGCTCGAAACAATGTTTGCCTCGGTCGATCAGCTGCCTATCGCCGCCGCATCACTGGGCCAGGCGCACCGGGCACGGCTTCTTCCCTCCAATGCCGCCGACACCGGGCTGGAGAGCGTGGTGTTGAAGGTGCAGCGACCGGGAATCGAAACGATTGTCGACGTCGATCTGGCTGCGCTGCGCAAGGTGGGCGGCTGGCTCAGCCACGTGCGCCTCGTGTCAGATCGCGTCGACATGCCGGCCCTGGTCGAGGAGTTCGCGCAGACCAGCCTTGAGGAGATCGATTACCTGCAGGAGGCGTCGAATGCAGAGCGCTTTGCCGCCGATTTTTCCGACGACGACAGGGTCGCTGTGCCCCGGGTGGTATGGGAACGAAGCACCCGCCGGGTACTCACGCTCGAGGATGTCACGGCGATCAAGATCACGGACTACGAGGCGCTTCTTGCGGCAGACATCGATCCTGCGCAGGTTGCGCCGGTTTTCGCGTCGGTCATGTTCGACCAGTTTTTCATGAATGGCTTTTTCCACGCGGACCCGCACCCCGGAAATATCTTTGTCACTCCGATACCCGACTCATCCGCCGCACGCCCATGGAAGCTGACGTTCATAGACTTCGGCATGATGGGTCAGATTCCCTCTAGCACGCGCAAGGGCCTGCGGAAGCTGCTGATCGCCGCGACCTCTCGCGACGGCAAGGAACTGGTGAACGCGATCAGAGACATCGGTGTGCTGGTGCCCTCTGCCGACACGGCCGAGCTTGAGCGGGCCATGACGCACCTCTTTGCCCGTTTCGGCGGGATGGGCTTTGCGGAGCTTCGCGAGGTGGACCCGCGGGAGTTCCGGGATTTTGCGGTTGAGTTCGGGGACGTGGTTCGAACGTTGCCGTTCCAGTTGCCAGAGAACTTCCTGCTCATCATTCGCGCGATGTCACTGACCTCAGGGGTGTGTAGCTCGCTCGACACCCGGTTCAACCTGTGGGACTCGGTGGAACCCTATGCGGCGCAGCTGCTGCGTGAGGAGCGCGGCAACATCGCGCAGGACGTCGCCCAGCAGGTGCTCGCCGCCGCCGGTGTCGCCCTGCGCCTGCCCAAACGCCTTGATGGGCTTGTTGCCCGACTCGAGGACGGGACGCTGGCGGTGGCCAACCCGCGTCTGGAACGGCAGATGGCACGGCTTGAACGCACGGCGCGTGGGGCGGCATCGGCACTGGCGTTCGGCGCCCTGCTGATCGCAGGTTCCGTGGTCCGGATGGACGACGCGGCGCTTGGCAACCTGCTGATGGGCGCGTCGGTGGTTCCGCTGCTGCATGGACTGTGGGTGGGGCGTCGCGGTCTCTGATCCGATTGCCCAGCGAACACCCGGCGTGACCCGGACATCGCCGTCAACAGTGCTCCCGAAGTCCACATGCGTTCAGGTGGGAACGGAAAACAGTAGCTTTGTCAGCAATAGATACCTGAGGGAAGCTGTGTAAGAAGACCAACTTCGCGGCCGCGATGGCGCCAGGGATGACCTATTTCAAAGCAAAGCGTAGGTTGAAGGCCCTACACATTGTGCGGCCGGCCCTCGCAGCAAATTGCGCATTTGCCAGTCTGCCTGCAATTTTGTCGCCAAGCTACTGGGCTGGTGAAATCCCGGCCCTTGACCGTTTGGCAGGACACCGCAACACTAAACCCACAGGGGCATGCCGACACAAGAAATAGTGCGGAGGAGGGATTCGACGGATGTCAGCGGGAGTAAACGCAGCATTCATGAACGCTGAGCGGCGTGCGCTGCTTTACTCGTTGTGGATCTCCGTCGCAGTTGCGTCGGGGGCGCTACTTCTGGGAATCGTCACAAGCACCCGAATTATCGTGTTCGATGGCGCTTACATGGGAATCGGAATCATCCTCTCATGGCTATCCCTGCGGGCAGCGATCGTTTCAACCACCGGGCCCACCAACCGGTTTCCGTTTGGGCGCGATGCCCTTACGCCTTTGGTAGTGCTCATACAAGGGCTAGCGATCGCGGGGACTCTGTTGTTCGCAGCTGGAGACGCGATCGTGATCATCCGTGACGGCGGGTCTCCGGTCAATCCGATCGTTATTGCCACCTACGGGACCACCACCGCTGCAGTCGGTTTCTTCGTGGCTCGGTGGATAAGCCGCAAATCACCGGGCTCGGACCTTGTATTGGCTGAGGTGTCTCAGTGGCGTGCCGGGTCGGTTCTTAGCGTCATGATGGTGGCCGGCGCCGTAGCAGCGGTTATTCTCCAGAACGTCGGCCTAGACCTAGTGGCAAGGTACATAGATCCGGTTCTGGTGCTCGCCGCGTGTGTGATCGTGGCAGCTGTCCCCATAAGGTTGGTCAAAACCGGAGCGAACGAATTGCTCGAGGGTGCCCCGTCCCTCGAACTCTCGGCCGCTGTCGCTGAAGCGGTTGGCTCAGTCGAAAAGGCTTTTGTTCTCCCGCCACCGGTCATCCGTTCCGGAAAGGTGGGCCGCAAACTTTACGTCGAAGTCGACTTCATCGTGCCCGGATCAGATTGGAACATAGGAGAGGAAGACGCAGTCCGGCGGGCTGTGAATTCGGCACTCGAGCCGTTAGGACTGGATATTTGGGCGGTTGTCTCGCTGACTGCCGACCCTGACCTTGCCTGATGAGAACGATCGTCCTGGCCATGGTCGGATACGCATTGCTGTCTCCGCTCGCAGCCATTCCCGTAGTTGCCCATAGGAAATGCTCGGCGCATTTGCGTTCAGCCGAATGGATGTGGATTGGCACTCCGGCCAGTTGTTGATCGACTACCCGAAATTCTCGACACCGCGCGGCAGGCTCTTCCCGTCGGCCACCCAGCACAGCGGAAAACAAGCCATTTGCCTTTGCGATTCACACCGGTGGTGGTGATCCGGGCCGAAGCTGAGGGGGGCGGGGCCTATTCCGTCCCGGTGCTGCGTAGCACCGTGCGCAGCTGGTCCTCCGCCACAATGGTGGTGACAAAGAACAGCTCGTCCCCGCCCTCGATGACGTCGTCCTGGCTCGGGGTCAGCGGGATGTCGTCGCGCAGGATCGCCACGACGGTGGCGTCGGTGGGCCACGGCACCATGCCGATGGTGTGCCCGATGAGCGCCGAATCGTGCGGCACCGTGAACTCGACCATCGAAACCACGCCCGACTGCAGCGTCATCAGGCGCACCAGGTCGCCGATCTCCACGGCCTCCTCCACGAGCGCCGTCATCAGGCGCGGCGTGCTCACCGCGACGTCGACGCCCCAGGCGTCGTCGAACATCCAGTCGTTCTTGGGGTTGTTGACTCGGCCCACGGTGCGGCCGACGCCGAACTCGCTCTTGGCCAGCAGCGAGACCACCAGGTTGACCTTGTCGTCGCCCGTCGCCGAGACGACGACGTCGACCTCCTCGAGCTTCGCCTCCTTGAGCACGCTCAATTCGCAGGCGTCGCCGAAGAGCCAGCGGGCGCCCCGGACCCCGGCACGAGATACGACCTCGGGTTTTTCATCGATGAGCAGCACTTCGTGCCCGTGGGAGATGAGTTCCTTGGCGATGGAACTTCCCACGGAACCTGCTCCGGCAATCATGACCTTCATGGGGGTGTCTACTCCGTGACTGGGTTCGGCGCGGTGGACAGGGCTTTTTCGATTTCGCTGGTGGCATCCACGGGCATCATGGCGTGGACGATGTCACCCTGCTGCAGGCGCGTGCCCGGCACGGGCAGCATGCCCTCGCCGAACCGCGAGAGGTAGGCGATGCGGATCGGGGCCGCGGCCTCCAGGTCTTCCAGCGCGTGGCCGAACCAGCCCTCGTGGACGTTGACCTCGCCCAGCATCAGCTGGCCGGAGGCCTCGCGGAAGTCCCCGCGCAGCGCCTGCTCGGGAAGGATGCGGCGCAGCACCTGGTCGCTGCTCCAGCGCACGGCGGCAACCGTGGGGATGCCCAGGCGCTGGTAGATCTCGGCCCGTCCCGGGTCGTAGATCCGGGCGACGACGTGCGGGACGTGGTAGGTCTCCCGGGCCACGCGGGTGGCCAGGATGTTTGAATTGTCGCCGCTGGACACCGCGGCAAAGGCGTAGGCCTGGGCAATGTTCGCCCGCTCGAGGGTGTCCCGGTCGAAGCCGACGCCCGAGACCTTGGTCCCGGAGAAGTCGCGGCGAAGCCGGCGGAAGGCCGCGTCGTCCTGGTCGATGATCGCCACCGAATGCCCCGCATCATCCAGGGTGTGGGCCAACGTGACCCCGACCCTGCCGCAACCCATAATGACAAAATGCGCCACGCGCCCGACCCTGCCTTTTCACTTGGTGCAACACCGACAAACCTGCGCCGGCCCGTGGGGCTGGCCCTCCGGACGCGGCCGCTAACGGCTCAGTCTTTCATGGAAAAGTGCGTCGATGCGGGATTCTTCACGTTCGGTCCCACGGTGCGGTGTATGACAGGGCGGGTCAAAGCGGCTAACTTTGGATCGTGCTTTCATTCCTCGACGCCGTTAAGCGGATTTTGGTGGGACGCCCGTTTAGGACAGAGCGCCTGAAGCAGGCGCCGCTGCGTAAACGCCTTGCCCTGCCCGTTTTCGCGGCCTCGGGGCTGTCCTCGATCGCCTATGCGCCGGACGAGGTGATGCTGACGCTGGCCCTGGCCGGTGTGACGGCCATGACAATTTCGCCCCAAGTGGGGCTGGTCATCATGGTTGTCATGTTTGTGATCATCGCCTCCTACCGGCAGTCGGTGAAGGCCTACCCGTCGGGCCGGGGCGACTACGAGATCGCGTCCGTGAACCTGGGGCCGAAGGCCGGGACCACGGTCGCCGCGGCGCTGCTTGTCGACTTCGTGCTGACCGTTGCGGTGTCGATTTCCTCCGCCGCCCACTACGTCATCGCGGCCTTCCCCGCGCTGGCCGGGAAGCAGGCCTGGATCGCCGCGGCAGGCGTCGTCATCCTCACGCTGCTGAACCTGCGCGGCCGGGGGCGTTCGCGCCTGGCCAACGCCGCGCCCGTGTACCTGTTCATCGGCGCACTGCTGCTGATGCTGGCCCTCGGCGGGATCTTTGCGGCCACGGGAACCCTGGGGTCGGCCCCGAGCGCCGGCTTCGAGGTCATCCCCGACCCGGCCTACCCGCACGGGCTCACCGGCGTGGCCGGGATCCTGCTGGTGCTGCGCGCCTTCTCCACCGGCTCGGCGGCCTTGACCGGCGTGGAGGTCCCGACCTCCAACGTGCACACCCTGGCCGAGCCCAAGGCAAAGAACGCCGCGGCCCTGCTGCTGATGCTGGGGCTCATCGCCGCGGTGCTGACGCTCGGGACCATGTACCTGGCCCGCGCGGTGAACGTGCACGTCGTGGAGAACCCCGCCAAGGGGCTGCGCCTCGACGGCGGGCCGGTTCCCGCCGACTACATCCAGCACCCGGTGCTCGGCCAGCTGGCCCATGCGATCTTCGGCGGGGGATCGGTCGGTTTCTTTGCCATCGTGCTGCTGACCGTCGCGGTGCTGCTTGTCGCCTCGCACACCGCCTTCAACTCCTTCCCGAACCTGGCCTCGCACCTTGCCACGGACGGCTACCTGCCGCGCCAGCTGCGCACCCGCGGCGACAGGCTCGGGTTCTCCAACGGCATCCTTTCCCTGGCCTTCGCCGCCATCGCGCTGATCTGGGCCTTCAACGCCCACGTGCCGACGCTGATCCAGCTCTACGTGGTGGGCGTCTTCGTCTCCTTCACGCTCAGCCAGCTGGGCATGATCAAGCACTGGGGGCGCGCGCTGGCGATGACCCCGGACAAGCGCCTGCGCGCCCGCATCCGGCGCTCGCGCCTGCTGAACCTGGTGGGCTTCGTGCTCACCGCTGCGGTGCTGGCCATCGTGCTCGGGACCCGGCTCATCCACGGCGCCTGGCTTGCCGTGCTGGGCATCGTGGTGCTGTATGCGCTGATGGATTCGCTGCACCGGCACTACGTCGCCGTCGATGCGGAGCTTGCGATCGACACGGGGCAGTCGCCCACCGCGCTGCCGGCGCGCGTTCACGCCCTGGTGCTGGTCTCCACGGTGCGCAAGCCGGTGCTGCGCGCCGTGGCCTTCGCCCGGGCCTCGCGCCCCTCCAAGCTGGACGCGATCGTGGTCGACGCCGATTCCGAGCAGACCGAGGCGAGCATCGCCGAGTGGGAACGGCTGGGCATCCCGGTCCCCATTACGGTGCTGGCTTCCCCGTACCGCGAGATCGCCCCGCCGCTGATCGAATACATCCGTTCGATCAAGCGCGATTCCCCGCGCGACTTGATCGTCGTCTACATCCCCGAGTACGTGGTGGGTCGCTGGTGGGAGCAGCTGGTGCACAACCAGACGGCGGTGCGCATCAAGAACCGCCTGCACTACGAACCGGGCGTCGTCGTTGCCTCCGTGCCGTGGCGCCTCTCATCCTCGGATTCGGCCGCCTACGGCGGCTCGACCGAGCAGGCCTCCCCGGGCCACAAGACCATTTCGGCATTACCGCCAGTTTCCAACGCGAAAGAATGAACCCCATGAGCACCGACACGAACATCCTGCGAGTACGCCTCGGCGCTGCAGCCCACGGCGGACACAGCGTCGCCCGCCACGAGGGCCGGGTGATCTTTGTCCGCCACGGCATCCCCGGGGAAGAGGTCAGCATCGCCCTGCGCGACTCGGGGGAGAAGTCCCGCTTCTGGCGCGGCGACGTCATCGAGGTCCACGAGGCCTCCGAGCACCGCGTGCCGCACTTCTGGGCTGCCGCCGATTCCCTGCGCGCCGCCGAGCGCGGCATCCTTCCGGTGGGCGGGGCCGAGTTCGGCCACATTTCCCTGGAACACCAGCGCGAGCTGAAGGGCCAGATCTTCATCGAGCAGATGGCCCGCCTGGGCAAGCTCGATGCGGCCGAACACGGCTTCACCGGCGTCCGCGCCCCGGAGGGCGAGAGCGAGGACGCGCTGGGCTGGCGCACCCGCACGGCGTTCGCCGTCGACTCCAAGGGCCGCCTGGCCATGAGCCCCTTCCGCTCCAACGACCTGATCCCGGTCAAGGAGATGCCGCTGGCGCTCCCGAAGGTCAACGAGCTCAAGCTCTGGGAGCTGCCGTTGCTGGGCATCAGCCGTGTCGAGGTTGCCGTCGGCTCCGGCGAGGACGCCGGCGTGCTGGTGCTCTTCGTCGAGGACGGCACCATTACGGGTGCCGCGGGCCGTGCGGCCAAACGCCTGCCGGAGTGGGCGTCCGCGGCCTCCGTGACCCAGGTCGGCGGCTCGGTCGCCGACGGCCGCGGCGAGCTGCAGCGGCTGCGCGGCCGCACCTGGCTTTCCGAGTCCGTCGCCGGGCACGACTACCGGATCACCGGCGAGGGTTTCTGGCAGATCCACCGCCTGGCGCCGGCCACCCTGGTCGAGCGCGTCATGGCCCACCTGGCGCCGGGCTACGGAGCCCGTGTTGCGGATCTCTACGCAGGTGCCGGGCTCTTCAGCGCCCCGCTGGCCAAGGCCGTGGGGGACGACGGAATGGTGCTCTCCATCGAGGGAGCCCCGGGCACGAGCAAGGACGCCGTGAAGAACCTGCGCGAATTCCCGCAGGCGGTCATCTCGCAGGGACGCGTCGAAAAGACGTTGTCCAGGGAGCTGAACACCCGCAAGGCCAAGCTGGATTCGATCGTGCTCGATCCTCCGCGCACCGGTGCCGGCAAGGCCGCCGTCTCCGCGATGGTCCGTTCGGGCGCCAAGAAGATCTCCTACGTTTCCTGCGATCCCGCGTCGTTCGCGCGCGACACCGCGGACCTGGTTGCCGCAGGTTTCCGGCTGAGCGAGGTCGACGTGATCGACCTTTACCCGCACACGCACCACATGGAAACCGTGGGCCTTTTCGAGCGCCGCTAGTCGTGGATGTGACTCCGTTCGGCCCGAACGTGTCGGGTCGGCGGGGTCTTGTCGCGTGTGGGGGATAGACTGTCTATAGCTCTGCCGCGAACCAACGCACGACGATCTCAGTTAGGGAATCCTAACTGGAATCGGGTGCACGCGTGCAACGAAGATGAGAATCTGGCGAGAGGAGTCCCAATGAGCAATGTGGACAGTTTTGGGGCCAAAGGCGTACTGGACGTCGATGGCAAAGAATATGAAATTTTCCGGCTGAACGCAGTAGAAGGTGCGCAAAGCCTTCCGTACAGCCTCAAGGTTCTTTTGGAGAACCTGCTTCGCACCGAAGACGGTGCGAACATCACCGCGGACCACGTCAATGCAATTGGCCAGTGGGATGCAAACGCCGAACCGAACACCGAGATTCAGTTCACCCCGGCACGCGTCATCATGCAGGACTTCACCGGTGTTCCGTGCATCGTTGACCTTGCCACGATGCGCGAAGCCGTCAAGGAACTCGGCGGCGACCCGACCCGTGTGAACCCGCTCGCACCTGCCGAAATGGTCATCGACCACTCCGTGCAGATCGATGTCGCCGGCAACGCCGGTGCTCTCGAGCGCAACATGGAAATCGAGTACCAGCGCAACGGGGAGCGTTACCAGTTCCTGCGTTGGGGCCAGACCGCATTCGACGACTTCAAGGTCGTTCCCCCGGGAACCGGCATTGTGCACCAGGTCAACATCGAATTCCTGGCACGCACCGTCATGACCCGCGAGGTCGACGGCGTTCTGCGCGCCTACCCGGACACCTGCGTCGGCACCGACTCCCACACCACCATGGTCAACGGCATGGGCGTGTTGGGTTGGGGCGTTGGCGGCATCGAAGCCGAGGCAGCAATGCTTGGCCAGCCGGTTTCCATGCTGATCCCGCGCGTTGTCGGCTTCAAGCTCAACGGCTCGATCCCGGCAGGCGCCACCGCAACCGACGTTGTGCTGACCATCACCGAAATGCTGCGCAAGCACGGTGTCGTCGGCAAGTTCGTGGAATTCTACGGCCAGGGCGTTGCCCAGGTTCCGTTGGCAAACCGCGCCACCATCGGCAACATGTCCCCGGAATTCGGTTCCACCGCGGCAATGTTCCCGATCGATGACGTCACCCTTGACTACCTGCGCCTGACCGGCCGCTCGGCCGAAAACGTGGCCCTCGTGGAGGCCTACGCCAAGGAACAGGGCATGTGGCACGACGCCGACCGCGAAATCCGTTTCTCGGAGTTCCTGGAACTGGATCTGTCCACGGTTGTTCCGTCGATCGCCGGCCCGAAGCGTCCGCAGGACCGCATCGAGCTCTCCAGCGCCAAGGAACAGTTCCGCAAGGACATCCACAACTACGCCGCAGGTGCTGCCGACGAGCTGAACATCGGCCGCCCGTCGACCTCGGTTGAGGTCACAAAGGCCGACGGCACCACGTTCTCGATCGACCACGGCCTGGTTTCCATCGCCTCGATCACCTCGTGCACCAACACGTCCAACCCTTCGGTCATGCTTGCCGCAGCCCTGCTGGCACGCAAGGCCGTTGAAAAGGGCCTGACCTCCAAGCCATGGGTCAAGACCTCGGTCGCCCCGGGCTCGAAGGTCGTCACCGAGTACTACGAAAAGTCCGGCCTCATGCCGTACCTGGAGAAGCTCGGCTTCTTCGTCGTGGGCTACGGCTGCGCAACCTGCATCGGCAACTCCGGTCCGCTGGATGCCGAGATCTCCGAGGCCATCCAGGCCAACGACCTCGCCGCCACCGCGGTGCTCTCGGGCAACCGCAACTTCGAAGGCCGCATCAACCCGGACGTGAAGATGAACTACCTGGCTTCCCCGCCATTGGTCATCGCCTACGCCCTGGCCGGCACCATGGACTTCGACTTCGAAACCGATGCCCTGGGCACCGACGATGCCGGCAACGAGGTGTTCCTCAAGGACATCTGGCCGACCCCGACCGAGGTCCAGGCAACCATCGATTCGTCGATCGACGAGGGCATGTTTGCCAAGGGCTACGAGGGTGTCTTCGACGGCGACGATCGCTGGAAGGCGCTCGACACCCCGGCCGGCAACACCTTCGAATGGGCCGAGGATTCGACCTACGTCCGCAAGCCACCATACTTCGAGGGCATGACCGCGACCCCGGCCCCGGTTGAGAACATCTCCGGCGCCCGCGTGTTGCTGAAGCTGGGCGATTCGGTCACCACCGACCACATCTCCCCGGCCGGTTCCTTCAAGTCGGACACCCCGGCCGGACAGTACCTGCTGGCCAACGGCGTGGATCGCAAGGACTTCAACTCCTACGGCTCGCGCCGTGGCAACCACGAGGTCATGATCCGCGGCACGTTCGCGAACATCCGCATCAAGAACCAGCTCCTGGACGGCGTCGAGGGTGGCTTCACCCGCGACTTCACCCAGGAAGGCGCTCCGCAGGCCTACGTCTACGACGCCGCGCAGAACTACAAGGAAGCCGGCACCCCGCTGGTCGTCCTCGGTGGCAAGGAATACGGCTCGGGCTCCTCGCGTGACTGGGCCGCCAAGGGCACCGCACTGCTGGGCGTCAAGGCCGTCATCACCGAGTCGTTCGAGCGTATCCACCGCTCGAACCTCATCGGCATGGGCGTTCTTCCGCTGCAGTTCCCGGCCGGCGAAAACGCCGACACCCTGGGCCTGACCGGCACCGAGACCTTCTCCGTCGAGGGAGTGACCGAACTCAACAACGGCACCACCCCGAAGACCCTGAAGGTCACCGCCGTGGCGGAAGACGGCAAGACCGTCTCCTTCGATGCCGTCCTGCGCATCGATACCCCGGGCGAGGCGGATTACTACCGCAACGGTGGCATCCTGCAGTACGTCCTGCGCCAGATCTCCGCCAACTAACCAGGTAGCGAAGACCGACGCACGCAGGGGCGGTTGGCTTGGAAATTTTCCAAGCCAACCGCCCCTGCGGCATTTCAACGAAGCACCGGGCCGTTCCACGAACCCCGCCGGCCGACAGGCAGGCACGGCCCTCTGCCGCAGGTCCGGTCAGACCTGCTTGCCGGCAATGACCTTCCGGGCGGCGGACATGTGCTGCGAGTTGCATTTCCCGCCGTATCCGGCGAACCACGTGATGGTGTTCCCCGAGCCGCGATCGTACTCGGAGCCGGAAAGCTTGGCTCCCATGGCGACCGCCATGCAATCGGCCATGTGCTCGGCCCCGTCTGCAACCCGGGGTTTCCCGTACACGGCGTCCATGCGTCGATCCAGCTTGGCAAAATCGTATTTGTAGACCCGGTACTGCATGATGTGGGCACACTCGTGGTACTGGACCGCAACGGCCATGGGGTGGTTCGGGTCGATCTTCTTGCCGCCGAAACCGGTGGTGTCCAGGGTGATCTTTTCATTCATGTGGCCGACCCAGCCGCTGGCCTCGGCCATGTTGGGCTTGTTCGCCCCCACCGACAGCGGCACTCCCTTGCACCACTTGGCAATGTTCTTTGCCGCGGAGGCCTTCCAGCCCAGCTTGCCGAGCGGAACGCCCAAGGCAACCTTGGCCACCCGGGAGGAACGGACCCACCCGGACTTGCCCGCGTATTCGACCTTGACCCGCCCGTTGGACCTGGCATTGGTCCGGGTGCCCAGGGTGTAGTCGGCCGGGATCTTCGCCAGTTGCCTGGTTGAACCGGCCGAGGCATACAGCGGGGTCGCGGAGGAGGTCTGGTACTTGGCCATGATGGCCCTCCGGATGTCCGCGGATGCGGCCCATCCGGTCTTGCCGGCTCTGGACAGCTGGACGTATTTGCCGCTGGTCCGCCCGGTGGAGGTCAGTTCCTTGCCCCGGGCCACCGCCGCCACGACGGTTCCCTTGCCGGGCGAGGAGCGCAGGGTGGTCTTCCGGATGGCTTCGTACCGGTGCCGGGGAAGCGTTTGCGCGGCGGCCGGTTGCGGCGCCGCCGGCGCGGAAACGGAGAACGCGGGGCCGGCGGGTGGCCCGGCGGCGACAGCCGGTGCCGGAACAACCAGCGCCAGCGCCAGCACGGTGGCGACGGACAGGGCATAGAATCGCATGGGCAATGATCCTTGCAGGCGTGGGATGCACCATGGACCGCCGGAGAATCCCAGGGGAAACGTGGCACTTGTTGGCCACGAGGCCAGCTTACGGAAAATTACGGATCGCGCAATGGCCCCGGGGAAACGGAACCGGCGTCATGCCCGTTCCGGTGGATCAGCTGCCTGCCTGGCCGAGCTCCTCGTTCAACGATGCGACCCGCGCCGCAAGGTCGTCGCGCAGGAACTCCATGCGCTCGCGCTCGGTGGCCAGTTCCTCCGGCGCCCGGGCGGGAATCCACCGTTCCATCTCGACGCCCTCCAGTTCCGGAACCCGGGCCTCACCCACGATGATGACGCGGTCGGCCGCCCGCAGGCGCTCCTCGGTCAACGCCGACGGGACCTCGGCACGCATGTCCGCCCCGGTCTCAAGGACCACGTCTGCGGCCAGCTCGTTGATGTGGTGGGCGGGGATGAGCCCCGCCGATTCGACACGGACTCCTGCCCCCGCGGCCTGGCGAAGCAGGGCGGCGGCCATCTGCGACTTGCCGCCGTTGGTGTTGCAGACGAACAGGACCGTGGGTTGTGCAGCGCTGTCTGGGGAGTTCATTCGGGGTCTTGTCCTCTGCCTTGTCACGGGGTCACCGGACATCGGTGCCCCCTGCATCTTACGCAGGCGGGTGGCGGCGGTGCCGCGCGCCACTGTGGCATCCGCCGCTATGTTGCCCCGGCGGCAAATCCGGGGCGGTAAGATTGAATGGGTATTTGTCACTTCGAAAGGACCGCCTCCGTGTCATTGCTTCAGACCATCAACGAACCACGCGACCTGCAGGGTTTGAACATGGTCGAAATGCACCAGCTGGCCGACGAGATCCGGACGTTCCTCATCGACAATGTGGCACGCACCGGCGGGCACCTTGGCCCCAACCTCGGCGTGGTCGAGCTGACGCTCGGCATCCACCGGATCTTCGAGTCCCCGCGCGATTCCATCATCTTCGACACCGGACACCAGTCCTACGTCCACAAGCTGGTGACGGGCCGCCGTGACTTCGCCACGCTGCGCCAGCAGGGCGGGCTCTCCGGATACCCCGAACGCGCCGAGTCCGTGCACGACATCGTCGAGTCCTCGCACGCGTCCTCCTCCCTTTCCTGGGCCGACGGAATCTCCCGCGCCCGCAAGCTCACCGGCGAATCGGACCGCTACGTCGTGGCCCTGGTCGGCGACGGGGCGCTGACCGGCGGCATGGCCTGGGAAGCCGTCAACAACATCGCCGCCGACAAGGACCGCCGGGTGGTCATCGTCGTCAACGACAACGGCCGCTCCTACGCGCCGACCATCGGCGGCCTGGCCGACCAGCTCGCGGGCCTGCGCCGCCAGCTCGACAAGTTCCGGACGCTCCCGGCCTACGAACACACCATGGACAAGCTCAAGGTCCGCCTGAAGGATTCGGGCGCCGTGGGCCAGTTCGCCTACAAGTCGCTGCACGCCACCAAGAAGGGCGTCAAGGACTGGTGGGCGCCGCAGGGGCTTTTCGAGGACCTCGGAATGAAGTACCTCGGCCCCATCGACGGCCACAACCAGGCCGCGGTCGAAGAAGCCCTGCAGCAGGCCAAGCACTTCTCCGGGCCGGTCATCGTCCACGTGCTGACCGAAAAAGGCCGCGGCTACGCGCCGGCCCGCGCCGACGAGGCCGACCAGTTCCACGCCGTCGGCGTCATCGACCCGGAAACCGGCGAACCGCTGAAGAAGGCCTCGGCACGCTCCTGGACCTCCGTCTTCGGCGAGGAAATCGCCGACATCGCCGACGGCCGCGAGGACATCGTTGCCATCACCGGCGCCATGCTCCAGCCCGTGGGACTCAAGGCCATGTCCGAACGGCACCCGGACCGAGTGTTGGACGTCGGCATCGCCGAACAGCACGCCATGACCTCCGCCGCGGGCCTTGCCTTCGGCGGCCTGCACCCGGTGGTCTGCATCTACGCGACCTTCCTGAACCGGGCCTTCGACCAGCTGCTCATGGACGTGGCGCTGCACAAGGCCGGGGTCACGGTCATCCTGGACCGCGCCGGCGTGACCGGCCCTGACGGGCCGAGCCACCACGGCATGTGGGACATGGCCCTGATGCAGATCATTCCCGGCGTGCACCTTGCGGCCCCGCGCGACGCGGTGCGCCTGCGCGAGGAATTGCGCGAGGCCGTCGCCATCAAAGACGCGCCGACCGTCGTCCGCTTCTCCAAGGGCGAAGTCGGTCCGGAAATCGTTGCCCTCGAACGTCTGCACGACGGCGTCGAGGTGCTGGCAAGGCTCGGTTCCGGCGAGGAACGCGACGTGCTGATCGTTTCCGTCGGCGCCATGAGCGAGCTCTGCCTGGATGTCGCCGGCCGGCTGAACGCCCAGGGCGTCACCGTCACCGTCGTGGATCCCCGCTGGGTCCTGCCCGTCCCGCGCTCGATCATCGGCCTGGCCGCCCGCCACCGCATCGTGGTCTGCGTCGAGGACGGCGTGCGCGCCGGCGGCGTGGGTTCCCGGATCCGCCAGGAAATGCGTGCGGCCGGAGTCGACACCGCCCTGAACGAGGTCGGCCTGCCCACCGAGTTCCTGGCCCACGGCACCCGCGGCGAGGTCATGGACCGCGTGGGCCTGAGCGCGGCGCAGATCGCCAACGACACCCTGGCCCAGGTGCTGGGCACCAAGGTGCCGTTCGCCCGCCCGCTGCCCGGCCAGGACATGCCCACCGGACAGATCCCGCAGGTATGAAGCCGGCAGCGGTGATCCCCGCAGACCTTCCCCGCGACCCCGCGCACGCCGCGGCGGGCGACATCGTGGTGGCCCGCGCCTGGAAGTACGACGGGCAGCCCCACTGGGTGGTCCCCGGCTACTACCTGGGCAACGACGTCCACGGCCACTGGATCTACCAACCCGCGGGATCGCTGGTCTCGCGCCCGGGCCACGGGCACTGGGCGGACACCGACGCGGTGTGCCTGGTGCCGCACGCCGGGTACTGGGTCGGCACGTTCTACGACGACCCAGCCGCGGAGGACCTCCGCATCTACCTGGACCTGTCATCCCACATCGGCTGGCGCGAGCTGGCCCGCGGGGGATGGGAAGTGAACTCCGTGGACATGGACCTGGACGTCATCGAATCCCGGGAACGCGGGGTCTACCTGGATGACCAGGACGAATTTGCCGAGCACTCGGCGCAGATGGCCTACCCGCAAGAGTTGGTGGCGGCCATCGAGCACGAAGCAGCATCACTACTGAATCTGGTCGGCACGGGGCAAGCGCCCTTTGACGACACCATGACCGCTTGGATTACCCGCGGCCGCGCCGCGTATTCCGACGCAACATCCCGCTAAAGGAGCACCACCACATGTCAATTGTCCGCACTTACCGCCGCGACGAAGACGGCACCCTGAATTTCCGCGAAGCCTGGTTTTCCCAGTACGAGGGTGAAGAGCTGGGACAGTTCGTCGTCAACCACGGCACCGTCGGCCACCAGTCCAAGACGGAGACCGCCAAGGACGTCACCGAGGCGACAGCACTTGGCCTGCTCGATGCGTTCAGCGAGCAGTGCACCGAGGACGGCTTCCTGCCGCTGACCGAAGCCGAGCAGCACTGGGTCATCGTGCAGTACACGCTGAAGTCCGTCGAGGGCACCGACCGCGACAAGTACCTGGAGACCACCGCCAAGGAATCCCTGACCGGCCACCTGGCCTGGCGCGGCCTGGGCACCGTGGAGTCCTCGGACTACGCACCGCGCAAGCTGAACATCCGCATCCTGTCCCCGGAGCCCAAGCGCGCGGTCTCGGCCATCAAGACCTGCCTGCGCGAGGCGAAGCTCGACTTCACCAAGCTCACCATCGCCACCGCGCCGTTCGACGGACTGGACAACCTCAAGCAGGCCCACCCGCTGCCGGCCAAGGGAACCTTCTCCCTTTCCTAGGTCTCGTCGGCCATGTAGGTCTCGATGGCCATGACCATGGCGAAGGGCCGGGTGCGGCAACGAATCAATCGTTGCCGCAGCCGGCCCTTGCTGCATATGCATGCGTTGCGCATGCGAAAGGGCGCTGCCCATTCCCGGTTTCCCGGGGATGAACAGCGCCCTTTGCGCGTCAGTCCTGCGCCTGTGAGGCTAAGGCCTAGTCGGTTCCCGAATCAAAGGCGGCACGCTCCAGCGAGCGGTCCTGTGCCAGTTCCTCGGCGTCGGCTGCTTCGGCGTCGACGATCGCCGAGGCTCCGCCTGCTTCCAGCTCGCCGACGAGTTCGACGGTCTTGTTGCCCAGCAGGCCCTGGGCAGCGTACTGCTCAAGGCGCGAGCGGGAATCGGCGATGTCCAGGTTGCGCATGGTCAGCTGGCCGATGCGGTCCAGCGGGCCGAACGCCGAGTCGCCAACGCGCTCCATGGACAGCTTGTCCGGGTGGTAGCTGAGGTTCGGGCCCACGGTGTCCAGCACCGTGTAGTCGTCGCCGCGGCGCAGGCGCACGGTGACGGTGCCGGTGACGGCCGAGCCGACCCAACGCTGCAGCGATTCGCGCAGCATCAGGGCCTGCGGGTCCAGCCAGCGGCCTTCGTACATCAGGCGTCCCAGGCGGCGGCCCTCTGCGTGGTAGTTGGCCACGGTGTCTTCGTTGTGGATTGCATTGAGCAGGCGCTCGTAGGCAATGTGAAGCAGGGCCATGGCCGGTGCCTCGTAAATGCCGCGGCTCTTGGCCTCGATGATGCGGTTTTCGATCTGGTCGCTCATGCCCAGACCGTGACGGCCGCCGATCTTGTTGGCTTCGTCGACCAGCGCCACGGCGTCGGCGAATTCGACGCCGTTGATGGCGACCGGGCGGCCCGCCTCGAAGGTGATCGAAACGTCTTCGGTCTTGACCTCGACCGACTCGTCCCAGTAGCGCACGCCCATGATCGGCTCAACCGATTCCAGAGAGGTGCTCAGCAACTCGAGGGTCTTGGCCTCGTGGGTTGCACCCCAGATGTTGGCGTCGGTGGAGTAGGCCTTTTCGGCCGAGTCGCGGTACGGGAAGTTGCGCTCAACGAGCCATTCGCTCATTTCCTGGCGGCCGCCGAGCTCGGCGACGAATGCCGGATCCAGCCAAGGCTTGTAGATGCGCAGCTTCGGGTTGGAGAGCAGACCGTAGCGGTAGAAGCGCTCGATGTCGTTGCCCTTGTAGGTGGAGCCGTCGCCCCAGACGTCAACGCCGTCCTCGCGCATGGCGCGAACCAGCAGGGTGCCGGTTACGGCGCGGCCCAGCGGGGTGGTGTTGAAGTAGGACTTTCCGCCGGAGCGGATGTGGAAGGCGCCACAGGCCAGGGCAACAAGGCCCTCTTCAACCAGTGCCGGCTTGCAGTCGACAAGGCGTGCGGCTTCTGCGCCGTACTCCAGGGCGCGGCCCGGGACTGCATCAATATTCGGTTCATCGTACTGACCAAGGTCGCCGGTGTACGTGTAAGGGATCGCACCCTTTTCACGCATCCAGGCAACGGCAACGGACGTATCGAGGCCGCCGGAGAACGCGATACCTACGCGTTCGCCAACGGGCAGGGAGGTGAGGACTTTAGACATGTTCCCCATCCTATAGGGTCTAAGGGCGATTCCGGAGAACTCTGCAAGACGACCCGACGACTTACTGTGCCGCCGGGCGCGGGCCGTGCTTGAATTTTCTGGGGCCCGTTGTCCCCGGTCCCCGGCGGCGACGCCGCCGCGGGCGGCAGGCAGTGCATAAATATTTGAGAGGGTGAATCCTTATGAGTTCGGTGGAACATCGACGTTTGGGCAATTCCGGGCTGGCGGTTTCGGTCGTCGGATTGGGCTGCAACAACCTGGGTCGGGCCGGCACCGCCACCCAGACCCAAGAGGGAACCGACGCGGTCATCAACGCCGCGCTTGAGTCGGGAATCACATTTTTTGATGTCGCGGACGTGTACGGCATGGAGCCCGGACTCTCGGAAACGATGCTCGGCAAGGCCTTGGGGTCGCGCCGCGACGAGGTCGTGATCGGCACCAAGTTCGGCCTGGACATGAACGGGGCCAACGGCAACGACTTCGGGGCCCGAGGTTCGCGCCGGTACATCATCCGGGCCGTTGAGGCGTCGCTTCGGCGCCTGGGCACCGACTACATCGACCTGTACCAATTCCACACCCCGGATGAACAGACCCCGATCGCCGAGACGCTTGCCGCGCTCGACGACCTGGTGCGGGCAGGCAAGGTGCGCTACATCGGGCACTCCAACCGGGCCGGCTGGCAGATCGCGGAAGCGGAATTCACCGCCAGGATGGAGGGCGGCGAGCGCTTCGTCTCCACCCAGAACCACTACAACCTGCTCGACCGCCGCGCCGAACTCGAGGTGGCCCCGGCGGCCGAGGCCTTCGGGCTGGGCCTGTTGCCCTACTTCCCGCTGGCCAACGGCCTGCTGACCGGCAAGTACTCCTCGGGGGAGGCTCCGGAAGGCAGCCGGTTGACCCACGCCCGGCAGCACCTGATGCACACCGTCGACTTCGGGCAGCTGCGCCGCTTCTCCGACTTCGCCCGGGAGCGCGGCTTCAACGAGCTCGAGGTCGCGTTCTCCTGGCTTGCGGCCCAGCCTGCCGTTGCCAGCGTGATCGCCGGGGCCACCCGCCCCGAGCAGGTCGAGCAGAATGCGCGCGCGGTCTCCTGGACGCCGGGGCCCGAGGACCTGGCCGAACTCGACGAGATCTTCCCCAAGGTCCCGAAGATCGCGCTGTTCTAGACGATGCCCGAGCCATTGAAGCAGCCATCGACCCCGCCACGCGTCCGGATCCTGCTCGACAACGACACCGGGATCGACGACGCCCTTGCCCTGGCCTACCTGGCCGCCTGCCCGCACGTGGAGATCGTCGCGATCACCGCCACGCCCGGCAACGTCGACGCCGACCAGGTCGCCGCGAACAACCGGGCCCTGCTGGCGCTGTGCGGGCAACCGCAGGTGCCGGTGCTGATCGGGGCGCGGGAACCGCTGCGCGTCCCGCTGGTCACCACCCCGGAAACCCACGGCCCGCAGGGGGTCGGCTACGCCACGCTGCCCGACCCCGGGCCTGCCGAAGCGGGAGGGCGGGACGCTGTCGATTACTGGATCGAGGCGGCCCGCGCCAACCCGGGGGAGCTGACGGCCCTGCTGACGGCCCCGCTGACCAACTTCGCGCACGCGCTGCGCCGCGAGCCTCGGCTGCCCTGGCTGCTGGGGAAGGTCGTGATCATGGGCGGCGCCTTCTACTACCAGGGCAACACCACCCCGACCGCGGAGTGGAACACGCACGTGGACCCGCACGCCGCCGCCGAGGTCTATGCCGCCTACACGGCAGCCGCCGAGGCCGGGCTCGAGGACTCCAAGCTGCCGATCGTCTGCTCGCTGGACACCACCGAGCGCTTCGAGATGCAGCCGGCGCTGCTCACCGAGCTGGCCGAGGCGGCCGGCTGCGCCGAGCCCGAGATCGTGCTTGCCGGGGACCCGGAGGGACAGCGCAGCACGGCCTCCAACCCGCTGGTGCGCTACCTTTCCGACGCGCTGCGCTTCTACTTCGAGTTCCACCGCCTCTACGACCAGGGCTACATCGCCCACGTGCACGACTTCTTCGCCGCCGGGATCGCCGCAGGCACCCTCGAGTACCGCAGCCGCCCGGCGACGGTGGACGTCGAAACCGAATCCCCGCTGCTGTTCGGAACCACCGTGGCGGACTTCCGATCGCTCTGGGGGAAGCCGGCCAACGCGCACGTGGTGTCCTGGAACGACCCCGAAGCCGGGTTCGCCGAGCTCGTCGAGCGGCTCGGCGCGCTGGCCCGGCGGCTGGAGACGGGGAACTGAGCGGCCCGGGGAGTGTGCGCACGTCGGCTAGAATCGTTCTCCGGGTCAAGGTGACATAGGCCCGTCGATCACACTCCCCGGCGCCACCGGTGTTCCCGCTGGCGCCTTCGTATCCGAGGAATGCCCCCATGTCACCGAACCTGACCCTGCCCGAGACCGCCACCGGGAGCCCGCTGCGCCGCCGCATCCTGGCCTCGGCCGGAGCCCTGCTGCTCGCGGGCACCTACGCCGCCCTGGTGATGACCCAGCCGGCCGGCCTCACCGACGGGCTCGGCGCGTCCGTGGCCCTGGCGACCTTCGCCGCGTACCTGGTCGCCGCGCTCCTGCTGCTGGCGGCCGTGCTGCCCGAGCTGCCGGTCTCCACGCTCACCCTGATCCCCGTGGCGCTCGCGCTGAACATCGTGCTGGGCCAGTTCGTGGGCTCCGTGATGGTCCCGCTGTACCTGGACTCGCTGGGCACCGTGCTGGTCGGCTTCCTGGCCGGACGCCGGGCCGGCGCCGCCACCGGCGTGCTCGGCACGCTGATCTGGTCGCTGTTCAACCCGACCGTGCTTCCCTTCGCCGCCGGCGCCGCACTCGTCGGCTTCCTGGCCGGCACCGCCGCCCGCTGCGGCGCGCTGCGCCGCCCCTACCTGGCACCGGTGGCCGGCCTTGCCGCCGGCGTGCTGGTCGGCGTGGTCTCCGCCCCGGTCGCAGCCTTCGTCTTCGGCGGCACCTCGGGCGTCGGCACCGGAGCGGTGGTCGCCGCGTTCCGCTCCATGGGCGACTCGCTGCTCTCCGCCGTGACCAAGCAGGCACTGATCTCCGACCCGGGGGACAAGGCGATCGTCTTCCTGCTCGCCGCGCTGCTCATCTACGCACTGCCCGGGCGCCTGACCGCAAGCTTCGCCTTCGTGCGCCGCCACAACGTGCTCGGCCGCCGCAGCTCCCGCTAGCCAATGCCACTGCCCCGTACCGCTCCGCTGCACCCCTTCACGGTGCTCGCACTGGCGGCCGCCGTCACGGCCACCACCGTGGCCGCCGGCCGCTGGTGGCTCAGCTGCGCCGTGCTGCTCGGGTGCCTGCTGCTGGCCGCACGGGCACGCCGCGCCCTCAAGCTGGCCGGGCTCGCCGCCGCCATCCTGCTGCCCGCCTGGGGTTCCCAGCTGCTCATCCACGGGATGGTCAACACCGCCGGCAGCCACGTGCTGGCCGCGGCCGGACCGCTGCGGATCACCACGGAGGGGCTGGCGACCGCCGGCGCGCTGGGGCTGCGCACCGCGGTCCTGGTGGTCGCCGGGCTGCTGTGCACGCTGCTCATCGACCGCCACGACCTGGTCGCCGCGGTCGACCTCTCGCCCGCCCCGCCCCAGCTGGGCTACCTGCTGGCGGCCACGCTGTCACTGATGCCCCGCATGGCCGAGCGCCAGCGGGCCATCGGCGAGGCGCAGGCGCTGCGCGGGGCAGCCGCCGGTTCCGGGGTCCTTGGCTGGTGGCGGCGCGTCACCCTGCGCGCGGTGCCGCTGGTGCTCTCCTCCCTGCAGGACGCGGCCGACCGTTCGGCCCATCTTGCGGCACGCGGCTTTCCGGCCGCCGGGCCGCACACCCGTCTGCGTTCCGTGCCGGATTCGGCCGCCCAGCGACGGCTGCGCCGGGTTGCCATGGCGTGCGTCGTGCTGGGCCCGCTGGCCGTCCTGGCCCCGACCTGGGCGGGACTGGCATGAGCGGGGCCGGCATGGGCGCGCGCGGTACCGCGGTGCTCGGAATTGAACTGGCGAGGTTCCGGTACCACGGGGCCTCCCGCGACACGCTCGCCAGGATCGACCTGTCCCTGGCCCCCGGATCGCTGACGGTGATCGTGGGGGACTCCGGGTCCGGCAAGTCCACGCTCGGCGCGGTGCTGGCCGGGATGCTGCCGCGACACGACGGCGACGAGCTGGAAGCGACGCTGCGCCTCGCCGGGCGGGAGATCCGCCACGGCACCGGCAGCAACGTGCGCATCGACCCGGTGGGGTGGGCCCGCCAGGTCGGGATGCTGCCCCAGGACGCCCGCCACTACCTCTCCGGGGTACGCGAAACCGTCGAAGAGGAACTGGCCCTGGGCCTGGAGAACGCGGGGGTTCCGCGCGAGCAAATGCGGGAGCGGATCGCCGCGCACGCGGACAGGCTGGGACTTCACGCGCTGATGCACCGCGACCCCGGAAAGCTCTCCGGAGGGCAGGAGCGACTCGTGGCGCTGGCCGCGCTCGCCCTCGGCGAGGCCCCGGTGCTGGTGCTCGACGAGCCGCTGGCCGGCCTGGACGCCGCGGCGGCGGCCCGGGTTTCGGCCCTGGTGGACCGGCTTCGTTCCGAGGGCACCGCGGTGGTGCTGCTCACCCGCTTCATCGACCGGCTGGCTGCCGGTGCCGATCGGGTCCTGTCGCTGCGCGGGGGCCGTTGCCACGAAGCGGCGGACATCGCGGAGGTCGCACCCGCCGTGCATGCCTCACCCGCGCCAACCCGGCGACAGGTGGCCGACGCGCCCGCCCTGCTCGAGTTCTCCGGGGTCCACCTTGGCTACCCCGGCACCGCCGGAACCGTGGTGGCCGGCCTGGACCTCCAGCTGGGAGCCGGGGAATGTGTCGCCCTTGTCGGCCCGAACGGGACCGGCAAGACCACTGTGCTCAAGGCAGCGGCCAGCCTGATGCGCCCCGCTGCCGGACGCATGGTCGGGACCGCGTCGCCGGGCGGGTCCGTGGGTCTGCTGCTGCAGAACCCCGTCGACCAGCTGTTCGAGCGGACTGTCCGCCGCGAGGTTGCTTTCGGCCTGCCCAAGCGCGGTCCCCAGGCCGCCCGGATCCCTCAGGTTCTGGCCTCGCTGGGGCTGGCCGACGAAGCCGAGACCCACCCCTACGAGTTGCCGGCCTCGGCCCGCCGGCTGGTCGCCCTGGCAACGGTGCTGGTGCGCGAGCCGACGGTCTTGTTGCTCGACGAACCGACCGAGGCGCTGGATGCGGACGGGTTGGCCTGGCTGCGCGCGGCGATCGGATCCGTGCTGGGCCGTGGTGGTGCGGTGATGCTTGCCACCCACGATGCGGCGTTCATGAATGCCACCGCGCACCGCGTGCACCGGATGGAACCGGCCGGTCACGCCCCGGCTTAGAGTTGGTTGGCCCGCCTCAGGGCGGGCCGCGCCTTGTGCGTCTGAGTGTCATTTCGGTACGTTGGCCACCGCATCGAAATGACCCAATGCGGGATTCCACAAGGCGAAGTGTCCGGAAGGCATGCCCATCCCACTGGCGGGCACCCTCCTGACCTAGTACTTTGGGTCGCCGGATTGCGGGAATGTGAATTTCACCGTGCAACGGTTTGACGACTGGCACATTGATTCGTTGTCGGCAGGGGAACGCCCCGCGCATTCCTTGGCCCTCCACACTGTCGGTAGCCCAGAATTAGCAATGCCACGAAAGTAATATGGAATTTGACTGACTCTTCCAACCTGACCGCCAATGGAGGCTGGTGGCTTGCATTGGCCATCGTGACCGCAGGGCTGGCTGAAACCAAGGGCCGGCGCCGATGGATATGGTTTGTTCTTGGCCTGTTTCTCGGTCCAATTGCCACCGCACTTGTCGTCGTCTGGGGCCGCCCCTCCGTAGCGCAGGACCGCCAACCCGGCTGGACCAGCCGACCAGGACAGTTCTCCGGTCAGCAATGCACTTGGTGGCCGATGAAAATTGGGTTATGTGTGTTCAGTTGGATCCCGCTATCTATTGGGCGTGCAGGGCAAAACCGAAGGAATAGGCTTGCGCCGCACACCCGGCGGCAGACGGCCAACGAGCACCCCAACGCGAGGGTGGTTTGAGAGGTCCTCCATAGTCCATCACGCGGGCGAAGTGACAGGCTTCCACCAAGTCGTTGATGGAAGCCAGCCAAAAATTCGTCAACCGACTGTTCCCCACCGCGCCAGCTTGGTGATGCGTCCTGCTTAGCCTGCCGGAAGGGGCGTGAGGCCCGGATAGAGATACTCGACTTCTTCCTCGTCCCAAGCGGTTCCCGAAGGTCCTTCTTCCGCAATGGTCGAAGGGCTCTCGGGGTAGTCCTCGTAGAGATCCCTTCCACCACTGCTGCGCAGGTATGCCTCTTCTCCGGCGTAAGCGAGCAACTCCGCGTCACCGATTTCGGTATCGCTGACGAGTCTTCCATCGGCCAATACCTGCGCATCCCGCTTCACGGCTTTGTAGTACTCGTTGCCCTGTCCGACCACCCAGTTCCGGAAGTAGTCGAAGCAGTCGTCCAAGCACCCGCCGACAAGTACGTAGGCCGCGCCCCACAATTCCCACGTGTAGAGCTTGAGGCTTTTCGAAACGAACGTGGCGTTGAAGGAAGCAATCTGTTCCGGAGGCATGGCAGCAAGTATTTCCTCCAACTCGGCCGCTTGACGCTCGGTGCTTCCCTCCGACGCTTCCCGCGACCGGTCGATGATGTCCCAGAATTTTCCGTCATTCATGTACTGCAGTTCTGGGATGAAGATTGCCGCGGGCCGGGAAACAGCGGTCGGCTCCACAGGACGTGGGGTCGCAACCTCATTTATTGGCTGTATGCCGCAGGCACCCAGAACCAAGCTGAGCACGGCAAACCCCAGCACTGCACCCGGTTTGGCGTTTGTCGAGCGAAGAGAGCTGCCACCAGCGCGAGACCGGAGCCCATCTTTACCAAACGCGTGGTTGACTGCTTCCATGATTCCCCCGTGGCTCGTTCGTCGGACTGCGAGTAAATCGCATCATGGGCACTTTACCGGTACGGCCTGTGACCGTTCGACTTTTCGCCCAGCACCAAGAATCCCGAGACCCAACCTTCGGGCCGAAATGCGGAGTCTGCCATTGTGGCCATGCCGAACCTGGATGTTTTTTCAAATGTGGCTGCGCTGGGTGTGCAATGCCGCTTGCAGCGCGTCTATCAGTCCGTGAGCGGAACGACTTGCGGTCGCGGTGCTCATGCGCTGATTGGTTGCTTAGGGGCGTCCCTAACGCGTGCCTTCTCTCACGAGGCACGGACCAGCGGTTCGCCAAACCTCTTAATAGGCCAATGCAGGGGGGGCTGATGCAGGCACGACATGGCGGAAGCGTCAGATTCAAGGCGCTGGTGGAATCACCAGGCCAGAAATTGTGTGGGTCTGGCTGCGGTGACCTCGTTGGTCTTTGCCGGAATCAGGGACCTGCTGGTGTTGTGTGCAGACACTAGGCGCTGCATCATTCTGTGCTGGCCGAAGGGCCGCTGCCGGGTCGGCACGCCGCCAGCAACTGGGTAGTAAGCGCCCCGCTCTGGCCTTCGGGCGGTGGCGAGAAAGGCTGCCACACCGGCGCGGCCTGCAGGCAGCCTCCCAATGGGGCCCGGGGGGAGCTAGCCTCGTGCCATGTCGAATATGTGGAAAGAATTCAAAGCCTTTGCCATGGGCGGCAACATGTTTGACCTTGCCCTTGGCTTCATCATCGGAATCGCATTTGCTGCCCTGGTGGTGAGCCTGACCAACGACATCCTGCTGCAGCTCGTGGCAGCAATCTTTGGCACCCCGGACTTCACGGCGCTGAGCTTCACTATCAACAACGCCGAAATCAGGTACGGCAATTTTCTCACAGTGCTGATCCGGTTCCTGCTGCTGGCGCTTGTCTTGTTCGGGATCGTCAAGCTCCTCAAACGCTTTGGCATGGGCAACTTCCGTGCCCAAGGCCAGCAGGAATGCCCGTACTGCAAGGAATTCGTGGCCATTGACGCCATCAAGTGCAAGTACTGCACGGCCGACATCGAGCCCGGACAACTTGAGGAAGAGGACGTCGAACTACTCAAGAAGCGCGAGGGCTGGCAGAACCCCAACGACGGCATCGCCTGACACGGACCCCCATGGCTTGATCGCGAAGGCCACGTACCGACGCCCGGATGTGCCGGGCGTCCCTGAAAACTTCCAATGCCAGGGAACAGTGAGTTGCTCAACCGGCAGAGGCAAGGCAACACGCTGGGTGCAGTCGCCCTGGCGGCAGATCGACACGTCTCCCGCAAATCCATAGGTACGCTCTCGTGGCGGCAGCATTCGTCAGGGCGCCGACCAGCTTGGCCTCACAGCCTTTAAGAAACCATGACGAGGACCGGGAAGCCCGAGCGACGCAGCGTTGCACTGAACCCAACCCGTCCGTTTGAACCAACCGTCACTGGGCAAGGTGAGCGGTCCGAGGTTTCAATCATTGAACACAGACCAGCAGATGTCGTTGCGGCGGGCTTGGTCTTCGAGGACGAGGTCGTAAAGACCTTGGGGAATCTGTCGGCGTTGCCAGTCGCGCTCAGCCTGGCCCGCCTCTTCTCCCTTCCCCGGGGGTGCAGCGGACTGAACCGCCTTGATGGCGTAGGCAGCGGCACCGAGGTCGTGCTCGGGAACATGGGCAACGCAGGCTGCCTGGCCGGCCGAGTACGCCGCAAAGCGCGCGGCTCCCCGCAGAGGCCCAGCGGCACCCATGGCGTGCCCGGCGACCGCACGGGCGTCCATCATCTTCGCTTGGCCGCGAGCCCAAGCCCGTGCCGCTTCAATCGCGTCGCGAGGTCGGGTGTCCCCACTGTTCGATTCCTCAAACAAGGGCAGCACGTGTTCGGCGCAGATGGCCGCCCACAATGCCAGAAGCCGGTGATCGGATTCTGTGAGCGTCCCACCCCGGCGGACGCTCACGAGCCGAGGGTCACGAACAGCGGGAAGGATCATGCGGCTACCTCACGCCGACACCATATTGCAACGGCAACTTGGCGAGGTGTCTGGTCATGCTTTCGTATTTCGAACCCCTAACGGGGTCCTGCCGCCCGGGTTGGTCGTCGACGACCATCCTTGACCAGCCCTCTGTCATTTGCAAGAGATGTCAGAATCCGTGCAATTCCGGTGACCGCGGAAGTCCTTGCATGGCCATCGTGCCCCCACCTCGGCGCCGCTGATATGCCCTTTCGTGAGAAAGCGTTTGGCTTCAAGTGAACGATCCTGCCAAATCCCTCGTCTTAGTAACTGGAGTCGGTCCTGATCTCAAAAACAAACCCCCAGAGGAGCCACACTTTATGAACAAACGGATCATCACAACCATGGCGGCGCTATCCCTGATCGCGCTGGCCCTTACCGGCTGCGGCGCCGCGACAGACACCGCCGGCGCAAAATCCCCGCCCACGGGTGCCGCGGCCGGTTCGGATCAGGTGGCTCCCGAATACAGCGGAACAGCATTTGACGCCGAGATTACCAACAATTCCCTCGCGGTGAGCCCGGATGAGAAGACCGCGGTGGTCTCGGACAGCCGCGAAAAATCGATCAGGGTCTATGACCTGGCCGCAGGTGGGCTGATCAAGAAGATCGGGGGCTTCGGCACGCCGCGGAACATCGTGTTTATCAATGAAGGCTCGCAATTTGTCGTCTCTGACAGCACCCTCGGCACCCTCCGTTTCTACGGCACGGAGGACTACGCGCTGCAGGACGAAGTCGTGGTTGGTCCGGGAGCATTCGGAACAGCGGTAAGTCCGGATGGAAAGACCATGTATGTGAACAACCAGGCACATAGCTCCGTCACGGTCGTCGATCTTGAGGCACGGAAACCGACTGACGTAATCACCGGCTTTTCCCGGCCAAGGCAAGGCATCAAGGTATCCCCGGACGGGAAACGAGTCTTTGTGACGAACTTCGAGGGGGACAAGGTCACCGTTGTCGATGCCGACAGCAAGCAGATTCTTCGCGAACTGACCGGATTCTCCAAGATCCGGGGAATCTCAGTGACCGCTGACGGGAACACGCTGTACGCGGCAAACAGCGGGCGCAACAGTATCTCCGTGGTCGACTTGCGGAACGGTGACAAAACGAACGAAATCGAAGTCGGCCGCGAACCATACGGTGCAGCGCTGTCGCCCGACGGCACCCTTCTTTTTGCCAGCAACAAGGCCGACAACACAATCGACGTCATCGACGTCACCGAGAACTCTGTCGTGAAGACACTCGAGGGCTTCAAGGAACCCCGCCAGGCGATTGTCTTCAGTCCTGGCCAAGACCGAGCGTATGTGCTGAACCGGGACCTTTCTGTTGCCCGCGTGAATGTAGAAGGCCTTTCCCTGACGGACACGATCCGCGAATAAATTAGGTGAAGGTCGGCCGCGCATGGTCCGCGACGCTCTTCCAGAACTCACGCAGGGCGGGAATGCTGCGCGCGGCCGACCCCGTGTGACATGAGCCGACCGATTGGCGCGCGTGTCCCTTCGGAATCCGGACGTGTGGTCGAGTCATGGGGCCGCCCGGTGCCAGATGCCGTTGCCAAGCGGTGGAGCCGTGGGTTGGCCTGTTCCACTTCGTGGGCCATTTGCGCATCGCCGCGTTCATGGAGTCCTGGCACCACTCTGTCGACGTCGACGATGGCCCTGAGCTGGCCGGAGATGTAGCGTTCGGGGGCGTCATCGACCGTCCATGGGCATTCGGTTCCGGCTTCGTTCAGGTTGTTCAGGGCCCTGAAGTGGTTTTCCAGCCAAGCCAAATCGTCGTGGATGACGGGCCTGCCGTAGACGTGGGCAGTGGAATAGTTCCAGGTGGGTACGACGCGTCCGTGTTCGGCCTTGGATGCGTACCAAGAAGGTGAGATGTAGGCGTCCGGCCCCTGGATGATGGCCAGTGCTTGTCCCAGAGCGGGTTCCGACCATTCGGGATTGATTCGGTCTATGTTGGCGTGCAGGGTGCCGTGTTCCCCGACCGAGGATCGAAGACGAATGGCAGCGTGGTGGCCAGCAGTCCCTTGGCCGTCGAGGTGACCAGGTTGGCGGCGGCCGGTGTGGTCAGGAGGTTGTGGATCGCAGTGGGGCTCTGCTTCGCATGGTCCGGAATTGATTCGAGCTAGTGTGACGACCCGGTTTCACACCGGACGCCCCTCGTCCGAGCCTTCAGGCGCGCAAACCAGGAAGGAGGGTCGGGAACGAAGGCGGGCCACGGGTGGGCCTCCATGATTTGCTGCACCGATGCCATAGCTGCGTCATAGTCGGCACTGGCAAATTCCAGCTTGGGCGGGAACCAGCTGAGGGGATCGTCGTTGCCGCTCGGTGTGGCCAGGTCCTCGCGGCCCATGATCTCTGCGACGGTGTCGTCGCCCGCCCAATGGGGGTTGGACCAGATAACGCGGTCGGCGGTTCGCGACAACCGAACGGCGAAGGAGCCGCACAGGATGTCTGCATCCATGGGGCACACGGTGAGCTCCAGCTCGCCCGGATCCAGCTCAGTGTTCGCCCGCAGTTCGGGATCGCGGTAGCCTGCCAGCCACTCCTTTACTCCGGTTTCAAGGAAACGGTGCGCGAACGGCGACATCCCTGCTTCTCTTTGCGGGTGAACGAGCACCGGGACGGGTGTGTGGTTCACGATGAGTTCTACCGCGTCGGCCGGCTCGTTCCATCTGGCCGTGATGGAAGAAAGGTCATGGGCTTCAGCGTTGGGCATGAGTCAAGTTTCCCACCGTGCGGCTATATTCGGTGGAATCCCTGAAAGGTCGCCAGACATAAACAACCGCTTGGCACGGTGCCTGACGAAAGCGGCTTGGATTGATCGGAATCAAACAAGTAGCAATCGTGCCTGACTAGTGCATAGACTCGACCACCATGGGTGATAGCCAAATTGAAATCGACTGGGAATCCGCGCGAACGAGCAACCGTGAGAACTGGGAAGACCGAGTTCCGTTGCACGAAGAGGCGTATGCGATTGGCGACTTGGACGATCCCGACCACCTGACCGGAGTCATCCGGACAGACTTGGCAGCACTCGCGCCTTTCCTCCCGGACGGCACGGTCTCAGGTTTGGATGTGTGCCATCTCCAGTGCCACATCGGTACGGACACGCTTTCGCTGGCCCGGGCCGGGGCACGGGTGACCGGCGTCGACTTCTCCCCGTCCGCCCTGGAATCCGCCGCCGGACTGGCTGAACGACTGGGCCTCGAAGCGACATGGGTCGAGACCGACGTCCTCGACGCCCGCGCGGCAGTCGATGGCGACTTCGACCTCGTGTACACCAGCATCGGAACCATCACGTGGCTTCCCGACCTGGACCGCTGGGCAGCCCAAGCGGCGGGGCTCCTGCGGGCCGGAGGGATGTTTTACATCCGTGACGGGCACCCTTCCCTCTACGCCATTGATGAGCATGCCGACGGACTACGGCTTCGCTATCCATACTTTGGCAACGGCCAGGCGCAGGTGTGGGACGACGAGTCCACCTACGCCGGAGACGGCAAGGTGGCACATGCCCGTACGTTCCAGTGGGCCCACTCCATGTCCGAAATCATCAACGCGCTTATCGGGGCGGGGCTGCAGATTCTCCGTCTCGACGAGGGCACGACGCTTCCGTGGAAGTTCAGCCCCCGCATGGTCGAAGTCCCGGACGGCTTCGCGTGGCCGGAATCCGAGCGTGATCTTGTGCCTTGCACCTACACGATCGTCGCCCGGAAAACGGCTAAATAGACAAAGCGGACTGGCCGTGGCCCGGTACATGGCAAGGCGTGGCGCAACTACCGTCATCGCCGCGCACGGTGACCGCGTCGAATCCACGCGCCATACGAGCCACTTGCCACGGCCGACAAATATCTGCTCAGTAAATACAACTCTGAATAATGAATCATCTGCGGGAAAAAGGTTTCAGGATTTCTTCGTGAGCCATCTCGAAGGGCAACTTGCGAGTGAGCGTGTCGACTCTATTTTTACCCGTAAGAATGAGTTAAGACTGTTAGTCTCATAAAAATTCGTGTTCCCATTCTGAGGTTCGGAGGAAATGTTAAATGTCCCAGGACACCAATTACGACACCTTTGCCGAGGCGTACTCGGCTGAGAACGAAACCAGCCTGATTAACGCATTCTACGAACGACCGGCGATGCTAAAACTCGCGGGAGATGTCCGTAACCATCGCATTCTTGATGCCGGTTGCGGCTCCGGGCCGCTCGCGGAAGAGCTCTGTGAACGCGGTGCCAACGTGACAGGATTCGACTCCAGCGAAGCGATGATCGGCTTGGCCCGGAAAAGACTTGGTGAAGAGGCGGAACTGCTCGTAGCCGACCTTGGCCAGCCCCTTCCGTTCGCCGATGACACGTTCGACGATGCAGTTGCCTCGTTGGTCTTCCACTATTTGGAAGACTGGGTGAGCCCGCTCAACGAGTTGCGGCGCGTCCTGCGGCCGGGAGGCAGGCTCATCATGTCCGTAAACCATCCGATCCTCTACCCCTGGACAAATCCCGGCACCGACTACTTCAAGCCCACGAAGTACTCGGATGAACTCACGTTCAATGGCCAACCCGGCACTCTGACGTATTGGCACCGACCATTGCACGCCATGACGGATGCGTTTGGCAAGGCCGGATTCCAGATCGAGGTAGTCAGCGAACCGCCGTTCTCGACCGACGCGCCTGCGGAAATCATCCCGCCACAATTCAAGGACCGGACTTCGTTCCTGAGCTTCATTTTCTTCGTGCTGCGCGCGAATTGACGGTGATTCTCTTCAAATCCGGTAGTAAGAACCGCGCTGCCCGTTAGGGGTTCCTGGGCGGTGCAAACGCCACCGAAATTCCCGAGGTCGATAAGTACACGTGGTTCTTCAGCCGCCGGATTCCCGTAGGGCCCGCCCGCGAAATGCCTGATGAGCGGGCGGGTGCTAACGGGCACCGGAACCGCAGACTGGACCCCTTGCGAGAATTCATGTTCCGTCTACCTCAGACCCTTGGTCCGAGGTTGACGATTCAACCGTGGTGCTTCAGTAACCGCGCGAGGTGTCGGCCAGATCTTGAGTCGATTCCAGCGAGGAAATGAATTCATCTGTGGTGGCCGGGGTCGAGAACATCGGGTAGTTGAACCGCACCGCGGACTCGCCCTCTTCCACGCTCGTCGCAGCGACTGCATCGGTGAGCGTCACGACCTCGAAACCGCGCTCATAGGCGGTGCGCATCGTGGATTCAACGCAGCAATTGGTGAGGAAACCTGCCAGCGCTACCTTCCGGATTCCCTTGGAGCGGAGGATGAAGTCGAGGTTGGTGCTGCCGAAGGCGTCAAGACCGCGTTTCCCCTCAACGACGATGTCGGATTCAACAGGTGCAAAGCGGTCGTCGATTTCCGCGCCCCACTGGCCCTTGACGAATGCCGTGGCGTCGACGACGCCCTTGAGGATGCCATAGGGGTGGGAAGATATCTCGTTGTAGCCCGGTGCGAAGCTGATCGGCGCGTGGATGACCGTGGCCCCGTTTTCGCGCGCGGCGGCCAGCACCTTCGCCGCGTTGTCCAGTGTCGAGTTCGCTTCAATGGAATCCTTGACGGCGTCATGAAGTACGCCTCCGGGGGAGGTGAAGTCGTTCTGGAACTCGATGAAGACAACCGCTGTGGATTCGTTGGACATGACGGGACTCCCTTGTTGGTGAATGCTTGCCGGAGGTGGCATCACCAGCGAATCTAATACGCCCCGTGGCGTGGGGGAAGGGGTTGGCACCGCAGACGCACCGCGTCTAGGGTTGTGGCCATGTGGAACGACGTGCCGGTTCAGGCGCCGGAACAGGGCTGGGAACTTCTGCCGGAAGACGGCTGGTTTGCGATGATCGGCTGGGCTTGCGGCGTATCAAACATGCGTAGGTTCCCCGGCAGCGATGAAGGAAAGACTGTTCGGGTCACCTGCATCGAGAACGGCACGGAAAGAACTTACCTCGAACCCTTTGGCGCAGAAGACCGCGCCAACGTCGATGAATCGGTCAATGGGTACCTCGCCGATGCGGGGATTCCTCCCCCGCCATCCGGTTTCGATTGGTACCTGAGGGTTCCCAACTCCTGGCCGAACGGTTCCTCGCCCCTGGATGCGCTGAGCTCGCGGATACTCGGCCGTCAGCAGGCAAACGAAACCCGCCCCAACCAAATCCTGGAAATCATGGAATCGGTCGTTGGCGGGTTCTATTTGAGGTGAAGCTTTTAGCGGCAGCCAAGGCTCGGCATGGCGTAGTCGGACCTAGACGAAGATCAGCACGTCCTGGCCCGTGATCTGCGCGGCAATACGTTCCAGGGCGCCACGTGCCGGGCCGGCTATGGCCTTGCCATCCGCGGGCTGGAAGTAGGAGCCGTGGCAGGGACAGTAGAAGTCCTCTCCCTGGGGTGCCTTGGTGGTCACCGCACAACCCTGGTGGGTGCAAATGGCGGTGTAGGCCAGCACCGTCTTTTCGTTGGGGCGGAAGAGCAGGAAACCCGCGTCCTTGGTCTTTCCGTCGGCACCGGTCCGTGTCGCCGTGACGGAGAGCCGGGTACCGACCCCCAACTCCGAAAGCGTGGCCACGACGGTGCCCGCGCCGCTTGGTTCGGGCGGGGCAGAAGGGACGTTGTTCGGCGCTGCGGATGAGCCGTCGCCGCACGCTGCCAAGGCAACGGCGGCACCGGCCACCATGGTGGATCCAACAAAGGCACGACGGGTCTGTGGAGAAATGGAACTCATGCCCTCCATCATTCCACGGGTCGGCAGCAGGCCAGGCTACAGGTAGATCTTGACCTTGTCGCCTTCGATGCTTGTTGCGTATCTGGTCAGGGGCTTGTCCGCCGGTCCTTGGGCGACCGAGCCGTCCGCCTTCGAGAACTCGGAACCGTGGCACGGGCAGATGAAATTCGTGCTGTCACCGGTGCCCACCTTGCACCCCTGGTGTGTGCAAACGGAGGTGTAGGCCAGGACCGTCTTCTCATCGGGACGGTAGAGCAGGTAGTTGTGCCCGTTCACCGTCACGGAGGTGGTTCCCTGGACAGCAAGGCGGGACAGATCTGTGGCGTCGTACGCTGTGCCGGTGGGGGAAGGGACGGATTCGCCGGACTTGCCCTGCCCGCACGCCACCAAGGCGGCGGCGGCACCGGCCGCCAGGGAGGTGCCAAGAACAACCCTGCGTGTGGGCGACAAAGTGATGTTCTGTTTCATAAGCACAGTGTTGCGTACAAACGGCGCAACGTCGATGGATGGGTGAGGCGAAATCTTTTCGGAACCATTCCTGGCCGAAAACCACGTGTGGTCCGGAAGCCTGCGCTTCCGGACCACACGCAACCCAATGCCCGACGGCTAGGCCTGGTGGAACTTCTTCCCGTTGACCCGTTCGGAGGCGCCGACCTGGTCAAGGTACGGAGTGATGCCGCCCAGGTGCATCGGCCAGCCAGCGCCCATGATCATGCACAGGTCGATGTCCTCGGGACCCGCGACCACGCCCTCGGCCAGCATCAGGCCGATCTCCTGCGCCAGGGCGTCCTGGGTGCGGAGAAGCAGCTCGTCGGCCGTGCTGGGGTTCGAACCGAAGGACAGGAGCTCCAGCGTCGATTCGGGAATCTCCTGCCCGCCATCGGCCGTCGGGACCCAGAGCGACTTGATGCCGTTCTCGATCAGCACCTGCTGGTTGTCCGAGACGCGGAAGCGCTCGCCGAATGCCGCGTGCAGGGACCCCGACACGTGGTGCGCCACCGGGATGCCGACCATGGCCAGCAGGGTGAACGGCGTCATCGGCAGTCCCATGGGGCGCAGTGCCGTGTCCGCGACCGCGGCGTCCGTGCCGTCGTCGAAGGCGTTGGCCACCTCGCCCATCAGGCGCAGCAGGATGCGGTTGACGACGAACGCCGCCTCGTCCTTGACCAGCACGGAGGTCTTGCGCAGCGCCTTGCCCAGCGCGAACGCCGTGGCCAAGGCAACGTCGTTCGTGTGTTCGGTGCGCACGATCTCCAGCAGCGGCATCAAAGCCACCGGGTTGAAGAAGTGGAATCCGACCAGGCGCTCGGGGTGCGCCAGATCCCTGCCCATCTCCGTGACCGACAGCGAGGAAGTGTTGGTGGCCAGGATGCACTCGGGGGAGACGACGGCCTCCACCTCGGCGAAGACCTGCTTCTTGACGGCGAGTTCCTCGAAGACGGCCTCGATCACGAAGTCGGCATCTGCGAAGGCGTCCTTGGTGGCCGATCCGGTGACCAGGGCCTTGGTGCGGTTTGCCGCGTCGGGGGAGATGCGTCCCTTGGCCAGCTGCTTGTCGACCTCTCCGTGGATGTAGGCCAGGCCCTTGTCCACGCGTGCCTGGTCGATGTCGGTGATGACCACGGGCACCTTCAGGTTCTTGGCGAAGAGCAGCGCCAGCTGGCCGGCCATCAGGCCTGCTCCCACGACGCCGACCTTGGTGACGGGCCGGGCGAGCTTGGCGTCCGGAGCCCCGGCGGGGCGCTTGGAACGCTTCTGCGTCAGGTCCAGGAAGGAGTACACGGTGTTGTGGAAGGCGTTGGTCTGCATGAGCTCGGTGAGCGCGCCGATTTCCAGCTGCGCCGATTCGGCCTGGCTGATGCTTGCACCGGCCTCGAAGACCTCGATCACCTTGGCCGGTGCCGGGGCGGCGTTGGAGGTCTTGGCCTCGACGAACGCGCGCGCCTTGGCGGCGGCCGCAGCCCAGCGCTTGGCAACCTCGGGATCGGTGGCGGGGTCCACCGCATTGGGGCGCTTGACCTCGACGGTGCCTTCAAGCACGCCGCCGGCCCAGAGCAGCGACTGCTCCAGGAAGTCGGCGGGCCCGAAGAGGGCATCGGCGATGCCGATCTTGGCCGCGGCGGCGCCGTTGAGCGAGCGGTTGTTGTTCAGCGGGTTTTCGATCATGACGGTCATGGCGGCCTCCGGGCCAGTGAGCCGCGGCAGCCGGTAGACCCCGCCCCAGCCCGGGACCAGGCCGATGAAGGCCTCCGGCAGCCCGATGCCGTTGGCGCCCGAGGACACCGTCCGGTAGGTGCAGGCCAGGGCGATCTCCAGGCCGCCGCCCAGGGCGACGCCGTTGATGAAGGCGAAAGTCGGCACGCCCATCTCCGCGAGCAGGTCGTAGGCCGCATGCCCCAGGGTGGCCATGGCCGCGCCGTGCTCCGGGGAGGAGAGGTGCTTGACGCCGGACAGGTCCGCCCCGGCGACCAGGAAGTACGGCTTTCCGGTCACGGCCAGCGCGTCGATTTCCCCGGCCGTGGCGCGCGCCTTCTGTTCGGTGAGCACGCCGTGCAGCTCGATCAGCGTGCTGGGGCCCAGCGTCGTCGGCTTGGTGTGGTCAAGCCCGTTGTCCAGGGTCAGCAGCGCCAGCCGCCGGCCTCCGGGAAGGGCCACGTCGGTGACCAGCGAGTGGGTGACGATTTCATTGGGGATCGCCGCAGCAAGGGCGGAGAAATTTTCGATGGTGCCCTGGCTCATGGCTAGGCGTCCTTTCCAAAGTCGGCGTGGTGCGGGTTTTCCCAGACGACGGTGCCGCCCATGCCCAACCCGATGCACATGGTGGTCAGTCCGTAGCGGACCGAGGGGTCTTCCTCGAACTGGCGGGCCAGCTGAGTCATCAGCCGGACGCCGGAGGAGGCCAGCGGGTGGCCCACGGCGATGGCCCCGCCGTAGCGGTTCACGCGGTCATCCTCCTGGTCGATGCCGAAGTGGTCCAGGAAGGAGAGCACCTGGACGGCGAAGGCCTCGTTGATCTCGAACAGCCCGATGTCTTCGATGCCCAGCCCGGCCTGGGCCAGAGCCTTCTCGGTGGACGGGACCGGTCCGATGCCCATGACCTGCGGCTCGACCCCGGCGAAGGCGTAGGAGACCAGCCGCATCTTGACCGGCAGGCCGAGTTCCTCGGCGGCGTCGGCGCTGGCCAGGATCGCGGCCGTGGCGCCGTCGTTCAGGCCCGCGGCGTTGCCGGCGGTGACGCGCCCGTGGGCGCGGAAGGGGGTGCGCAGCTCGGCCAGCGAGTCCAGCGTGGTGCCGGGGCGCGGCGGCTCGTCGGTCGTGTGCAGCTTCCAGCCCTCCTCGGGGCGGCGGGCCGCGACGGGAACCAGGTCCGGCTGGATCTGTCCGGCGCGGTAGGCGGCGTCGAGCTTTTCCTGGGAAGCGACGGCGTAGCGGTCGGCACGTTCCTTGGTGATGGCAGGGAAGCGGTCGTGCAGGTTCTCCGCGGTGTTGCCCATGTTCAGGGCCGCGGGGTCCACGATGCGCTCGGAGAGGAAGCGCGGGTTGGGGTCCGCGCCGGCACCCATCGGGTGGTTGCCCATGTGCTCCACGCCGCCGGCGATGACCACGTCGTAGGCGCCGAAGGCGATGGACCCCGCCGTGGTGGTCACCGCGGTCATGGCCCCGGCGCACATGCGGTCGATGGCGAAGCCGGGCACCGACTGGGGCAGCCCGGCCAGCAGCGCGGCGGTGCGCCCGATGGTTAGGCCCTGGTCGCCAGTCTGCGTGGTGGCGGCGATGGCCACCTCGTCGATGCGTTCGGCCGGCAGCGAGGGGTTGCGGCGCATCAGGTCGCGGATGCACTTGACGATGAGGTCGTCGGCGCGGGTGCCGTGGTAGATCCCCTTGTCCCCGGCCTTGCCGAAGGGGGTGCGGACGCCGTCGACGAAGACGACATCGCGGACCTGGCGCGTGGCCTGGCGGGTGTTCACTGACTGTGGGCTCACCGGTGCTCCTTGCATTGCGGGGGTGGAATGTGATCCACCCCATACGCTACTGGTCGGTAACTTGGAGTGCAAGTGCAACGCGGGACAAGAACGGCGGGCCGCGTCCGGGCATGAAAAAACCGGCATCCCCGCGGTGGTGCCGCGGGGATGCCGGTCGAGGCGTTTAGCGCGCGGCCAGCTTGTCAGGATCCAGCAGGGCCACGGTGATCACCGGGGCCACCAGGTCGATCTGCCACTGGCGGGCGCCGAGCTCGCGCAGTGCCTCGGTCACGGTGTCCAGGTCGATCTCCGCCGGCGGCTTCCAGCACAGGCGGCGCAGGTAGTCGGGGGTCAGCAGGTTCTCCAGCGGGATGTTCCAGACCTCGGCGGTGCGCGTGATCCGGGACTTTGCGGTCTGCAGGCGCGCGGCGGCAACGGGGTCCTTGTCGGCCCAGACGCGCGGCGGCGGCGGTGCGTTGGACGGCACCTGGTTCGGCGGCAGGTCCGTGGAGAAGCGTGCGTCCTGCAGGGCGCGCAACCAGCGCGGGGCGTCCTTGGCGGCCGAGCGGCCGTGGAAACCCGGGGTCTTCAGCAGCGCCGGGACGCTGGTGGGCATGGCCTTGGCGGCCGCGACCAGCGCGGAGTCCGGGATCAGCCGGCCGGGGGCGACGTCGCGGCTGCGTGCCAACGCCTCGCGGGCCTCCCACAGGTTCTTGACCGCGGCAAGGGTCTTGCGGTCGCGGATCTGGTGCAGCCCGGAGGTGCGGCGCCACGGGTCGGTGCGCGGGGGAGCGGTCGGAGCCGTGCGCACGGCCTCGAATTCCTGCTCGGCGAAATCGAGCTTGTCGCCGGCCTCGAGGATCTTGATGAGCTCCTCGCGCAGCACGTCCAGCACCTCGACGTCCAGGGCCGCGTAGCGCAGCCACGGCTCGGGAAGCGGGCGGGTCGACCAGTCGGCGGCCGAGTGTTCCTTGGCCAGGCGCAGCCCCAGCAGCGACTCGACGGCCGGGCCCAGGCCCACGCGCGGCAGTCCGGCGATGCGTGCCGCGAGTTCGGTGTCGAAGAGCCGTGCCGGTGCCATGCCGAGCTCGGCCAGGCACGGAAGGTCCTGGGACGCAGCGTGCAGGATCCAGGTCTCGTTGCCGATGGCTTCCTGGATCTCGTCAAGGTTCTCGAACGGTTCGGGGTCGATCAACCAGGTGCCCGAACCTTCGCGGCGCAACTGGACCAGGAAGGCGCGCTGGCCGTAGCGGAAGCCGGAGGCACGCTCGGCGTCGACGGAAACCGGGCCGGTGCCCGCGGCAATGGCGCGCGCGGCACGCTTGAGCCCGGGAACCGTGATGATGACCTCGGGGACGCCGTCGCGCGGGGTGTCCAGCAATGTCGGTTCGGCAACAACCTCCCCGGCCTGTGGTTCTGTCGACTCCTGGGATGCGGCGTCGAGGCTGGGGGCATCTGTTGCGCCGGGGCGCTGGGCGTGTTCGGTACGGGTCATGGTGCATCCAATTCTAGTACCGAATCAGGCGCAGGGGGATTTGGCGGCCACGCGGGCCGTTCGGCCCCTTAGGAAAAGCGGCGGTGCGGCAGCGCCGTGACGCCGCTGGGCAGCGGGGGCAGCCCGGCAAAGGTGCAGACCATTTCCGCCCACGCCTCAAGGTGCGCCGAGATGTTCCCGTCTCCGGGGGTCCAGGACGCGCGCAGTTCGATGTCGATGGTGTCGTTGCGGTCGGCAAGGGTTCCGTAGCTCTCCGAGAGCACGCGGGTGGCGGTGCCTCCGGCCTGGCGGTATTCGGCCCCGGACTCGGTGAGCGCGTCGACCAGCCAGGTCCAGGCCACCGAGCCGAGCATGGCGTCGTTGCCCATTTCGGACTCCATGCGGGCCCTGATGTAGGTCACGATGCGGAAGTCGCCGTCCCAGAGTGCGGATCCGGCCGGGTCGTGCAGCAGGATGAAGCGGCCGGTGGCGAGCTCCTCCCCGTGGATCACCGGGTGCGGATCGGTTCCCGTCCTGCCCGCGCCCAGGGCGCTGCGCGGCACGCGCTCGTGGACGTCGGCGGCCAACGCCAGGGCGTAGGGGGCAAGCCGTGCCGGTGCCGGAATCTCTTCCAGGCGTAGCTCGCTGCGGCAGCCGGTTCGGCGCACCGCGGCCAGCGCTTCGAGGAAGGCTGGCGGCACTACTGATATCGGTCCATGGGAGCTCACATGGCGAGTCTAAAGTGCCGCGGCGCTTTGTTGCGTCAAGGCACGCCGGGAGGGGATTGATCGTGTCCCGCCCTCCCGGCGCCGTGCGGTTGCCGCGGGGACGGCAGTGCCTAGAGCGCTGCCATTTCTTCCTTGAGCGCCGCGACAAAGGCGTCGATGTCGGCCTCGGTGTTGTCGAAGGAGCACATCCAGCGGACCTGGCCCGCGGCGCGGTCCCAGTCGTAGAAGCGGAAGCGCTCGCGCAGCGCGTCGGCCGCGGCGTTGGGCAGCGCGGCAAAGACGCCGTTGGCCTGCGTCGGGTAGACAAGCTCCACGCCGTCCACCAGTTCCACCGCGGCGCTGAGCTTCGCGGCCATGGCGTTGGCGTGGGCGGCCGAACGCAGCCAGAGGTCCCCGTCGTACAGGGCCAGCAGCTGGGCGGAAATGAAGCGCATCTTGGAGGCGAGCTGCATGTTCATCTTGCGCAGGTACTTCATCGAATCGGCCGGGCCGGGGGACAGCGTGACGATGCCCTCGCCGAAGATGATGCCGTTCTTGGTGCCGCCCAGGGACAGGATGTCGATCCCGGTGCCTGCGGTCATCTCGCCCAGGCCGACGCCGAGCGCGGCCGCTGCGTTGGAGATCCGGGCGCCGTCCATGTGTACGCGCATGCCCAGCGAGTGGGAGTGGGCGGTGATGGCGCGCAGCTCCTCGAGCGTGTACAGGGTGCCGAGTTCGGTGGACTGGGTCAGCGAGACGGCAAGCGGCTGGGCGCGGTGCTCGTCGCCCCAGCCCCAGGCCTCGCGGTCGATCAGCTCCGGGGTGAGCTTGCCGTCCGGGGTCGGCACCGAGAGCAGCTTCATGCCACCCACGCGTTCAGGGGCGCCGTTCTCGTCGGAGTTGATGTGGGCGGTGGCGGCGCAGATGACCGCACCCCAGCGCGGCAGCATCGACTGCAGGGCCGTGACATTGGCGCCGGTGCCGTTGAAGACCGGGAAGATCGTGGCCTCCGGGCCGAAGTGCCCTTTGACGACCTCGCCGAGCCGTTCGGTGTACTGGTCCTCGCCGTAGGAGACCTGGTGGCCGCCGTTGGCCTCGGCCAGTGCCGCAAGCACCTCCGGGTGGATGCCGGAGTAGTTGTCGGAGGCGAAGCCGCGCACCGAGGTGTCGTGCAGGGGGGAAGTCACGGGGAAAGGTCCTAACTGGTCAAAAGTGTAGATGGCATGGGCAAAAAGCCCGTGCGTCCGTAAAAGTGTAACGCCGCTCTCAGAGCGCGGGCAGCAGGATGCGTGCCCCGTTGAGCGTGGCGGCGTCGGTGGTGAAGAGGGAAACCGCTGCGGCGCCGAGCGCGGCGACGTCGGTGAAGCCCGCGACATTGCGTTCGGGGTGGGCCGCCCGGGTGGCCTCGTCGCTGAAGGCCTTGATGACCCAGCGCACCGCGGCGGCGCGCTGGGGTTCCGGGGCCGCTTTGTTCCCCGATTGCGCGGCCGTCATGGCGGCGGCGACGGAACGCATCCAGGCCTCGGCGCCGGCCTTGGCGGTGGTGTAGTTTGCGTTGGACCCGCTGGGCGCGTCCACGGCGGTGGCACTGACGATCGCCACGCGGCCGCGCGGGGATGCCAGGAGGTCCTCATGGAACACCCGGGTGGTGTTGCGCAGCGTCGTGATGATCTGGGCGTGCAGGAAGTCGGCGTCGTCGTCCGACTGCCCGGCCAGCCCCTTGCCGCCACGCCAGCCGCCGACCAGGTGCAGCAGCCCGTCGATGCGGCCGCGTTCGGTGTCGATGAGCTGGTGCATCTCGGTGACGGCCGCGTGGTTGGCCAAGTCAACCTCGTAGCGCCCGTGCACAAAGGGCAGGCGTTCGGCGAGCCGGTCCGCGTTGGAGCCTGCCGCCAGGACGGTGGCCCCGGCGTCGCACAGGGCGCGGGCGGCCGCGACACCGGCCGGGGAGGTTGCCCCGGCGATGAGTACTGTCAGATCGGATAACGTAGCCATGATCGAGAGTGTAGACCTCACATGTAGCTGTGGTGCAAGGGTCCCGCGAGGGACCCTTGCACCACAGGAGGGGGATTAGAGTGCGCTGGTGCCGGTCATGCCGATGGTGGACTCGATGACGGGGGTCATCTTCTTGCCCAGGGCCTCGTAGAACATCGAGAGCGGGAACTCGTCGTCCAGCACCTGGTCGGTCATCTCGCGCAGCGGCGCGGTCAGCGGCAGGGCGTCGGGGCCCTTGGCCCAGACCGAGGCCGGGTGCGGGGTCAGCGTGGCCGAGACCAGCTCGTAGGCGGCGAGCCAGTGGGCGATCTTCGGGCGGTCGATCGAACGCCAGTACAGCTCGTCGATGGCGTCGCCGAGTGCGGAGACCACGGCCGGGACCGCGTCCCAGTCGATGGCCAGCTTGGTGTCGGTCCAGTGCAGCACGTGGTGCTGGTGCATCCACGCGAAGAGCAGCTGTCCGCCGACGGCGTCGTAGTTGCGGTGGCGGGTGCCGGTGATTGCGAAGCGGAAGATGCGGTCGAAGATCACCGCGTACTGGACCAGCTTGGCGTGGTGGCGGGTCGCCTCGTCCTGGGACTCGTCGCCCTGGATCTTCACGCATTCGCGGAAGGCGGTCAGGTCGCAGCGCAGTTCCTCCAGCGAGTACAGGAAGTACGGCATGCGCTGCTTGATCATGAACGGGTCGAAGGGCAGGTCCCCGCGCATGTGGGTGCGGTCGTGGATCAGGTCCCACATCACGAAGGTTTCCTCGGTCAGCGACTGGTCGCCGAGCATTGCCGCCGCGTCGGCGGGCAGTTCGAGGTTGGTGATCTCCGCGGCGGCCTTGAGCACGCGGCGGAAGCGTGCGGCCTCGCGGTCCTGGAAGATGGCGCCCCAGGTGAAGGACGGGGTTTCGCGGATCGCGACGGATTCGGGGAAGAGCACCGCGGAGTTGGTGTCGTAGCCCGGGGTGAAGTCCAGGAAGCGCAGCGGAACGAAGAGCTTGTTGCCGTAGTCCCCGGCCTCGAGCGCACCGATGAACTCGGGCCAGATGACCTCGACGAGCACGGCCTCGAGCAACCGGTTGGTGGAGCCGTTCTGCGTGTACATGGGGAAGAGGACCAGGTGGCGCAGTCCGTCCTCGCGCTGGGTCTGCGGCTGGAAGCCCATCAGGGAATCCAGGAAGTCGGGCACGCCGAAGCCCGCCGAGCGCCAGGCGTTCAGGTCCCGGACGAGGGCTTCGAGGTACTCGGCGTCGTGCGGGAACTGGGGCGCAAGGGTGTGGACCGCCTCGACGATCGATTCGACCAGTTCGGCCGCGTGGGCGTGGTCGGTTGCCTCGGGCACCGATCCATCCTTGACCTGGAGGGTCTGGAACTCGGTCGCGGCTAGCTTGAGGGTAGTCCAGGCTTCGGAGGATACGAGCTCGGAGTTTGACAGCGGCTTGGGAAGAGTCGCGTGGGTCATGATCTGACACCCCTTTCGGTGCGGATGGGCGTGCCGCGGGTTGCTCCGCGGCCTTCTGTATCCAGCCTACTGAGATGCGATGGTTGCTGATCGAAAATATGCCCTAGCGTAAGTATTTTTAACGCTCCGAACCGTTGTGAAGCCCCAAGGTGCGACTCGGGGGAATGCTCGGGCGGGAACGGCCGGCCGCCGACCGGTCCCGCCCGGCAAAATAGGACGCTACTTGGCGGTTTTCAGCCGAAGGGAGACCGAGTTCATGCAATAGCGCTGGTCGGTGGGCGTATTGAAGCCCTCGCCCTCGAAAACGTGGCCAAGGTGCGAATCGCAGGCGGCGCAGCGAACCTCGACCCGGGCCATGCCGAGGGTCGAATCGCGGATGTACCGGACGCGGTCCTCGGCCAGCGGCGCGAAGAAGGACGGCCAGCCGCAGCCGGCGTCGAACTTTGCGTTGCTGGTGAAGAGCTCCTGGCCGCAGGCACGGCAGGCATAGACGCCCTCCGTCTTGGTGTCCCAGTACTCCCCGGTGAACGGGCGCTCGGTGCCGGCCTTGCGAAGCACCCGGAATTCGTCGGGGGTCAGCTCGCTGCGCCATTGTTCCTCGGTCTTTTTCACCGCGGGCTCCTCAGGAGCCGGGGAATTCTCTGAATGCTGGCTATCGCTCATGATGTGTTCAACACGGCACAGGCCGTGGTCATTCCCGGAATCAACGCTCGTTGGCCGGCGGGGATCCGCTGCCGCCGGAGATTCGAGCGGAGAAAAGCCGCACGGCCGCAAGGCAGCGGTGCAAAGATTTGCGATGATGTAACCATGATGGCAAAACAAGCACCGCGTCTGCCGCGTACCAAGTCAACGGGCAAGGGCCTGAGCATTGCACTATTGGGTGTCGGCGTGGGCGCCGCTGCCGGATCGTTGTTCGCCGGCAGTGTCTCGGCCCTGGCCGCGTATTTTGCCCGTCGGGTGGTCACCCCCAACGCGGTGCCGGAGGAGAGCCTGGCCATCCTGGCCGTGGTCCCGACCGACGATGGCCAGGACATCATCCTTCCCGCCAACAAGGACTCGACGGCCCCGGGCCGGTATTCGCTTTTCTTCTCGGCCGACCGCGGGCACGCGCGCCTCGGCGAACCCAAGGGATACCGCACCGGCGACGGCACCGTCACCCGCCCGGTGGAGAAGGTCTACTCGGGCGACCTTTCCGCCGCGGTGCGCGGCAGGCTTTCCGGCGTCGTCTTCAATTCGCCGGCCGACGTCGGCGTGGAATACACCGAGATCGAGATTCCCACGGAAAACGGGGGAGCCCCGGCATGGTTTGTCGCGGGCACCGACCGGGCCGACACCTGGGCGATCTGCGTGCACGGGCGCGGGGCCAACCGCAAGGAAGGAATCCGGGCCCTTCCCACGCTGGGCGACCTGGGGCTTAGCGCGCTGCTGGTCTCGTACCGCAACGACGGGGTCGCCCCGGCCGCGGTCGACGGGCGCTACGGCCTGGGGGCCACGGAATGGCCGGACGTCGATGCGGCGATCGACTATGCGCTTTCCCGGGGTGCCAGGGAAGTCATGCTCTTCGGCTGGTCCATGGGAGGTGCGGTGGGGCTCCAAGCCGCCGACAGGTCGGGCAACGCCCGCAGCATTTCGGCGATGGTGCTTGACGGCCCGGTGATCAATTGGATCGACGTGCTCTCCCACCAGGCCAAGCTCAACCGGATCCCGGAGGCCGTGGGAAGGTTCGGCCAATGGCTGCTCAGCAACAAGGCCGGCCGGTGGATGACGGGGTTGGCCGCGCCGCTGGACCTCAAGGAACTGAATTGGGTCGAACGGCACGACCAGCTGCGCATCCCGACGCTCATCATGCACAGCGAGGACGACGACTTCGTGCCCATCGGCCCCTCGGAGCAGCTGGCCGAGCTCAACCCGGAAACGGTGGTCCTGAAGCGGTTCACCCGGGCAGGACACACCCGCGAATGGAACGTCGATCCCGAACGCTGGGACCGGGAGGTCAAGGATTTCGTGGGCGCGGTGCTGAACTCGACCCGGCCGGGGGAGCCCGCCGAAGTGGGAGGTTAGCGGTGGGCGATGTGCGCGAGCTGGGCGTCTGTCAGGCGCTGCAGGTCCGTCGGCGCCAGCTCGATGTCCAGGCCGCGGTGCCCTCCCGAAACGTAGATCGTTTCATGGGCCATCGCGCTTGAGTCGAGGATCGTTCGCGAATGCTGCCGCTGGCCCAGCGGCGAAATGCCGCCCACCACGTATCCGGTGCGGCGTTCGGCGGCCACCGGATCGGCCATTTCAACCTTCTTGATGCCCAGCGCGGAGGCTATCGCCTTCAGGTCCAGGGACTGGTCGACGGGCACGATGCCCACCACCAAGGCCGAGGCGCCTTGTTCTCCCGTGGCGACCAGCAGGGTCTTGAACACCCGGTTCGGTGCCACGCCCAGGGCCTCGGCGGCCTCCAAGCCGAAGGAATCCGCGGCCGGATCGTGGGTGTAGGGGTGCAGCGTGTAGTCGACTTTTTCGCGGTCCAGCAGGGTGGTTGCCGGGGTGCCGGCCGCTGCGTGGCTTTTCTTCTTTGTCATCGCCTGTTCCTCAAGAAGGGTTTGGGCAACGGCCTGCGCCGATGCCCAAACTCGATTCCCGTCACGGTGAATGGCGTGTGCCGCCACCGGTGTTGCTACTCGTTGGACGCCGCGAGGCGTTCGTTCACCTGTCGCTTTATGCGTGCCAGCATTGCAGTCATGCCGCGCAAACGCAATGGAGTCAGCGCGCGGGTGAGCCCCAACCGGTTGGGCATGTCATCCGGAATGGACAGCACCGCTGCCGCGGGAAGCCCGTCGAGCCCCTGGTGCAGGATCGAGGCGAAGCCGCGCGTGGTGGGTGCCTCCGGCGGGGCGGAGAAGAACAGCGAGACGTTTTGCTCGCCGGCAGGCTCGACCTCGATGGCCAGGAACAGCGGGGTTTGGCACTCGACGACCTGTTCGAGCAGGTCAGGGTGGTCGGCCAGGTGCTGCGGCAGCGCGGGGAGTTCGTCGGAGAATTCCAGCAGGAGTTCCAGGCGCTCGCGTTCGGTGACGGCCTGGAAGTCGTCGACGATTTCGGCAAGTTCCTTGGGAAGGTCGCTCATGGGATTATGCTCCAATGCCTGCGGGTACGGCACCGGGTTCCGAGCCCTTGACGATGGGAACGCGCACGGCATTGCCCCACTCGGTCCAGGAACCGTCGTAGTTGCGCACGTCCTCGAAGCCGAGCAGGAACTGCAGGGCGAACCACGTGTGGCTGGAACGCTCGCCGATGCGGCAGTACGTGATGACCTTGTCACCGGGGGTCAGCCCGGCCTTGCCGAGGTAGACCTCCTCGAGCTCCTCGCGTGAGCGGAAGGTTCCGTCCTCGGCTGCGGCCAGGGCCCACGGCACGGACGCGGCCGACGGGATGTGCCCGCCGCGCAGCGCGCCTTCCTCCGGGTAGGCGGGCATGTGGGTGCGTTCGCCGCTGTATTCCTCGGCGGAACGGACATCGATCATCGGATTGCCGAAGTGCTCAAGCACCTGTGGCAGGAAAGCGCGGATGGTGCTGTCGTCGCGGGTGACCACCGGGTAGTCGGTGGGGACAACCATGGGCTTTTCGCGGGTGATTTCCCGGCCCTCGGCGATCCACTTGTCGCGGCCGCCGTCGAGCAGGCGGACATCCTCGTGGCCGAAGAGCGTGAAGACCCACAGCGCGTAGGCGGCCCACCAGTTCGACTTGTCGCCGTAGATCACCACGGTGCTGTCGCGGCTGATGCCCTTGGAGGACATCAGCGCGGCGAAGGCCTCGCCGTCGACGTAGTCGCGGGTGTCCTCGTCGTTCAGGTCGGTGTGCCAGTCGATCTTGATGGCGTTGGGGATGTGGCCGGTGTCGTAGAGCAGGAAATCCTCGTTGGACTCGACAATGACCAGGCCCGGGGTGGTGAGGTTTGCCGCCAGCCACTGGGTGGACACCAGCCGTTCCGGATGGGCATAGCTGGCGAACCGGGGATCGGCGTCGATGGGCAGGCTCATGATGAATTGACCTCGCAACAAGAAATATCGGGAAAAAGTGCTTCACCACCAGCCTAGCGATCCGGGACGGGCCATGGTGGGGGAGGCTGTCATCTTGTGCCATATTTCGCTTCCAGCGTCCGTGTATGCGGCAGCGGAGGGGCATCGGCGTGCGATGAGTCTCATATGCTGGTTGCCGATTCACTTGGCGGTAAAATAGCGGGGGCGTGATTCCGCGCGCCGATCACCACCACACCTCGAAGCTAAGGACCGTTCCGCCGTATGGCCACGATTGCGCATCTTTCCCAACGGACCCCAACGGTCTCGATTGAAGAGCTGCTTGCCGGCTTCCACCCGTCCTACCGTTTCGGCGAGGTGTCGTTCGAGACCTACCGCCCGGATCCGTCGGCACCGTCCCAGGCCGAGGCCGTCACCAAGCTCAAGCACTTCGCCAGCCACATCGGCGCCTCCAAGGGCGGCCTCCTGGGCAAGCTCTTCGGCAAGAAGAAGACCCACAAGTCGGGCATCTACCTCGACGGCGGATTCGGCGTCGGCAAGACCCACCTGCTTGCCTCGCTGTGGCACCTGGCCCCGGGCCGCAAGGCCTTCGGCACCTTCGTCGAATACACCAATTTGGTTGGCGCGCTTTCCTTCCGCCAGACGGTCGAGGTGCTCAGCACCTACTCGCTGGTCTGCATCGATGAATTCGAGCTGGACGATCCGGGGGACACCGTGCTGATGTCCCGCCTCATGCGCGAGCTTTCCGATGCCGGCGTGAAGATAGCGGCGACCTCCAACACGCTTCCCGGCGCCCTGGGCGAGGGCCGCTTCGCCGCGGTCGACTTCCAGCGCGAAATCAAGGTCCTGGCCGAACAGTTCGACGTGCACCGCGTCGACGGCGTCGACTTCCGCCACCGCGGACTGCCCGACGCGCCGGATCCGCTGGAGGATTCGGCCATCGAGGTGTTCGCCAAGGAACGCTACGGCGACAAGACCTTTGCCATCGACGAATTCTCCGAGCTGGCGGAGCACCTCTCCAAGGTCCACCCCAGCCGCTACCGTGCATTGATCGGCGACACCGACGTGCTGGTGCTGCACAACGTCGAAACGATCACCGAGCAGTCCGTTGCCCTGCGCTTCGTCGTGCTGGCCGACCGCCTGTATGACAAGGACGTGCCGATCGTTGCCTCCGGCAAGCCGTTCAGCGAGCTCTTCACCCCGGAAATGATGGCCGGCGGCTACCAGAAGAAGTACTTCCGCGCCGTCTCCCGCCTGACCGCACTGGCCCGCGAAGGCCAGGCCGGGGAGCCCGCACTCTAGGGAAAGCCCGCCCGGGAAATGACGAAGGCCGCGTTGCCCATGCACTCGATGCATGGGCAACGCGGCCTTTTCGCGCCAGGAATGTGCGCCGTGGGCTCAGCCGCGCTTCCGCTCGATGAGGAAACGCAGGGCCAAGCCGGCCAACAGAGCCCAGAAGGCGCCGCCGATGCCGGCGAAGCTGAGCCCGGACCCGGCGATCAGGAATGCGACCAACGAGCTCATGCGGCTCGACGGGTCCGCCAGCGCTGAAGATGCGGCCGTGCCCAGGGTTCCCAGGAGCGCCAATCCGGCCGCTGCTTCAAGGAGGCCCGCGGGGCTGGCGGATGCCAACGCCGTGATGGCCGCCGACGCCAGACCCAGCAGGATGTAGAAGCCGCCCGAGGAAACCGCTGCGATCCAGCGCCTGGAGCGGTCCTCGCCGGCTTCTTCGCCTGCGGCAAGTGCCGCGGAGATTGCGGCCAGGTTGATTGCATGGCCGCCAAAAATCCCCGCTATCGAGGTTCCGATGCCGGTACTGAGCATCGATGCACGCCACGGCGTTTCATAGTCGAAGCTCGCCAGCACCGCCACGCCGGGGACGTTCTGCGAGGCCATGGTCACGACAAACAGCGGCAAGGTGATTCCCGTGAATGCCTCGATGCTGAACGCCGGGGCGGTGAAGACGAGGCTCGGCAGCAGTTCACCCATGGCACCGGATTCGGAGGCCTGTCCCATGGTGATTCCCGCGAGGGCCAACGCGGTGGCCATCGCGGCCGGAACCGCCCATCGGGGACTGAAGCGCAGGAAGACCAGCCACACCAGGATCACCGGGGCAACGTAAAGCGGGATGTCCGAAAGTGCCACAAAAGGGGCCAGACAGAGCTTGAGCAGCACGCCGGCAAGCATCGCCTGGGCCAGGGGGACCGGTATGGAAGCCAGCAGCCTTCCCAGCCAGGGGATCGCACCGGTTGCGGCAATCAGCACACCGGTCATGATGAATGCGCCGACCGCCTCGTTCCACCCCAGGTTGAGGCCCGCCGCCCCAACCAAGAGGGCGGCACCCGGGGTCGACCACGCGGTGGTGATGGGCCGTTTGGTGAACCATGCGAGGCCGATCGCGCAAATGGCGAACGTGATGGTGAGCGCAAAAAGGCCGGAGGCCGCCTGAGCGTCGGTGGCGCCCACGGCCTTGAGTCCGGTCAGGACGACGGCAAACGATGAGGTGTATCCGACAAGGGCCGTGACCAGGCCCGCCATGATCGGTTGCATCGTGCTCGAACGCCGTGCGGGGCTCTGCTGAACGGTATGGGTCAAGGTGTAACTTTCTTCAAAAACAACAAGTGCTGGTTCTGCCTCACGGCAGTACCAGCACCCGTTTGTCGTGCCTACGGCACAAGTCCTACATGGATTGGAGGAGACTAGGCGGTCGGAGCCTGATCAGTCGGAGCCTGGTCGTCACCATCGACCTTGTCGAGGAGACCCTTGGCGCCATCCTGGACCTTGTCCACGTGCTCGGCGAACTTGCCGCCGGTCTTTTCGTCGATAAAGTCGCCGGCCTGGTCAATGCCACCGCTGATCTTCTCCGAGTTGTGGTGAATCAGTTCGGTGGCCTTGTCCTTCAATTCTTCGGCCTTGCCCTTCAGCTCGTCAAAAATAGACAAAAGGCACCTCCTCTCAATTTTGGGGGCTAGGCATGCCCCCGACTGAGATTCATCCTATGTGCAATAAGCCACAATTCAACAGGCCACACGCCGAAATTTGCGACAACCGGCATCAGATGCGCCATGGCGCGTCACTAATTGCGGGCTGCATCCACGTGAGCGGCCACAATGCACGGAAACAATTGCGCTGACCGGAAACGCCGGAAATTCGGGCTGTGTGATGCAGGGGGAGCCGGGGAACGGCTTAACGGAAAAAGCCGCTCGGTTCCGAAGAACCGAGCGGCTTTTATTCCGAGTGGACAACGAGGTTCGAACTCGCGACCTCAACCTTGGCAAGGTTGCGCTCTACCAGCTGAGCTATGTCCACATGAACGATCGATACAAATAGTATAGATCGTTGTGGGCGATACTGGGTTCGAACCAGTGACCTCTTCCGTGTCAGGGAAGCGCGCTACCGCTGCGCCAATCGCCCAAAGTTGCTGCACCTGAACTCTACATTGAATTACTGTTCGATCAAATCGAAGGGAACCAACTGCGTGAATCCAGGTACTGCTTTGCTTCTTTGGAAAGCCAAAGAATAAGGACCCCTCTTCGAAAGAATTGAGGTCCATATTTCTTGGAGTGGACAACGAGGTTCGAACTCGCGACCTCG